>NZ_JAKJJY010000001.1:0-777097 GCF_022320955.1 Clostridium sp. YIM B02555 | reverse complement strand
CTTTAGGAACATGCAGAAATGGGTGCAACCTTCCACTTAGAACCCATCCAGCGAAAATTTCATTAGTCCGCTGGAATAAATATGTGTTTAATTTCTGTAAGTTCCGCATATGTCTAATTCTCGCTTTGGATATCTATAGCAATTCTTTAAATACTTTATTGTGTTCTATATCTTTACTTAAAGCTTGAATAACTCTAATGATATCTTCTTCTTTAATGTCCTCATTACTATTTATAGCAATTCCAATAACATATGCGTTAATTATTCTGTAAGTATTAATAACTGTTTTAATACTTGCTATAAGATTTTCTCCTTTGTTAAACGGAACTAGATCTTTAAAAATTTGGTTTACTAAATAATTTTCAAAAATATATGAGTATTGTTCTAATTGACTTATATATTTAGAATCCTCTTCTATATATTTAATTATATCAACAGCTTTTAAAATCCCAGCTTTATATTCATTTACACACTCTTTTAGTCTTATGCTTCGAATATTATCAACTAATTTGGAATCACAAAGACTTTTGTAAAAATCACTTTTCTCTTTAAAACTTTCTCCTTTTAAACTTCCAAAATTCACCAAACCATTATTGAATTCTTCTATAGTTTCATCTATGTTTTCAAATTTATTAAGAATATTAAGTTTTTCAATCTTAGAATAAAAACTCAAAAGAATATTTAATCTTTCTTCAATTGAAAAATTTCTTAATTGCATAATATTTATTGATATTACTCTTATGTTCCAAAAATACTGAACAAGGCTTTCTGTTCCATCAAAGGCTTCACTATCTATAATTCTTCTTATTTCAATATTGCCTTCTTCAATATCCTCCTCTGATTCAACAAATTCCATTTTATCCTTATTCAATAAAGCACGAGTACATATTTCTATACAGGATGGTAATCCACTCTTTTCATAAACATCATCAACAATATTAAACACCCTTGGATAACTCTTACAAGTAATACAAAGATTTTCTTCACCAGTTTCTCCATGTATATCACAAAGCATATTAGAATTTAAAAAAGGACATCTACTTTCTTCTTTAAGAATCATAAATCCACAATTAAAAGAATTATCTTCTTCATTATTCTTTACAAATTTTCCAGAAACTAATTTCTTTAGATCTCCATTGCTATTAACATACTTGTTATAAGTAGCATCATCTATATTTATATCCCAACCGGCACAGCAAGTATCAATGCACTTAGAATTTATACATTTAAAATCCACCATATACTTTGGCAGAAAGCTATTTACTTTCATAATTTACTCCAATCAACTTCTATAATTGTAATTTCCATCATAAAACAAAACTTGTTTATTTACAATCATAGTATATCAAAATTATTATAATCACGCTCTTTTATTGAAGCATTTCTACTAAAAGAACACAACTGAATTCATCACGATTTTAGATATTTTTTATAAAAAAAATTATAGGCAAAAAATTTTACCTATAATTCTCATATTTCTAGATTTTATTAAATCCTTATTTTATTACTTTAATTCCACCCATATATGGTTGTAATGCAGTTGGAATATTGATGCTTCCATCTTCATTTAAATTGTTTTCTAAGAATGCAATTAACATTCTTGGTGGAGCTACTACTGTGTTGTTTAATGTATGTGCAAAGTATTTTCCATCTTTACCATCTACACGAATTTTTAAACGACGAGCTTGTGCATCACCTAAGTTAGAACAGCTTCCAACTTCAAAATATTTCTTTTGTCTTGGAGACCAAGCTTCTACGTCCACTGATTTAACTTTTAAATCTGCTAAATCTCCTGAGCAGCATTCTAAAGTTCTTACAGGTATATCTAAAGAACGGAATAACGCTACTGTGTCTTTCCACATTTTATCATACCATGTCATACTATCTTCTGGCTTACAAACAACGATCATTTCTTGTTTTTCAAATTGGTGAATTCTATATACTCCTCTTTCTTCTATACCATGAGCACCTTTTTCTTTTCTAAAGCAAGGTGAATAACTGGTTAATGTGTGTGGAAGTGAATCCTCTGGTAAAATTGTATCTATAAACTTACCAATCATAGAATGTTCACTTGTACCAATTAAGTATAAATCTTCACCTTCGATTTTATACATCATAGCATCCATTTCTGCAAAACTCATAACACCTGTAACAACTTGACTTCTGATCATAAAAGGTGGAATACAATATGTAAAGCCTCTATCTATCATAAAGTCTCTTGCATAAGAAATTACTGCTGAATGTAATCTAGCTATATTTCCCATTAAATAATAGAAACCATTACCTGCTACTTTTCTTGCGCTATCTAGATCAATACCACTTAATTTTTCCATAATGTCTGTATGATATGGAATTTCAAACTCAGGAACTACTGGTTCACCAAAACGTTCTAATTCAACATTTTCGCTGTCATCCTTACCTATAGGTACACTTGGATCGATTATGTTTGGAATTATCATCATTATATTTTTAACTTTTTCTTCTAATTCTTTTTCTTTTACATCTAATTCAGCCATTCTTTCTGAATCTGCATTAACTCTCTTCTTTAATTCTTCAGCTTCTTCTTTTTTACCTTGAGCCATTAATCCACCGATTTGTTTTGAATTCTTATTTCTATCAGCTCTTAAAGCTTCAACTTCTTGCTTAACCTTTCTAAGTTCAGCATCAAGTTCAATTACTTGATCAACTAATTCTAACTTATTATCTTGGAACTTATTCTTTATATTTTCTTTAACTACTTCTGGATTTTCCCTTAAAAATTTTATGTCTAACATATTTCTTCCTCCTAAAATTAATTATCTATATATTAAAATTATTTAAAAACGTAAAAAAACCCGCCATCTCATATTCTATATATGGGACGGAAGGATCCGCGTTGCCACCCAAATTGCTGATTATTAATAACCAACCACTCGATAATAGTACTATAAAGGGTACCAGTCTTTCGATTCATCACCGACAGCTCCAAAAGTGGAAAGATTTAACCTTTCACCGATTTGCACCATCCATCGGCTCTCTAAAGAAATTTATAAATCGTAGCTTTCATCATTGCTGTTACTTCATTACTATATTTTGTTCTTTTTCTATTATATATACATTTCTAATGATTTTCAAGTAAAAAATTTGTATGAATACTTATTTCTTTGATTTTGAGAATATTCGAACCTTTACTTACTTAAGTATTCCCCCAAATGTAAATTATATCTTTTACAGTTCTCTCAGCATTTTATCATTTAATATCTCTTGAAAATTTTCTTTAAAGATATTAATATTATCATTCTTATTATATAGTTCTTTAATCCACCTGCACCAAATAATTTCAGTTCTTGAGTCATTTATTACTTTCTCATTTAATAAATAAGCTCCAAATTTCAATGAATTTGTAGTTCCAGCCTCCCCTTTAAGCTTCTCCTTAAGCTTGTCAAAAGATTTTATACGCTTCTCTAATTTCTTACAAAATCTCTCTTCTATTTCAGCTAAGAATTCCATAGCAGAATTTCTATCTAAAATATGAATACAATATACCTTTAGCATTATTTCATTATTGCTCTCTTCTCCATCCTCCTTATTTTTTATCCATTCTCTTAAAATACTGATTCCTTGCTCAGTTATATTATAGACCTTTTTGTCTGGTTTTCCAGATTGCTCAATAATTGTACACTCAATATATCCTTCTGCTATAAGTGCTGGGAACAATGGATATATTGAACTATGAGTTGTATGTCTAAACAAATTTAATTTTAACATCAAATCATAACCAGTTAAGGCTTCCGTTGATAAGATACTAAGTAAACCATAAGATAATTTATTCATAATCGCGCCTCCATATATGTCAATATTGACATATATATCTTTTTTATATATTCTATAATTACTATTAATTATATGTCATTTTTTACATATATTCAATGATACGTTTACAAAAATATTAAAGTAAGGAGATTATTTAATGGAAAATATCAATAACAAAGAGGTGGATTTTTGGCCTGTCATATCCTCTCTTTTCCTTGGTGCATTTTTAACAACTTTGGGGACGAGCACCATAAACTTAGCCTTAATAGATCTAATGAAATATTTTAATACCTCCTTAGATTCCGCGAAATGGGCATTAACAGGATTTATGCTGGCAACTGGGACTATAGCTCCAATAACCAGCTATTTAGGTGAAAAATTTAGTTATAAGCGCTTATATTTGATATCTCTTATAGGTTTTACTTTATCATCTATTCTATGTGCTTTTTCTTGGAATATAGAATCACTCATAGGCTTTCGTATATTGCAAGGAGCTTTTAATGGCTTAGCAGCACCAGCTACCATGACAATTATATATCAAGTTATCCCGAGAAAAAAACATGCTACTGCTATAAGTCTTTGGAGTCTAGCATCAATGCTTGCTCCTGCTGTAGGACCTACACTTAGTGGCTTCTTAATACAAACTTTTAGCTGGAAGGCCATATTCTTAATGAACGTTCCTCTAGGCTTAATTGCTATTGTAATTGTATTAAAATTTACTCCATATTATAAATTGAATCCTCCTGCTGGTTTCGATTTTCTTGGTTTCTCTACTAGTATTATAGCAAGCGTATTGCTTTTAACTGCATTTAGTGAAGGGGCTAGCTGGGGATGGCTATCTTACAAAATAATATTCCTTTTAATTATTGGTGCTATTATTTTAGGTATATTTTTAAGACAGGAATCAACTACAAAAATACCTGCATTAAATCTTAAAATATTTAAATTTAAAGGCTATACTATGAGCATAATTGTAAGAGCTGTAGTTATCATGAGCCTATATGCTGGAACTCTTTTAACTCCACTTTATTTGCAAAATGTTCAGCATATGACACCATTAAATGCTGGACTTGTCATGCTTATTCCATCCTTAATGATGGCACTTTGTATGGTTATATCTGGAAAACTTTATAATCTTATGGATCCACGTTTTCTAGTTGTATCAGGAATTATAGCAATGGCTATCGGTTCATTAAAAATGTCTCACTTAAGCTTAGATACTTCAACTTTATACATAATATTATGGATGACCTTACGTAATGTAGGAATAGCTTTATCAACTATGCCAGTGACTAATATAGGTATGTCTTGCATAGATAGGGAACTTTCTGGAAATGCTGCTTCAGTTAACAATTGGGTTGGACAAAGTATTGGCTCACTAGCTATAGGTGTTTTTACCTCTTTACTAACACTAATGACTTCTGTGCACACTAATGAATTAGCTAATACTGATATTTCAAAAGTATTACTTCCAAACCAAGCATATTTAATGGGAATCAATGATGTATATTTTATATCTTTTATAATAATTTTAGTAGCTCTTCCTCTTAGTATGCTATTAAAAGATCAAAACTCAAGGAAGTAGTTAATTATTAACGTTTGAAAGAATAAATTATTTTATATATCTTAATTAGCACGTAAAGCTATTTTCTAGATGAACTTTAACCAATTATTTATAAACATAAAAATAAAATTCCACCAAAATTTGTTTTAGTGGAATTTTATTTTTGTATTACTGATTTGTAATTATTAAATTTTCTTTATTTATTCTAATCTCAAAATAATGTTCCATCTCTCCCATATCCCGGAAACACAACAACTATTTTTTCTGTACTTTTTTGACATGTATTCAAGACTCCCCTGTATTGAGTCATATATTAAAATACATAAATTTATATCTCCCGTGCATTATCAATAAGTGCCTGAAAAAGCTTTAAAAATTCACTATGGCGTTCTACTAAGTTTTCTGGATGCCATTGCACTCCAACTAAAAATTTTTCTTTTAAACTTTCAATTCCTTCAATGACTCCATCACTAGAATGTGCTGTTACTCTTAAATCTTCTCCAAGTTTTTTTATACTTTGATGATGAAATGAATTAACTTTTAAATCTTCTGTTTTAAATATATCAAAAAGCTCGCTGCCTTTTTCTATTTTTACTGAATGATAAAGATTTGATCTTAAAGCATACTTTGGTAAATGACCATTGCTATTATGAATTTGAACATTAATATCTTGATATAAACTACCGCCAAGTGCAACATTAATAAGTTGAAGTCCTCTACATACCCCCAAAATAGGTATCTGTTTCTTATATACTTCCTTAAAAAGTTCTAATTCAAATATATCTCTTTTTTCAATTATGCATTGTACTTCTTTTATAGGCTCTTCATTATAAAACAAAGGCGATATATCTTCCCCACCTGTAAAAATTATTCCTTGAATTTTATTTGTATATACTTTTATATTTTCTAAATTATCACTAAATGGAATAAGAACTGGTATTCCTCCAGCTTTCTGTACTGCTTTAATGTAATCATTATTTATTACGCTATATACCTTTTTAGGTTTAACTCTACTAGACAAAGCTAATCCAATTATTGGCTTCATTGGTTACTCCTCCTCATCTACTGCTTTATATTGTTAATTAGAGCTTTAAAGATACTTAAAAATTCTTTATGCTTTAAAGTTAAATCTTCTGGATTCCATTGTATTCCAACCAAAAATTTTCTACTTAAACTTTCAATTCCTTCAATAGCCCCATCTTTAGCAGTAGCAATAATTTTTAAATCTCTACCTATATCTTTTATTGCTTGATGATGAAAAGAATTCACTTCTAGCTCTGTATTTTTGAAAATATCAAATAACTTGCTGTTTTCTTCTATATTAATTTTATGAAATAAATCATATACTTGCATTCCTTGTTGCATATGTCCATGACAATTTGGTATTTGAGAAACAATATCTTGATATAATGTTCCTCCCAATGCTACATTTATTAATTGTGTCCCTCTACACACTCCCAATATAGGCATATCTCTATCGTATGCCTCCTTGAAAAGTTTTATCTCAAAATCATCTCTCAAGTGATTTAGATATGAAATTTTTTGTGAAGGGTTCTCGTCAAATTTTAAGGGACTTACTCCCTCTTCCCCTGAGAAAATAATACCATCAACTACATTTAAATAATATTTAACATCCTCCATGTTTTCACTAATAGGAATGCATAGCGGCACCCCACCTGCATTTTCAACAGCACTTAGGTAATTATTGCTTGCTAAACTAAATGATTTTTCTACTTCTATATCCTGAAAGGTGGTTATTCCTATTACTGGTTTCATTTTATTTCTTCCTTTCTAATTTATGTCTTGCCAATTATGACATGCAAGAAAATATCCCTTACTAACTTCTTCAATATTAGGTACTTCTTCTTTGCAGATATTTGTACAATATTTACACCTAGTATGAAATTTACACCCTTTAGGCGGATTTGATGGACTCGGTACATCTCCATCAATAATTATTCTATTTGTCCTGAGCAACGGATTAGTTGTTGGAATTGCAGATATTAATGATTTTGTATATGGATGAAGTCTTTTATTAAACAATTCTTCAGAATCTCCCATTTCTACAATAGAACCTAAATACATAACTGCTACTCTATCACAAAAATATCTTACAAAACTTAAGTCATGAGAAATAAATAAATATGTTAATTTAAATCTTTCCTTTAAGTCTATCAAAAGATTAGCTATCTGTGCCTGTATGGATAAATCTAAAGCTGCAATAGGCTCATCTCCTATTACAAACTTTGGTTTTAATATCATAGATCTAGCTATTCCTATACGCTGCCTCTGTCCACCGCTAAACTCATGAGGATACTTATTAATAGCATCTTTTCTTAATCCACAAAGCTCTAAAAATTCTTTTGCCATAGAAATAGCGTCATTTCCTGTTGCTATTTTATGTTTTATAAGACCTTCAGTTACAATTTCACCAATATTCATTCGTGGATCTAAAGATGCATAAGGATCCTGAAAGATCATCTGCATTTCCCTTCTTTTTCTTCTCATTTCTTCCTTACTTAAGAATTTTTTGCCCTCAACATTATAAATAATTTCATTATTAAATTCAACCGAGCCTCCACTTGGCTCAATTAAATTTAATATTGTTCTTGCAGTAGTTGATTTGCCGCAGCCTGATTCTCCAACTAAGCCAAAAGCAGAACCTTCATTAATACTAAAAGTAACATCATCTACTGCTTTAACCACTCTTTGATTCTTAGAAAATAGACCTTTTTTACTAGTATAATATTTCTTTAAATTTTTAACCTTTAATAATTCATTTTCCAAAGCTAAACCTCCTTTCCGCTATAAAGCCAGCATCTAACTTTATGACCTTCTTCCGTCTCAATGAGCTTTGGCATTTCTTCTTTACATATATCCATACATTTCTCGCATCTTGGATTAAAGCTGCATCCTGAAGGCATATCATTTAAATTTGGCACCATACCAGGAATGTTATATAGTCTTTCTCCTTTTTTAACATTTTCTGTTCTTGAATATAATAAGCCTTTTGTATATGGATGTTTTGCTCTTTCAAATATATTTTGTACAGAACATTCCTCAACTACTTTTCCTGAATACATAACTATTACTTCATCAGCCATTTCAGCTATTACCCCAAGATCATGAGTAATTAGTATAATAGAAGTTTTTAAATCCTTGCTTAACTTCTTCATAAGTTCCAAAACTTGTGCTTGAATTGTAACATCAAGAGCTGTAGTTGGCTCATCAGCAATTATGAGCTTAGGATTGCAGGAAAGTGCCATTGCTATCATAACTCGCTGTCTCATCCCACCGCTTAATTGATGTGGATATTCATTTACAATTTTTTCAGGCATAGGAATGCCTACAAGCTTTAACATTTCAATGGATTTTTTCTTATTTTCTTTCCCTTTTATTCCTTGATGAATCTTTATTGCTTCACCTATCTGCTGTCCTATAGTGAAAACCGGATTTAACGAAGTCATAGGCTCTTGAAATATCATTGCAAGCTTATTACCTCTTATTTTATTCATTTCTTTTTCAGAAAGCTTAAGTATATCAGTTCCTTCAAAAAGAATTTCTCCTTCTTCAATCTTACTAATGGAATCATCTAGAAGTCTCATTATAGACATTGAAGTAACACTTTTACCACAGCCTGACTCACCAACTATTCCAAGTACTTTTCCTTCATGAACCTTAAAGCTTACATCATTTACTGCAGTAACTTTTCCTTCTGCTGTATAAAAGCTAGTTTTCAAATTGTTTACTTTAAGTAATTCTTTTTCCACATGCTCCACCCCCTATGCCTTTATTTTGGGATCTAAAGCATCCCTAAGACCATCACCTAAAAAATTAATTGAAACAATAGTCAAAAATACACATACACCTGGCGGAATCCATAACCACCATTCACTTTGAAGAACTCTCATATTTTGAGCTGCTGTCAACATATTTCCCCAGCTTGGCTGCGGCTGTGTTACTCCCATTCCAAGAAAGCTTAAAAAGGATTCATATAAAATTCCTTGGGCTATACCTAGAGTTCCATAAACTATAATTGGTGCATAAATATTATGAATTAAATGCTTTAATATAATATCTTTACTATCTAATCCTAAAGCTTTAGCTGCTTCAATAAATTCTCTTTCTTTTAATGATAGGATTTCTGCCCTAACTATTCTTGTAATTTTAGGCCAGCCTAGTATTCCAATAATAATCATAACATTCCAAATACTAGGGCCTAAAATTGATGCCATAGTTATTGCTATTACCAAAAATGGAAAACATAATACCATATCTACAAGTCTCATTATTATTTTGTCTGCAATTCCACCCAAGTATCCTGCTATAGCCCCTAAGGTTATTCCAATAGCAAGCTGTATAACAATTGCCACTACTCCAACACTTAAGGATACTTGTCCTCCATATATAAGCCTTACAAAAACATCACGTCCTAATTCATCAGTTCCTAATATATGCTTAGCTGTAGGAGCAGCTTCTATATTTAATAAGTCTACGGTGTCCCTTCCATAAGGAGATATTATTGGTGCAATTATTGCTAATAATATTAATATAATCAAAACACCGCTTCCAAATATTGCAAGTTTATTTCTTTTTAATTTCTTTAAGGCAATTCTAGCTGATGATAATACCTTTTCCTTAGCCACATCTAGCCCTCCTTTTAATCATATTTAATTCTAGGATCTACTGCTGCATATAAAATATCTGCAATTAAATTAGATAAAAGAGTTACTACTGCAAATATCATAACTAGTCCCATTATCAAAGAATAATCTCTATTAGTTACTGCTTCAAAATTTAATCTTCCTATTCCTGGCCATACGAAAATTGTTTCTGTAGCTAAAGCTCCTGAAAATAAAGTTGGAAGCTCTAAACTGATAACAGTTATAATTGGAATCAATGCATTTTTAAAAGCATGCTTTAAAACAATAATTCTGGAAGATACTCCTTTTGCTCTTGCTGTTCTTATGTAATCTTGGCCAATTATATCTATCATACTGGATCTTGTATATCTCATGAAAGAAGCTGTGTTCAACAACGCTAGTACAATAGTAGGTAAAATCATATGATTAAAAATATCTATAACATGATTTATTCCTAGATAATTTTTCCCTATGGTAACCATACCCGATATCGGTAATATTTTTAAATCCACTGAAAACACCTTAATCAAAAGCAATCCAAAGAAGAAAGCTGGAATAGACAAGCCTATAAACGCCAACACTGTCATTATATAATCAAAAATTGAATATCTTTTAACTGAACTTATCATTCCTATTGGTATTGCTATTAAAACACTTAAAAACAATGAGGCTGTACCAAGTAAAATGGTATTTCCAATTCTTGAGCTTATTACATTCATTACAGACTCCTTATAGGTAATTGAATATCCTAAATCCCCACTTACTGCTCTCGTTACCCATTTAAAATATTTGACTGGAAGTGGATCATAATATCCAATCTGTGTAAGCATCTGTTCCTTTACTTCATCTGTAACGGTTGGATCTACCATGTTAGAATATGGATTTCCTGGCTGACAGTTAATAAGAATAAATACTATTATAGATATACCTATAAGTATTGGAATAGTGTTTATCATACGTTTTATTGCATATTTAAACATTCATTTGCCTTCCTCTCTATATTAATTTTCACATAAATAAACTCACTCTTATGCACATATGAGGCCTAGGCATATTTTCATATTCCTAAAGCCTCATATTTTTATAATTTTTATTGTTCTAAAGACCAGTTTTGTGCATTTGAAAATTCATAATAAGGAACTGGCTTATAATTTTTTAATTTTGAATTATATGCATATCCATCATTTGGACTATACAATATCACAGCTGGAACTACATTATTAAATTCCTTTGCTATTTGTTTATAATTTTCCTTACGTTTATTTTGATCAAAATCACTTCTTCCAGCATCAATTAATTTATCAAGATTTTGATCTGTAAAACCTTCATATTTTCCAAGTATACTTCCTGGAGTTGAATACCATGAAGACTTAATATCTGGATCTAAATCATTAGTCCAACCTAAAAGGAATATTTCAAAATCTTTACTTGTTAATTGTTTGTCAAGAGTTGCATATTCCATACTTTGAATATTAACAGCAATCCCAATATCTTTTAAGTTTTGTTGTATCAATACAGCCGACTGCTCTCTTGGTTTATTACCAGTTGAATATTTTAAAGTAAATTGTAGTGGCTTGCCATCTTTATAGAAGGCTCCATCTTTTTCTTCATAACCTGCTTCTTTTAGCAATGACTTAGCTTTATCTGTACTATACTCATATTTTTCAAGCCCATCTTCACCTGGATTTGCCCAGCTTTTTGATGAAAATACAGTATTAACAACTTTACCATGACCATCTAATACACTATCAACTATACCTTTGCGATTTATTGCATATTCTATAGCTTGTCTTATCTTTTGATCTTTTAATATAGGATTTTCAAAATTAAATCCTAAGAATTGATAACTCACCCCATCATTCTCCAATACAGTTATCCCTGCTTGTTTATAAGCATCAAGATCTTTTTGTTTGAATGAAGATATTTGTACTATATCTAAATCTCCTTTTATAAGTTCAGATTGAGCAGTATCTTGATTAGTAACTTTAAATATAATCTTATCTAACTTAGGTTCTCCTAAATTATAATCTGCATATTTTTCAAGTTCTACATATTGATCTGGAACAAATTCCTTAAATTTAAAAGGCCCACTTCCAATTGGTTTTTTAAGTTGATCACTCTTTGACCATTGAGCTACAGGTATCTTTTCCCACACATGCTTTGGAATTATAGCTCTTTGTGCAAAAGTAGCAAGTGCTGGTGAATAAACTTGTGAAAAAGTAAAACTTATCGTATTTTTATCGATAACCTTTATTCCTGAAATACTACTTGCCTTCTTAGCTTTATAATCTTTTGCTCCTGCTATATTTTCAACTTGTGAAAATCTTGGTCCATCATAATCTGGATCAGCAATAGTTGTAAATGTATATGCAACATCATCAGCAGTTACTGGTTCTCCATCGTGCCATTTTGCATTTTTATTTAAGCTAAAAGTGATTGTTAATTGATCACTTGACACTTCATATTTATCAGCAAGACCTGGCACATAATTGCCATTTTCATCTGCATTTATTAATTTTTCATAAACTAAATCTACTATTTTATTATCATAAATATTTGAACTAAAACTCGGATGAAATGACCCTGGAGGCGAACTCCATAAAGCATATCTTAATGTACCTCCTGATTTTGCAGCAGTTTGAGTTGCTGTACTTGTTGTTTCTTGTGGTTTACACCCAGTGAGAACAATTCCACACATCAAAAACAACACTGTTAATAACGATAAATACTTTTTTTTCATATTTTTTCCCCCTTTAATTTATTGTATTGCCTATTCCCTACTTGTTTAAAATATCAACAAGTATATTATTGAGTATAGTTTTAATCAACATTTTTTATTATTCCGATAGAATAACTAAACTATACATTTATAAAAATAACAGGATCTTTATTTTTTTATATCCCATTCTCATTAAATATATATTTTTAGTATTGTAACATTTTTTTCAATGAATCTCAATATTTTACTATGAAATTATTATTTTTGAAATGTTCTTAATGCATCAATTGTTCTTTGAATCAAATCATCTAACTCCCATCCAAGCATTTCAGCGCCTCTTTTAATAACATCTCTAGAACATCCAGCTGCAAATTTTAAATTCTTATATTTCTTTTTTACTGATTTTAATTCTAAATCTTGAACACTTTTAGATGGTCTCATAATTGCAACTGCTCCTATTAACCCTGTTAATTCATCCACCGCATATAATACCTTCTCCATTTCATGTTCAGGCTTTATATCAACAGTAATCGCATAACCATGACTCGCTGTAGCATGTATTATTGACTTATCAATTCCATGATTACTCATAATTTCCTGCTCTTTTACACAATGCTCTTCAGGATACTTTTCAAAATCTAAATCATGAAGTAATCCTACTATTCCCCAAAAATCAACTTCATCTTCGTAACCAAGCTCTTTTGCAAAATACCGAAGGGTATTTTCTACAATTACAGCGTGTTCTAGATGAAATTCATCTTGATTATACTCTGTTAGTAAGCTCCATGCTTCCTCTCTTGTAGGTATTTTATCCATAATAATCACAATCCTTTCTTCAATACATTTTACCAACTATTCCTATATTTTTAATATGATATTAATATAATACTTCTTCACTTATCCGTCAATGCCTTATCACTTACTAAAAACCACATTTTTATAGTAGTATCTTTTTCAAGATGAAATTTATACTATAAAAATGCGGTTTGCTATTAATACAAATATTTCTATCTCAATTTTTCTTTTACTAATCAAACAATGTTGTACTTAAATATCTATCTCCTCTATCAGGAAACACGACCACTATGTTTCCTCTATCTATTTCCTCTGATAATTTCATAGCTGCTGCAAGTATCGCACCAGAAGATGAGCCAACGATTAATCCTTCTTTTTTAGCTAATAAACGCACTTTATCAAAAGCTTCTTCATCATTAACTTTTATCACTTTATCAACTAAAGATATATCCATTGTCTTTGGTACAAAATCATTCCCTATACCCTCTATTTTATAACTTTTATGCTTTCCACCTACCATAGTTGAACCCTCAGGATCCGCTAATATACCTTTGATATTTCTATTCTTTTCTTTTAAAAATTTAACAATTCCAGTAAAAGTACCTCCACTTCCTGCCCCTGCTACAAAGTAACTTATATGTCCTTCTAGTGCATTATATATTTCAGGACCAGTCGTTTCATAATGTGCTAGCGGATTATCTTCATTTGCAAATTGCTCCAAACTAATACTATTGGGAATTTCTTTTATTAGTTCTTCTGCTTTATTTATTGCTCCAAGCATTCCATCTTCATCAGGAGTATTTATAATTTTAGCGCCAAGAGCTTTTATCAACTTTTGCTTTTCTATTGAAAACTTTGTTGGTACTACAAAAATTATATTATAGCCCTTATTTATTGCAGCTAAAGCTATTCCAAGACCAGTGTTTCCTGCTGTTGCATCTATTATTGTATACCCTTTTTTTAATTTTCCTCTCTTCTCAGCTCCATCAATCATTGCTACACCTATTCTATCCTTAACACTACCACCAGGATTAAAGCATTCCAATTTAGCAAATATATTAACATTTTCTTTTACATTAATATGAGTAAGTTTTATCAATGGAGTATTTCCAATAAGCTCTTTAACATCACTTACGAAATTCATACCAAACTCTCCTTGAATGCATTTCTTAAATCCTCTAGTAAATCATCAATATTTTCTATTCCAACAGATAACCTAACTAAATTATCAACAATTCCAACCTCTTGCCTTATTTCATATGGAATTGAAGCATGTGTCATGCTTGCTGGATGGCAAATTAGTGATTCTACTCCACCTAAACTCTCTCCTAAAGTTATAAGTTTTAAAGATCCCAAGAATTTTTTATAATCAATTTTTTCGTTAATCACAAAAGATATTATTCCACCAAAACCTGATGCTTGTTTTTTATGGATCTCATATCCCTTAGAGTTTTTTAATCCAGGATAATAAATTTTTGTAACATACTCACTTTTACCCAAAAATTCTGCTATTTTTTCTGCATTCGCATTGTGCCTATCTAATCTTACTCCCAAAGTTTTTATTCCTTGAAGTAATATAAATGAATCAAATGGTCCAAGTACCCCGCCAGTGGAATTTTGTATAAAGTGAAGCTTTTCCAAAAGCACCTTATCCTTTACAGCTATCAGCCCAGCTACGACATTACTATGTCCCCCTAAATATTTAGTTGCACTATGAACAACTATATCAGCTCCAAATTCTAACGGTCTTTGCAAGTAAGGTGACATAAATGTATTATCTACAATCGTAAGAACATCATACTCTTTTGTAAGCTTACTAATTTCTTCGATATCAGTAATGTCCATAAGTGGATTGGTTGGAGTCTCTATTAACACAGCCTTTATTCTAGCATTCTCCTTATCATTTTCTAAAAGTCTTTTCACATCTGTAATTCTTGAAAAATCAACTATTTCATAATGAATATTAAAATTTTTAAATACTTTATCAATTACTCTAAACGTACCACCATAAAGATTACTTGGAATTATTATTTTATCCCCACTATTAAATAGAGATAAAATTGCTGTAATTGCAGCCATTCCGCTACTAAATGCAAGTCCTCCTATACCTTTCTCTAATAAAGCAATAGTCTTTTCTAAAGCATCACGTGTTGGATTTCCTGTTCTTGAATATTCAAACCCTTTATTTTTACCTAGCTCTTCTTGCTTGTATGTGGAAGTTTGATATATAGGAACATTTACTGCCCCTGTCAATTCATCTCCATCTACAGCACCATGAACTAATAATGATTCTATTCTCATTTCTTTTTCCTCCATATTATATAATTTCTTCTTATCGTTGTAAGGACATAACAAGCCAAATTTACAATTTTTTGTATATATAAGTTCTAATTAAGAGTGTACATTTCAAGAAATCTTGGATTGATTTCGCTGTTAATTGAACATTGGCAATTAGAATATATATAATAAAATAAATTCTGTAATATTGACTTGTTGTGCTTTAATTTAACCCTTATCCTATAGTATTAATATCATTCCTATTTGTTTACTACGAATTTAATTTAAATTTTTTTATATTTAAGTCATCCTTCCTTAATAAGAATAGAATTAAATATAAGCGCAATTAATACAAACATATTTTTAGCCATGTGAAAAAGTTTCTACAACTTCTTTATCATATAATTGGCCATGTATATCTTGATTTTTACCTGGCACTCCACAAGCATCAGCTCTGCAATGTTTGCAATGTCTGAATACATCGAGGAATTCTCCTGCTTCTCCTCTGCACTTATCTAAAAGTTCACATGTTGGCACTTGAAGGTGAGATAATTCATTTTGTGGAATTAGCGGGATAATGTTTAGTATTGAAGCTCCTAATTCTCTTGTTACTCGTGCTACTTCCTTAATATGCTTATCATTTATACCAGGTACCAAAACACTATTTATTTTAACTATTACGCCTAATTCGCTAATCTTTTTAATTCCTCTAAGCTGGGCATCTATTAACTTTCTCGCACCTTCTTCACCTTGTATTTTCTTTCCATTTTCATCAATTATAAATGAACATATATCTTTTTGTATTCTTGCATCAATTGCATTAACAGTTACTGTTATGGTTTGTACTCCTGCTTCAACAATCGTTTCTGCCTTTTCTTCTAACCTTAGTCCATTAGTGCTTAAGCAATTTATAAGATGTGGAAATTCTTTTTTAACTAAACGAAAAGTTTCAAGAGCATGATCAGTTGCAAGTGTATCTCCTGGTCCTGCTATTCCAACAACACTAATTTCAGGACATAAAGTCAATGCCTTTCTAACAGTTTTTACTGCTTCTTCAGGAGTTAATAGTAATGAACTTACTCCTGGACGTACTTCTGATTTATTAAATCCTCTTTTACAAAATTTACATTGTATATTACATGAAGGACTCACTGGTAAATGTATTCTTCCATATTTAAAATGCGCTTCTCCTCCTAAGCATGGGTGAGTCTTTGCAAGATGATTAAAATTCCCCATTTAATTCACTTCCTTTTATTTAAATTTACTTCTTAAAAATTCTATATTATATATACGTTCTCAAACTTTCCCTGTAAACTTTCAACCACAATTGCCCACAAGGTACCCTAAAGGGCATTAGTTGTGCATTGCTAATTGATATTTTATAATCTCTATAGATTAAACTTAATTCCTAATATATATCTAAAATATTAACTCTTGAATTTAGTATTTTATCAATTATATCTTCAATGAAGTATGGTGCCTCAATTCCTTTTATTCCTCTAGCTTCAACTTGAGCTAATGCACCTTGTCCTATTCTAGCAACGAAAACAGCTTCGCAATCATATATTAACTCAATAGAATTCTTTAAGGCATCCTCTGTATGTTGAAATTCCTGACAAGCTGGTTCATTAATTCGCATTTCAACATAGTTATAATTCTTATTATCTTTATCTATTTCAACTACTAAAAATTGTTTTGTCCTTCCGAAATGCTGATTAACAACTTTTCCATCACTACTAGCAAATGCTACTTTATACGACATTTCCTTTCTCTCCTTTCCAATGAATATTCAAGATCAAAAAAATAATAAATCAGTATGTCAGCCTAATAGGCTCACTATAAATCAAACATACTTCCTTATCCGACGGGAGATATACATCGCATTATAGACTTATTATTTTCTTTTATATGTCTAAAATGCTGGAACTACTGCCACACCATATTGTTGTTTAATAAAATTTTTAATATCGTCTGATGTTAAGGCCTTTACAAGAGCCTGAATCTCTGGCCTGTCTTTATCACCTTTTCTTACTACAACTATGTTGGCATAAGGAGAGTCTCCACTTTCTCTAATCAGAGCAGTATTGGGATCTATTTTTGCATCTAAAATTATATTAGTGTTTATTACAGCTCCTGCTAAATCCCCAAGCGCTCTTGGTAATTGTGCTGCGTCAGTTTCTACAAATTGAAGATGTTTAGGATTTTCTGCTATATCATTTGGTGTCGCAGAATAATTTGCTAGTCCACTTTTCAATTTAATAAGTCCATTCTTCTCAAGAAGCACTAATGCTCTGTATTCATTTGATGGATTATTAGGTATTCCTATTTTATCTCCATCTTTTAAATCAGTAATAGATTTTATCTTATTAGAATATAGCCCTATCGGTTCAATATGAACTTTTCCTGCAACTTCAAAATTATACCCTTTTTCTTTTGATACTGATTCTAAGTAAGGCACATGTTGAAAGTAATTTGCATCAATTTGTTTTTCATCCAATGCAGGGTTTAACTGTCCTTCATCATCTAAGGTTACAACTTCTAAATTAATTCCTTGCTCTTTTAGTTTAGGTTTTATATGCTCTAATATCTCAGCATGTGGCGTTATTGATGCCCCTACTTTTATGGTTACTTCTTTTTTTTCATTTGAACTACTATTTGAATTATTTGAATCTTGCTTACTATTTGCAGAGCAGCTTGCAAGTGCTCCCATTAAAATAAATGTACTTGCAATAATTGCGATTATTTTTTTCTTCATTATATATTCCTCCTTAAAATTTCTTATTTTAATAATTATCTATTAATTCAATTTAAATTACTTTCTAATCAAACTTGAATCTCTTTTTATTTATTAATCTTGCACTAGAATCTCCAATCAGCTGAATAGCTTGCACAATTGTCACAAGTACTATTACAGTGCCAATTAATACGTCTGTACGAAATCTTTGATATCCAAATCTTATTGCTAAACTTCCAAGCCCGCCCGCACCTATTGCACCAGCTATAGCTGTAAATCCAATTATTCCTATTATCGCAATAGTAGCGCCTCTAACTATTGAAGGTAATGCTTCTGGCAGCAAAACTTTTTTGATTATTTCAAAGGGCGTTGCTCCCATTGCTTCTGCTGCTTCAATCTTTCCAAACTCAACCTCTTTTAAACTATTTTCTATTATTCTTGCTATAAAAGGAGCTGAACCTATAGAAATAGATACAATGGCAGCATTTGCTCCTAAAGTTGTTCCTACTATTAGTTTTGCAAGTGGCAATAAAATAATTATCAATATCATTTCAGGCATTGATCGTATGACATTAATTATAAATCCAACTATCTTGTTTACTTTAAGTAATGGAAATATCCCCCCCTTATCGCTGACAACAAGCAAAATTCCAATCGGTATGCCCAATAAGAATGCTATTATTGATGAAAGGAATACCATATATAATGTTTCTTTTGTTCCTGTTAATAGCAAATTAACTAAGTCGCTATTCATATCCCTTCACCTCCCGAAAATTTTCTGCTATTCTGAATCCCCTCTGTAATTTTTATAAATCTTTTCAATGTATCACTTTTTGGATTTAAAAATAAATTTTCTGTATTTCCTCTTTCAACAATGTGTCCATCTTCTAAAACCACCATGTTATTTGTACAATATCTTAATACATCTAATTCATGGGTTATTATAACTATTGTAAGGTTTAATTTTTGATTAATATTTTTCAAAAGTTCTAAGATTGAAAATGTCGTTTGAGGATCCAATGCAGAAGTTGCTTCATCGCTAAGCAGTACATCTGGCTCATTTGCTAATGCTCTTGCAATACCAACTCTCTGCTTTTGCCCTCCACTTAATTGAAGTGGATATGAGTCCCTTTTTTCTGATAATTCAACTAACTCTAATATTTCTTCAACTCTATTTTTTATCTTATCTTTTTTATACCCAGAGATTTCTAATGGGAAAGCAATATTTTCATAAACAGTCCTTGAATCAAATAAGTTAAATTGTTGAAATATCATACCAATCTTTTTTCTAGCACTTCGCAACTCTTTTCTATTTAATTTAGTTATCTCATTTTCTCCAATTAATATATTCCCAGAATTAGGTTTTTCTAGACCATTTAAACACCTTATTAAGGTTGATTTTCCGGCACCACTAAAACCTATTATTCCAAAAATATCTCCTTTATCAACTTTAAAGTGTATATCTTTTAATACTTCTACTTTTCCGGTTGGAGTATTAAAAGTTTTACTTACATTTTTAACTGTTATCATAAAATTGCCTCCCCATTATCTTAAATACTAATGCTGCTTTAGGTATTTTAAACTTTATACTCCAAAATTATTTAAACTAAATGATATACTCAGAATCCAAATCCATTAAGCCATACTCAATTAAAATTTCTTCAAGTCTTTCTTGAGTCATTGGTTTTGGAATTACAAATAGTTTGTTTTCCTCTATCTTTCTTGCCAATTCTCTATATTCATCTGCTTGTTTATCTTCTGGATTAAATTCTATTACGGTTTTCTTTCTTATTTCAGCTCTTTGTACAACATTGTTTCTTGGTACAAAGTGTATTAATTGAGTTCCAAGTTCCTTTGCAAATGCTCTTAATAGATCAAGCTCTCTATCAACATTTCTGCTATTACAAATAATTCCCCCAAGTCTAACTCCGCCTTTTAATGCATACTTTTGGATTCCTTTTGATATATTATTTGCTGCATATAATGCCATCATTTCTCCACTTGCAACTATATATATTTCCTTTGCCTTACCTTCTCTTATAGGCATTGCAAAACCTCCACAAACTACGTCACCAAGTACATCATAAAACACATAGTCTAAATCCTCTGTGTATGCTCCCAATCTTTCCAACATTCCAATAGAAGTTATTATTCCTCTTCCTGCGCAACCAACTCCAGGTTCTGGCCCACCAGATTCAACACATTTTATTCCTTTAAAGCCTTTTTTCATTATAGCGTCTAATTCTATATCTTCCCCTTCTTCTCTCAAAGTATCTAAAACTGTTTTTTGAGCTAATCCTCCTAATAATAATCTTGTTGAATCTGCCTTAGGGTCACAACCTACTACCATTATATTTTTACCTAGTTCCGCAAGTCCTGCGGTTAAGTTTTGTGTAGTGGTTGATTTTCCTATTCCTCCTTTGCCGTAAATTGCTACTTGTCTTAATGTTTTTTCTGCCATTTTAAAATTCTCCTTTTAATATTGTTTTGAATAAAAGAAAAGAGGATATACTTCTATATATTTAGAAGTACATCCTCTGGTTCTCCAGTCAGATTTACTATAATACCATTTTGCATACCCACTTATTCATATAAGTTTACTATGTTTTGTTATAATATATTACTTTTAATTGCATTTGTCAATATCTTTTTAATTAGTTATTAACTTTTTATTATTACTTAGTACTCAATTTTTATTAATGAACTATTTTATTATTATCTCATTCGTATTTTTTCATTTTTATCTACTTGTATGATTACTCCATCTTGAATTACTAATGTCACAGATCCATATTTAATTTTTTCAATCATTTTAATTATCTCTTTAAGCTTTTTATCCTCGATAATTTCTTTTTCATTAATCGACATAAAACATTCCCCCTACACACTTTAAATTATAAAAAACTTATTCTCTCTAAATTTGTATGTGAAATATTAGTTTTTATACAAAATCTATAATCATATTTTGTTATTTGAACAAATAACAGAAATAGCCCCACTATTATATTCATCCAATATCTTTTTACTCGTGTTCTAACATGATTTTTAATATAAAAAAACTACCTCCATATTAAACAGAGGCAGACAATATCCGCGGTTCCACTCTGATTGTTATGAATAAATTTATACATAACATCTTCTTTTTGCTATATCGGGCATTCCCGCTAAGTCTACTATAACTTGGCCAATAATGTAAAATAGATAAGCTTAATTACCTGTTACTTTATACACCCGTGTTCAACTTAGTGCTCCAGGATGCATTCTATTAAGTTCCATTTAGAACTCCTTCCAGCTCTTCTAAGAATTCCTCTCTAAAAACTTTCCTTAATATACTTATTCCCTTCATTGCTTTGTCTTATAATAAATTATATGATTTCTTTTTCTTATTATTCCTATTTATTTAGTATGATTTATAAAATAATTATATTCTATAATGGGACATTTAGTCAATATCATTTTTTATTTTTATTTAATTGATTCTTTAAACTCTCTTTCTGGATAAGTTAATGTGGTAGCTATAACTACTATAACATTATCTCTAATACATCCTTCGTTACCTTAACTAAGAAACTACTATCTACTCCACCTAAAAAAGCAACTGTTACAATCTCTTAAATCCCAAATTATTAACACTTTTCACTATATTATAATTTCGTTAATTTATTTTTAAACCTGATAATGTTACTTAAAGTTTTTTTGAGTAATTTAATAATATTAAATTACTTCTATGCTTACTTAGTAAATCTAAAATTAAATGAGACTAAAACTTATCTTCTATATAATTTAGAAAATAAATTAAGTCTCCAGATTTTTGGTTAACCTCCACAAGGATGCACAAGTATTCCGATGTAATTTGTATGATATTTTTATTATTATACAATATTTGTGTAACTTTGTCAATAGTAATAATACATTTTTTTCTTCATACATATTCAGCATTATGTTCTATTTATTAACAGTTTCGTTTTCATCATTTAATGTTATTAACCATAAATCCTCCGGAAGTTCAAGAATTGCTCTTGTTAATATTTTTGCACGCTGCACCAACGATATAATTTCTGCTCGTTCTTGCAGAGTATGATGATTTTCTCCACGAACTCCAGTTTGGCACAATACGGGGATCCCTAATCTATATGCAAAGACAGCATCTGATCCACCACCTGCAAAATAAGGTTCATTTCTTTCGTATCCTAAAGAAGCTGAAACCTCTGCATAATGATTGAATAATTTCATATTTTTATCATTAGGAGTCATTGGAGCTTCTGGCTGATTATATGAAGATATTGTTGAATGCGTTCCTTGAACATATGATTTCTCTACAATTTTTTTAACAGCATTTATTGTAGGCGCTATTTGGCTTTCACTTTTAAATCTTATATTAACACCTATCTTACAATTACCTGGTATTGCATTAGAAACAGTCCCACCTGATATTACACCACAATTAACTGTAGTTCCTGTTCCATCAATATCCGTTAATTTCTCTAATTCAATAATTTTATGAGATGCTTCTAATATTGAACTTCTACCCTTATCTGGATCATTACCTGAATGAGCTGCTATCCCCTTAATATTAATTTCAAAAACATACGATGATTTTCTACCAACAGCCAATCTTCCATCAATTGGCCCACTTTCACAATTAAAAACAGCAGCAGCACCTTTTAGTTCATTTATTATCACTTCTCCATGATCTGAAAATCTGTGTCCTATCTCTTCATCACCTGTAAAAAACAATTTAATAGGCCTCTTATTGTACCCACTCGCGTTTAATGCATTTACAACTAATATGGCTATAATCAATCCACCTTTACAATCAAATACACCAGGACCATATAAAAATCCATCCTTTTCCGTGACAATAGGTTCTTTAAAGGTTCCTAGTTTATGGACAGTATCCATATGTCCCATTAAAACCACACCATTATTTTTTTCTGTAAAATGTTCTGTTTCTGCCACTAAACTATTTCCTGAATTTTCAAAAGTTATGATCTTAGTAGCTAACCCACTTCGCTTACAAATATCTGCAAGTAATTCTGAAACTTTATCAATACCAGGCTTATATTCAGATGGACTCTCTATCTTAGAAATATCAATCCATAATTTCTTCATCGCTTCTGACTTAGCGTCTATATATGAAAAAGCCTTTTGAAGCTCACTCATAACTATCACCTCTTAATCTGTATTTATTTAACTTATTTTATCATGTTCACTTAAATACTCAAATGCATAGTTAATTAAAAACTCAACCCCATACTTTAATACTTCCTCATTAATTAAAGTTTTATCAGTATGTAGATTTCTATAAACTCCATCTACTGCACCACCTACATGTGCGAAGACACCTGGTATGGTTTTTTGATAAATTGAAAAGTCTTCACCACCCATAAATGGCTTGCTGCTAAAAATAGAGTCTTCTCCAAAACTATCTTTTATTATTTTGATAGCCCTATCGGTACTTTCTTTTTCATTATTTACAGCCTCTCCTGGACCCCATAATTCTATACCTACCTCTGCCCCATATGCTCTTGCAATGTTTTGAGGAATATTCGCAATAATCCTTTTTAAGGTATCAAAATTTATCATATTTAAAGTTCTAAAATTATATGATATTTCTGCCGCATCTGCAACTACATTAGTTTCTGCTCTAGCTTTTATAATGGTAGGCACTAATACAACCTGCTGATTACTAGAAAATTCATATGCTACCGCTGCATTAATAGCTGTTACTATTTGTCCCATCACTATTAGTGCATTTACTGATTTTCCACTACTTATAATATCCCCACCCTTTCCTAAAACCTTTATTTTTGCACCAGCTCCATACGATGTTTGTATCCCATACCCAAGTGTAAATTTTCCTAAATCTAATTCCTGACTCACATGTAATCCCACTATGTTATCAACATCATTTAGAAGTCCAGATGACATTATTTTTCTTGCACCAACTCCTATTTCTTCACCTTCTTGAAAAATAATTTTAACAGTTCCATTAATATATTCTTTCAATTCATTTAATATTTTTGCTACACCTAACATAAATGCTGCATGACAATCATGTCCACACGCATGCATTACACCTTTATTCTTAGATGCAAATTCAACCCCTGTATCTTCCTGTATTGGTAAAGCATCAATATCTCCTCTAAGTGCTAAAGTCTTTCCTTCTCCATTTCCTTTTATTATTGCTACAATACTATTTTCTCCAGCAACTTCATAGGATACCTGAAACTTCTCTAATTCTTTTTTTATAAATGCTGCTGTTCCATATTCTCGACAACTCAATTCAGGATACATATGGAAATGCTTTCTTACCTCAATTAGATATTCATAATTATCTAGTACTTTTTCTCTAATATTTCTACTCAACCATATTTCATCTCCTTATTCTTTTCCATATAATTCAACTTTTATAACTAGGAATTTTCAAATAATATCTGAACATTAGCATCATATAATGAGCTAATAACTTCTGAAGTTTTGGCTATCAAATCATATAATATTTTCGAATGTGAATATTTTAAAGAAGTACCTTGATACATAATCTTAGCTTCTTCTGGAATTATATTTTCCTTTGTTCCTGCTTCAAATGCAATTGGAACTAATGTAAAATCATCAAAGCTATCAAATTGATAAGCCAAATTTGCATTTATCGCATTTATAATCTCAAATCCTATTATAATTGGATTTCGAGTCTTATGTGGTGTTGAACTATGACCACCTTTCCCTTTAATAATAATTTCCACATGAAATTCCGACTTATTTTTGCTTGCTATTTCATTCATTATCTATTCCTTTCCTACCATCATCTATAATTCATTTCACATATAAATTTAGTAATTACTTGGCAGCCTTTTGATTTTCCTTCTCTGCCTTAATATCTTCTAATGTAGGAGTATAATCTTCACCATTGAAATACTTCTTACTAATTTTTAAGATTGTTCCATCAGTCAATGCAGCTTCAAAGGCTTCATCCATTTGCTTTGCCAATTCTTCCTGTCCTTTTGGAACTACAAAGAAAGTTGCTCCACCTTCTGAAAATTCTTCTTTAGGAATATCTATTAACTTTAAATTTTTTAAACCTCTGTCCTTTATTTGTTGTTCTAAAGAAATTTTTGTAAAAAAATCAAAATCAATTTTACCATCTGATACATCCTGCACTGTATTATCTGTATCTACATATTGCACTGTCACCTGTTTATCTGGATGACTTTCATTATATTTTTTATACCAGCCTGCGTTAAAAGAAGATGCATTCTCTTCTGTTGAATGTCCTCCTAAATCCTTAATTGACTTAATATTATCATTATCACTTCTTACTAAAATAGCTCTTTTAGCAAAATTCATTTCATCCATATAAATATATTTTTTTGCTCTCTCAGCATTGAAACCCAAGTGATTAAAGCCAACCTGAAAACGCCCTGAATCAAGTCCAGCAAAAATTGACGCAAACTCAGTTTTTTGAATTTCTAATTCATATTGAGGAAGTCTCCTAAATATTTCTTCCAATACTTCAGTATCATATCCAATCACCTTACCATTGCTATCAGTGGTTATAAAAGGAGCTGGCGATGCACTGGTAGCTGCTACAATCTTTTGTTTTTCTTTTACTATCTCGGTACTACTTTTTTGTACTGATGAATTACCACAAGCTGCTAATACCCCAATAGTAGTCACGCAAGTTAATAACAATAATATCAATTTCTTTAATTTTTTTATGGTCATAGCACTTTTCCTTCCTCATATTATTTTTATAAAAAAACTGGAGGTTTTGAACTTTGCAATTTGCAACGTCAAAACCTCCAGTTATCTAGTCAGTTTTAATTATTTGATTCTACTAAAGATACAATCAAATAAATCCCATATTCTTAAGTTCTTCAAGATGATCTTTATTATACATAGCCATTCCAGTTTTCATCTTCGAAAAACCTAATTTTTCATAAAATTCAATTGTTTTAGGATGTGTATATAAAATAATATTACATTGCTTTACCTGTTCAATAAGCTCATCAATTATTTTTTTCCCTAATCCTTTTCCTTGATATCTTTCATCTAGTGCAATATTATAAATTGCAGCTTGACATATTCCATCTGAAATAGCTCGTCCAAATCCTATCAGTTCTTCATCATCAAAGAGAAATACAACTGCATAACTCCTTTCAAACACCTTTTGCTGAGTTTCAGCATCAAGGTCACTTAATCCAAAATAAGATAGTAATTCTGAAACTTTTAACCAATTAATATTCTCTGTAGTTTTCTGTATTTTATAGCCCATTTTTATACTCTCCATATAGCATTCGAAACTTATTAAAGTAAAATTACTTTACTTGTGCCCAAAATTTATTTTATACTAAAATCTATCTCTGCCATGAGGTTCATCCCATACAGATAAATCCGGACCCTTTGGCAATAAACTGTGTATATTTCCAAACAAAGCTTTTAAATGAGGTGATAAATGATAGCTGTTTTTAATAAAATCAAAATCTGTTGTATCACCTATACCAGGAGTTTGATGTAAATCCCTTGCATAATCCCACAAGTTTTTATAATCAACAATTCTATTTCGATTAGCTCTAAATATTTGATAATATACTGAATCAAATCTCACAAGAGTTGTGTATAAGCGAATATCTGAATCTGTTATTCTATCTCCAAAGAGATATCTTTGATTTTCTAATCTTTCCTCAAATTTATCTAGAGTTTCAAATAAATTATCATATGCTCTTTCATATGCTTTTTGGGTGTGAGCAAATCCAACCTTATATACACCTGTGTTTATATCACTGTATATAATTTTATTTAGCTTATCTATTTCTTCTCTTAATTCTACAGGATACAAATCTCGCGCATCTTCTTTATGGTAAGATGCCCAAGCTGTTTCTAAAATAGTAGTTAAATTAAAATTATCATTATTAGCACCTTTTCCTGTAATCGTATCTACTATAATTGGAACCGTAGGGCGCCCTGGATAATTAGGATTTTCTTTTTCATATATATCACTTAAATAGTGAATTCCAAGTACTGGATCTATTTCATCCTTATCCAAACTGAAAACCCAGCCTTTTTCTGTACGATATGGTCCTGCTGCTCCTATACTAATTACTTTATCTAAGCCTAAAAGTTTGAGAACAATCACTACTTTATGAGAATGAGGACACGCTGGCATCCAAATCAAACGATAACGGTTTGGTTCAATTGGCCATTCATCCGCCTTATTTCCAAATTTCTTTGTAAAAATATTATCTTGTTGAATAAAAGCTCCATCTTTTTGTATTTCGTTTGAAAAAGTTTTAAACTTCTCAAATTCACTCATTATTATCACTTCCTAATATATATAATTTTGTATTCAATGATTAATAATCTCAATTTGGGTTTATACATTAAATTTCATATTCTGGAACTTTTGAATAATATATCTTTGAAATAAATTCTTTTGCTCTATCACTCTTAGGATTTTGGAATACCTCTTCCGGTGTTCCATCTTCTATTATTTTTCCTTTATCGAAAAATAGCACGCGATTGGCTACATTCCTAACAAAGTTCATTTCATGAGATACAATAATCATTGTATTACCTTCCACTGCTGTTGCTTTGATAGTTTCTAAAACTTCACCTACAAGTTCTGGATCTAAAGCCGACGTTGGTTCATCAAACAATAGTATTTTAGGATTCATTGCTAATGCTCTTGCAATAGCAACACGTTGCTGTTGGCCTCCTGATAATTGCTTTGGATAATAATGAATACGGTCAGCTAAGCCCACTTTCTTTAGTTGCTCTATTGCAATCTTCTCAGCTTCTGGTTTAGAAATTTTTTTTACTATTACTAAACCTTCCATAACATTTTCTAAAGCTGTCTTTCTTCTAAACAAATTGAATTGTTGAAATACCATTGCAGTATTTTCTCTGATATTTATTGTATCTTTTTTAGATTTTTTTGTAACATCAACCTCTAAGTCCTCTATTTTTATAACACCTTTCTCAGGCTGTTCTAATAAATTCAAGCATCTTAATAGTGTTGATTTCCCTGTTCCAGATGGTCCAATGACAGCCACTACATCACCTTTTTTTATTTTTAAATCAATATTATCAAGAACAATATTATTATTAAATTTTTTTGATAATCCCTTAATTTCTATCATGAAAGAACACCTTCCTTAGCAATCTGATTTTGTATACTATCTGGAATACTCATCCTTTTCTCAACAAATCTTATAATTTGTTCTATGATAATTGTTAATACCCAATAAATAATTGCTAATGAAACATATACTTCAAAATATCTGTAATTAGATCCTGCTAAAATCTTTCCTTGTGCTGTCATCTCAACAACTGAGCATACAAAGGCTAATGAAGTTCCTTTAAGCAAACTTATCAATGCATTCCCCAAAGTTGGAAGCGCTACAACAAATGCCTCTGGAATTGTTATTCTTTTTAGCACCTGTAAAGAAGTCATTCCAAGAGAATGCGCTGCTTCAATCTGTCCTTTATCAATAGATTGAATAGCTGCTCGAATACTTTCTGAATTATATGCTCCCTCATTTAATGAAAATGCAACTAATACAAAAAGCAACGAGGGAATATTATTTAAATTGTAATTTGTTCCATTGTAATAGTTATAATATTTTAAAAGAATTGGTATTCCATAATAAGTAAGGTATAACTGCACTATAATAGGTGTTCCTCTTGTAAATGAAACAAATATAGCAATAATCCTTTTTAACACGGGTATTTGTTTTATCTTAACAATTGCCACTATAAGACCTATTATTAATCCAAAAATCATTGATAATATTGTAATTTCCAAAGTCATAGGCAGATATTTCAATAATTCAGGAATTTGAGTAAATACAAGTTTAAAATCAAAAATATTAGGCATTTTTAAACCTCCCTAGTTAATTTGACTTTGGACTAAAATCATCTTTAAAATACTTTTCACTTATTTCTTTAATTTTTCCATCTTTAACTACTTCAGCTAAAGCCTTATTAACATCCTTTGTTAACTCTTCTCCTTCTGCTCCTTTTCCTATTAATAAATAGCTGTATGGAGTTCCTATTAAGTCCGAATCTTCTTTAGTCAATTTTATAGTTTTTATTTTCAAGCCATATTGGTCAATGTATTGCTTTAGCATTGCTGCATCAATTAATTGAAAATCAAATTGACCGCTTTCTATATGTTGCAAAGTTGGCAGTATATCTGCATCTGTATAATTAATTACAACTGGTTTATCGGAATGGTTTTTATTATAATTTTCAAGTGCAGTTGCATAATTAGTTCCTGTATTGACTTCCGTTTTCTTTCCTAGAAGGTCTTTAAATGAATTAATATCCTTATTATCGCTTGCTACAGCAATAACATATTGATTTTGAAATATTGGATCTGAATATATATATTTCTGTTTACGTTGCTCATTCATGGCAAAATTGTTTGCACCAATTTGATAACGTCCTGAATCCAAACCTGCAAATATTGAGGTAAATTCTGTCTTTTCAAAAGAAATATCATATTGCGGTAATTTTTCAAAAATTGCTTTTACCACATCAATATCATAACCAGCCACATTATTACTGCTATCAACATAAGAGAACGGTTTTGGCATTCCACCTGTTGCTATTGTAATTTTCTTTTTTGCTTCTCCAGTACTGCTTTTTGAAGTACTCGCATCATTTTTTTGGCCACAACTTACCATTGTAAAAGCTAATGTTAATAAAACAGTTATTAATATTCCTAATTTTTTATTTATCCTTTTTTTCATTAAAATTTCCCCTTTTCGTTATGTTAGTTTTTTTTATTTATTAAAAGTTTATTTTTAGGATCTTTACTTAATTTTTCTCTATAATGAGGTTCTCCCCAAAGACCTTCAAAATCAATCTTATCCCAAAAACGCGTATTATAGTCCACAAAAATTGTATTTGTATCCCCGTGACTTTCTGCTAAATCTCTAAGATACGTATTATTTTTAAAGGCTGGTATGGCATATAAATCACGAGCATACCCCCATATATTTTTAAAATCAACTATACGTCCACGTGTTGGTCCAAGCCTTCTATAATAAGCTATATCAAACCTTGCTAACGTTACAAAGAAACGTACATCACTATCTGTTACATAATCTCCAAATAGAAATCTATTACTCTCAAGACGCTTTTCAAGTTCATCCAAACCTTTATAAAAATTATCATAGGCTTCTGTATATGCTTCAATAGATTGAGCAAAAGCTGCTTTATAAACACCATTATTCACATTATGAAATAACCATTCATTAAATTTATCTATTTCTTCTCTTAAATCTTCTGGATATAAATCTGGTGCATCTTTTTTATGAAATGCTGCAAAATCCACTTCAAAATAATTAGTCAATCTATGATAGTCATTATTAACAACCTTTTTTGTTTTAATATCTACTAGTGCTGGCACTGTTGAACGTCCTTTATACTCAGGGTCACCATTTTCATACAATTCACTTAGAAATTGAACCCCTAAAATTGGATCAGTATTATTTTCGTCATATACAAATTCCCAACCTAAATCGACTTCTCGTTTATCCCTTCCTACCAAGTTAACACTTATGGCATCTATACCTAACAATTCCCTTACTATTGCAGCCCTATTTGACCAATTACATCCTTTTGCCCAAATCAAACGATATCTATCAGCTTCAACTGGATTTTGATTTTCTCCATCACCGAAAGCTCTATCAAAATGATTCTTTTGTCTTACAAAAGCACCTCTTTCGTCAATTTCATTTTCTGTTTCCTTAGGACGAGGTCTTACTATATTTTTATCTGACATAATTTCAACTCCAATTTCTATTTAAAAATTTTAAATATAACTATCTATTTTATAAATTTTTCTCTGTCATGTGGTGTATTCCATATAGATACATCAGGTCCCTTTGGCAAAATCTGATAAGGGTTTTCTGCATGATTTCCTAAATTATACCCCCTTTTTATTGCATCAAAATTTGTAGTGTCTCCAAATCCAGGTGTTTGATATAAATCCCTAGCATAAGCCCATAAATTAGGAAAATCAATAATCCTATTTCTATTTACACGAAATACTGGATAATATGCAATGTCAAATCTAGCTAAGGTCACATATAATCTAATATCAGAATCAGTTATTTTATCTCCAAATAAGTAACGTTGTTTTGATAATCTTTCTTCTAAATCATCCAATCTTGCAAAAAGTGTATCATATGCTTTTTCATAAGCTTCTTGTGATTGTGAAAATCCTGCTTTATACACTCCATTATTTACTTCATGGAAAATAATATCATTAAGTTTATCAATTTCATCTCTTAACTCTACTGGATATAAATCTGGAGCATCTTTCTTATGAAATGGCTTCCATGCTGTTTCCCAATAGTTTGTCAATTTAAAATAGTCATTATTAACAACTTTTCCTGTCTTCACATCAACCACTGTTGGTACAGTAGCTCGTCCATCGTATTCAGGATCTGTTTTTTCATAAATTTCTGGTAAATAACGAATTCCAAGTACTGGATCTACTCCACCTTCATCTAAAGAGAATTCCCAGCCTTTCTCTGTTCTAACAGGGTTAGCTTCTCCTATGCTAATCACATCTGTCAATCCTAACAAGTTAAGTGCAATCACTTGACGATGTGCCCATGGACAAATTCCTGCCCATAATAATCTATATCTATTTGCTTCTATAGGAAGCTCATTTTCTCCATCCCCAAAAGGTGTTGTAAAACGATTTTTTTGTCTTATAAATGCTCCATCTTTACTGATTTCATGTGCTGATTCTGAAGTCGCTATTTTAGATTCTCTATTTTCTTCACTATTTAAAACTGTTTGTTCACTTTTACTCATATTAATAACCTTCCTTTTTTAAAGTTTATATATTTCTATTTTTCTTATCGACTTAATAGGTTTTAAGATATGCCTTGGCTATGAAATTAAACTAAATAATTATTTATCTGCCCATACTTCTTCTGAAATCTCTTTTATCAATTTAAGCTTCGCCCATTGCTCTTCTTCTGTTAGTATATTTCCTTCTTCTGTTGAAGCAAATCCACATTGAGGACTTAGATAAAGCCTGTCCAAATCTACATATTTAGCTGCTTCATGAATTTTTTTAATAATTTCTGATTTATTCTCTAATTCTGGTGTCTTAGATGTAATTAACCCTAAAACTACTTTCTTATTTTTACTTACATATCTTAATGGTTCAAAGCCTCCAGCTCTATCTGAATCAAATTCTAAATAATATGCATCTACATTTTCTCTTCCAAATAATACTTCTGCTACTGGTTCATAACCGCCATAAGTTGCCCAAGCCGATCTATAATTTCCGCGGCATACATGTGTAGTTATTACTAAATCTTCGGGTTTGTCAGCTAAAACAAGATTATTTACTCTAACTTTCTCTTCTTTTCTTTCTTCATCATGACTTCTGTCTTGATCAAAGGAATTAGATCGTCCTTCAAAAAATTGTCCCCAAGAACAATCATCGAGTTGTACGTTCCTGCATCCTGCATTATACAAATCTTTAATCACTGTTTTATAAGCTTTTACTATATCTTGAATTAATTCTTCTTTTTCTGGATAAAATTCCTTTGTATTTTCTAGATTACCTGCTGATACCAACTGCAATAAAAATTGAGTTGGTGATGGAATTGTTTGACGTACTACAATATCTTTATCTACAATGCTTTTTACAAATTTGAAATGTTCTATAAATGGATGATTTTCTCCGCTAATTTTGCCATTTAAAGCAGCAGATTCTCCTCTTAACTTTTCCCCTTTAAACACATTCTTTTCATCAGTTGTTATTTTTTCCACTCCTTGCAAACCCCAATAAAAATCAAGGTTCCACCAGCTTCTCCTAAATTCTCCATCCGTTGCTACCTTTAGCCCAATACTTTTCTGTTTCTCAACCAATTCTTTTATTTTTTCATCTTCAACTGCTTTTAATTCTTCTTCTGTAATTTCTTCTCTAGAGAATTTCTCTCTAGCTTCTTTTAATTCAGCTGGTCTTAAAAAACTTCCTACTATATCAAATCTAAATGGTACTTTATTTGTTTCACTCATTTTATTTTCGCCCCTATTCTTACTTAAAAATTAATTATTATTTGAGAGTTTATTTATTATTGTTTAGAATATTTTCTCTGTATTTACACATTCAAAAACACCATTTACTTCTCTTGTAGACCAATCTACTTTATATCCTAACTTTTCATAAAAGCCTATAGCCTCTATTCGACTTGAAATTATTATCCTATTTCCACCTTGTTCCTTAATCCAAGCTTCTGCTTCTAGTATAACTTGTTTTCCTACGCCTGTTTTTCTGTAATCTTCAAGAACACATACTCGTTCAATTTTTCCTGTTTTTTCATCTATCCAGTTTAATCTACAAGTTCCTACTGGATATCTACCATTAAAAGCAACTATGTACTTTGTATTTTCTGTATCATGCTCATCAATTTCTTGATCAAGTCTTATTCCAAACCCCTTAACCATAGCTTCTATCCGCACATTATAAGCGGCCGCCCTTTGCCAGTTCTCTGTAGTCCTAATTAATTCCATGAATTTTCCTCCCCAAATTTTTCTTAATTTTCCTTTACTTTAATTAATCTGTCCATAAAGTTTATAAAAAAAGGAGACAAAACTATCCCCTAAAAATTTCAGAAGATAATTTTGGTCTCCAGTTTACTGGTCAACCTATTAAAGCAAGTATTCCGACTTGTTTTGTATGAATTATATTGTTTTAATATTAAAGCATTAAAATAAATTTGTCAATACACAAATGCGTAAATATTAAAAGTTTTCTATTAATTTTATTTACTCTTGTGAAATCATTAATGAAACTGTTAATTCTCCAATATTACATAATTCATTTATAGTAGTATATTCCTCACAGGAATGGCAGCTATTCATAGCATTTGCTATTACTAGACCAGTGAGGCCTTGCTTATTTAATATATTATTATCACTTCCTCCAAAAGTTTCCACTAAATTTGTTGGAAGTTTTAATTCATTTGAAGCCTTTTCAAACCTTCTTATAACTTGATGATTACTAGGTGTTTCATATGCTTCACAATGAATTTCAACATGGAAATCTATTGTAGCTCCAATTTTTTCAGCTGAATCAATGAACTTTTGCTTTATATTTTCTGATACATCAATAGCTTTTTTGTGGGAATAACTTCGTATTTCTCCCTTAACCACACATTGATTAGGCACTATATTGGTTGCAATTCCACCCTCTATTATTCCTATATTCACAGTTGTTTTTTCATCTATTCGTCCTATCTTTATACTGTTGATGGAATTTGCAGCAGCTAAAATCGAGTGTATTCCATTTTCAGGAGCAAAACCAGCATGTGATGATTTCCCATTTATATTAATAGTAAATGATAAAATTGTTGGTGCTTTAAAGGCTGCTGATCCAACGGCTCCAGATAGATCAAGAATATATGCTTCCTTTGATTTTATTTTGGAAAAATCAAACTTCTTAACCCCTCTGCAATATACTTCTTCTGCAATTGTAAATAAAACTTCTATTGGTCTATGTGAAATATTTTTATCTTCTATAGTCTGTAAAGCCTCTAATATTGCAGCTATTCCTGAATAATCGTCAGCCCCCAATATAGTCTCCCCATTGCTTCTAATTGTACCATCTTTATCAACTATAGCTACTTTTCCAGTACAAGGTTCAACTGTATCCATATGTGCACAAAATAATAATGGTTCTAGTGAAATATCCCCTTCCTTAAAGCCATATATATTCCCACAATTTCCATTAAAAAACTTTCCCGAATCATCTTCAGATATATAAAACCCAAGTGAAATCAAGCGTTTTTTAATATGTTCCCCCATATTTTTTTCGGAATATGATGGGCTGTCTATCGATACTAGTTTAGTAAATTCTGAAATAATCCTCTCTTTATTGATTCGCATTAAAAAACCTCCTTATATTTACATGGAATTTACCATAAATATTGATATAATTTAATTATTTAAAATTTACACTATTTATTGGTATTATTGCATGTGTAAATATGTCTTTTCATATACTTGCCTATTGTTTCTTTAAGCATTTATTAGTATAAATGACATGTTACAAAATGACCATTTTCCACCTCTTTTGCAATTGGTGGAACTTCAGCACATATTGGTTTTGCATATGGACATCTAGTGTGAAATCTGCAGCCTGATGGAATATTAATAGGGCTTGGAATATCTCCTTCAATAACATCTCTAGTAGATTCTTTTGCCTTTATAGGGTCAGCTATTGGTATAGATGATAAAAGTCCTTTAGTATACGGATGAAGTGGCTTCTTATATAAATCATTACTTATTCCTATTTCAACAATACTTCCTAAATACATCACTCCTATTCTATCTGAAATATGCCTTACCATAGATAAATCATGTGCAACAAAAAGATAAGTTAATCCCATTTCCTTTTGCAGATCCTCAAGCATATTAACCACTTGGGCTTGTATTGATACATCTAATGCCGATATAGGTTCATCGCATAATACAAAGTCCGGATTTGTTGATACTGCCCTTGCAATTCCAATTCTTTGACATTGCCCTCCGCTAAATTCATGTGGAAATTTTTCCATATCATTTTTTTTCAAACCAACCATCTCAAGCAACTTTTCAATTTTCTCTGCTCTTTCTGCTTTACCTAAGCTTGTATGTAAAGCTATAGGTTCATCAATCAGTTCTTTAACATTCATGTAAGGATTAAGTGATGAATATGGATCTTGAAAGATAATCTGCATTTTTTTATAATATTCTCTCATTTGCTTTTTATTTAATTTTGCAATATTAGTTCCATCAAAAAATATATCTCCATCAGTCACATCATAAAGTCTTGTTATTGTTCTGCCTAATGTAGATTTTCCACATCCTGATTCTCCAACTAACCCAAAGGTTTCTCCTCTTTTAATGTCAAAGGAAACCCCATCTACAGCTTTTATTACAGTATTCTTAATAATTCCATTTTTAACTGGAAAGTATTTTTTTAAATCTTTTACTTTTATCAATATATCATTAGTCATATCTATTTTTTCTCCTTTCCAGCAAGTTAGGCAAAAAAACACCTACTCTTATGTGTTTCACTAAGATTCTTATATTCAGGCATTTTATTAAAGCACTCTGGCCTTGCAACACTGCATCTCTCTGCAAATGGACACCCTGCTGGGGGATTCAAAAGAGAAGGTGCTGATCCCTTTATTGGTTCAAGTCTAACTTTTTCATCACCTTGAACCTTTGGTATTGAATTTAACAATGCCTTTGTATAAGGATGTTTTGAAGAATAGAAAATTTCTTCAGTAGTTCCTTCTTCCATTATTAAACCTCCATACATAACCGCAATTCTATTACATAGACTTGCTACTACTCCTAAGTCATGGGTTATAAGTATTACTGACATATTATTCTTATCTTTAAGGGACTTTAAAAGTGCTAATATCTGAGCTTGAATGGTAACATCAAGAGCTGTTGTAGGCTCATCCGCAATTAACAGTTTAGGATTACATGCAAGTGCCATTGCTATTAATACTCTTTGCCTCATACCTCCACTGAATTCATGAGGATACTGCTCAATTCTTTTTTCAGGCATTGGTATTCCTACATCATTTAAAACTTCAATTGCCATTTTTTTAGCTTCCCTTTTCTTAACACCTTTATGTCTGACTAAAACCTCTATAATATGATCTCCTATTTTCTTTAAAGGATTTAATGCTGTCATAGGATCCTGAAATATCATTGCTATTTCTTTTCCCTTAATTTTTCTCATTTCTTTTAAGGATAAATTTAATATATTATTATCCTCAAATAAAACTTCACCAGAATCTATTTTAGCATTTTGAGGTAATATTCCCATTATAGATTTCATAAGAACACTTTTTCCACTTCCTGATTCCCCAACAACACCTAAAATCTCTCCTGATTTCACTTCAATATTTACCCCCCTTACAGCTTCTATTTTATTATTTTTACTGTAAAAGTTGGTTTTTAAATCTTCTACTTTAAGAAGCACTTCATTACTCATAATCCTATCTTTCACCTCCAGCTGTCTTAGGTTCTACAATTACTCTTAGTGTATTTCCAAGTTTATTAAAAGAATATATTGTAAGAATGATCAATACTCCAGGTAATATTGCCATATAAGCAGCACTTTGTAAATTAGCCTGTGCATTTTGAAGTAAGTTTCCCCATGAAGACATTGGCTGCTGAATTCCAAGTCCCAAAAAACTTAATGAAGATTCTGTCATTATAGCGTCAGCTATACTTGTTGTTGAAGCTATTATAATAGTTGGAAATACACTTGGAATAATGTGCTTAAATATTATCTTTTTTGAAGATTGTCCAATAGAGATCGCATATAATACATATTCCCTTTCTTTTATTGAAAGTGTTTCTGCACGCACAAGTCTTGCAATCTCCATCCAGGTAAATAAACCTATTACTATAATTATAGCTTGTAATCCTGGCTTTAAAAATATACTGATTACAGTTACGAGTATCAACCAAGGAATAGATGATATTATATCAACAAAGCGCATTAAAATATTATCTGTTTTTCCTCCAAAATATCCACTTATTGTACCAACCAAGACTCCTATTGAAGTAGATATTATCATTGCAAGAACTCCAACTATAAGTGATACTCTGCCCCCATATATAGTTCTAGTTAAATAGTCTCGTCCAAGTTCATCTGTACCAAATAGATGACTTAAACTTGGAGATTGCAGCATATTAGCTGTATCTGTTGCATCAGGGTTTATAGGTATTAAAAATACAAACACTGAAATAAATACTATAAAAATCAGAAAAATTATTGAAAAAATAGCACTCTTACTATTTTGAAGTTCATTTATAAAATTCTTTATTCGTCTATTTTCCATATAATTTATCTCACACCCCTTATTCTTGGATCAACCAAGCTATATAGTATATCCGATAATAAATTTCCTAGTATAACTAATGTTGATGATAGCACTAAAATTGCCATAACAACAGGATAATCCATTCCCTTAATAGCTGTTATGAAATATGGACCAACACCAGGCCATCCAAAAATAGTTTCAGTTATCATTCCTCCTGTTACAAGCATCGGTAATGCAATTCCTATCTTTGTGATTATAGGAAGTAATACATTTTTACATACATGCTTAAATAGTATTTCATGAGTACTTCCGCCAAAGGCATTTTGAACTGTTACATAATTTTGAGATATCTGGCCAATGGTTGAGGATCTTACATACCTTGTGAGTTGTGGCAAAAAGGCCATAGTTAAAACAACACAAGGCATTATAAAATGAACTAGAAAATCTGAAAAAGATTGCTGTCCACCAATAGTATTCATCCCCAATATAGGAAATATTGAAAGCTTATATCCGAAAATAAATATAATTATCATAGCAAACCAAAAAGTTGGTATTGCTATACCTATTGAACAGAAACCATCAATTATTTTATCAATAAATTTATTTTTATTTGCTCCAGCTAATAAACCAAGAATTATTGAAATCACAACTGCTAATAAATATGAAGGTAAAACCAATTTTATGGTAGCTGGTATTCTTGCAGCTAAATCATTAGCTATACTCTCATGTGTAACTATTGAATATCCAAATTGTCCATTTAATATTCCTTTAAGCCATAAAAAATATTGAACATAAGCTGGTTTATCAAATCCATATTTTGCTTTTATTAGATTTACAGTTTCCTCTGGCATATTAGGTGTAGCCATAGCATCAATTGCATTATATGGAGCTAACTTAATAAATGTAAAACATATTATTGATATTATTAGAAGCAATGGGATAGCCTGTAGAATTCTCTTTAATATATATCTAGACATTAAATCTTCACTTCCTTGATTAATAAATTACAAATGGGGAATAATTATTTGTTATTCCCCAAATTCTCAACTTATAATATTTTTTATTTATAGTACAACTTTGACATATCTTCAAAAGTATATACTGGAACTAAAGCAGCATCTTTTACTCCATCTATATTAGAACTCATAACAAGTATTCTCTTATTTTCAAGAATTGGATAGAAATATCCATCATTTTGAATTTGCTTTTGAACCTGATTATATATTTCTTTTCTCTTTGCATCATCTTTTTCTACTCTTCCAGCATTGAATAAATCAAGAAGTTTATTATCATCAAAGTGGCTGTAGTTATGTGACCCTGGAATGAACAATGAATTAAAAGTATCTGGATCTATTCCCATGATGTATCCACCAAGGAACATATCGTAATCACTACTTGGATCTTTCATTTTTTGTGTTATAGCTGCAGATTCTCCACCTGAAAGTTCAACATCAATTCCTACTGCTTTGAGGTTTTGTTGAATTATAGCTGCATCCTTTTGATAAGGCACATTATTTCCTACATACCCAAGTTTAAGCTTAAGTCCAGATACTCCTGCTTTTGCTAAAAGCTCTTTTGCTTTATCTTGATTATAATCATATTTTTCAACATCAGTTGTATGATATTTGCTTTCATTTGGAAGGAAAGTATAAGCTTCTTTAGCATATTCATCTGATCCATAAGCCGCATTAATCAAATCTTTTCTATTAAGTGCATAGAATATAGCTTTTCTTACATCTTCATTTTGAAGTTTAGGAGATTTAGAATTCATTACCATATAAGCTATTCTACCTTCATCATAAGTGTAAGTAGTTAATTTATCATCTTTTAAATCTTTTAAGTCACTAGATTGAACTACTAAAGAGTTTATTTCTCCCTTTTGAATAGACAATTTAGCTGTATTTGCATCTGGTATTATCTTAAATACAACATTTTGTATTTTTGGCGCACCTAAAAAGTAATCATCATTTTTAACGAATTTAACATATTGACCAGCTTTATATTCTTCTAATTTATAAGGTCCAGTTCCTACTGGCTTTGCATTCTTTTCACTATTTTCAAAATTAGTTTCTCCATCGTAAATATGCTTAGGCATTATGAAAATGTCTCCTAAAAGTTCCATTGCCGGAGCACTTACTTCTGGAAGTATAAAATTAACAGTATAATCATCAACCTTTTCAACTTTAACTGGTTTTCCGTTAAATATTAATTGACTATATGCCCATCCAGCATTCTTTTCGTTTAACATTTGATTATATGTAAATACTACATCATCAGCTGTGAATTTAGTACCATCGCTCCACTTAACATCTTTTCGGAGCTTTGCAGTATAAGTCAATTTATCTTCAGATGGTGTCATGCTTTCTGCAAGAAAATACTCCACTTTATCTGCATTATACATATATAGCGGTGAATATAATGCTTTTATTTCCATTAATCCGTAACGATCACTCGTTGTTATTACATTCACAGAATTCCCTGGATCTCCATCAATACCATATGTAAAAGTATCTGGTTTTGAAGCACTTGCCTCTGTTTTAGCGTTATTGCCTGAACTACCGCATCCAGTTAATAAAGCTACTGATGTAATTCCTGCGATTAAAATTTTTGATAATTTTCCTATTTTCATTTGTGTTCCCCCTTAATTATGCATATATTACAACTGTTTATAAATATATAGCATCGTTTGTTCTCATGTTTTTCATATTTATCCTATAACATTACTCGGTTTGTAATCAGATTATATCACTCAGAATTATTTTGTCAATATATCAAGTATTTTTTTCTACTATACTTTTATTAAGAAAACTGTTGACAAAAATACTTAATTGGAATACTTTATTTATAATACCAGTAAGCATATCATACTACTATGAATTAGATTATAATAGTTATTTTAAATATAAAAATTTAAGGGGGAAATTTAAATGTCATTAACAATACAACAAGCTGAATTAGATAAAAAAGGCGGCTTTAAAAGGCAATCTAACAAATTTGATACACCTTTCGGAGATGGTCCTAATGAATTGCCTGTCGAAGCTGGAAGATATAGAATATTGTGGTCACCAGTGTGCCCTTGGGCTCATAGATCTATCATTGTAAGAAAATTACTTGGCTTAGAAAATGTTATTAGCGTTGGAACCGCAGATCCTATTAGACCTGATGTTCCTAGAACTGATTGGGCTTTTACTTTAGACAAGGATAATATAGATCCTGTGCTACAAATTAAATATATTAGCGAGGTTTACTTTAATGCAGATCCAAATTATGAAGGCAGACCTACAGTACCAGCTGTTGTAGATATAACTACAAAAAAAGTTGTGTATAATGATTATTTTAAGTTGACTAACTACTTAGAGACAGCCTGGAAGAAATTTCATAAAGAAAATGCTCCTGATCTATATCCAGAAGAACTCAGAAATGATATTGACGAATTAAATGATATTATTTTTCATAGTGTGAATAACGGAGTATATAAAGCTGGATTTGCTCAATCACAAGACGCTTATGAAAAAGCTTATGATGAAGTATTTAATCTTTTGGATGAATTAGAAAAAAGGCTAGAAAATAGAAGGTTCCTTTTTGGCGATTATATAACTGATTCAGATGTAAGATTATATGTAACACTAGCTAGGTTTGATGCTGCTTATTATAATGGTTTTAGAGTAAACCGTAATAGATTAGTTGAATTCCCAAATTTGTGGGGATATGCAAGGGATTTATACCAGACTCCTGGTTTTGGAGATACCACAGATTTCTTAAGTATAAAAAAGCATTATCATTTATCAACAATTAAAGGAAATAAATATAAAATACTACCCAAAGGGCCAGATTTAAAGATTTGGAACACACACCATGATAGAGATATTTTAAGTAAAAATCCAACACAAAAATTCATAATCAAAAATAATATTTAACTAATTCAAATAATCTATTGACATTTATATAATACTTTGTTTATTATTAAATCATATAATTCATACAGGATTACTTTAATTTATATTTTAAAGCTGACTATAGAAACTAGAGGCTTGTTACAAAACGTAACAAGTCTCTAGTTTTTAGCATTAAACATAAAATTTTATACAAAAGGAGTTGTTCAATTCACAAAACATTTGTTACTTAATCGATAATCAAAAAATAATAGTTAATTATTAGGAGGCAGATTATTATGGGGAAAATTAATAAATCAATTACAGAATTAGTTGGAAGAACACCTTTATTGGAACTTGTAAATTATAATAGAGAAAATAATTTACAAGCAGAGATCATTGTAAAGCTTGAATATTATAATCCTAATCAAAGTGTAAAAGACAGAATCGCATTGTCAATGATTGAAGATGCTGAAAAGAGAGGATTATTAAAATCCGGCTATACTATTGTAGAAACAACCAGCGGTAATACAGGAATAGGAATAGCAGCTATTGCAGCTGCTAAAGGATATAAATTTAGAGTATACATTCAAGACAATGTAAGTGTTGAGAGATTTAAAGTTATACATGCTTTTGGCGGTGAAACAATTAAACTATCTGAAGTACCTGAAGTTGCTAACGTACTCCAAGAAACAGATGGCGATTTTGTTGCTGCAATAAAGGCACTTAAAGAACATGTATTATCAAAAGAAAAAGATATATTTTTTATTAACCAAATCGAGAATCCTGCTAATCCTGAAATTCATAAGTTAACAACTGGTCCTGAAATCTGGGAAGATACAAATGGTGAAGTAGATATTCTTGTTGCTACCGTTGGTACAGGCGGTACAGTATCAGGTACTGGAGCATATCTAAAAGTAAAAAATCCTAATTTAAAAGTAGTTGCTATTCAGCCTGGTCCTAATTCCTTACCAACTGAAGCAAATCCTGAACCATTAGAAATTACTGGTGTACATCCATTCTCAGGAATACCAAAGGAAAGAGTTCCTCTAACAATGGATTTAAATATTTATGATGAAAAGTTAGATGTAGAAACAATTGATGCATACCATACGGCTAGAGCTGTTGCAAAATCTGAAGGTATACTCATCGGCACATCTTCCGGCGCTGCAATTTACGGTGCAACACAAATTGCAAAGCGTCCTGAAAACAAAGGTAAAAGAATTGTTGCAATTGTACCTGATACAGGACTCCGCTATTTATCAACAGATTTATTTGAATAGGTTTTAATAAAAAATATTTAATCCAATATATATGAGCTTTTCTTCTTTAAAATTACTTCACTGATTTATCATTAAAATAAAACCCACGAAATCTAATTCTGACTTTCGTGGGTTTCATGATGTAGGTGAAGCACGAACTTTAAATTTCAGTAACTAAATATCAACCTCTCCTTATAAAGTTTGATTAATTATTCTCTCAACATTTTTATACATTATTCTATCTATTTCCGATGGCAAAAATCCACATAACTCCATTTTATTAATCAAAGCTGGCATCTTAGAGGCATCACTTACTTCCAATTCCCCATCCACCCCATCAAAATCTGATCCAATTCCTACACACTCAATTCCTCCTACATTAATAAAATGCCTAATATGTTTGATAATATCTTCAATTTTGCTTACTTTATTTTTCAGATTATAATTACTATTGTTTAAAAAATCAGGTCCAAAATTAATACCTGCTACACCACCTTTTTCTGCTAAAGCACGTATCATTTCATCAGTCAAATTTCTAGGATGATAAGTAATTTCCCTACAATTAGAATGTGAAGCTACAAATGGTTTCTTACTATACTTAACCACATCCCAAAAGCCTCCATCACTCAAGTGAGATACATCAACAATAATTCCAAGCTCATTCATTCTTTCTACTGCTTCAATTCCAAATGTTTTCAATCCTTTATTCATAATTAAATGCTTTGTTGAATTTGGAAATCCAAAACAATTCTCATAGTTCCATGTCAAAGATATCAGTCTAACTCCCAAATCATATAGTTGCTGCAAGTTTTTTAAATCATTATCTACTATTTTTCCATCCTCAATCGTTAAAAAAGCTGATATTATTTCATTATTTTTATTATCATTATAATCTGACGAACTTTTGCTAAACTTTATAATATTTTCATACTTTTTAATCTCACTAATAAACCCTTTATATAACCTGTCAAAATATTCTTTTTCACTTATTGCCGGAAGGTTTCTATGCTTATAAAAATCATCACTTACCATAAATATTGCAAAAAATTGTGCTAGTGAATTACTGGATTTTAACTTTAAAAAATCTACCTGTAAATCATTTTTATATAAATTGTTTTTTGGTGAGTTTACACAAAATTGCATTAATGTATCACAATGCATATCAATATACCCCATAAATCTCCTCCTGATCTTACTTCTTAAATTTTACCAATGTTATTAATACTAATTTAAATCACAATTATTTCCTTATTAAAATAATTCTTTTAATTCTAATCCCTATAGAAAACAGCTTCAGTTCCAAACTTAATTGGATATCTGAAGCATATATCTCAATTAATTATTTTCTTAATTGTACCTTAATTAACATTTGCTGTTCTCCACATCACTATATCATCAGTATTTTTATCAACGGTCACATTTGATTTTAGTAGAAATGCACTACCTTTTTGATAAATTGGAAATATAGCTGCTTCGTCCATAATAATTTGCTCTGCTTTTATATATGCATTTAATCTTTCTTGTGGATTTGAAAGCAATTCATTGGAAGCAGATTTAACCAACTTATCATAATCGCTATTATTCCATTTTCCATAATTATATGTTGAAGCTATTTTAAACAAATCAAAATAAGTAGATGGATCATCATAATCTGCTCCCCATCTAGAAATTGCCAATTGAAAATCACCAGACTTTTGAATTTCCATACGATTTTTCTTTGGTTGTGATTTCAACGTAATTGTAACACCTGGTAAATTTGTTTGGATTTCAGACTGAAAAAATTGTGCTATTTCACTTGTATTAGAATCATCATCATGTAATAATTCAATGTTAAATTTATCTTTCCCTAACTCTTGTTTTGCCTTATTAAAATATTCCAAAGCTAACGATTTATTTGCCTCTAAGAATGTTTTATTTGCAGCATCTCTGTAAGTTTTTCCTTCTATACCTGATGAAAGCATATTTACAATAAAAAAGTTAGCTGGTATTGATCCGTCTTTTAAAATATTATCTGTTATATGTGTTTTATTATAAGATAATGCAAGTGCTAGTCTTAAATTCTTATTTGCGAGATCTGAATTGATAATATTAGGCTGAAAATAATATAAAAATTTAGCAAGAGATGTTTTTAATTCATTACTGTTTTTATATTGGGCAACAAGATCACCACTGATTCCTACATAGTCAAGCGAGCCTGACTGGTATGCAATAAGACCTGATTGAGAATCTTTTACTGTTTTAAATGTAAGTTTATCTATTTTCACATTTGCTGCATCCCAGTAATTTTTGTTCTTTGATAATGTTACAGATGAACCACCAACCGTCCAATCTGTTACTATAAATGGTCCATTAGATAATACATTATCTTTTGATAAACCATATTTATCCCCAAGTTTTTCTGAAAATTCTTTCTTAATTGGAGCAAAGTAAGTTCCTGCTAATACAGAACTAAGGTATGGTACTACATGATCAAGTTGAACAACCAAAGTTTTTTCATCTGTTGCTTTAACACCTAAAATTTCAACATCTGCAGATTTTGCTAATATAGCATCAGCATTTTTAATTCCAGCAACACTTGCCATATAGCTATATTCGGCACCTGCTTTTGGATCTGCAAGACGCTTCCATGCATATTCAAAATCATATGCTGTTACATTAGATCCATCCGACCATTTAGTATTTTTAATTGTAAAAGTATATGTTAGTTTATCATCGCTTACTCTAACAGAATCAGCAGCAGCAAGTTCAAATCCTGAATGAGTACTTCTATAAAGACCTTCTGTTACATTAGAAATAACAGTCATGTCTTCGCCTGCTATTGCTAATGAAGAATCTAAGGTAGACAAATCTGCAGTATTTGCAACCGTAATAGATTTTTCTGTTCCTCCTTTAGTAGTATATCCACAGCCTTGCAATAATCCTATCATAATTGCTAATACCATTGATAATATTAAAATTTTTCTCTTCATAAATATAATCTCCTTCTTGAATGATTATTGTTTGTTAATTAACCCGTAATTCATTTTGTATACGTTCTGATAATTTAGGATATACTTCTATATTTGGTGCTTTTTCATGAAATAACCATGAAGCTACTGAGTGTGTATTAGTAATTTTAAACATTGGCGATTCATATTTATAATCAATATTTAATGCATAAGGATTTCTAGGTGCAAATGCATCACCTTTTATTTCTTCTAATAAATTTGGTGGTGAACCTGGTATTGAATAAAGCTCATGGTCATTGTAACCTATATCAGGAACTGATGATAACAAACCTCTAGTATATGGATGCAATGGATTGTAAAAGATATCATCAACAGAACCCTTTTCAACAATTTTTCCTGCATACATTACTACAACATCATCTGCTACCTTTGCTACCACACCTAGATCATGTGTTATATAAATAACACCTATGTTTCTTTGCTTTTGTATATTTTGAATTAATTCAAGAATTTTTGCTTGTATTGTAACATCTAGTGCAGTTGTAGGTTCATCACAAATTAGCACATCCGGATTACATGCAAGCGCAATTGCAATTACTACCCTTTGGCGCATACCACCTGAAAGCTGATGTGGATAATTTCTCATTCGTTTTTCAGCTTCTGTTATTCCAACTTCTTCTAACAATTTAAGTGCTTTTTCAAACGCTTCTTTCTTTGTAAGTTTTTGATGTTTTAGCATCCCCTCCATTACTTGTTTTCCTATCTGTATAGTAGGATTAAGGGTACCCATAGGATCTTGAAATACCATAGCTATTTTCTTACCACATATTTGCGATACTATCTGTTTCTTTGATAATGTTAGCAGGTCAATAATCTCTTTATTTTTCCCATTATTATTTCGAAATAAAATTTTACCACTTTCTACAACTTCATTTGAAGCAAGTATTCCCATTATCGCTCTCACAGTAACAGTCTTTCCGCTTCCACTTTCACCTACAATTGCAAGAGTTTTTCCTGCTTCTAAAAAAAAACTTACGCCTCTGATTACATTTAATTTTCCTTCAGGGATTTTAAATGATATATTTAAATCTTTTACCTCTAATATTAAGGATTCCATTGCCATACTAAACTCCTTTTCATTATTATAAATACATTTTAGTATTAATAAATTTACTCACCTATCCATTTTCTTAATTCCTCATCTGTGGCTAATACATAATGCTGACCTTCCACATGCCTCTTAATACCTCTTGTATAATCAATGTTGTTTTTTTTGTAATCATACTCTAGTATTTTTCTTGTCTTTTCTACCTTAGGATTTGGGTGAGGAATAGCAGACAATAGGGATTTTGTATATGGATGAATTGGTTTTTCAAAAATTTCCCTAGTAGTTCCTGTCTCCACAAGATGTCCTAAATGCAGGACTCCTACTCTATCAGAAATGTATTTTACCATAGCTAGATCATGTGCTATAAATAAATAAGTGGTTCCTAAATCTTTTTGTAAATTTTTAAGTAAATTAACAATTTGTGCTTGAATAGAAACATCTAAAGCACTTATAGATTCGTCAGCAATAATTAGCTGAGGATTCATGATTATAGCTCGAGCAATTCCAATTCTTTGTCTCTGTCCTCCTGAAAATTCATGGGGATATCTATCTGCATGCTCTCTGTCTAATCCAACTTTTTCAAGTATTGAATAAACTTTTTCATTTCTTTCTTCTTTGGATTTATATTTATGGTGAATATCAAGTCCCTGAGCAACAATATTTTTTACTTTTAATCTGGGATTAAGACTTGCCATAGGATCTTGAAAAATCATTTGAATATTATTGGATATATACTTCCGTTCCTGTTTATTTAGTTTTCCGCTTATTTTTTTTCCTTCAAAGTAAACTTCTCCTTCAGTAGGGTCATATATTCTTATAATAGAACGCCCAATTGTAGTTTTTCCACTTCCTGATTCTCCAACCAATCCATATGTTTCTCCCTTAAATATATCAAAAGATACCCCTTCTACAGCTTTAATTTTTTGCTTTCTATTAATTTTAAAATATTGTTTTAGGTTTTTTACTGATAGCATCACATTTTCTTCCAATATCATCACCTCATATATTTTTCATATTAGGGTCCAACGCATCTCTTAATCCATCTGCAACCAAATTAAAACTAATCATCAAAATAGCAAATACAATTACAGGTATAATAACCATATGAGGATATATCATCATAGATTTATATCCATTACTGATTAGTGAACCTAAAGAAGCCATAGGTTCAGGAATACCTAATCCTAAAAAAGAAAGAAATGATTCCAAAAATATTGCACTTGGAATTGACATCATCGCCATTACAATTACTGAACTAATTGTGTTTGGTAATATTTCATGAAAAATAATATAAAAATCAGATGCCCCCAATTGTTTTGCAGCCAATACATACTCTTGTTCTTTTAACTTTAATACTTGTGCTCTAACTAACCTGCTCATATTTATCCAATTAGTAATCATCAAGGCTAAAATAACCGTTAGTAAGCCAGGTTTTATGACTATCATAATCAATGTTACTACTACTAAATTGGGCATCCCATAAATTATTTCGATAATTCTCTGCATTATAACATCCACAGTGCCACCAAAATACCCAGAAATTACTCCATAGGTAACACCAAATATCATATCAATTAATACTGCAACTCCTGCAACATAAAGTGAAATTCGTGTACCTACAAATACCCTTGTCCATAAATCACGACCAAGAATATCAGTTCCAAAAAAGAAATATTCATTTTTTAAGCTATCTACTCCATACAGATTAATTCCATTTAAAAATCCATTAAATATACCCAGTTTCTCTATCCCAGGAATTCTTGGTGTAAGATTTTGTCTTGTGGTATCTACAGCATCATAGCTATATTTACTTAGTATTGGCACTGAAATAGCTAATATTATAATTATTAATATCGATATAAGTCCAATGACAGCTCCTTTATTTTTTGAAAATTGATAATATATGTTTTTCCATTTTGTTTCATTTTTTTGCTTAAATATTGTGTTTGTTTTTATTAATTCTTCTTTTGCAGGCAAGAAATCATCTTCACAAAATTCATAGCTTACTATTTCAGAATAAATCATTCTACTTCTCCTTTTACAAATCTTATTCTAGGATCAATAACTCCATATAATAGATCAACTATTAACATAATGACTATATATAGTGCACTATATATAAATGCAATAGAAATAACAACATTATAATCATTAACTTGAATAGCCATTACGAACAAATTTCCAATCCCCGGAATAGAAAAAATACTTTCTATCACAGTACTACCTAACATTAAACCAACTATCATTGGTGCGATTACTGTTAGTATTGGGATCATTGCATTTCTAAGAGCATGTTTTAGTATAACTTCCCATTTTTCAATACCTTTTGATTCAGCAAGAGTAATATATTCTGCATTCATTACTTCAACCATCTCATTTCTTGAAAACCGTGCAATACTTGCTATTGGAAACATAGATAACGCAATACTAGGTAGAATGATTGAAGTAAAGCTTTCTGTTGAAGAATATAATACTGGAAAAGCTTTAAGTTTATATGCTATAAAATACATTAATAACAACCCAAAGACGTATGATGGAATGCTTGCGCCAAGCATAGATATAAATGATATAATCGGATCTAATATGGTACTATGGCAAACTGCTGCAACAACTCCCAACAATAACCCAACAATAATTCCTATTAATATGGAAACTAATCCCATTCTTACTGAAATAGATAATCTATTTACAAGCATATCCGAAATAGGCATATTTTTTTGAATCACATAGGAATCTCCAAAGTCTCCCTTTAAAATATTAAAAACATAATTCTCAAATTTAACTGTGATAGGTTTATCTAATCCATATTTTTCATTAAGCTGTTCAATTTGACTACTTGTAAGTTTTTCATCATTAAAAGGTGTACCAGGCATATATTGAAGAATTGCAAACAAAATAAATATTATTAATAGCAAAGTGAAAATAGCTATAGTAAGCCTTTTTGTTACATACTTTAACATTACTAATTACTACTCCTTTAATTACAATTATTTGATAAAACTAAACTATATTAATATAACCTTTTCTATTAGTTACTTATTACAACACATCTGATCATCCCCCTATAGTTCATTTATTAATTATGTTTTTAATCCATACTCTCATAAAAAAGAGGCTACACCCATATTGACTGGTGTAGCCTCTAGTTATCTAGTCAGCATTAGTAATTATTCAATAATTACTTTTTCTAAACATTCTATACTATTTATATATGAAAACCATGAATTGTTACTAATATACTACTATTGCTTTATTTTGTCAATTATATTTATTTTAAAAACTGCCTCTATTCTGCAATATTGACAACTCCTTTACTTATAAATTGTGTCCTTTTCATTAATTACAACTATTTTTCCATTACAAGGTTCAACTACATCCATTATCAATAATCAAAGGAAATAAATATAAAACACTACCAAAATGATCCAATTTAAAGATTTAGAACACACGTCATGACAGAGAGATTTTAAGTAAAAATCCACCCCCAAAATTTATTGTTAAAGTTAAACCTGATATCTTAAATTCTTATAGAATTTATCCAATTAAGTATATTTACGAATATATCCCTATTTGAAATTTCATTGTGAAGAGAATGATACAGTCCTTTCCATAATTTAAAAGTAGCTAGATTAGACGGGGCTTTCTTTATAAATGCCTCACTTGCAACATGTGAAGTGATTTTATCTGAATCACCATGAAAAAGCAGAAGTGGTATATCAAGATTTGAAGCATTATCTATAGCCCATTCACCTGCTTTGTATGCATTCGTAAAAAGTGATGCAGAAACAAAATTATGTACTAATGGATCATTCTTTTGATTTACAGCAATATCCGGATTATGAGATAAATTAGATCCTTCAACTACATTATCCACGATAAATGATGGCCTAATCTTACTCATAAAAAAAGTAAAATATAATTTTATTTTTGATGGATTAGAATATAAACTTAGCCATGGAGCACTTACTATAATTCCAGATATATCTGGACGATATCGAAGTGTATAATTTAGTACTTGATTACCTCCAAAACTATGCCCATATAAAAATATAGGGACTCCATTAAAGTTTCTCTTAGCTATATTCAAAAGCAAAGATATATCTTTCATTAAAGCTTCATAAGAAGGAATATGCCCTCTTTTCCCATCTGATTTCCCATGACCTCTTAAGTCAAATGTTAAAACGGCAAAGTTGCTACTAGCAAAGAAATTCAATAGATCTGTAAACCATCCGCTATGATCCCCCAATCCATGAACTAAGCATACTACTGCTTCTATGCGACCTTCAGGTACAATTTCTCTAAAATATAAATTAATTTTATCATCTGATAAATGAAAAAATTCTCGTTCTATCATTTAAAATCCTCCTATAACGAAATCAAATTCACAGTAAACCTACATGTATTGTCAAAATAATAACATCCTTATTTATTAATGTCTATAATTAATTTTAAATCCTATAAATTTATTATTACTTACTAGTAGTTGACAAAGTGGCCAAAAAACATTATATTTAATGTATAGTATTTCTATCGGACTTATAAGAATAAAAACAAAGAATATTTATCTATTATATGAATAGTATATCTGGCGAATTAAAAGTTGTGAATCTAAACAAAGTAGACTTTGGAAATAATTAATAAGGAGGCAAAAGAGTACCATGAGAATTTTGATAGTTGGTGGGGATAATATCAACATGATAAATTTCCATCTTTGCGAAAAAGGATTTTCTATTGTTAAGCATATAAGTGGAAGGAAAAATAATCATAAATCTGCTGAAATACCTATAAATATAGACATAGTAATAATTTTTATTGATTATGTTAACCACAAATTATCCGAACATATAAAAAAAGAAGCCAAAAGACTTGGTATAAAAACTGTGTACTCAAAAAGAGCTTGGTCTAATATAGAAAGGGTATTAATGTAGAAGTTTACTATGATATTTGCACCTTCCCCCATTAATCCTTATGAAAAACTTAATAGAATTTCAAAAAATTTATATAACTTTCAATATAAATAAACCACCTTTCCTAGTTGTTATTCTTTTAGTTAATTTTAACACTAGATTTGGTGGCATTTTATTTCTATAAAACTTTATTTAAATTCTCTTATTCTCTACCTCTACTTAATTTAATCTCAATTCTGTAGAAAGCAAATGTTACTATTATATTAGCCATGTTTTACATTAATAGTAAATAAATCGTATAATTATAATAACGAATACATAGTTTATATATCATTATTTCATTCTCCTGCTTTCAATCCTGCAATTCTACATTATTTCTTACTTTATTATTGTACTATAATAATTGCTATTGAGCTATTATCTATAGACACATAAAGCAGCATACTAATTATCATTGTCTAAATTATTATAAAGTTTTTCTGCCATTTCTTCAATCAAGTCAGATAACTCTAACTTATCAATCCAATTTTTAGGAATTGATTTAACTCCTAGTTTTGCCCCCATTATATTTCCACAAATAGCTCCAGTGCTGTCACTATCTCCACTATGATTTACTGATAATTTAACAGCCTTTTCAAAATCATCTGGATAAGAAAGTGCACAATAAATGGCAATAGCCAGCGCCTCTTCCCCAATCCATCCCTTTCCAAGCTGTGAAAGTTTTTCTGAATTTGGATTACCATCTTTAGCTAATAGCACTGACATGTTCAATGCATTTAAAATTTCTTCATTTCTGTCCATACTTTTTAATATTTCTATTGCATTTTCAACTGCTTCTTCTATTGTTAAACCAACACATAAATCTGATATTATACTTGATAAAGCACCTGCTGATAGATATCCTGTTGGATGCCCATGGGTAATTGCTGCTAAATCACATCCAAGATCAAAGGCTTTCTTATTTTTATTTATATAATATAATCCAGCCGGAGCAGTCCTCATTACGCCTCCACATCCTTTACTACTATTAATATGATTTTCAATTGTACCAAAATTATTATCTTTAATATTTAGCAAAGACATAATGCAGCTATTTCCTGGGGCTCTTTGTGAGAATAATTCTTTATGCTTAAAAAGTTGTGAATTACATTCTTCAATTAGTTCATTATATTCATCTGAAAGTGCATAACCTTGAGTATAGAGCCATCTTTCATATGAATCAAAAGTGCATTTTTGAATACTCACATCTTCGCCGTTCTTTCTTTTCATTTCTGAATTTAAGATACCTTCAACAGTAAATAGCGTCATTTGTGTATCATCAGAAATTAGAGATCTACCTAAAATTATATTTACTTCTAAATTTTCAATACCATTTATGCCATATTTATCATATATTTCATTGAGGTCCAAAAACTCTATTGGATACCCAAGAGCATCTCCTATGGCACCTCCTAATAAGCAGCCAATAAATTGTTCTCTCATTTTTTCCATAATGCTCTCCTTTTTAGGCACATGAAAGAAAATAACAGGTCCAATTTGCCGTGGATATTTTTCATCAGGCAAGGAGGTAAATTGTCCTCATAGCGGGCCTATTAGGTCAATTTGCCGACGTAGCATGATGGAAAATAGGCCAGCAAATGGACTTGTTATTTTTTGATTGTGCCTTAATACAATTATAACACTCTTTATATGATTAATCATATTTGACATTAATAGTAAATAAATTATATAATTATGATAACGAATACATAATTTATATCTTGAATCTATATATTAAAATATATATCTTTGATTTTATAAAAGGAGCTGATTATGTATGTGCACTGTTGATGAAAAATTAATTATTGATGCTTATGTTGAAGGTGCTTTTGCCACTGAAGATTTGGTTGAATTAGTCGAAAAACAATCAAAGATATTAGATTGTGAAATTTACAGAGGAATATTTATCCCCAATATTGTATTGAAGATTGGAAATGATATCAACAAATATTATTCTACTAAAATTATGTCTTTTTCAAAAAATTTAAATATAGCAAAAGAATTTTCAAACAAATTATCTACTGAAGATTATGTTTTTAATTATTTAAGGAAAGACGGATATAATGTAGATTATTTTTACGAATTAAATGACAATTCTTTTTTTTCTAGAGTAATTATTAGACTTAAAAATCAAAAATCATTTGATTTATATGCTGATTATGAAAATAAAATATATGAACGTGAAAAAGAGGTACTGGTACTTACCGAACCCCTTTATATTCAATCAATTACCACTGAAAATGATACAATTATAATTGATTGTGTTAATGAAGTTGAACTTTCTAAAAGTTATATGATTTATATATAAACAATAATGCAATAGTTAACCAAAATAAGTAACCTGTTGTGTTTTGGTTTCTAAGTAATTTAGATGGGTGATTCTAAGAACATAAGTTGTATCCAAAAATCTTAGGCCATTTAAATTCCTAATGAAACACTCTACACAACATATTACTTATTTCTAATGTATCTATTTACTTAAATTTAGTTATAATTCATTTATACCTATATTTAAATGCATCTGCTCTTAACACTACCAATATGATAAAAAACTATCATTGTATTTTTCATCTTCTTCCTCCTTTCCTTCACTTCATTACTGGAACAAATAACCATTAAATTAATATATTTTTTTCAAATTACTTTACTCTTTAAGAATACTTCTTCTTACATAATCTAAAGCATATATTGATGCCCTTTTCCCTATTTCATCTCTATTTTCTGTAACATAATTTCACCTATTTAATTTAAATAAATTTTCTGACTTTTAAATTCAAATTATGCTTTTCACAAATTTCTGTACATTTTTTAATTTCAGCTTCTCCAATAATATCAACTACAGTTAATCTTACATCCTTTATATATTTTTGACAGCTTGTAGCAAACTTTAATAATGCTTCATAAGATCCAATTCCAAATTTACTTTTTGTAATTTTTAGATACTCTTCAGCATTAGATGCATTTAAACTTATGGATACACTATCAATGTTTTTTGACAGCAGAGGTGCAACTTCTTTTTTATTTATTAAATCACCTAACCCATTTGTATTAATTCTTATATTTACATTACTTCTTTCTTTTAAATAATTAGAAATTTCCAGTATTGCATCTAAACGAATTAATGGTTCCCCATATCCACAAAATATCACTTCTTTGTATTTTGATAAATCATGTTTTTCAAATTCACTTATAACTTCTTGAGCCGTAGGATCAACTTCAAGCCATAAATCATCAAATTCTTTAATTTTATCAGAACTTCTAATACAGAATGAACAAGCACAAGGACATTTATTTGTTAAATTAATATAAATACATTCTGGTATCTCTTCATCTTTTTCATAATTAATATCATTTAATTTGATATAGACACCATTTTTATATGAATATAATATTGCCATATAACTACCTCTTATTTTACTTACTGTAAATTGAGAATAAACTCTAAGAAAATTCGCTTCGCTCATGACCTTTCAATTGACAATTTTCAATGCTCAATTGTCAATTAAGGTTGAAAGCCAAGGCTTTCTTTTAATTTTTTAAGAAAAGCCTACGTCTTTTCATCCTTCGTTGAGCATTTACAATTATTAATTAATTCAAGTTCTATGAATTCCGATACTCTAAAAAAATCTTTATCATCTATCTTTTATTTTTCTACTATTCTTCTTTAATATAGGTAAACGGATCTTTATCATACCATTCTTTTTTATAAGGAAGCGGCTTGTTTTTTGAAATATTTTTGTTAAACTGATTATTTCTAACTTTTCTATCTAATCTTCTTGCAATTTCAAATACACCGGCATACCCCATATAAATATTTGTAGGTCCAAATAGTGGGAGTATAGGCAGACCTTGTTTTGCTGTAATATTATTAATTCCAGCATGAATTACAATTACATCTGGATTTAATTTATTAACAACATTTACCTGTTCAAAAGGCTGCTGAGTTGCTACATTAAATACCACATCTTCTATATTTTCAAGTGCTTCAAATGTTGGTTCTATGAATTTATCTATATGATGCCCTTTAAAACCTACAACTTCCAAACCTAAATCCTGCATTACTTCTGCTGTAGCTACTATTCTTATGGCTCCACCACCTAAATACACCTTTTTCCCTTTAAGGTTTTTTCTAAATGATTCAAGGCTTTTATCAAGTAACTCATCTTCTTTTTTCAAAAATGCTTCTGCTTCCTTTTCTAAATTAAAATGCTTAGCAATATTTAGAACCCAACGTGCTGTATTTTTTCTTCCAATTGGAATTGTATCAATTATAAATGGAATTCCATATTCTTGTTCTATATATTTTATATAATAATCATCATGTGTCCCGCAGATACTTACATTTAGAGAATTTTCTAAAGAATATGCAAAATCTTTTGGTGCAGAATAGCAAGGTAAGAAAGTTACAATTAATCCTATTGCATTTAGCAATCTCTCCAATTCAAGTTCATCCGCTCTGCTCATGGAACCAACATTTAAAATATTTACATGTTTACTTAATAAATATTTTCTTCGTATTTCTTCAAAATCATTTTCTACCAATCGTTTCTCGCGTTCAACATCCTTAAGAAGTTTTTTCATTATGCCATTATACGCTGCATCATATGCCGTCGCCATTACTTTAGTTTTGAATCCTTCGCATGTAACTGGAATTAATGTAGCAGCAACTTCTGATTGTAAATCAGCTAATATACCATCTATATCATCTCCAATTAAGGCCGGAACGCAGCCGCTTACTGCAATAATTACTTCAGGTCTAAATTCCTTATCGGCATGAATAATTGCTGCTCTTAACTTCTCTTCGCCCCCTCCAATTACATCTGATTCGTCTAAATTAGTGCTAAGCCATATTGTTCCTTCAGATTTAGGATCTCTTAATCGCTTAAAGCCTGCCCCTTGTCCTGAGGAACCAGTAGTAGAAGCTCCACAGCCTAAAGGTGAATGCATTACAACAACAGCATTTCTTATAGTATTTAAAATTCCAAGGCTTAATCCATGTTGACATCCATATGTCTGAGAAAAACTGCGATTTGAACCATTCAAGCAGCCCTTGCTTAAACAATTTTGTAAGTCAGCACATGTTCCTCCATATGCAATTCCAGCTTTTAATCTTTCTTCACGAGCTGGTGCAGTGGTACTTAATTCAATTTTCATGTATCTTCTCCTCCCTATCTACCTGTAATTAATGAACTTAGTATATCTTCAGTAAGAGTTAATCCACCATTAGACCCAATATATGATCTATTAAGAACAATTCTATTTGTAATAGGATATGAAACGGTAACTAACGGAGCATTAATACTCGCAGCTAAATCTTTTTCAAATATAGAGCCTATAACTACAACCGGTGTCATAGAATCATAATATCTTTGATTATTATTAGGCTCCCATACATCTCTTAAATACTTTTTAACAGAACTAGTATTTGAATCAAATTTAACTGTGGTTTCTAACCCAGATTCGAATCCTTTAAATTGTTCTATTATTGTGTTTTTCTCATTTTCATTTAGTAGATCTGTAACAACAGCAAGTTCTGGCAGCCATCCTAATTCATCTGATACAAAACGTGATAAAGATGGTGCATAATTAGCATCTCCGACTATAACTGCATATCTTTGTAAATCAGCATCTGTATAAATATCTAAAAATCTTTCAAAATAATCATAATAAATATTTCTTTCATTTTCTAATGCTTTATCTATTACTTTTTTTGATATATTTAAATGTTTTCCTATTTTTCTTATAAAGTTTTCTGTTTGAATGTATCCTATAGGAATTTGAGCTGTTATATATGGAATGTTATGAATTTCTTCATAAGCTGCTGCAGCTTTCTTTCCGTATATTTCCGAGAGAACAATATTAAAACTTGCATTGGCAGATTCCTTAATATCGTTTAAATTCTCCCCTTCTCCAAACAATGTATTAGCCTTTATTCCAATAAGTCCAAGAAGTCGTTTTATTTCTTTTAAGTTACCTTTCCAAAATATATCTTGTCCAGGTACAATTCCTAATATATTTACCTGCTTTTTATTTTTTTCTTCTTGTGGCCTTATATATTGCTTTATTAATCCTTCCAAAAGAAGATCATATCCATAATAAGAATTTCCTTTAAAACTTGGTGTTGAAACTGCTACAACAGGTTTCTCTGCTCCAGCAAAATCTTTTACAACTGATTCCGCATCATCACCAATCATTTCTACCATACAGCCTGTTACAACAACATATATATCTCCATCCATTATTTCAAGTGTGCTTTCTATCTGCTCCTTTAATCTATCTTCCCCACCAAAGACAATATGCTTTTCTGTTACATTTGTACTTGGCAGTGAAGTTGCTCCACAATATCCCCCGCCTAGATAAGCTGAACCTGCATTAGTTGCACTATGCAAATTATGACCACAGCCAGAAGATGCATGTATTATAGGTATTGCTCTTGGAATAGCTCTAAGAGTAGACAATGCGCCTCCTAATGCACATGAATATCGTGGTCTTTCAACAAAATTGCTCATATTTCCTCCAATCTGCTATTTAGCTAATTAATATTTTCTAATTTAGAATTCTATTTTATCTACTCTGTCAAAAAGATCCGTAGACAGATATCTTTCACCTGTATCTGGTAATAGCACTACTATATTTTTCCCTGCAAATTCAAGACGTTTAGCAATCTGAGTAGCTGCAAATGCTGCTGCACCAGATGAAAACCCAACCAATAATCCTTCGGTTCTAGCTAAATCTTGTGCTGTTTCTATTGCTTCTTCATTTCTAACCTTATATATTTCATCAATATTTTCGAATTTTACTAATTGAGGAATAAAGTTTGCTCCTATTCCTTGTATTTTGTGTGGTCCAGGTGCTCCTCCAGATAAAGCCGCTGAATCATATGGTTCAACTGCAAATATCTTTATATTTGGATTTTTTTTCTTTAGGGTTTCACTTACACCTGTGATTGTTCCTCCTGTCCCTACTCCCGCTACAAAAGCTGCTATATCACCGTCTAAATCATTCCAAATTTCAACTGCCGTTGTTTCTTCATGTATTTTAGGATTAATTTCATTAACAAATTGCCCCGGAGTAAATGAATTTTCAATTTGAAACGACAATTCCTCTGCCTTTCTTATTGCCCCTTTCATTCCATCCTTAGCTGGTGTTAATATTAATTCTACATTTAATGCTTTTAATAATTTTTTACGTTCATCACTCATACTTTCAGGCATAGTTATAATAATATGATATCCTTTTGCTGCTGCTACAAATGCTAGTCCTATTCCTGTATTTCCACTAGTTGGTTCAATAATTACAGTATCCTTATTTAGTAATCCTTTTTTTTCTGCATCGTCTATCATTGCTAAAGCAATACGGTCTTTAACTGAACTTAAAGGATTAAAATACTCTAGTTTAGCAATTAAATTACCTCTTATTTTCTTTTCCTTATTATAATCAGTCAGCTGTAATAATGGTGTATTTCCTACTAATTCTGTTAATTTTATAGCAAGTCTCCCCACATTTCATCACTCCTATATAAATATTTGCTAAAAGACTCTTATTATAAAGTTTACTATCTTATATTTTTTAATGATTTATGTCCATCACTTCTTTTGTAATACTCTATTATTATTTTCAATGCTTCATCAAGTTTTAAACTAACTGCGAAAACAGATATATTATTCTTACCTAATTGCCTTTCTGAGCCATGTCCACATTCAAAACACAGAACACATCTACAATCAGAAATAGCTTCTACTTTCTTTTGTATTGCCTGACCATTGTGTTCACCACAAGAATATCCACAACCTCCCTCTCCACAGCTTGTACTTATATTGCTATTGTTATCATTTTGACTTTCTTCTACTATTCTTTCTCCTAAGTTTTCATATGTTCCATCATCATTAATTCTTATTATTATGAAAGAATCTGATGTTCCAAAATGTTTATCTATATTTATCCCATCTGTTGAAGCAACTGCAATATTGTAGCTCATTAATATTTACATCCCCTTACTCATTTATTTTAATTGTTCTAATTACTTCAAAGTAAAAATTCTATTGATTCTTAATTCATTTTCATTTAACACTCAAATTCATTAAAATTTAATATATTAAGAAGTCACTCCCCATACCCATACTAGAAGTATCAAAAAAAACTGTGTTTTTAAATAATAAAAACACAGCCTCTAGCTTTCTAGTCAACTATTTTGCAGCCTATATTCTATTTTAGCCGTGTGAAAAAGTTTCTACTACTTCTTTATCATACAGTAAAGAATGTATGTCTTCTCCTCTGCCTGGTACTCCACAAGCGTCTGCTCTACAATGCTTACAATGTCTAAACACTTCTAAATATTCGCCTGCTTCCTCTCTTACCTTTTCCACTAAATCACAATCTGGTGCTTGTATATGTGAAAGTTCATTTTGTGGTATTAACGGAATTATATTTAATAGTGAAGCTCCTAAATTCTTTGTAACCCTAGCAATTTCCTTTATATGCTCATCATTAATTCCTGGAATTAATACAGAATTTATCTTTATTACAATTCCTAATTCATTTGCCTTCTTAATTCCCTTGAGTTGACCATCAATTAACTTTTTAGCTCCTTCAATACCTATTAGCTTGTCTCCATTTTCATCAATTACATATGAAACAATATCCTTTAATATTTCAGGATCCACCGCATTAACTGTAACTGTTAGAGTTTCAACTCCAGCTTCCTTTAATCTATCTGCTTTTTCATATAATCTTAGTCCATTTGTACTTAAACAATTTATAAGTTCCGGATGATTCTGCTTTGCTAATTTAAAGGTTTCAATTGCAAAATCTGTTGCAAGAGTATCTCCCGGACCAGCTATTCCAACTACTCTAATATCAGGACAGAGATCTAAGGCTTTATTTAAAATGTCAACTGTTTCTTCAGGAGAAAGTAATAATGAACTTACTCCTGGTCTTACTTCTGATTTATTAAATCCCCTCTTACAGAACTTACATTGAATATTACACGTTGGACTAACAGGTAAATGTATTCTTCCATATTTATGATGGGCACCTTTACTAAAGCATGGATGAGTTTTAGCTAAATGATCAAAATTATTATCATGTTTATGTATTCCTACCACCATAATACACCTCCCTTACTATTAACTTTTACGCATCTAATAATCCATGTTCAGATAATATATCTTCTAATCTTTCTTGTGTCATTGGTTTTGGTATTACGAATAATTGATTTTCTTCTATTTTTTTAGCTAATGCTCTATATTCATCAGCTTGCTTTGCTTCTGGTTCAAATTCAATAACTGTTTTCTTTCTTATCTCTGCTCTTTGTACTACATTGTCCCTTGGAACAAAATGTATTAATTGTGTTCCAAGTTCCTTAGCGAAGGCTTCTAAAAGTTCTAATTCTCCATCAACATTTCTACTGTTACAGATTATTCCCCCAAGTCTTACTCCACCTTTTAGTGCATATTTTTGAATTCCTTTTGATATATTATTTGCAGCATATAATGCCATCATTTCCCCTGATGCTACAATATATATTTCTTGTGCCTTTCCTTCCCTAATTGGCATAGCAAATCCACCGCAAACAACATCTCCAAGTACATCGTAAAATACATAGTCTAAGTCTTCAGTGTAAGCCCCTAATCTTTCAAGTAATCCAATCGATGTAATTATACCTCTTCCTGCACATCCAACTCCTGGCTCTGGTCCTCCTGATTCAACGCATTTAGTGTTACCAAATCCAATTTTTACAACTGCATCTAAATCTATATCCTCTCCTTCTTCTCTTAATGTATCTAATACTGTCTTTTGAGCTAATCCTCCTAACAACAATCTAGTTGAATCTGCCTTAGGATCACACCCTACAACTAAAACCCTCTTACCAATCTCTGCAAGCCCTGCTGTTAAATTTTGTGTTGTTGTTGATTTCCCTATTCCACCTTTTCCATATATAGCTACTTGTCTTAATCTCTTTTCTCCCATTTTTAACACTCCAATTCATTAAATTTAAAAAAAATAAAAGGCTAAGTTTTTCTTTAGATATTAAAGAAAAACTTAGCCTCCAGATTTCTGGTCAACTATTTATTATAAAAAAGATATTTGTTTTATAATCACATTATATTTATATGTTTACTGTGACTTTATTATAATATCGTTATTCTATAATGTCAATATCTCTTTGCCAAAAAGGATCACACTATAGATTATTACTTTGCTTTTCTAAATCTTTTTAATATTAAAATAACAACAACTCCTAATACTACAATACTTCCAAGTATTATTCCAATATATTTTATTGAAATACAATCTCCACATTTATTATCTTCTGACATTTTTGAATTTAGTGCATTTGTGTTAATTGTTTTAGACAAAATAGCACTGTCTTTTTCAGGAGCATCTGTACTTGCCGCTTTTTGAAGATTAGCTGCTTCTTCATCTGTTGCTTCTTTTAAACTAATTACATCAAGTACCTTATACTCTACACCCTGTTCTCCTCCAACTGATCCCTTAGTCTCTCCACTAAATGCTCCTGTAACAGTTACTGCCATATGATCCTCTTTTTTAGAAGCCTTAATAAGATCATAAGCAAGTTTTTGACCCTCTGTCCCATCGAGAGCTTTAGTATCTGTAAAGAATTTTCCGTTAAAATAATAAAAATTATAGCTTCCATCAGACTGCTTAACTGCAATTCCATATCCACCCTTAATGCAACCATCCATAAGTTTACACATCTTTTTATCTTTTCCTGGATCATCCTTTTCTTTTATAAAACAATGCTCATCAATTATATATCCTGTCAATATCACTGTTTCATAATTGTCTGCTGCCTTAGTTACTGTCCCTGTAGTATATGAAAGCAATACAAATACAATTGAAACAATAACAATTTTTAAAATATATAAATCAGTTCTTTTTGTTATCATGTAGATCCCCCCATTAATTTTCACAAAAAGCACTTTGAATTAATTAAATCTCTTAAGCACTATTGAATATATATCTTCTATTAGTTTTAATGCACCTTCATATCCAACATAAGTACTATTAACTATCAACCTTTCTTTTATTGGCCATGAAATGTTGAGATAGTGCCCATCCAATTCTTTTGCCAACCTATTTTCCCAGCTGCTTCCTACTATAAACGGAATTCCAAAGAAATCTTCCTTCTTTATTTCATCCCTAATTACGTATCCATCTGTTTCAAAAGCAACTTCTGCCTTTATGTTATCATTTAACTCTTCAAATTCAGCCTTAATGCTATCTCTATATTTTTCTGGTGCATCATCTGTTATATATTGCTTAGTCGGTATTAAACCAAGATCATTAACAAAGAATTTAGTTAATGCTATTGAATATTGTGAGTCTGATACTACTGCAAATCTTTTTGACATTGATCTAGTTTCAAGAAGTACATCTGCAAAACGTTCAATATAATAATAGTAATCATCCTCTTCTTCCTTTATAATATTCTCTATTCTTTCTTTATCAATTTTTGCGAATTCTCCAACTTTTCTTAAAAACTTTCCACTTTCAACTGCACCTATTGGTAATACAGGATAATGTAAAAATGGTGTTCCAAACTTACTTTCTAGAAGTTTCACATTATCTAAATCAACCCAAGGTGATACAAGTAAATTAAACTCTGCTGATGTAATTTTATTTATATTTTCAAGTCCTCTTTTATTACCAAAGATTGTATTTGGTTTCAACCCAAGTTTAGCAACTAGTTTTTCCAAAGCCCGTAAATTTCCAAGCCAAAATGGATCATGTTGTGGAACTCCCGCCCAAATGTTTACAAGTCCTTTTTCTATCTTATCTGCCGGCTTTAAATATTGCTCTATTATTGCTTCAATAACCCATTCATGTCCACGATAATTATTACCTTTGAATCCAGGTGTTGAAGCAAAAATCACCGGCTTACCAATCTCAGCAAATTTTTTGCTAATTTCCCCTGCATCATCACCAACAATCTCTGGTGTACAACCAGTTATTACAATAAATAAATCTGCATCTATTACTTGCAATGCATTTTCTATAGTACTTTGGAGTTTCTTTTCCCCACCAAATACAACTTCCTTTTCACTTAAATCCGTACAAGGAAATATGTGTGGTGAAAAGTAGCCTGAACCACCAATATTTTCTGACACTTTTGCTGCACATCCTGGCCCTGAGTGAAGAATTGGTATTGTTCTAGTTATTGCATGTATTGTCTGAATACCACCTAAAGCACATTTGTATCTAGGCTGATCTAATATTTTTGACATTTTATCATTCAACCCCTTCCATAAATTTATAATTATTCTGTTCAAACCACCACTTTGTATATGGTAACTTAACCCTGGCTGCTAAATTCTTTTCAAAACTTCTATTTGTTACAGTATTTAAAATTGTTTGAGCAAAGCTCAATGTATTTTTGTAACCAAACATCATATATTCATCAACTACACAAATTGATGGAATCCCCTGCTTAATTGCCCAAACTGTACTTCCTGTATGGCGACACAAATATAAGTCAGGTTTATATTTATCTAAAATATTTAGTATTTCATGATTCTGTAATTCTGTAACGCTTAATTGGTAACTTCCAGGTGTATTCTTTTCTAAATAATCAACGGCTACTGGTAATTTTCCATTATCATGACGTTGATCATAATGCCATGAAGCATGCCATACTATTTCTAAACCTAATTCTTGTATTACACGAGCAACCTCAAATCCAAAGCCTGGCCCCATTGCTAACACAACTCTTAATCCTTTTAATTTTTTCTTTATTTCTTCTATTTTAAAAATATACATATCTCTTTGTTCCCTTATATAATCCTCAACCTCTTTACCTTTATCAATTACTCTTCCAATTTCCCTAAGCCATGTTTCAAACCCTATAATTCCTGATGGACTCAAAGTATTAACATACGGTACTCCATATTCTTGTTCTAAACCATTTCCAAGATAAGTACCTAAACTTCCACATATGCTTACTGTTGCAAGAGATTCAGAAAGCCTGCTTAATTCTTCGATAGTAGAATTTCTATATAAAAACAATGGTTCTACACCAAAGTTAGAAAATATTTCAATGATTTCTTTTCTTTGACCTTCGCAAAAATTTTTAAAGTTTATTACATTACGTTTTTGCTTGGGTGGTTTTACAATTGCTTTAAGCACTGCATGGTCTGCAATTTCAAATCCTGATCCCCATATATGAGATTTAAATCCTTCACAATGTGCTCCTACAACAGGTACTGGTACTTCTTTTTGAATTTGATCAATTATACTATCAATATCTTCACCTATTATTCCTGAAACACAAGAAGTTGTAATAAAAATAGCTTTTGGTTTATATCTTTCATAACTTATCAAAGCTGTTTTTATTAATGAATCACCTGCGCCAAATACCATATCATTTTCATTTAAATCAGTTCCTATTAAAGCAGTATTTGTTGTAACACCTCTCTTTTCTGCAAGTAATCTTCCAGTATCCTCTATTGTAGGAGCAAGAGCAGTACAGCCTGCTGGTGCATGATTTATAACAAGTACATCTCTAATTCCAGAAATTTGTGAAATAGCACAACCTGCTAAACATGCACTTGCTTGTGAATAACATCTGCTTTTTCCTTTTAGTTTTCCGCATTTTGATTTATTTACTATATCGTGTAGATCTCCAACATATGCAGTTATAGAACCCAAGCGTTCCTCTCTTGCTGCTACAGTTGATCGTTGAATATTAATTTCCATAAAGCACACTCCCCCATTCTAATATTTAGAAAAAATAAAACATCTCATCCTTTATATTTCCATAAAAATAAGGCAGAATTTATTTTTTAATAAATTCCGCCTCTGGCTTACCAGTCAGCTTTTTCTTTGAAATCATTTTATCGTTGTATTTCTTCTTTCCAAATAAATGCCTTTTTTTCTACGTAATTCAAAATGTAATTTATAGTTACCCCAAGTATTGCCATAATCAATATCACAGAGTACATTGCTGGAGTTTTAAAATTAGCTTGATAAAAATACAATGCATACCCTAAGCCTTTATTAGCTCCAAGCATTTCAGCTGCAACTAAAACTAAAATTGATGTAGTAGCACTTATTCTTATACCTGTAAATATAGAAGGTAATGCTCCTGGAAAAATAACTTTTATGAATAAATCCTTATTAGAAATCCCCATGGATCTTGCTCCTTTAATAATTAGAGGATCTACATTTTTAACACCATTTATAGTATTAAGTATTACTGACCATAAAACTCCCCAAAAAATAACTGCAATCTTTGATACTTCCCCTATTCCAAAAATAAGAACAAAAACTGGAAGTATTGAAAGTACTGAAAGATTTCTAAAAGTTTGAATTAATGGATCTATAAACCTCTCAAATTTTTTAAACCATCCTATTAATAGGCCTAAAGGAATTGCAAATGCTAATCCTAAGAAAAAACCAGCTAATGACCTTAAAAGACTTATTTCTATATGTTTCAGTAATTCTCCAGTTCCAATAAGTCTTATAAGCTCCTTAATTACCGTTGTAAAAGATGGTAAAAATATTGGATTTACTAACTTTAAGCTTGAAACAATCTGCCATAATATTAAAAATAAAACTATAGATAAATAACTGTATAATTTAGTACCTATCTTCTTGATAACATTTAATATAGATATGTTTGTATAAACCTTTTTTGCTTTTGGTTCTACTTCTATCTTTTTAATAATGTTTAATGACAATATCTCCACCTCACTTATTAGGATCATAATCTTTTGGAACAAAATCATTGGTATAAATTTCATCTTCAGTCACATCTCCATGTTTCCAAAGCCCTACATCTTCAGCAATTGTATACCATTCATGAATATATTTAGGATTTACATTTTTTTCATCATCATACCAAAACACACTTAAATCATCTGGTTCTAGCTTCAAATATTTAGCTACTATTTTCTTTGCTTCATCTTGATGTGTATTAATCCATAATCTTGCTTTGTACATGGCATTAACAAAACCTTGAACCTGCCGTGGATGCTCTTTAATGAAATCCTCTGTAAATCCTCTACATGAAAGTCCTGCACCTGGCGAATGTAATATATCCCAGCTGGTTGCAATTTGTCTAACTCCTCCAGCTGCAAGAGCTTTTCCTGCATAAGGCGGATGTGATGTAGTCACTTGAACTAAACCTTGACTTAAAGATTGTTCTTGTTGTCCTGCTGTTGCTAAAGTCACCCAATCTATATCACCAGAAATCCCCTTCTGATTTAAATAATATTTCAAATACCCATCAGTACAAGGAGCAGTTCCTGTCATTGCTACCTTCTTCCCAACAATTTGATCTAATGAGGTTATAGGACTATTATTTTGTACTAAGTATCTAACATGTGGAAAATCAGGATTATCAACCATACCAGGTGCAACTATTTTCACTTTAACACCAGCAAGTCTTGCTTGGGCTACATTAGGTGGATGGCTTCCTACAAAAGCATCATTAACCCCTTGCTCCAGAAGTTGAAATTCAGTAACTCCTTGCCCCAAAACTCCAGTGTACTCAATCTTAATTCCTTCATCCTTAAAAAAACCAAGTTCATCTGCAACATTAATCTCATTAAATCCAGTTTGTGTAACTACTCTAATTGGAACTAATTCATCTGAAGAAGCTTCAGTTGTTTTAGATACATTGCAGCCAATTAACGAAATTGTCAGGCTTAAAGTCATGAATATAGATATTATTTTTGCTTTTCTTTTCATTTTTATCACCCATATCCTTAATATTTAAAATTTTCTCAAGTACTTTTCTATACTACTGCAGATTTTGCTATTTTAATATTTGACTCTTTATCTGCTATTTTTTCATAAGGCTGTTCTTTTCTTTCTTCTAGTTCAGTACTTTGAAGAAGTTCCCATACATGATTTCTAATTCTGCTGTAATCTTCAGAACTTCTCATGTCTGCATTTGTTCTAGGCCTTGGAAGCTCAATTTCTACCACCTTTCTTATAGTTCCAGGATTTTTTGTAAGCACTACAACTCTATCTGCAAGTAAAACGGCCTCCTCAATACTGTGTGTAACAAATATAATTGTCTTATTTGTCTTTTCCCAAATTCTCAATAATTCATCCTGAAGAGTTTCTCTTGTCTGAGCATCTACTGCTGCAAAAGGTTCATCCATAAGCAATACTTCTGGTTCATAGGCGAGGGATCTAGCAATTGCAACCCTTTGTCTCATACCTCCTGAAAGTTCGTGGGGATATCTTTCTTCAAAACCTTTAAGACCTACAAGCTCCAAATATTCCCGACTTATTCTAGCTCGTTCTTTTTTAGGAATTTTCTTTAATTCTAATCCAAATTCAACATTCTTTCTTATGGTTCTCCATGGAAATAATGCATATCCCTGCATTACAAATCCTCTATCTAAGGCTGGTCCTGAAATTTCTTTTCCATCTATAAAAATTTTTCCTGAATTTGCTTTTGATAGGCCTGAGATAATATCTAACAATGTAGATTTACCACAACCACTAGGTCCTACTATTGAAACAAATTCTCCTTTGTTGATAGATAAACTAAAATCCTTTATTGCCGTAAATTTTTCCCTTTTAGCATTTTCCTTTGTTCTAATGTAATAAATTTGGCTTAAGCCCTCTAGTACAATTTTGGCATTACTTTCTTTAACAACATTTTCTAATATCATTTTTGCTCCTCCCAAATTTAAATATTATTTATAAAAATTGGAGACTTAATGAATATCTTAAAATTTAAGACATTCATTAAGTCTCCAATAGCTATGGTCAACCTTTCAGTTTCAGAATTATAAAATTTTATATCATACTATTCTTATGAATTTTATATGATTTATGTGTTAAAAACATATTATTACCATTTGCCTTCTTTGTCAATATATATTTAGAAATTTTTTCAAGTATTTTTAACTCCAATAAGGCAGTACCTCTGCAAAAGAATTTTTATAGAACGAATCTTCATTTAAACCATCCGATAATATTCCCAGGGACTTTTGTATTTTTATATATGCTTTTAGATTATCCTCAGCAACCTTTACACTAGGCATCCACATATATTGTTTTATTTCTTGAGAATTTTCCTCATAACTGCCATTTATATATCCATCATCTATAGAATTTTTTATACACTCATCACTATTTTCCTCAATCTTATTGGCACCTTTAATCCATGCACGTAAAATTGCCGCTGCCTTTTCTGGATCGTTATCTGAAAGTTCTTTTGAAATACCAGCAAAAGCTATATAAATATATTCATTTCCATGATGGCTATGGCCAATCATAGAAGACATATCCATACCATCCCCTTTAAATAAGGTCTTAAATTCAGAATTATTTTCCTTATCCCCATATAATATAATTCCATCAACACTTCCTGATTTCAAAGAGTCTTTTAATTTATCTTTACTCAAATATGTCCAAGTTATATCTTTAGAAAAATCTATATTATATTTATCAAATAAATTTTTAGCAGCAAGCATAGATCCCCCTCCCCTATCTTCAATTCCTATTTTTTTATTTTTTAATCCCTCTATTGTATCTATTCCACTTTCAGCTTTAGTCAAAATTTCTATAGCTCTAGATTGTAGTCCAGCACCTACTTTTATCTTTGCACCATCTTCAATACTTTTTAGTATTTTATAATCACAAGTGCCTCCATCTACGATTTTATTATTTATATCATTTACAAAATCTTCTGGTTTAACTTTCACAAGTTCTACATCTAATCCTTCTTCTTTAAAATATCCTTTTTCAAATGCAGTTATTAAAGGCAACTCTGTATTGATTCCATAATATGCAAGTTTAACCTTGTTATTTTCATAATTTTCTTTGCATCCCGTAATAAAAAGACTTATATAAAAAACTACAAGCAGTATAACTGTACCTAATTTACAACTCTTTAGCATAATACGCCTCCCTAATTATCAATAATTGCTATTTATGATTCCTTGCTCTTCGAAAATCACAAATTTTTTCTCAATCAAAGACATAATATAATCTACTACAAGTGCTGATATTGCAATTATTAATACTACAGCATACATTTCTGCAATTTTAAAATTCTGTTGACTATATATAATTAAATATCCAAGACCTGATTTTGCTCCCATCATTTCTGCTGCTGTGAGCATTAATAAGGAATATCCTGCTGCAAGTCTTAAACCATTAAATATTCCTGGTGCTGACGCAGGTAATATAATTTTAATAAACATTAAAACTCTGCCAAGGCCAAAAGTTTTTCCCATTTTTAATATCTGCGGATTTATATTGTTTATTCCAGAAATAGTACTAAAAATTATTGGCCAAAGACATGTCCAAACTAATATTGATATTTTAGAAAACTCACCTATTCCTAGAAATATTAATATTAAGTGAAACATTAAAAATGGATTAATCTGTGAACATATTTCAAGAAGCATATTAAGTGCTAATTTCAGTTCCTTAAACCACCCTCCAAGAAGTAAACCTATTGGAATACCTATCAATGCAGCTATAATAAAGCCAGACATAGCTCTAAAGATGCTTATCCTAAAATTAACTATAAATTCTCCAGTTCTAATCATTTTGATTATAGTTTCTACTACTTTAGAAAAAGGCGGTAAGAAAATCGGACTTATTAATTTTAGTTGAGTTGTAATTTCCCATATTATTATGAGTGCAATAATTAAAACATACTTATTAAAAAATCTATTTATATAACCAAACATTTCTTCACCACCTATTCAACAGTTACAGTTGCATTTTTAGGATTATTTTGATAATTATATGCATTATTAATTTCTATTCCACCCTGTATTAAAATAAAAAGAAAAACCAAAATTATACAAGAAATCTGCAACTTACTTACCCTTTTAACTTTCCTTGTAGAATTACTGTCAAATATTTCTACATCCTCTTTCCAAAACATTAATCTTTTCTTCAGAGACACAAAAAATAAATTTAGTAATACACTTATTAATACAATGCATATTCCAGCTGCATAAAAACGTGGAATTAAGAAGTTCATTCCAGCGTTATGAATAATATAACCGAGACCTGCGGTGGATCCAGTCATTTCTGCCGCAGTTAATATGAAAAAGGACATTTGAACCCCTTCTCTTATACCTTGAAAGATTGAAGGTATAGTTGCTGGTACAATTACTTTAGAAAATAATTTTGTTCTCGATATATCCATTGAATTAGCCTGTTTTATAAGCATTGGATCAACATTTTTTGCTGCAGAAATTGTATAAAACATCATTGGCCAAACTGAAGTCCAAATTACTATACCTATTTTAGCTATTTCACCTACACCTAGAAAAACAATAAATAATGGAAAAATGGAATAAGGATTAATTTGTATAAAAAATCGCAATAATGGAATTAATTTATCACTAAATTTAGGAAAGAAAAATCCTAAAGTTAATCCTGATAAAATACTTATAAATATTGATATTGTAAGACCTATAGTAATCCTCCATATGCTCACCATTACATTCATAAATAGATAATTTCCATCGCTAAGAGAAAATAGTTCCAGCAAAATTCTAGATAAAGGTGGTAAATAGTTAGAATTTACTGTTCCTATTTGTGGCAGTACTTGCCAAAGAACTAAAATTATAATTACAACTGTATATTTAAATAATTTTTCTGCTATAGTGTTCTTTATGACTTCTAAATTTTCCATGGGTTTCTCCTTAATTTATTTATATATTTTAATAACACCATTTAACATTCCGCACCAACTGCTATATGGCACATTCTTTTCTTCTTCTGGTGTAAATCTAATCACATTTTCTCCTTCTTTTAACTCTACCTTAACTCCATATTCCTCAATTAATATTGTAGAAGTACATTCACCCACATATTTTTTATCTACATTTATTATCCACTTAACTGGCATTCCTTTTTTAAAAGCTACATCTTCAAATTTTTCATCAGTAAATTCCGTTATTAAAACCTGTTCATCACCTTTTACAGTTGCTGCAACTGCATAATTATTATTTGCTACTAAATTAGACGGATCCATTTTAATTCCCCATAGATTCAAACCTCTATTAACCATAAAGAATCCCATGACTATTAAAATACAAGTGCTCAATCTTAACACTATTTTTGTAAATCTTACATTTAATAAACTGCTAAAGTACCCAAACAAAAACAGTACTGGTACAGTTCCAATTGAAAATATGAGCATTGCAAGTGCACCCTTTACTATACTTGCAGTAGCTAAACTGTAAATTTGTATCGCCTGCATAGGTCCACATGGCAATAAACCATTAATTAAACCTATATAAAACATATTTTTGCTTTTATTTCTAAAAAGTTTATCTCCCAGTAAACTTTTTAGTGAAAAATTTATTTTTACCCGTTTTAGTGCTCCTAAAAAATTTAATCCCATTATTATCATTAAAATTCCTGAAATAAAGGGCAAGGCACCTCTTAAAATTCCTGACAATGCTACAACTGAACCAACCCCACCTGCTATTGCTCCAATAACGGTATAAGATATTATTCTGCCTACATTATATAAAAGAGAGGTTTTTACTCCCATCCATTTTTCTTTCCTGACTGATAAGCTTCCAGATAAAATAAATCCGCCACACATGTTTATGCAATGAAAACTAGTCATAATTCCATATAAAAATATTACCCAATAGGATGCTGTACTGTTTGTTATTGATGTAAAATCTACATTCATACGCTTCCCCCTTACTTCTCACTCACCTTATATCTCTTTAAACTTAATGAATTTAATACTACAGAAATTGAACTCAGTGCCATACATGCACTTGCCAATTCAGGGCTTAGATTACCTGATGCTGCAAATGGAATTCCAATGGCATTATATATTAATGCCAAAAACAAATTAATCTTTATTTTATTCATAGTTTTTTTTGATAAATCTATTGCTACTGGAATTTGTTTTAATTCATTGCCAACTATTACAATATGGCTGCTTTGAATAGCAACATCTGCACCTACTCCTATTGCAAAAGCAACATCTGCATTTGCTAATGCTGGAGCATCATTTATTCCATCACCAACCATCGCTACAAATCTATTATTTTTCTTAATTCCTTTTACTATTTCCCCTTTATCTTTTGGTAAAACCTCTGAATATATCCTTTCTATTCCTATTTTTTTAGCAATATTTTCTGATACTGCCTTTCCATCTCCTGTTACCATTACAACTTCAATATTTTTATGTTTCAGTTTATCAATAGTATCCTTTACTCCTTTTTTTATCTCATCATTAAGTGTAATAATTCCTTCATATACATCATCAATTGCCACATAAACTTTAGTAAGCATATTATTATCATTTTGAATTACATGAATTTTATTCTCCTTCAAAAATGATTCAGTTCCAATAATAATATCTTTTCCATCAATTATTCCTCTAATTCCTTTTCCAGTAATACTCTGAAAATCTTCTGCCACTTTCAATATATATCCTCTCTTTACTGCTAAATCAGTAATTGCTTTTCCTAAAGGATGTTCAGATTTATTCTCTAAACTAGCTGCCAAGGTTAAAATCTCTTCTTCGCTATATTTACTTTCTTTATTTTTCTTTATAAACTCTTCTACATTGGGACGGCCAACAGTTAATGTCCCAGTTTTATCAAAAATCATGGTATTTATCTTACAAGCATCTTGAAGTGCTTGACTACTTTTTATCAATATTCCATTTTCTGATGAAATTCCTGTACCTACGCAAATTGCTGTTGGAATTGCAATTCCCAGTGCACAAGGACAAGAAACTACTAATACTGCCACAGCATATAATATTGGCTTCTCAATATAATAATGTGAAGCATGATATACATAAAAATACCAGAAACAGAATGTTGCTATTGATGTCATAAGAATAAATGGTACAAATATACTGCTTAATTTATCAGTCAATTTTTGAATATTGGGCTTTGAGTTTTGAGCTTCCTCAACCAAATGTATTATTGATGAAAGTACCGTATTCTCCCATATCTTTTCCACTTTAAACTGAAAACTTCCCATTATGTTTACTGCACCGCCTGTAACCTTATCTCCAACATTTTTATCTATCCAAGTACTTTCTCCAGTAATCATTGACTCGTCAACTGCCGAATTCCCTTGAATAATAATCCCATCCAAAGGTATTATTTCCCCTGGGCGAATAATTACTATCTCTCCAATTCTTATATCTTCGATTCCTTTTTCTATTTCAACTGTATCATTCAAAGCCTTTGCCGTTTTAGGCTGCAATTTTGACAATGCTTCAATGCTATTAAATGTTCTCTTTTTAGCTAATGCCTCTAAATACTTTCCTAAAATCACAAAGGTTATTATCATAGCTCCCGCTTCAAAATACAACTCTTTGCCGTCAAAATTAGGGTACTTTATTGCTATATATAAACTATATCCAAAAGTTGCTCCGGTTCCTACTGCCACAAGTAAATCCATCCCAGGCATTCTAGATATAATTGAATATAAAGCGTTTTTATAAAAATCAAACCCTATAATAAATTGAACTGGGAAAACCAATAATATCTGCAACTTCCAATTATGTATAAAATATAATTTATATCTTAAAATACCGATTAATTTTGATAACTTAATTGAATAGTTTGGATCAAGTATTGTGCATAAATTATCTAACCAACATATCATCATTACTAAAACAAGTGGTGAAATCAAAATTAAACTAATAATAGCTTTCCACTTTAGTTTTTCTAGATGCTTTTTTGATTCTGTTCCTTTTTCATCATCAATAGCAAATCCTAATGAATTAATGATTTTATTAATTTTATCTTGATTACAAAAATTATCATCATAAACTATGGATGCTGTTTCTGTGGAAAAATTTACAGTTGAATTTTTTATTCCAGCAGTCTTTTTTAATTTATGTTCTATCTTGTTAGAGCATAATGTGCAAGTCATCCCACTTATCTTCAATGACATTTTTTTATACAATACTTTTTCTCCTTTCATACAATAATAGTTATATTTTCATGTGCCTTAATTGAATTCCTTAACGCTAAAAGAGGATAGATTTCTTTAAATAGAAATCCATCCTCTGGTTGACCAGTCAGAATTTATAATACACAGGTATTCTTATAAGTTTAATAAGAATTATTATATTTCTTTTTCCTTTTCATGTCAATATATTTTAACTAATACATGAATTTTTTCTGTTTCTTATTTTTTAATTTGAATTCTAAGTGCGAACTTACCGTGTATGCTGAATTGTAATAATGTTAATTTTTTTCTTCCTCTGTTAGTACTTCATTCATACTACCAGTCCTGTATCCTAATATGTCTAAAGTGACGTAAGCAAACCCGATATATTTAAACTTCTCTCCTATCTTATCCATGACTTCAACATCAAAGAATTTAATTCTTTCTTCAGGAGAAACTTCAATTCTAGCTATTTCTCCATGATGCCTTACTCTTACTTGCCTTATGCCCATATCAAGCAAAAACTGTTCAGCTTCCTCAACCATTTTAAGCTTTGGAATTGTAATCTTTTTTCCATAAGGAAATCTGGAAGATAAACATGCAAATGATGGCTTGTTCCAAGTTGGAAGTCCTAATTCTTTTGAAAGCGCTCTTATATCATCTTTAGTAATATTTGCTTCCTTAAGTGGGCTTATTACTTCCAATTCCCTAGCTGCCTGCATTCCTGGTCTATAATCACCATTATCATCAAGATTTGAACCATCAAAAACATATTCAACATTATTTTCCTTAGCTACTTCCTTTATCTTTGTATAAAGTTCTTTTTTACAATAGTAACATCTATTTTTAGGATTACTAGCAAAACCTTCAATGTCCAGCTCTTCTGAAGATATAATCAAGTGTTTTATCCCAATATTCTTTGCATATTTAATTGCTTCTTTTAACTCCCTTTCTGGATAAGTTGATGAAGTAGCTGTAACTGCTATAACCTTATCTCCTAATACCTCGTGTGCTACCTTAACTAAGAAGGTACTATCCACTCCACCTGAAAAAGCAATTGCTGCACTTCCTCTTTTTTTTATATTATCTTTTAGTAATTGAAATTTCTCTTGTAATAACATATACTACACCCTCCTGCATTTCTAATATTAATCATATTTAAATTCTATCATTCCTATTAAAATGCTCAGTATTCATCTAATAAAAAAGACAATTAAATAAAACCAGAAAAATTGTTATACTTAATGTTTCTAGACTACTAATTGTACCATTTAAGAGTATTCATATAGGATTTATGATGATATTATCATTATTCGATTATATTGTCAATTTAAAATTTTAGGTGTATATATGTATATGTTGCAATTATCAATGAAAGTTGATTTCCTTTGGAAATCTTTAAGCTTTGAAGATTTCTTTTTGCAATATATATGATATTGGACAACTATACTCAACTTAAAACAAAAGGCTTTGAAATTTGTGTTTTTCAAATCTCAAACCCTCTAGTTTTCTAGTCAGTCATAATTTATATTACGGAAATAAATTTGCTAAATCACTTCTTCTCTTTCTAAATCTTTTTCAGCATTGCTTATCATAAGTTTAATACGATTTACCTGGTTTACCATTGACATTCCAGGATCATAATCAATATTTACTATATTAGCCTGTGGATATTGTCTTTTTATTTCTTTGTTAAGACCTACACCACACACATAATTAATAGCACAATTGAAAGCTTGATACAATACAATATTATTAACATTATCCTTTAAAAGCTCTATCATTTTACCACCAGTCATAAACCAAAACTTACCCTGATAATTTGCAAATGGTGCTATTTGATTTGCACTTGCCTTCATATCAAAAATAGAATAAAATTTTCTAAACCTTTTAGAAGCTCTTAAAGCTTCATCCATAGGCTTTTCGCATTGATTATAAAAGCTGTCCGATAATTCTTTCATATGTTCACCTAAATCACCTATTAAATAAGTAGACATAAAGCCTATTCCCGGCACAACAACTTCTACTCCTTCTGACTCTAGTAACCTTACAATATTATAACTTCCATTTTCAGCAAAGTTTATAGTTAATTCAGCATCTCCAACAAGCCCAACCTTAGGCTTTTGGATATCTAATAACAGAATATTATCAAACTCTTTAATGATATTCTCCATGTTAATTCTAAAATCACTTAAGGACGTATTTTCTATATTAGGTTTTATTTTCTCTATCCATTTTTGATGCAATGTATCTATTTGTCCAGGTTCAATCTCATATGGTCTAGTCCTATATACAACTTTTTCAAATAAATCAGCGTATGAATTTGCAAGGGCTAATCTTTTCAAAAGAGGCTCTGTTAAAACAAAACCAGATTTTCTTTCATCTGTCTCATAATCCTTAAACTCTATAGGCATAGGAACAACTGGTACATCTGGATAACCTGCATCATAAATTGCTTTACGCAGTACTGTTGCAAAATTTGCTCCTCTACAGCTGCAATTTGTTCCTGGATCTAAAATCATAATTGTAGTATTATCTAAATCATATTTTCCACTTTCAAGTGCTTCTACTATCTGTCCAACATAATCAATTGGTGGATGACAATATTCATTATTTACAAATCTCAACCCTTTATCTAATGCTGTTAAGTTTTTCGAAGGCAGCATTACAGCATTATAACCTGACGCACGAAGAGCAATATTCACTAATCCATTTTGCCTAAAAGGTGCAATGGAAGGAAGCAGTATTGTATGAGCCTCTTTCATTTCCTTAGTGAAATTTGCAAAATTAGGATTTTCAAATCTCTTATATGGCTTAAAGCCTGCTTTTTCTTTATCTTTAATAGCCACTTTAAGAGATCTCATACGAATTTTCACAGTCCCTAAATTTGAACCTTCATCTATTTTCAGCACAGTTAAAACTTTTCCATACTGCTCTAAAATTTCTGATATTTGATCTGTAGCAACAGTGTCTAAACTACATCCAAAAGAATTAAGCTGGACAAAGTCTATATTTTTAGACTTTGCAACAACTTTTGCTGCTGCAAAAATACGTGAACCATATTCCCATTGATTAACTAATCTTAAATCTTCGACATCTCCTAACTGATAAATGCTATCTTCTGTAAGAACATGAAAGCCTTCTTGCGTTATAACTTTTGAAATGCCATGGTTAATTTCAGGATCAGAATGGTATGGACGCCCTGCTAATATAATCCCATGCCCTCCTGTTTCTTCTATTAGCTTTAAAGTATCCTCACCTTTTACTTTTATATCATTTTTAAAAGCAGTTAACTCCTCAAAGCCATGATAAACTGCTTTTTTCATTTCTTCTTCTGTAATTTCATAATCCTTTAATTCTTCTAAGAGCGTTCCAATTACAGAATCCTTATCAGCTAAATTTATAGCTGGTGTGTAATAAGTTATCTTTTCATTAATTACTTCATCTATATTATGCTTTAAAAGATTAGGATAACCTTGAACTACAGCACAATTATAATGATTATCTGCTTTTTCATGCTCCAATCGTTCATATACTACTGTTGGAAAAAATATCTTTGTTATTCCTTTATTAATTAGGCTCTGTACATGCCCATGTGATATTTTTGCTGGATAGCACACTGTATCACTTGGAATAGTCTCAATACCAGTTTCATAAATTTTCTTAGTAGATCTAGGTGAAAGTTCAATCCTAAATCCTAAATCAGTAAATATTGTAAACCACAAAGGATAATTATCATATATATTTAAAGCTCTTGGAATTCCAATCACGCCTCTAGTGGCCTCAGTAATTTCAATTGGGCGATACTTAAATAATCTATTATATCTATAATCTACTAAGTTAACCCTTTTATCCTCTTCTTTAATTTGAACTTTTGCACCTCTCTCGCATCTATTACCTGATACAAAACTGCCACCATCAGAGAAGTTTGTTACAGTTAACCTACATTTATTTTCGCAAAGCTTGCATCTAGTAAATTCTTTTTCAACTTTAAATTGCTCTAGATCTGTCAGTGAAATTAAGCTTGATTTTTCACCAATTTGATGATTAGCTTTAGCAATCAACGCTGCTCCATAAGCTCCCATTAACCCTGCAATAGTTGGGCGAACAACTTCTAAGCCACTGATTTTTTCAAAAGCCCTAAGTACTGCCTCATTATAGAAAGTTCCACCCTGACAAACTATTTTCTTACCTAACTCTTCTGGTCTTTTTATTTTTATTACCTTATATAATGAGTTTTTTATAACTGAATAAGCCAATCCTGCTGAAATATCTCCAACATTAAACCCTTCCTTTTGTACCTGTTTCACTTTAGAATTCATAAATACAGTACATTTCGAACCTAAATCAGCTGGACTTTTTGAATTAAGTGCTGCTTTTGCAAAATCCTCTACACTGTAATTCATTGATTTCGCAAAAGTTTCAATAAAGGAACCACAACCAGAGGAACATGCTTCATTTAGTTGAATAGAGGATAAAGTTCCATCTTTAATAGTTAAGGCTTTCATATCTTGTCCACCAATATCCAAAATGAAATCTACACCCTCTTGAAAATGTTCAGCAGCCTTATAATGAGCCATAGTTTCAACTACCCCAATATCTATTTTTAATGCATTTTTTAGTAATTCTTCTCCATAGCCTGTTACAGTAGCTTTTCCTATATATACTTCTTTAGGAAGCCTCTTAAATAAATCAACCAATACCTCTTTTATTGTATCTAACGGCTCTCCTTTATTATTTCCATAATGACTAAATAAAATATTAGCTTCTTGGTCTATAAGTACTATTTTTGAAGTAGTTGAGCCTGCATCTATACCAAGATATGCAGCCCCACTATGTTCACTTAAAGCTTTTGTAGGTACTGAAGCTTTACTATGACGTTCACGAAATCCTTTTAGTTCATCTTCACTTTCAAAAAGTGGCTCTAAGAAACTTGCTACTTCTAAATTATTTTTATTAGCCTTCTCCAGATTCTGAACAACCTCTTCCAAAGTTACAATTTTATTTTGCTTAGGATATAAGGCTGCCCCTAAAGCAACAAATAATAAAGAATTTTCTGGGAAAATTGCATCCTCTTCTTTCACTTTTAAAGTTTCCATAAAACTTTTTCTAAGTTCACTCAAAAAATATAGTGGCCCTCCTAAAAAAGCAATCTTTCCTTGAATCTTTCTTCCAGCTGCTAAACTAGCAATGGTCTGATTTACAACCGCCTGCATAACACTTGCTGCTATATCTCCTTTTGAAGCTCCCTGATTAATAAGAGGTTGAATATCTGATTTTGCAAAAACTCCACAACGAGAGGCTATAGGATAAATTATAGTAGCAGTTTTTGCCATTTCATTAATTCCCTGAGCATCTGTATTTAAAAGAGATGCCATTTGATCTATAAATGCACCTGTTCCACCAGCACATGTACCATTCATTCTTTGTTCTAAAGTTCCCTTTAAAAAAGTAATTTTTGAATCCTCTCCACCTAGTTCGATAACCACTTCAGTTTCTGGAATTAACTTTTCGACTGCTTCAGTGCACGAAATAACCTCTTGTATAAAAGGAACATCTATAACTTTGGCAAGCCCCATTCCAGCAGATCCAGTTATCCTCATTATAAGTTCTTTATGATCTCCTACAATTTTAGTAGCTTCTTTTAGTACCCTTAAAGTTGCATTCTTAACATCAGCAAAATGGCGTTCATAACTTGAAAATACAATTTTATTGTCAGAATCAATTATCACCAGCTTTACAGTTGTTGAACCAACATCAAGTCCAGCTTTATACTTCATAATACTTTACCTCCAAATAATTATTATTTGCTTTATCGTCAATGGTATTTTAGACACATAAAAGAAAATAATAGACTAAAGGATACATCCCACATTCTGTGAATGTATCCTATTTTCTTTAAATTTATCTGTTTTCATTCTGATGAATAATTATATTTATATACCTTAACTTAATCATAAATAATTATGATATTATTTCTTTTAATACTTCTAACACTTTAACATTTTCCTCATATGAACCTATAGAAATCCTTATCCATTCAGGCATTTTAAATTCCACACCGCTTCTTATAATTATTCCTCTCTTTAAAAACTCTTCTGTAACCAAATCTCCATTAAGCTTTGTATTTATCATTATAAAATTACCTTGTGTCTTAATGTATTCTAGATTTAATTCATCTAATTTATCATAGTATAATTGCTTACTCTTCTTATTGTTTTCTAAAACTTTATTTTTAAATTCATAGTCATCAAGACTTGCCAATGCGGCTACTTGAGCAACCATGTTTACATTAATAGGCTCTTTAACTTTGTATAAATAGCTGATAAATTCTGGATCTGCAATTCCATATCCTAATCTTAATGATGCTAAGCCATAAACCTTAGAAAAGGTTCTTAATATGATAATATTTTTATATTCTTCAAGCAGTTTAATAGACTCCGGATAACTGCTGTCATCTGCAAATTCATAATATGCTTCATCTAAAACCACAATTACATCGCTTGGAACATCCTTTAGAAAATTTTTCAAAGAAGCTTCATCAATAAAAGTTCCTATAGGATTATTAGGATTGCATATCCATATAACCCTAGTGTTCTTATTTATTCTTGCTTTGATTTCATCCAAATCTATTTTATGTTCTTTAAGTGGAACCCATTCAATCTTTCCCCCCATTTGAAGGGTGACTGATTGATACCAACCAAAGGTGATTTCTGGTATAATGGATTCTTCTCCTTTACTTATAAAGGCTTTAGCTATCAAAGATAAAAGTTCAAAAGATCCATTTCCAAAAATCAGCTGCTCCCCTTTAACTTTTAAATCCTTTGATAATCTTTCTCTAAGACGTGTCACATCAAAGTCTGGATAAAATGAAAGTTCATTAACAAAATTTTTAACTGCTTTCTTAGCTAAATCAGAACTTCCAAGTCTATTTTCATTACCTGCAAGTTTAATTATTTCAGTTAATCCAAGTTCTCTATTTACAGCTTCCAAGGACTTTGCAGGCTTATAATTTTCAATTAAATCAAGTTCTTCTCTATATTTTAAATTTGACATATTTCTGTACTCCTTTTTTATGATATCTCTCTTCCAATATTATCTGCTTCCAATATAGCCTTTTTAATAACATCACTTGTTAATTCATGATCTATTCCTTTATAAGCTCCACTCTTTTTTGATACGTCTTCTGCTATTAAATTGACCTTTTCATCTATTTCATTTTCAATTCCTATTCCTTTTAGGGTTATCGGAGCATCAAAGTTCTTAAACAAGTTAAAAGTTTCTATTAATTCAGCCTTTGTTTTTCCTTCTAATACGAGTTGAGTAAGAATTCCAAAGGCAACTTTTTCTCCATGAAGCTTATTTCTCGTTTCAGGTATTTTTGTAGTGCTATTATAAAAGGGATGTGCTATCCCTCCATAAAATTCATTGCTTTTTATGCTATTAACTAAACCTGCAATTAAAATAATTGAATCTACTATTTGTTTAAAATCATTCAAATTATCTTTCCTATCTTTAGAATTAAAATATTTATTACTTTTTTCCAGTAAAATATTAAAACCTAATTTAGCTACTTCAGTTTGAATTTTTAATTGTAAACTGTCATTATGATTTTTCAAGTTAGGTTCTGATTCATACCATTTTGCAAGAGTATCAATAATTCCAGCTTTTAAATATCTATCTGGTGCTTCAACTAATATTTTTGTATCTGCTAGAATTAAATTGGCTGATTTTTGAGTATCAAAAAAATCCACTTGATTTCCATCTTCATCATATATAATGGATACAGCTGCCCAAGAAGCACATGTAGCTGCAATTGTTGGTATTGCAACAATTGGTATATTCAACCTGTTTCCAACAGCTTTTGTGGTATCTAAAACTCTTCCGCCTCCTATTCCAATAACAACATCAATTTTTTGTTCTTTTCCAAGCTCTGAAAATGTAGCTATTACTTTTTCTGTTGGATATCCTGAAAATTCTTTTATAGTAAAAATAATATTATTTTCTTCAAAACTCTTTGTAATATTATTTTCAGTAATACTTAAGGCTGTTTTTCCTCCAATTATAAGTGCATTTTTTCCTAATCCTTTTACATAATTTCCTGCTTCGCTAATAATGTTTGGTTCATTCACGTATTCATATGGTGTTTGTATTAAACTCATTAAAATCTTCCTCCTACTTCATAAAAATATTTTTTAGTTGCTTTATTAATTTATATAGCTTATTCAGCTTTCATTTTTCTTTCACGTGATAGATTAAAAACTTTATGTAAAATATGCAGAATATTTTACATCCCTCTTGTCTATATTTATCCTTAATTATGTAAATAAACATAAATATATTGTTAACAATAGCTTGAGTTATAAAAATACTCTACGAATATAAATTTATATATAAAAAAGGACATACTTCTATCGTCTTCGAAGTATGTCCTCTGGTTTTCCAGTCAGACTTATATTAATTTTTATTAAATATTTTTATTATTCATATCGATTTACTATGTTTTATAGTATATATCTTTTTTTTATACTTGTCAATAAATTTTCTAAAAGCTGATTCCTATATTAACTTAGGTTTTCATTATAAATTTGCCATTATTTCAATAACCTTTTCTATTTCATCGAAGTCATTTTCTAACCAGCCTGTAGTCATTTGTACAAAACCTAACCAAAATTGAGTTTCTGCATTTTGATTTATCCCCTCTACCCAATAAGGTATCCATGATATCAAATGATCTTTCAAAAAATCACGTTGTTTTGCTAAATTTTCATTTATATTTTCAAAATTATCTTCCAAAGCTGCATCACATAAACGTGATATAAATGATAATTGCATTGGAAGATAATCAGCCGGTTCACTTTCTTTAACATCTAACCCATTACTATTATAATACCTTCTGTTCTCTAGCTCAATTTCTCCAAAAAGTAACTTATCCTTTGTTTTGTATACTGATTCCCAAAGAGGTGCTAAAATCTCATCTGGTCCAATAAATAATCTTTGATATTCTTCTAGAATTAAATCTTTATAATGATTATCATTTTGGTTTTCATGTAGTTCTTTTATTACTTGGTTGCTTCCACCTGAAAGTTGTTTATTATTAGTATAATCTGAAAAATTCTGCAATAACTCATTCTTTTTTATAATATCTAATGCTTGATCTATTTTTCCATCATAAAGAAGTGCGAATATAAAATATATAATTTTTCTTTCAACAATCCATTGTTTTATATTATCCATTATTCCCAATACCTCCTTGGGGTTTTATTGCATTTTTATGTGGAGTAATTACTAAAGCTGGTTTTGTAATTTTTGAACTAGGTAAACCGTCTGTCTCATTTATGTTTCCATACTTCTGCTGTAACACTTCTAATTCTCCATAATCTAAAGCTCTCATTGGACATGATGAAATACAAACTGGATCTTTTCCACTCTCTATTAGGTCTAAACAAAAATCACATTTACTTACTTTCCTGATATTTGAATCGTATTGTATTGCTTCATATGGACAACTCTTAACACAAGAAGTGCAACCAACACATTTATTCCTATCTAAAATCACTATTCCATCTTCCAGCCTCTTTTTTAATGCTCCAGTAGGACATTTTTTAACACAAATTGGATCAATACAATGATTACAGCTAACAGATATCCAAAAGGCGTATATATCTTGTATAATTAGATTTCCTCTTTTTATATAGTTCCCACCAGTAACTTCATATACTTTTCTAAATTGCTCTCCTACTTCTAAATTATTTTTATCCTTGCAAGCTATTTGACAAGTATAGCAGCCTGTGCAATATTTCTGTTCAAAATAGAAAGCCAATTGTTTAGGCATATATTATTTCTCCTTTCATCATGCTTTTGTTATCTGTACTAAGGTAGTATGAGTGGCATTTCCAAATGCTAATGGAGTTGGCTTATATTTGGTTAATGTATTGACACAACCTCTTCTGTCTATTCCTTCTTTATCTGGAGTATACCACCCTCCTTGCGGTATAGACACAACGCCTGGCATAATTTTAGTAGTGACTTTAATCGGTATTATTACTGCCCCTCTATCATTAAAAACTTTAGCTAATTCTCCATTTTTAATACCACGCTCTTCAGCATCCAAAGTATTAACCCACACTGCCTGCGGCTCTACTTCTTCCATCCAGCTCATATTATCCTGTATTGAATGAGTTCTTCGTTTTGTATGATGTCCGATACATTGAAGTGGGTATTTTTCTCTTAATTGATCTTCTGGACCTTCCCATGCTGTAATATATTTAGGTATAGCTGGAATTTCGTTTAAATTATTTTTATTCCATAAATCCTTAGAAAATATCTCTATTTTACCTGAAGGTGTTGGAAATGGATTATTTTCTGGATCTTCTATCTGCTTTTTGAAAGCAATGCTTGGCGCATTATATTCCCATCTATATATTCCTTTTTCTTTAAATTCCTCATAAGATGGGAACCCCGGATTTTTCTTTACAGTCTCTTTTACTAGATATTTTAACCATTCTTCTAAGATTTTATTTTCTGTAAATTTTTCTTTTAAACCTAAGCGTTCGGCTAAATCACTTATCCACTCATATGCATTTCTACATTCAAAAACAGTATCTACTGCTTTATTCATATAAAGTACGTATTCTCCATGCCCCCAAGGAGTTACAATATCATCCCGTTCCATCATATTATCTGCTGGAAGAAGTATATCTGCATATTTAGCACTTGAAGTAAGGAAATGTTCAGTTACAACAATAAACTCAACTAGATCTTCATCCTCTAATATTTTTCCAGTACCATTAGAATCTGCATGCTGATTCATCAAACAATTTCCACCTAAATTAAATATGAGCTTAAGATTTGAAGATAATTTTTCTACTCCTGTAACGCTAAAATCTGATCCCATTCCCTTACCATGAGTTATGGCATCTGGCCAGCAGAACATTGAAATTTTGGATTTGTTAGGATTATATGCTGGAATTGAAGCTACATATTGGTTTCTAACCTGATATCCTGTTCCAGAAGCCCAACCTCCTTTTACTCCAACATTCCCTGTCATAGCAGCAAGAACAGTTCCACTTCTCACAACTTGTTCACCATATGCATGCCTCTGTGGTCCATAGCCTTGAATTAATGCCCCTGGTCTATTAGTTGCATATTCTCGTGCTAATTCACTAATTGTTTCTTGTGGAATTCCAGTAATATTTTCAGCCCAAGCTGGTGTCTTGGGAGTTTTATCATCACATTCACCTAATATATAACTTTTAAAGGAATTTCCTTTAGGTACCTCTATGGGCATATGATCTTCATCAAAACCTAAACAATATTTATCCAAAAACTCTTGATCATGAAGATTTTCAGTAATCATTACATACGCCATAGCATCCAATAAAGCACTATCTGTTGTTGGACGTATTGGAATCCATTGATCTGCAAGAGAAGTAGCTGTGCTAGAATACATAGGGTCTATACATATAATCTTTGCTCCTGCTTTTTTTGCCATTTTTAGATAATAAGCTGTGTTAGTTCCATGTATAGTTTCACAAGGATTCCATCCAAGTAAAATTATTAACTTAGAATTGCTCCAATCATCCCTGCTGCTTCCAGTATAAATTGTTCCATAAGTATAAGGTGTAGCTATCTGCGTACAAGCTGAGCTGTACGTACCATAATATGACAGATATCCACCATACAATCCAAGAAGTCGTGACATCCATACACGTTCAGCAACTCTGCCAGCATTTCCAGAAGCATAATTTATATAAATTGAATCTGGTCCATATTCATTCATCAATCTTTTAGTGTTATCTGCAATAATATCCAATGCTTCATCCCAAGTAATGCGCTTAAATTTTCCTTCTCCACGTTTTCCAACTCGTTTCATTGGATATTTTAATCTATTATGATTATATAACCTGTTTCTATAAGATCTACACCTTAGACAACCTCGTAACTGTGGTTTATCAAAAGTATCTTCTATATCATCTTCAGTAGAAATTCTTACAACACGTTTATTTTTAACATGTACTTTGATTACACATCGTCCACCGCAATTATGAGATCCTGAAGTTCTAATAATTTTTTCACCTGAATCTACTTTATTTTTATTTTTTGCTTCAAAAAAGCCATCATTACCATCTATATTTTCACTTTCATTGTTCTGGTTTAATAAATTTTCAAGGTTAAGAAAATCATTTCTTGAAATGCAGTTCTTGAATTCTATATTATTATCAGCCATCAAAAATACTCCTCTCACTTTAAATTTTATCTATATAATGGATACGGATCATCTAAAGCTCGTGCTACATGGAATTTACCTTCTTCCGCTAGATATAACTGAAGTAGTGCCCAGCCTATACCTGCAGCCCCATCATATAATCCAATAGCAGTAGTAACTCTTTCAGGACTTGTTCTATCTATTGCCTGATACCATTTTGTTTGCAATTCATTTTTCTCATTAATGTGGTATGCAAAACCAAGAATCTGTTCACCTGTGCGTATAGCATAATTCAAATATTCTTCTTCTCCGGTTTCAGCCCAAACCCCTAGAAAAAGATTTGTCATTCCTGATGTACCACAGCATTGATTATGGGTATTCCAATATCCTGGCGAGTGCTTTTCTGGTGCTCCAGCATTAATTATTCCCTTAACCAATTTGTTGTGCCATTGAAGACTTTTAGGATCATTGGTTATCTTGTATAACTTGTAAAAAAAGCGGGCAGTGCCAACTGGTCCATGACAATATCCAAGATAAAACAGCTTCCTTACATTTGGCAGAGAATATGGTATTAACGCTCCATCCTCATCCTCTAATGCAATAGCTTCATAAAATTCCTGAAGACCTTCTACAGCTTCAAGAAAAACCTTATCTCCACTTTCTTCATATAATCTTAAAAGAGTATATCCTATCCCAGCTGTTCCCATTGGAAAATTAGGGTCAATATAATCTTCTGGGAATCCAAAATAAGATGGATCAATTCCTATATAATATTTGCCACCCTTCTCATAATTCCTAACTTCCGTTAAAAAGTACTTACCTGCTGTTATAGCAAAATTCTTCCACTTAGATTTATTAAGCTTATTTGCTGCATATAATAAGAATAATAAAGTTCCTGAATCTCCTACAATCCCCTTATAAGTATTTGACCAGAAAAATCCATCTCCATGTATCGCTGGTTTTGCTTCATTTATTATTTTTTCTATAATTTCCACTACCAAATTTTTATATACCGAGTCTTTTGTAACATTGTATAATTCAAGCATTACATACCCCACTCCTGAATACCCAGTTGAAAATGCCCACTTTGAAAAATTCTTTTCTAGTTCCTGCTTATTTTTCCAACGATATGAAATATAACGAGCAGCTTCTTTAGATTCCTTCAAATATTTCTCATCACCTGTTACTTCCCATAATTGAAGGAAGTAATGAATTATTCCAGAACTTCCTGCATATAAGCAGATTTCATCATAATAACTATCTTTTCCGCTGCTTGCATCCTTAAGAGACCAATAAATACCATTAGGAGTAGTTACTCTTCTTGTTCCAATAAATGTGGCAGTCGCAATTGCTTCCCTTAAATAGTCCTCCTTTTTTGTCTTTTCAAAAATACCTTTTTCAAAAATCATAATACCATCCCTCTCTTTTTTCATTGAATAATCTTTACTTCAGAGTCAAATAAATACCCTACAAACAATGCAATAAAAGTGTTCCAAAATATGAAACACTTTTAAATTAGAATCGTTTTGTTTTAAATTGCATATTCTTCTTTTGGTGATGTATCAGTTTCCTTATTCATAACCCTGTCTAAAATTCTTCTCTCAAAATATACAAAATCATTATTCCTCTCTCTTGGGCGGGCTAGTGTAATTTTAGTATCCATTGTTATTTTTCCTTTTTCAATAAGAATGACTCTATCTGCTAAAGCAACTGCTTCACTTACATCATGAGTTACTAAAATAACTGAAAATCCTTTCTTTAACCACAGATTTTCAATTAGCTGCTGCATTTCTATCCTTGTTAATGCATCTAAGGCTCCTAAGGGTTCATCTAAAAGAAGCAGCTTTGTATTTCCTGCTAATGCCCTTGCTAAAGAAACTCTTTGTTTCTGGCCTCCTGACAAAACGCTTGGCCATTGTTTTGCTTTATCTTCAAGTCCAACATCTTTTAAAGCCTTTAAAGCTATATCTTTGTCCTTATTTTCTGCTCCAATCCTAACATTATCAACTATACTTTTCCATGGCAGAAGTCTTGCTTCCTGAAAAATATATCTTATATCTAAATTAATTCCTTGAATCTTGTTGTTATCTAAGTAAACTCCACCTTGGGTAGCTTCTTCAAGCCCTGAAATTAATCTTAATAAAGTACTTTTCCCGCATCCGCTTCTTCCAACTATTGCAATAAATTCTCCTGGTTCTATATTTAATTCAATATCCTCAAGTACTATAGCATCTCCAAAATTTTTTTGAAGCTTATCAATATGAAGATGTGCTCCACTTTTAATAGATTGCATACTATTCACCTACCCTTATTATGATTTTTTAAAATTAGGATGCCACCTAAGCAGTCTCTGTTCTAACAACTTAGCCAAAACATCTGAAAGCTTACCTAAAAGTGCATAAATTATAATACTTAAAACAATAATATCCATAAGCATAAGTTCCCTTGCATTCATGGCCATATAGCCAATACCTGAATCTGCTGCTACAGTTTCAGCAACTATTAAAGTTAACCACATAATTCCCAAAGATTGTTTTACCCCTACTAAAATAGATGGAAGTGCTCCTGGTAAAATCACTTCCTTAAATAAAGGAAATCCTTTTAAACCATATACCTTACCCATTTCTATAAGCTGTGGCTCTATAGAACGAATTCCATGAAAGGTATTTAAATAAATAGGAAAAAACACGCCTAAAGATATAAGCAATAATTTAGCTTCAGGACCAATTCCAAACCACAAAATTACTAGTGGAATAAGAGCAAGATGAGGAATATTTCTAATCATTTGAACTGTAGAATCTAAAAAGTTTTCAGCCTTTCTTGACAATCCATTAATAAAACCTAAAATAAAACCTATTCCACCTCCAACAACAAAACCGCTTAAAGCTCTCTCAGTGCTTATTAGAATATTTTTAAACAATTCTCCGCTTTTTACTAAATCAATAAAGCTATTTAATACTTTTTCAGGTTTAGGAAATATTTTTGAAGAAATAGCTCCATCGCCTGTAAATACTATCCATGCAACTAATATAAAGGTAGGCAATATCCAAGGTACTATTTTATTTATCAAATGATTTTTTCCTTTAAATATCATATTAATCATCTCCTTTGTAAGGCACATAAAAGATAATTAACAAAAAATAAGATTATTATCTTATATTTGTGCCTAATATTCTATTTAGAAAATTTCTTTATTTCATCGTCAAAAGCATTACTCCAGAATGAACTAACATCAACCTTATTTTTTAGCACTCCAGCTTTATTAAATGCATTAGCAATATCTTGTTCAGATGCAATAGCTTCTTTAGACGTTGCTACAATTTTACTTGGTTTTTGTTCTTCTCCTTCTTTCAAAGTTGCAATAGCTTGTTCTACTGGTTGTTTAGTATTATCAGCAGTTGTTTTAGCCCATTTATCTTCATTTTGTCTGCTCCATTCATAAAATTTATTATATCTTTCAAGATAATCTACAATTGCTGCATGTTTGCCTGGATCTGCAATTGCATCTGGAGTTGCTTCAATAGGGAAATTTCCTGATAAAATATCTTTAGCACTTGCAAGAGTTGTAGCTCCATTTTGTTTTGCTGAAATAATTGCATTACCATAACTTGCTAAAGCATCAACTTTTCCACCTATAAGTGCTGTTAACCCATCTGATGTAGATAATTTTACTGGTGTAATATCACTCCATGATAAACCAGCTTTTTCTAACATTTTTAATAAGAAATAATGAGCTGTTGTACTATCAACATAAGCAACTTGTTTTCCTTTTAAATCAGAAACATTTTTTATTGGTGAATCTTTTGGAACTACTAATTCCTGCTGTAGAGTTGTTCCTTGTTGTATACCAATTATTTTGAAATTTCCTCCATTTTGCGCTTGTGAAGCAAAAATAGGTGGAATTTCACTTGTAAGTGCTAAATCTAAGTGGCTTGCTGCCATAGCCTCTAATTGAAGATTTCCTCCTTGAAAATTTACATATTCTACTTTATAAGGCGTATTATCAAGACCAGCTTGTTTAAATCCTGCCTCTTTACTCTTCCACCCTGTTTCTCCAACTACAATTGTAACCTTACTTAAATCAACTTTAGATGAATCTGTACTTCCACTTGAACTGCTGCCTGTGCCAGATGAATTTCCGCACCCCGTTAATAATGTTAATGCTATTCCTAATCCTGATATTAATTTTAATACTTTCATTCGTTACCCCTCCATTGTTTTATTTATCATATATGTTTAGTATGATTTTAGTGAATACTTTGCCTTCATGGGAAGTTCCTAGACACGAACTAAAAGAGGGCATACTTCTATTATGTTAGAAGCATGTCCTCTGGTTTTCCAGTCAGATCTACTTAAATATCATTCAATTTTAAACTATTCCTATAGTTTTACTATGCTTTATACTTTATATCTTTTTTCGATGTTTGTCAATAACTTTTATAAAAATAATAAAATTACTTTATGATTATTTTTTCTATAACAATGATTTATCACATTATATACTTCCGTATTGCAATTCCTTAAGCAGATCTCTCTTCTTAAATAAAAACAATTCCTAAGTGTGTCTGAAATGATAAATACACTATGACTATGAGTATTAACATTACCTTTAATTCACATTATCCTTAAATATGTTTCAAGGGAACTCTTAAAAGGAGTTCCCTTGAAATACGTTCTGGTTTGTTAAATTACCTCCTCTTAAAAGGTAATTTTCAAATATCAATTCAGTTCTACTACCTAACTGATACTCATTACTTTGTAGTATTTTCTCTACATCTTCTTTGGAAAGTAATAAAACTTTTCCTTGCTCATTATCATCTTGCATATCTTTTGGTTCTCCTATACATTCACCATAAACTATAGCTACAGTTTCATCTGTAATGCCAATAGCCGAATATGTAGGTTTCATCCCTCTATTCTTATCTATATACACTAAATCAAGATTTGTTTCCTCTTTCAATTCCCTTATAGCAGTCTCCTCATAAGTCTCTCCTTGATCTACCAATCCACCTGGAAAAGCTATTATATTAGTATTTACTCCTACTCTGTACTCTTTAAGAACTACTAATTTTCCAGTATCTTTATGTGTCGAGCAAATGATAACACCATCTGCAATCAATTTCTCTTTATTCATAAGATCCTCTTCAAATTTCACTTTATTTTTTCGTGAAAACATATTCCATATGGCTTCTTTTCCTGACTTTGTTAGGTATTGTATATTAAATATGTTGATGGTGCCCTCTCTGCCTCGTTCAATAACTTCTAATATTTTTATATCACTCATATGATCACAACCTTTCAATTTTCTTCTATGGTACAAAAAATTATGGACTATATTTATGAATAATTAAAAATTGCATAGACTCTTAGTATAATACATGTGTTCGTTTAAAATAAATAGTTAATCTTGATAATGCCTTTTCAATTAATCCATCATTTTCAAAAACTTGCAATCCACTGAATGTTAATAACTTTTCTGCTTTATTTCCAATCCTACTTACTAGCACTGCATTATATGGTGAAAGCAAATTTATTTTTGCAATTAAATCAGAATTGTCATGTCCTCCAGAACCTGATCTGCATCCATCTCCAGAGCCTGAATCACAGCCCCCCTCAGAACTGCAGCCTGCCCCACAACCAGAAGAAGCATTACTGCTGCATCCGCTGCTTATTATATCAGTATCTAGCACTTCCAGTTTCATCTTTTCTTTTTCCTTTGCAATATCATCATCTTTTATTTCAATTGTTTCAATAAATTTTGAACTACCATCTGATAAAAGTTCAAATATATAAAACTTATCTCCACTTCCAAAATGCTGATCTATTCTTATACCATTACTACTACCTACAGCTACCTTAATAGACATATTCTATTCCTCCTTATATTTTTTATTTAATATTGCTGTCTTTTCTTTTTGTTAATATAAACATCATTAAAATTAACATAGCCGTTAATACTCCATTTATTATAAAACTTACATTTGAATCTAATTTTTCATCTATAATGCCAGTATAGAAATTCCCTATTGGCGTGGTTCCCATATTAATTGCACTTTCCACATCATCTCCTATAATTTCTGACGCACAAGATGTAGTTACAAAAATCACTTTAGGATTAAATCTTCTGTAAGCTTCATCGATTGTTGTTTTTAGCTTTTCAATACCACCATATACTGTGTCTTTTTCTAACAAATTTGTAGTTAGTGCTTGAATATTAGTAGATTTAATTCCTCTTGATTCTAATCTTCCTCTATTCTCCGAATTAAAATTTGCAAAATCTCCAGCACAACCTATAGTCCATGGCTGACAACTGCTACATCTCTAATTCGCGCTACTTGATTAAAAGCCCTTTGAGCTGAATAATCTCCTCATTGATAAAAAAAACCGTCTTTACATTTTAAAACACCTGTATTAGATTTTTTATTTAAATCACTTGCACTGCCATTATATGAAAGTAAAGATTTCAGTCTGTTCTCACGTATTTCTACTTCAGGACTTTTTAAATTAATTGCCATTTTATTACCTCCATTCAAAATAATTTATAATATGAGTTTATATTAATACTTCGATTTATCTCCTATTTAAACAACATTCCCTCAAAGCGTATTAAAATTAATTTTTTAGAAAATCTAAAGCAAATGCTGAAATAATATTTGTTCCAACCTCTAAACTTTCTTCATCGGCAATAAAATTAGGATTGTGATTAGGATAAATAGCACCAATTTTTTCATTTCTTATACCTAATTTAAAATATATAGAAGGAACTTCTTTTGCGTAATATGCAAAATCATCAGATCCTAATGAATATCTATCTGTCCATATTACATTTTCTTTACCTATGATATTTGAAGCTGATACAGCAAATTTATCAGTGATTTCTTTATCATTTACTACTGCAAAAACGCTTAATCCACCTTCTACATCAGCTTCTGCCTCTGATGCACTGGCAATTCCTCCTGCTGTTCTTTTTATTCGATTATAAATATTTTCTACTTGTTCTGAACTAGCAGAACGTATTGTTCCAGTTATGATTGCTTCTTCTGGTATGATGTTTGATTTCTGCCCAGCCTGGAAAGTGGTAACTGATAATACTGATGGAATAAGTGGATCCACTTCTCTACTTATAATTGATTGAAGTGCTTCTACAACTCTGCATCCAATTAATACAGGATCAATAGTCTCATATGGCGCTGAACCGTGGCCGCCTTTTCCTTTTATGGTTATTTTGAAACTTCCTACTGCTGATTCAATCACTCCACTTTTTAAACTTATTTGTCCAACAGATATCTTAGGAAATACATGTACTCCAACAAAAGCATCAACTTTAGGATTTTCTAGTGCTCCCCATTTATATACTGCATCATATCCCCCCTTACCATCTTCTTCAGCAGGCTGAAAAACAAATTTCACATTACCAATAATCTGTTCTTTAAAATGTTTAAGCACATAAGCTGATCCAAGTACAGTTGCAACATGAAGATCATGACCGCAAGCGTGCATTACATTTTTTATAACTGATTTGAACTCCAGCTCTGTTTCTTCTTGTATAGGAAGGGCATCTATATCTGCTCTTATTCCTAATGTTTTTCCTTCTTTATTCCCTCGTATTATTGCTACAACTCCTGTACTATCTCCAAGCTTAGAAAATTCAATATCATTTTCATGTAAAAATTGTTTTATTATTTCTGACGTATGATATTCCTCATTTGATAATTCAGGATATTTGTGAAGCTCTCTTCTAATTTCTACAACTTTTTGATATACCTCTTTAGATAACTCTTTTAATCTTTGATACATATATTCTTCCCCCTCTTACTACCTTTTCGATTTAGATTCATGAAAATAAATAATAAAGGCCAGATACATCTCTTTTCTAAGATGTACTGGCCTCCAGTATTTCTGGTCAACATTTCGCGTTATATTCATTTATTTTAGCTATCATATTAAAAATGAAAAACAATATCATTCTAATTCGATATGTTTTGTAGTATTTTTATTTATTATAATGCCATAGCTATGCATTGTCAAGTTAACATAACTATACAATAGTACATATTTTTTCTTTTCTATAACTACTTAGACGCATTCAAAAAGAAAATGGTATCCTCTAGTAGATGGAGTATTGAATGACTTAAAGGAAATCCAATTAACATATTTGCCCAAGTTCAATTTAGAAGATTATCTTATTAGCAAATAATCTAATCCTCTCATATTCATCTAAATTTTTCTATTAATTTTTATTTAGAATGTTATCCATAGCCAGTTCCGCAAGCTCTATGTGCTATATAGTAAACAAAACAGACTAAGTATTTTAACTTTTCAGTAAAACACTTAGTCTTCAGTTATCCATTCAGCAAATTATCTATAATAATTTTTTCAATATTTAATTAAATCTTGTAAGAACAACAGAATAAATATCCTCTAAAAGCTTAAGCCCTCCTGCATATCCTACATATGAACTATTTATAACCAATCTTTCATTTATTGGCCATGAAATAGACAAGTAATGAGCATCTGTTTGTTTTGCCACTTTCTTTTCCCAAGAACTACCTAATATTAATGGATAACCATGATAATCTGTATTTCTTATTTCATCATGAATTTTATATCCATCAACAGAAAATTCTACTTCCGCTTCTATATCATAATTTAATTCTTTAAAATAACCTTCTATAGGTTTCCTATATTTTTCTGGAGCATCATCAATAATATATTGTTTAGCTGGAAACAAACCTAAATCATTAACTAAAAATTTTGTTAATGCAAGAGAATATTGAGAATCCGAAACTACAACAAAACGCTTTGCCATTACACGAGTTTCTAGGAATACATCTGCAAATCTTTCTATATAGTAATAGTATTCTTTTTCCTGCTTCTCTATAATTTCCTCTACTTTTTTCTTATCAATTTCAGCAAAGTCTCCAACTGCTCTTAGAAATTTACTTGTCTCTGCTGCACCTATTGGTAGTACAGGATAATGGAGATACGGAGTTCCAAATTTACTTTCAAGTTTTTTGACATTATTTAATCCAAGCCATGGTGAAACTAAAAGGTTAAATTCAGCTTGAGGAACCTTTTTTAAATTTTTAATTCCTCTATCATGTCCAAAAATAGTATTTGATATTAAACCTAATTGTTCTATAAGTTTTTCTAATTCTCTCAAATTTCCTAACCAAAATGGATCGTGCAAAGGAATTCCTGCCCAAATATTAACAAGTCCTTTTATCTTTTCATCACTTGGTTCTAAATATTCATCTATAATAGCATCAATTACCCATTCATGCCCCAAATAATTATTTCCTTTAAATCCAGGTGTAGATGAGAAAATTACTGGCTTTCCTTTTTCCCTAAAGGAACGTGCAATTTCTTCTGCATCATCACCAATAACTTCTGATGTACAGCTTGTTAATACTACATAAAGTTCTGCATCTATTACCTTTAGAGAGTTTTCTACTATTTCCCTTAATTTTTTTTCTCCACCGAAAACTACTTCTTTTTCACTTATATTTGTACACGGAAAGATATTGTGTGAAAAATGTCCTGAATTTCCTGCACCTCCTCCAAGTTTAGCACCACACCCTGGACCAGCATGCAATATTGGTATTGCACCTTCTATTGACTGTATAGTCTGCATTGCTGCCAAAGCGCATTTATATCTTGGTTGATCTAATATTTTAGCCATTTTTATTTTGCCTCCTCTAATAAGAACGTTGAATTTTCTTGTTTGTACCACCATTCTGTATAAGGAAGTTTAACTCTAGCTGCTAAATTTTTTTCAAAACTTCTGTTCTTAATTGTATCTAAAACTGTATAAGCAAAATCAAGAGTACCCTTATATCCAAAAATCATATATTCATCATTTACACATAACGCTGCTGCCCCCTGCTTAATCGCCCAAACTGTAGTACCTGGGTGACGCGAAAAATATATATCTGGTTTATAATGGTTTATTATATTTAAAATTTCAAAATTTTGTTGGTCTGCTACACTAACTTTAAAATTAGATGGGGAATTCTCACTTAAATATTTAAGCGGTGCTGGCATCTCATCATTATCATGAAGTTTATCATGATGCCATGAAGCAGCCCATACAACTTCCATTCCTAATTCTTGAAGAACACGAGATACTTCATATGTGTATCCTGGTCCCATTCCAAGTACAGCTTTTAATCCCTTTAGTTCTTTTTTAACTTCCTCTATTTTAGGAAGATAAATTTCCCTTTCCCTTTCAATATAAGCCTCTACTTCCTTTTCTTTATGGATGGCAGTTCCTATTCCTCTAAGCCAAGTTTCAAAACCGGCTACTCCTAATGGATTAATTGTTTTTACAAATGGAACTCCATATTGCTGTTCTAGTCCATTTCCTAAATATGAACCTAACACTCCACATATACTTACTGTTGCAAGTGCTTCTGAAAGATGTGATAATTCTTCTACAGTAGAATTTTGATAGAAAAATACCGGTTCAACTCCAAAGTTACTAAATATATCAATAATTTGCTTTCTTTCACTCTCATAGAAATTCTTAAAATTAATTTTATTAGTTTTCTGTTTTGGTGGTTTTACTATACTATTTAAAACAGCATGGTCTGATGCATCAAATCCTGTTGCCCATATTCTTGATCTAAAACCTTCACAATGAACTGCAGCAACTGGAATATCTTCAGGAAGTTCCTTTTTAACTTCTTCAACTACGCTGTCAACATCTTCACCAATAATTCCAGATACACAGGATGTACCTATGAATATAGCTTTTGGTTTGTATCTATTGTAAGTTTCCAATATTATTTCTTTAAGGCTTCCAGTAGCTCCAAATACTGTGTCATTTTCATCCATATCTGTCCCTAAAAATACAGTATTATTTGAAACACCTCTTTTGGTTGCCAGCTGATTATTATTTACATTAATACCTGATGCAACTGCTGTACATCCTGATGGTGCATGATTTATTATTGCGACATCTCTTATTCCTGATAATTGTCCGAGTGCACACATTGCGTTACACGAACTTGATTGACTAAAACATCTCTCCTTATTTTTTAACGTTCCACATTGAGATTGATTAACTATATCATGTAAATCACCGTTATATCCTGTGATAGAGCCTAAACGGCTCTCTCTTGTCCCAACTGCAGATATTTTTAAATCTATAGCCACTTTTAATTCCCCCATATCTTAAATTATTAATATTTATTTTATAAAACTACTTATAAGTTAATTAGCTGTTCTCTAGGTGATTGCGTATAATCAGCTAGCTTTATAGCTTTTGCCTTAACAACATAAATTGCTGACTCTTGAAATTCTCCATTTGCTACCTTATCTTTTATTACAGGATAACGCACACTTATTGCTTCAATAGCTTTATCTAATTCATCTTTTTCAGTTACTTTCGATGCATCTCCAATTATTGAGACACTTTTAAAGCTTTCATAAGCTTGTCCTTCCTGTTCAAAATAAAAAGTTACTATTGGATTTGAATTTATATGCTTCACTTTGCCAGCTTCTTTTCCTGTTAAAAAATATATATTTGCTCCTTCATTTGAAAAGGCTCCAATAGTTCTAATAAAAGGCACTTTATTTTCATCTACTGTTATTAATAACCCTAATTTTGATTCTTCTACATACTTTATTGATTTTTCAATTGCTTCACTCATATTTATCCCTCTTTCAAAATTATTATTTTTAAATCTATAAATTAATTATTGTTATATAAATCTTCTAAAAAAGTTAAAGATCCTCTATATCCTGCATAGCCCTTATTAAGAATAAGTGCTTCTGTTGATGGATTAGATACTGTTACTGTAAAAATATCAAGTTCGATTCCTATTTCTTTTTCAAAACTACTTCCTAAAATTAAAGTTGCCTCATCTTGAGCCTCTCGTATAATCTCACTAATTTTCCATTTATCATTTTCAAAAATTATTTGAGGTTTTCGTGCATATTCTAAATTATTTAATTCATTTTCTATTTCTTCTCTATTTTCTTTTGGCACATCATCTGTAATTATTGAAATTAAAGGAATTTGTCCATAGTCATTTACCAAGAATCTATTTAACCCTAATACCACATTTGAATCACCCACAATTATAAATCGATATGTTTTTAGCATTACATTAATATACTCATAGTAACTATAAACATAATCCTCTTCTTCTTTTATCACACTTAAAACTAGTTCTTCATCTATTGAAATATGTTTAGCTAATCTCTTTATAAAATCTGATGTAGCTGTCGGACCAATTGGAAGCCCTTCATATCTAAAAGTATCTATATCGAATTCATTTTTATAAATATCTGATAACTCTTTTAAAAGCCAAGGAGAAAATACTATATTTAAACTAGCTTTTGAAGAAGCTTTTATATTTTCTATACCTTGATTTTCAGTAAAAAATGTATTTACTTTTAATCCAAGTTTTTTTAATATTCTTGTAATTTCTTCAATATTCCCTTTCCAGGTTATATCTTGCGTTGGCACTATTCCAAAAATATTTACTGTTTTTGCTTCTTTTTCAGAACTTTTTTCTACAAATTGCTTTATAAGTTCAGTTAAGGAAACTTCATATCCAAAATAAGAATCTCCTTTAAAGCCAGATGTTTCAATATAAGCTATTGGAATATCTTTCTTTTTAAATTCTTCTACCAAATTTTCTACATCATCACCTATAATCCCTGAAGTACAACCTGTAAGAACTGCGTATAGATCTCCATCCATTACTTCTAAGGTTCCTTCTATTGTTTCTCTTAATCTATTAATGCCCCCAAAAACAACTTCTTTCTCAAACATATTAGAGCTTGGACACCCAGTTCCCCCACCAACATATCCTGATTTTACACCTATTGAAGCTTGAAGCCCACAACCTGGTCCTGCATGAAGAATAGGTATTGTTTTACCTAATGCTGAAAAAACACCAATAGCACCATTTAACGCACATAAAGATCTTGGATTCTCCACGTAATTTTGCATTAGTTTACACCCCCTCCTTTAAATACTTAAATGCATTTTCTTCATACCAAGTTTCTTTATAAGGAAGTTTTTTATGTTTTGCAAGCTTAATATTAAAGCCTGGATTTTCAATTGAATTTTGAATTTTTCTTCCTAAATAAATTAAACCATTATAACCAAAAGTTGGTCTCTTAGCTTCAAGGATGTGTGTTGATGGAATTCCAAGTTTTGATACCCAGTTAGACATTCCCAGGAAAAAGTCAGGTTTTAATTTATTAACAAGATTAACCTGCTCAAAAGGCTGCATATTAGCTATATCAATAATAAAATCCCCTCCATGAATTTTTTCTAATTCATCAAAGCTTTCAATAAAAGCTTCCTCATAGGTAGGTGTTTGTATACCAACAAGCTTCATCCCAAAATCTTCTATTAGACTTGCCGCTGCAATCCCTCTTCCTGTTCCTGCACATATAAATACTTTTTTTCCTTCAGTAAGCTTTCTAATTTCAGTAATTTCTGGAACAACTTTTTTATGCTGCTCTTCTATATATTTTAGAGCTATGTCTTCTTTCCCAACTAATTTTGCTACTGATAAAAACCAGTCATCAGTGCTTCTTATACCTATTGGCATGCCAGTTACAGAATAAGGAATATCATATTCATTCTTTAAATATTCCATAAATTCATCTGCAAATACTTGGCATATAGCTACTGAATATTCAGCTTTAACTATTTTTCTAAGTTTTTCAACACTTGAATAAAAAGGAATATAATTTACATGTAGTCCTAATACATGTAATAATTTTTCTATTTCAAGTTGATCCTTATATCCTATAGATGTAGTTGCAAAAACATTAATTAACCCTTTTTCTTTTTCTGGTTTATCATCCTTCAATACATATTTAATTATTGAATTAAATACTGTATCAAAGCCTGTTGCAGGAACTTTTGATTTAAATCCTTCGCAATGTATTGGAACTACAATAGCATCTATTTCATTTTGTAAATTTGCTGCTACTGAATCAATATCATCACCAATTATTCCTGATGCACATGAAGCAAATATGAATATTATATTGGGATTATACCTTGAATTTAAATCGAGAACTGCTTTAGTTAGCTTTTCTTCACCTCCAAAAACAATATCTTTTTCATCTAAACTAGTGACAATATATCTAGCGTTTCTAATTTTCTGAATACCCCGATGATATTGTCCCACTTTAAATCCATCATTCATAAATGATACACACCCTACACAACCATTTGGAGAATGAACCACAAATGCCGCATCTTCCATAGACAACAGTGCTTGAATACTATTAATTTCTTGGCATTGAGTAGTTTGCGCAAAACTTCTTTCTGCATTTTTTAAACACCTCTTCTTAAAACTTCCAGAAAGATTATGACTGCACCCACCTCCTCCAGTAAGCGCATATTTTCTTTCTTCTCTGTTTCTTTCAATTATCCTAGTCATTTTAATCACTCCTAAAATTATTGCATATACATCCTAACGTACCACTTTAAATACGCTAAATTGTGTAATTCCACTCTGGAAGTATTCTCTTTAAAAATTGTTTAGTTCGTTCTTCTTTAGGATTAGTAAATATATCATTTGGCGAACCTTCCTCAACTATTACTCCTCCATCCATAAAAATAACCCTGCTAGCTATATCAGATGCAAAAGACATCTCATGAGTAACTACAATCATAGTAATTCCTTCTTTTGCTACATTTTTCATTACAGAAAGTACTTCACCTACAAGTTCTGGATCTAATGCTGAGGTTGGTTCATCAAATAAAATCACTTCTGGATTAAGTGCAACAGCACGTGCTATTCCAACTCTCTGCTGTTGCCCACCTGAAAGTTGAGATGGATAAAAATTATATTTATCATTTAAACCAACCTTATCTAAGGTCTTCTTGCTTATTTCTTCTGCTTCCTTTTTTGGTATTTTCCTTGCAGTAACTAATCCTTCCATTACATTTTCAAGGGCTGTTTTATTGCTAAAGAGGTTATAGCATTGAAAAACCATTGCTGTTTGCCTTCTGATTTCTAAGATTTCTTTTTTATTTGCACTTTTAAAATTAACAATTTTCCTTCCTACTACCAGCTGCCCGTCATCTGCTTTTTCAAGAAAATTTATACACCTTAATAAAGTAGTTTTCCCTGATCCACTTGGACCTAATATTACTACTACTTCCCCTTTATTAACTTTAATATCAACACCCTTTAAGACTTCATTTTTCCCAAACTTCTTATGAATCCCCTTTATTTCAATCAAAATTTCATCCCCGCTCTCTTTAACTAGTCATATTTTTCAAAAGCAGCCACTACTCTATTACTACTAACTGTCTTTTTTTCTATTCCAGGATCATTATGCTCTCTGTAAAATGCACTATATGAACATATGAATGCAGCAATTATTAATATCAAAGTCAATAAATAAGTTTTTAAGAATTCTATTATATTTATTTTTTTCATAAACATTCACCTATTGTAAAACCTCTCAAATATTTTTCTATAATAAATGAAGCTTTTTCTATACATACACATAATGTCCAATATACAATTGCTGCTGCTATATATGCCTCTAAAAACTTATAGTTTGCAGTCGCCGTTATTAAAGCCCCATTCATTATATCCACTATAGCTACTAAATAAGCTATAGAGGACCCTTTAATCAGCCCTATAAAATTACTACATAAGGATGGAATTATTACTGGTAATGCTTGTGGAATTATAATCCTTCTTAAAGTTTGACTTCTTGTGAGACCAACAGAGTAAGCTGCCTCAAATTGTCCTGTGCCTACTGAGATTAAACCTGCCCTTATTGTTTCTGAGATATTTGCAATAGCAGAAATTGATATTGCTACAATTGCTATATAAATACTATTTATATCCTTAGATTGAAAGTTCCAACTAAATTTAGCTGAAAAAATATCAACCAATTTGGGCACTTCAAAATAAACTATATATAATATTAATACAAGAGGAATTCCTCTTATAATAACAACGAAAATCTGCACTAACTTACTCAAAACTTTAACCTCATATATTCTAATTACTGCAATTAACGTTCCTATAATGCTTCCTATAATAAGAGGTATAGCAGCAAGCACCAAAGTAATAGGTATATATTTTATTGCTTCCTTTAAAGCTGTAATCATAAAACTTATATCAAAACTCATATTTCCACCTGCCAAACTATATTTTTTGAATATACAGTTTTTTCTCTAAACCAGAAAAAAGCTGCTCTAGTAAAATGGATAATATAAAGAAAATAATTGCTGCTGAAACATATCCTTCTAAAGAACGATAGGTATTAGCTGCTATAGCATTAACCTTTCCCATTACATCTATTATTCCAAGTGTAAAAGCCAACGATGTATCTTGAAGAAGTCCTACTAATGTAATTCCAAGAGTTGGCAATATGATAATAACTGATTGAGGTGCAATTATTCTTGTAAAAGCCTGCAATTTTGTCATTCCAACTGAATATGCCGCTTCAACTTGTCCTATTGGAATATTTACTATTGCTGCTCTTATCATTTCTGCTTTAAAGGCAGCTGCATTAAGACCATAAGTAATTATAACGAAATATAATTTATCCCATCTATTTATGTTTATTCCTATTTTCATTAATAGCATTGGCAATCCATAATATACTATAAACATCTGCACAAGTATTGGTGTTCCACGCATAAACGATATATAAATAATAGAAATTTGATTTAGCACAGGTACGTTATATACTCGAAATAAGGCTAATATAATCCCAAAAATTAATCCAATAGCAGTTGCACTTAGTACAATCAATAATGTAATGTGAAGGCGAGATAATAATTGAGGCAAATATTGAAATATTAGATTAATATTAAAGTAATTTCCCATTTTATCTCTCCTTTTTCTCTATTCATTAGCTGTATAGTCTCCGCCCAAAATTTTGATTGATATTTTTGCCAAAGTTCCATCAGCTTTTAATTCTTTTAACGCTTTATCAAACTCACCTTGCAATTTTGTATCCTCTTTTCTAAATACATAGTAAGTATTTGAGGTAGCTATAGGATCACCAATAGTTTTTAGCTTTTCTCCATAGGTTTGGTTGTAAGAATCTACTATCCTTTTAATTGATACGAATGCATCTATTCTTCCATCTTCAATATTTTTTATAGTAGTAGCTGCATCAAGTCCTGATGTATAAACAAGATTTATAGCATTGTTATGTTCTTTGTTATATTGTTCTAACATATATGCATCATTACTTCCTGCACTTGTTTGTACTTTTTTACCTTCTAAATCTTTAATTGACTTTATATCTGTTCTATCTTTTCCAACAGTAATTCTTAAAATAAAATTTGTATAACTTTCAGTACCAAATAAATATTTAGATTCACGCTCTGGATTTTTTTCAAATTGATGTGCTCCTACATCTACCTTATTTGATTCTAAGCTTAGTAATATATTTTTAAATTCAAGTTGATTGAATTCAAATTTATATTGTGGAAGCTTCTTGTTTATTTCCTTTAACACTTCAATTTCATATCCTGCAAGATTGCCACTGTCATCTAAATAGCAATATGGTTTAAACGCATTTCCTGTCCCTATTACTATTGTTTTAGGCTCTGCTCCAGATTGGTCAGTTCCTTTCTGGTTAGCATTGCTCCCACATCCAATTAATACCGTGGTTAATACTAATATTCCTACAATTGCCTTAATAAATTTTAATTTTTTCATTTTATGCCCTCTCCTTTTATGCATATTCCCATATAAATACTCGGTTTTTATATAATAAAAAAAAGATCAAACTATCCCCTATAAATTTTAGAAGTTAATTTTGATCTCCAGTTTACTGGTCAACCTATCCAAAACACTCAATCCAAGTATTTCAATATGTTTTATATGAATTATATTTTCTTAATATTATAACATCCAAATAAATTTGTCAATAAGAAATTGTAACGAATAAATCTTTTTTATCTATATGTATAAAGAAAATGAAAGTTATGAATATAAAATATACCAATCCCTAAAAGCGCCATTAATCCAAAATATATTATAGAAAAAATAATTTTAGTACTCATACTTGTATTGTAATAATCAGCATCAGGCTTTTTCCATTGCTTATATGCTTGAACACATCCCAAAATTAAGAATAATATTATCATTGGATTAAAAAATTTAAAGGATATATATAGCAACATTGGTATACCTATAAGCCATATTTTAGGTGAAATAGCTATAACAATACGGCCTCCATCTAATGGATGAACAGGAATTAAATTAAATAAATTAATCATAAAACCAGTATAAGCAAGTGCAAGAAATAAATTGTTACCTGAAATCATGTAAATTCCTACGCACATCAAAGCTGCTAAGCTTCCTAAAATAGGGCCTCCAGCTGCTGTCTTTGCTTCTGCCACTGCATCAGTAGGTTGATCTTTCATGCTTATAAATGCTCCAAAGAATGGAATAAAAACTGGTCCTGAAACATCCATATTTAAGTTCCTTGCTACAAAATAATGCCCCATTTCATGGGCAAGTATAAGTAATACAAAACCTAACCCATAAGCCCAGCCATACATCTGAGCATATATAACAATCATAAAAAGCATAGATATTAAAGTCGATGCAAATTTTCCAAACTTAAGTGCTATTAGCAAAAACTTAAGTTTTGCTAATATAAAAAATACAACAAATTTAAATTTTACTAACACCGCACCAATAACTGCTAATACTCCAAGAATTCCTTTCTTTTTCTTCACATTATCGACTAAAGATTTAGAAACATCTGGATTTTCAATATATTTTATATCTAAACTTTCATCCTTTTTTTCATTTATGTTATTGTTATTCTCCATACTCAACTTCTCTCTCTTCAAAAAATATATTTATGTAAATAATTTAATCTTATTACAATTATAGCACATTTCAAATTAGTCTAATCTTAAAATATAATTAAAACAATTAATAGAAGCTTAATTCAAAAACATTTCTTCATTTGTCTAATTCTTTAATTATTTCCCTATTTATTTTCCATACATTATCAGCAAAATTGCTCATTAATACAATGCACATATTCTTTTCTATATCAAAGGAGGAATAAAAGCTAACTCCTGGATCACTTCCTTGAAAATATGGAATAAAAGTATTGCTTTCTCCCTTTTTTAACCAAATTCCATAACCATAACACTGTTCTTTTACTTGAGGTTCTATCATTTTAGATACCATCTTTTTAGATATTATTTTTCCATTCAATAAATTTTTCCAAAAAGCCTCTATATCTAGAGCTGTCGTAAATACTCCTCCAGCACCTGTCCCCTTAACATCTACACTATAAATATTAGTATAAAATTCTTTTTTCTCCTTATCATAAATATATGAATTTGCACATTTTGCTGGAAGTCTATCAAGTTCGTAATACCCAGTATTCAGCATATTGCATGGTTTAAATATAGCGTCTTCTAAATATTTATCAAAATGACATACTAAGATTTTCTCAATAATAAGTCCCAAAACCACATATCCTGTATTATTATATTGAAATTTTTTGCCTTTAGGATACATCATAGGTTTATTTATAAATAACGGTACAATATCTGATGATGTTCTAATTTTATAGTTAGGGTAGTCCTTCCATAATTCCTCATACTCTTCCATAACAGTCTCATCGAAATAATCTGGAATTCCAGAAGTATGGTTTAATAATTGGTGAATTGTAATTTGAGGATCTATTGACTGCAAGTCCATATACAAAATGTCACCAATACAATCATCAAAAGACAACCTTCCTTCTTCTATTAATTTCAAAATTCCAGTAGCTAAAAATGCTTTTCCACCTGAAGCCGCAGCAAATTTTGTTCCAATTTCATTTGGTATAGAATTATATAAATCAGCATATCCAAAAGCTTTTTCAAAAATTGTATGTTCTGCTTCCTTCACAAATACTACTCCAGAAAAATCCTTATCTATTAACGTCTCTATACTCACTCTTATTTCCCCTTTTTCTTATTTTTATAATTCTTTATTGAACAGTAATCGCTATTGCTTAGTGTCTTCAATATTATTAGCTATGTATACCATATTATCTGTCCATTCACCAAATTCATAAATAAATCCTTTTCTAATACATTCAAGTTTCATTCCTGCATTTTCAGCTATTCTTTGTGAAGCAAGATTATCTAAATTTATTTGCGCTTCCACTCTATGAAATCCAAGTTCTTTAAAAGCTATATCAATTCCTGCTTTTATCATCTCACTTCCATAAGCATTTCCCCAATATTGATTTAAAAGCCAATACCCAATTTCTGACCACTGAAAATTTTTTCTCAGGATAGCCTTTATTATTATTCCTCCAATGTATTTTCCATCTGACTTTTTAAATACTTTAAAAATATACGCATTATCGTTAGTTGAATATTTTCTAGAAGCCTTTAAATGCTTTTCAAACACCTCTTCTGTATAATTATTTGCAAACTCTATCTCTTCCTCATCGTATTTATTTTTTTGTGGCCCTTGCTCATTTAAACTTTCCTTAACAATTATAAAATCATCTTTTCTCATTGGTCTTATTATAAGCCTATCAGTTTTTCTAATAATATTTTCATAATCTATCACTAACACTGACATAATAATATTTCTCCTCATCATCTTCTCGATAAAATTTAAATCCACATTTCTTAATTACTTTTTCTGATTGGCTATTATTTATAAAATGTGAACACATAACAACTTGAATTCCTTCTTCAAATAGATAGTTAAGAACTAATTTAATTGCTTCCGGCATTAACCCTTGTCCCCAATACTCTTCTCCTAAAACAAAACCTATCTCTTTTGCATATTTAAACTTTTCCTCTTCTACTTTCCATGTAGCTTCACATAGTTCGAACCAGCCAATAGCTCTACTTATTTCTTTTAATTCAATAGCCCAAAAAACTAATTGATTTAATTCCTTTAATTTCATTTCCCATTTTGAATCATCTGACACAGCAATAAATTTTTCCAATGTATTTAAACTTTCTACTTTATTAGTTTTAAGTCTAAATCCAGCTAAATCAGAAACTTTTTTATTGGATGAAATTTCATGATAATCCTCTAAATCAGAAATTCTCCAATTTCTTAATATTAATCGATCACTTTCTAGACTTCTCATTATACCTGTTCCCCCTTCTTATGTATTTATAATACAAATATTAGTATTATTATACATTTACATCACTTCATCATCTATACCAATTTTATTTATAATAATTTTATACATATAAAAAAGACCTTGAAATACTCAAGGCCATTTTAGTTATTTTTTATATAAAATTTTACGTACCGTATCATATGCCAATCTATATTTGCAGGAGATTTCCTCTAGACTACATCCATTTTTATATAGCTGCTTAATTTCCTTATTTCTATTTTCAAAATAATTCCTAGAACCATTTTTTTCTCCCCATCTTATACGATCATTATCACTTGGTATATATAAGACTTCACCTTTTATATGCTTTTGAATTTCGATTAGCAAATCTTTTGGTAATACTTCTGCTGCATTTAAGTATTTCATAAACTTCCACTCCCTGTTTATTATTTTATAAACAAAGTGCAGAGCTCAGCAGATAGTAAATCTATTGTCCCATACAGAAATAGTATTACTACACCTTACTCTGCATGGGATAAATCCGTATCTATACTATTTCTTAATATAATTCTTATTAACATTCAATCTTCACCTTTCAATATCATTAATTATATTACAATATACTAATTTAAATTACTTTGCTTTTTCCAGCCACAATTAAAAATTATTATATATTTTTGTTAGAATATTAATTAATACCTCCTGTTCACTCTTTGAAATATCCTTATACACCCTTTCTATCAATTTATCTGATATTTCTTTAAAATCTCCTTTTAAGTTCTCACCTTTTTCTGTTAATGTAATATAAACAATTCTACTATCTGCTATATCTCGTGTTCTTTCAATATAACCTAAATTTAATAGTTTATTTACTAATGCAGTTACTGTAGATTTGTCCTTATTAATTTTTTTGGCAAGATCTTTCATTGTAAGGCTTGAATACTCAAAAAGAGCACTTAATATATCTCCATGAGAAGGAGCTAGTCCTTCCATTTCCTTCGTACTCATTTCTTGTACAATAAACCTATTAGCTTTTTCTCTAACTACTGCAATTAATGAAATTATATCTCTCGTACTCATGCTTTTATACTAATTTTCTATAAAACAATTGTCAAGACTATTATATAAATCACTTTCAATATACTTCATATTATACTTTTACGTTTGATCTTCCACCATAATAATTCATCAGTTTCTTTGTATTTATTGGCACCTGCTTTTTCCAATACCTTATGTGAAGGTATATTGTTTTTTTCTGTGTCTGCAATTATATATTTTACTTTTTGGTTTTCAAAAATCCATTTAATTAATCTTTCAACTGCTTCTGTAGCATATCCATTTTTCCTATACTTTTCATCAATGCCATAACCAATAATTACTTCTCCTGCTTCATTAGGATATCCTTTAATCATTATAAAACCAATTATTTCATTCAAATCTTTATTTATTATAGCCCAGTTTGTAGTCCATAAGAAATTCTCCACATCCTCTAATACTTTCCTCAATCGTACTTTCATAGCATATTCCAATTCCTCATCAAGAAAAATATTAGTAACCCTCAACCCTAAATCTCTTTGCATTTTCCCATAATCCTCTATTGCCAATTGAAGCAATCTTGGTTCTAATGGAACTAAACTCAATCTCTTTGTTTCTAATTTGTAGTTAATTAACTTTTTCAATTCTTCAACTTCATTCTCACTACTTAATTTATAATTCATTTTTCACTATGCCTCCATAAAATAAAAATTTGGGCATAAAAATACCCTGAAATAGTTCACAACCTACTCCAAGGTAAATCAATGTATTAGTAATAGTAACTTATCTATTTATTGCAAATAATATATTTCTATTACTAATAAATAACATACTAGGAGTGGTTATACATGTTAATTCTATTATATTAATCATTGGCAATCACTCCCTTCAATATTTTCAAGTATATCACAATCAACAAATATTTACCAATTTATATTTATTAGGAATTTATCAAAATATCCATAAAATTCTTCCTTGTTCGCCAAATGGACATTATGATCTGGATGTGACATTTCAAAAGCAATGCAATTCGAAAGTATAGATTGCATTTTTCTAAATGCTTCATCAGATACTCCTTCATGACTACTAGATCTAACCAACATTGTTAGACACTTTATCTCTGGCAATATATTAAACCAGTGATTTTTATGTGCATGGATTAAAGCTATTGCCTTAGGACTAAATTTCATTTCATACCCTTCTTGAGTTTCCACTAAACTTTTCATAAAATATTCATATTCCAAATCTGACTCTGAAACTTGCTTAATAAAGAGCTTTGCTTCATTTAAAGTCATAAATGGCATAGGCCAATCTTTTGTCAAAGGATCTCTAAGCTCTTCATCTAATGATAGTTTATTTGTTTCTTCAGCAGATTTATCAAGTATTGCTACAGCTTTCAAATATTTAGGGTACAATGCTGCTAAATGAGCTGCCATGCAGCCTCCCATAGAATGACCAACTACAATTACTGAATCTATCTTTAAATAATCCAGCAATTCAATTATATCTGTAGCCATTTCTTCAGAAGTATATCCAGATTCAGGTTTGCTGCTTAAGCCATGACCTCTCTGATCTGGAGCTATAATTCTATATTCCTTTCCATAATGATTAATAAATCCATCCCAGGTTTCTCCTCTTCCATACATTCCATGAAGGCAAACTATAACTGGAGCTTCAATTTTAGTATCTAAATAAAACATTTCTATATTGCTTAACTTAACAGTATTTCTATATATTTTTACTCTTTCCATTTTACAACCTCTTCTCATATATAGTATTAATTATTGATTACAAAATAGTTTTATGTCAAACTATCAGTTTATAATAATACTTAATTTGTTAAAGAATTTTAAAATCCTTATTTTATTAATTGTCTTTGTGCACTTCGACAATATGTAGCATTACTTAAATACAATTCTTTATCTAAAAATTATATTTACTTATTATTATCTACAACTTAAATTATAGTTTTATATCAAACTATTGTCAAATAATTCTTTTTTATTATTTTTCACTTTTTTAATTAGCAAATTTATTTCAAAATCCAGCCTAATACATTTCATAAGTATAAAGCTGACTTCTATAACAATAATTTTATCATTACTCACTTTTCTAATAAAACTTAATTTCTTTCTAGTAGCCCTAATACTGTAGATTTATTATGTATTACTATACTGCCATCCACTTTTGATGATACCTCACCAATAGATAATACACCTTCTACAGTGCAATTCATTCTGTTTTGAATATTTGCCAATTCAATCAAAAAATTTTCTTCTAAAAACATTGCTCTTGAAATGCAATCAAATAATATAGGTCTATATTTTTTAGGTGCCTCTTTACTGCATTTTTCAGCTATAATTAATGATGCTTCTAATAGAGTTTTAACATTACCACTAAGAATACACAAATTACTATCCATAGGTATATCTGCAACACATACTATATTTAAATCATCATTAACAGTTATAGGATCCCTAACTATTACATCCATGCTTATACCATTCATTATCCCAAATGGATATTCCTTAGCATAAGTAAAGAAATCAGACTTATATATTGTTAATCCTGTTTCATCTTCTAAAATTTCTTTATATTTTTCGAACGCATTAAATCCATCTAATTCTAAAAGAACGTTTGAATTTGAAGCTGTTACTCTGAACGGTCCCTTAATTATGCGCCATCCATGTTCAACTGCTATCTGTGCTTTCGCTTTCACCACACATACATATAAGGAATCTTTTGTTACTCCATCATTATCAAAAATACATGGTTTATGGTTTAAATTATAAAATCCAGCTCCTCCACCAATATATTTAATGCTATTTCCTAATTTACTATATAATGTATCAGTTAATGCTTTGTAACTACTTGAAAGACCATCTGCAATTACAATAGCAACATATTCTTCATCCTCATCTAAGTTCTCAACAAATCTCATTAAATTGGGTAAAATCATAGAACAATAAATAGGTTCAACTTTTTGGACAATATATCCTTTTGATAAACTTCTATCACCAACTAGTAAGCGTGAATAAATCCCACCAAAAAATAAAATATTCTTCGAATTCAAGAAATTAATCATTTCATTAACTTCTTTCTCACATCCATCCCCCACAAAAATCATTAACCGTTCATTACCCTCTATGGACAACTCATCAACATAGTACTTTAAATCATTTAATGTGCTTAAATACATATCCTGACCCCCTTATAAATACCATATTCATTTACCTCATACAATAATAATAGCACTACAAACTTTTAGTGTAAACTTTTACTATAAAAAGTATTTGTTCTAATTAATTTAACATGCTATCATAATTTATTATATTAATTGTATTTTAAAAGGAGTCACTATGAAAAATATTAAACATTATCTTCTTATCTCATTCATTTTGGTATTATTATCTTTTATGATGTTTTTCCTTCATTATCTAGTATTTGGTCAATTAGAAAATACTATTTATTATTCTCTAATGAGTCTATGTTTTATTCCTATAAATACTCTTGCTGTAACACTTGTATTCGACAAACTTGTAGAAAGACAAGCAAAGCGTGAACGTCTAAGCAAATTAAATATGTTAGTAGGATTATTTTTCAGTGAAATTGGCTTTGGCTTATTAAAATTAATAGTTGCTGCAGATAGCAAAATCTACTCATTAAACTTAGACTTTTCTGACTTAAAAACTTCTGATATTAAACTTAGAAATTATGAACATAATCTTAATTTTGATAATATTAATTATTCAGAACTCAAAAAACTCATCTTAGAAAGTAAGAATATTATATCTAGTCTTATAAGTAACGAAAGCGTCTTAGAGCATGAAACCTTTGCAGATTTACTGATGGCTTTGATGCATTTACGTGATGAAATTATATTTGTTAAGCATAAAGAATATTTAACTGAAGAGGACCGTGTTCATATGGAAGGAGACCTAATTAGAGTATATAAAGCTTTAACCATCCAATGGATAGGCTTTCTATCTCACTTAAAGCAGTATTATCCTTATCAATATAGTGGTGCAATTAAATTCAACCCATTCACTCTTAATTAAATCCAAAGATTTATTTATATATATTGTTTATAATAAATATTATACAGTTAGAATAGAATTTGTTACAACGTCTTTAGTAGCGACCAATTACTTTATAACAAATTAGAATAATAACAATAAATTAACTGTATGTAATGCTCAAATATTTAAGCTACTCGTATAATATTTATTTTAATGATTTAAATATCTAGGATTTTTAATTATTCACATGAGTTTTACATATTATATTATGATAAACAAAGGAAATAATAAATAGGAGTATGGTACCAATAAGAATATTAGTAAATAAAAATTTCCAACTTATTGACGCAGTTATTACAAAAATAGGATCAGCTCCAGCAGGTGGATGAGTAGTACCGGTAAAAATCATCATAAAAATGGCAAGTCCAACGGCGATAGAAATTACTATATAAGAATTACCAAATAAATTAAGCATTATTAGTCCTACGAGTGAACTTATGAAATGTCCTAAAATTAAATTTTTAGGTTTTGCAAGTGGACTTTCAGGCAATCCAAATAATATGACACAACTAGCACCAAAAGGAGCTATTAAAATGGGGTTTTTTAAAATAAAACCAAGTAGTGAAATGATAAAAATTGCTAACAAGCCACCTAAGCCGGCTGTTAATGCTTTTTTTAGTAGATTAGTATTCATAATTATCGTCTCCTTTACATTTAAGTAAGACTATGTTAGCATACATTTATATAATTTAAAATCAAATAATATAGATATATATTATCTGAATATGAGATAATAGGAGGAAAATATGAATCAACATATAGATTGTAGATTATTAAATACTTTTATAGCCGTATGTGAAGAAGGAAGTATAAATAAAGCTAGCATTAGATTAGGATATGTTCAATCAACAGTATCTTCACAAGTAATAAATCTAGAAAATAGTATCGGAAAAAAATTATTTGAGAGAGAGAAAAAAGGAGTAGTATTAACCATTGCAGGGAAGGAAGTATTGGAATATGCGTATAGGTTTATCGATTTAGAAAAAGATTTAAGAGAGTCTATTGATTATTTAGATAGTATAAATGGAGTAGTTAAAATTGCAGCATTAGAAAGTTTTCTATCAACGACTATTCCAAATGTTATACATAAGTTTAATATGGAATATAGGGATATAACCTTTTTGCTTATGTCTGGTTTCATTAAAGATATGACACAAAGTCTTTTTAAGAGAGAAATAGATTTTGCGATATTTCCAACAAATCCGGAAAATAATATGTTAGATTTTGAATTTTTATATACGGAAGAATTGGTATTTATAGGGCAAGATAGATTTGTTGAAGATTTTGAAAAAAATAAGTTTAATAAAAAGAATGTTAGATTTATTAGTTTTGGAACAGAATGTATATATAGTGAAATAGCCAAAAAATACTTACGAAAATATAAATATAGTGAAAGTAGAGGAATGAATTCATTTAGTGTTGAAGGAATAAAACGAATGGTTGAATGTGGCATCGGGATATCTTTAATTCCAAAAAGATATATTACAAATGAGCCGAAAAATAAAAAAATTAAAATTTTACCAGATATGCCGGTATTAAAAATTGATGTAGGGATAGTAAAATTAAAAAATTATGAACTAAGTAAATCAGCAAAGCTATTTAAGAATTTCCTTGTTGAAAACATTAATACGATGTTGGAGTCAGTATAAATAAACTATAAAACCATATAAGTGAGAAAAGAACCTATTAAAGTCTTATGAGACAAATTGTAAAGAACTAAATAAAAAATGTTCTTTGAAAATTGAATAATACGATGTAAAAAAATAAGATGACTTTATATTTAGTTTGCAAATAGTTATCTAAATTATATTAATATGATATAATGACTATAATTTAATCTAAGGCAGTTGACTTTCATTCTATAATTGCTATTAGATAATTAGAAATTGTAATATAATAAATCTGGCTATTATGGAGGTATAAATGAATAAAGAACCTATAATTAACAAAATGAAATCAGCGTTTGAAACAACAATTCCATCAGAAATAGACCATGCACTAAAGGTTTTAGAAAATGCTGAAATTATAATGGATGGAGAATGCATCAAAGGAAGAGAAAGATATCTTGTATCAGTAACTGCTATACTACATGATATAGGAATGATTAATGCAAAGGAAAAGTATGGTCTAACTTTTGGTAATTATCAAGAAAAGGAAGGTCCGGCGGCAGCAAAAGAATTACTTATAGGCGAAGATTTAAGCGATGATGAGATAGAAAGAATCTGTTATATAATAGGAAATCATCATTCACCTAATAAAGTTGAAGGCATAGATTTTCAAGTACAATGGGAAGCGGATCTAATAGAAGCACTTAAAAAATTGGATAAAGAAAATATTCAAGATAAGCTAGAAAAAATTATCAATAAAAATTTTAAAACTAAATCTGGGTTTGAGTTGGCTAAAAAAATACTTATAATAACTTAATTTCAGAGGTTAGAATTTGATAATATATATCTTCTAATAAAGTTTCTACATTTTAACGCAAAGCCTGTCTATTATTTGTGTAGGAACTTTATCTATATTTTCAACAAAGTTTCCTATAGCAGTTTTACCTTAAATATACTTTCAAAGAATACATTATTTCAACCAGCTCTTTTTCCTGCTCAGGTGTTAATTTTCTTGGACAACCAGATGATTTATTCATAACAAGACCGTCTATCCCCTTATTTTTGTAATCTCTAATGTAATTTCCCACAGTATAGTATGTTCTTCTAAACATTCTATTTTCACTATAGTTTTATTACTCAACCCTTGAAAATGTTTTAACACAACAGAATATCTTTTATACATTCTTACATTTTTAGTGTTTTTCATTGCTGTTTCTAATTCAGATATTAATTCTTGGATGAAATCTTTATTATTCATAAACTAATTACCTCACAAAATTATTCTAAATATATTTTGTGTATATTAAAAAATAATATTATTTTAATATTAAGTATATGAAGTTTCTTTATTAAAATTTATATAATAAAATATTATATTTTGTTATATTTTTATGAATTATATAACTCTTGTTATATTTTATTACTACTTAAATAATCTATAAATCAATCACATAAATATTTTTAGATTTTTGTATATTTTATTGCAAAATAGGCAATATTAAAAAGATGAAGTTTTCAGAATTTTCAATTATATTATAAGTATAGTAATTGCTTTTTATAAAGCAATTATTAATAAATTATTATGGAGGGATTATTATGAATAATAAATCTTATTTTTCTAAAGTATGGAGTGCTATTTCTGTTTCACTTTTTAATAATTCAGGATACTCACATGATAGAAATGCTTTTGATAACAAACTTCATGATAATTACGATGTAACAGATACTACTGAAATAAGATTAATTTCTTCAAGAAGAACTTTTTTATAATATGTTTACTATACAATAATTCCCTTGAAATTTTATATAGGATTTCAAGGGAATTTTACTATTCATAATATTTATTAGATATAGATATCCAAATTAATAATTCAACTTACAAATGTAATATATATTTTTTATTAAGAAATTATAATCGTAACACCACACTAGAAATCAGATACATATTTGTGCAAGCGGCATATGAAATTAAGCTGTGATGGTTATTAGTGGAAGGTTGTTCCACTTTCTGCTTGTCATAAATTTACTTTAGGAACATGCAGAGATGGGTGCAACCTTCCACTTAGAACCCATCCAGCGAAAATTTCATTAGTCCGCTGTAATAAATATGTGTTTAATTTTGGTAAGTTACGTATATGTCTAATTCTTGCTTTGGATATCTATAACCTTTTTAAAAAACCTTTAGTTTTCTATGTTTCTATTAATTTAACATTATAATAATATTATCTATTTGGCAATAACACTGATATAATCCTTTAGTTTATTATTTATTTCATAATTTTTCCCCATCTTATAAGCAATTTTATCAAATAATCTCACTGAATATTAAATTTACTTCCTATAAAAACAATATTTATTAAGATTTTGATTATATGACTGTTCCAATCCCTTGAAAACACTATATTCTGTGTTATTTTTATCAATTATTAAATTCTTCTAGTCTTTTATTATTATATATATAATCCTAAATTAATTTCTATAATTTTCTACTTATTTTAAGTTGATTTTTTGATAAATAGTCAATAATCCAGAAATGCATTCTTTATAAAATTCCTTTATATTATAAGTATAGCAAACGATATTTAAAAACATCAGCTAACTAAATTATTATGGAGGTATCATTATGAATAATAAATCTTATTTAACAAAAGTTTGGAACGTAATCTCTAGCACTATATTTTCTAAATCAGAATATGAATATGAAAAATATTCTAGACTTCATGATAATTTTAATAGAATAGATACTACAGAGTTAAGATTAATTTCTTCAAGAAGAACTTTTATGTAATAAAATTCACATAAGCAAAAGGTACTAAAAATTTCGTTTGAAATATTTAGTACCTTTTATTAATTTCATTATTTCCTCTAAGTTCTATAATACTATATTTATTTCTTCACCACATTTTCTGCATCTATTTTCATTAATAAATACATTTGTAACATATCCATTCCTCTCTACTAAGAGCTCACTACAAATTGGACAATATGTATTATTATCAACTCCTCCAATATTTCCAACATATACATATTTTAAATATTTTTCAGCCACTCTTTTTGCTTCCATTATATTTTCTATCTTTGTAGCTTCATTCTCCATTTTATACCTTGGAAAATATCTGCTTAAATGAAGCGGAATATTTTCATTAATGCTTGCTATAAATTCTGCTATTTGCCTTGCTTCTTCTAAAGAATCATTTTCATCACTAACTAACAAGGTGGTTATTTCCACATGACAATTCTCATTACACCTTTTTATTGTTTCTAAAACCGGTTCTAATTTTGCCCCACAAATACTATTATAATATCTATTTGTATATGCTTTTAAATCTATATTCATAGCATCCACATAAGGAAGTAACTTTTTAAGTGGTTCTTCATTTATATACCCATTTGTAACGACCACAACACTAGTATGTTCATTATTTTTTTTAATACTTTTAGCTGCGTCATACATATATTCGTACCACATAAAGGGTTCATTATAAGTAAATGCAACCCCAGCATTATTTTCTGCATTTTTAATAATATCAGTGAGTTTTTCTATATTTAAATATTGAGTTTCAGGCTTTCCTTGAGATATTTCATAATTTTGACAAAAGCTGCAAGTCATATTACAACCAAAACTTCCAATTGATAAAATATCTCTAGATGGTTTAAAATGGTACAATGGCTTTTTTTCTATTGGGTCAACAGCTATTGAAGTTACTTCTCCATAATTTACAGCAACAGGCTTATTAGCTTTTACAGTTCTAACTCTGCATATTCCAAATTTATCTTCAGTTATAATACATTGGTGAGGACATATTTTACATTTAATCTTCCCTTTATATTCCTCATAGAATGGTACTTCTATATCCATAAATTAACCACCTCCCAAATTGAAATAAAATTAAATCTATATATTATTAATAGAAAAACTTTTAGGATCATTATTCCTCCTTATATCTTACTACTTCAAATCTTTCTATATTATAATGCCCATCATAATCTATATTTCCTTTATCACATGCAATTTGAAGCTGTTCTTCTATAGAATCTACTCCTTCAAGATCTGGTAATAACAATCCTCTTCTCATTCCCGAAGATACAATAACTCCATATTTTTTAGGATCTAGTTCTTCCTTTTTACAGGGTTCTGCATCCATAAGAACATCTACTGATATATCAATATCTGCTAATTCCTCTTCTGAAACTTCTGGGAATCTCGGATCATGAATAGCTGCCTCAATAGAATTCCTTATAATTTCTTCTCCAACATTTGCTGTGGCAGGCATTATAGTTCCTATGCAACCTCTAAGATGACCATGCTTTTTTAATGATACAAATACTCCATGCCTTTCCTTTAAAAGTTCTTCCGGCAAATAAGAATTATCAGTTATTCTTTTCCCATGAGAAAAATAGTAATTTAAATTTTCTCTAGCAAGTTTTACATATGGATTACTATTATTTATTTTTGCATTAAATTGTTCTTCTTTATGTTTTATTAATTCCTCTAAATAATTTTTATCCTTTCCATGTCTTTCAAGTTTCATTACTCCATATCCTACCCCAAAGGTTCCTTCATATGATAAAAGTTCTCCTTTTATCTCCTTGCCTTCCATTGCTCCTAGAAGTATATATACAGAATTTAATCCACACTGCCCTGCTTCACTTATCATATTTTTATTCATATTGAACGTTGCATTAACATCTCCTTTTTCAAGGTTTCTTAAAAGTTCACGGTCAAATTTTTCTCCATAAGGTGAATAGGAATATGGTCCTTCTTCTTTTAGCTTATGTGATAGGTCTCCACTTGCTATTATAACTATTTTTCTATCTAACTTTTCTGCTACTTGCTTTATTTCTATACCAAACTTATACAAATTAATATCACCAATCATAGAATAAGTTATATGCACTATCTTATAATCATTATAATATTTGTTAACAAAGTATAGTGGAACAATCGTTCCATGATCTAGTTCATAATTCGCTTCATATTTATTCAACAATTCTGAGCTTACAAGTACTGAAGGAATTCCTTCTAGATGACAAGCAGTTCCAAGCTCAATATTAAATTTTCTATCAATTTGAATATCCATTTTTATGTTAGCACATCTAAATTTACTTAAATTCCCAGCAATTCTTTCTTCATCAGATATAGCTATTGCATCAGAAAACATAGTTGCATGGGGTGTTATAATTACTATTGTCTCAGGCTTTAGATCTGCTATTTCTTTTCCAATCTTATTGCAAGCTAAACTTGTACTTTCTATTTTCTTATCTTCACCTTTTCCTATATCTGGAATAACTATTGGTGGATGTGGCATTAAATAATACCCTAATATATTTTCCATTTTATCACCTCTCCATAAAACTTAGTCATAAAAAATATTCCCCCTATATTTTAATAATAAAAACATCTTAGTTATCATCCTTAGATTTTTCCCTAGCATTAACTTTTTCTAAATAATTTTTTTGCTCTACTATATTTTCTTCGAAATTTTCTACAGCATGCTTCGTAAAATTTCCTATGCTCATTATATTTTTAAATTTATCTCCATCATTATTTCTACTCATAATAACTTTCTCCTTCTTATATTTAATATTTTTATAGTTAATTAATATATATTGCAAAAAAGGACTGTTAAAGAAATACGGATTTCCAAAGGAAATCAACCTTTATCATTGATGCCCTAAAACGGTACCCTGTGGGGTATTGAACATTGATAATTGCAATATATATAGTATTACAAAAATACAGAATTTTATAAGTTCCTTTTTAGTCAATTTGATTTTTCAAACATATTAAAACTTCTAAGTGGAAATACTAAACTAGTCTACTAATCAATGTGACTAAACTAATAATAATTGTGAATAGTTTATAAATAATAATTGTGCATATTTTTCTGCTTCAAAAGCACTAATATAAATACATTTACAAAAATATACTAAAAAGGAAGGCTGATTATGAAAACACTTTCAACTCATAAAAATATTACTAAAAATCATGATATTACAAATCTCACTCTCAGTGGAATAATTGTGGCTTTGGGAGTAGTTTATGGTGATATTGGAACCTCACCACTTTATGTTATGAAATCTATCCTTGAGGGTAATGGTGGCTTAGAAAATGTATCTGAAACTTTTATACTTGGTGCATTATCTCTTATTTTTTGGACTATCACCATTTTAACAACAATAAAATATGTTCTTATAACCTTAAATGCAGATAATAACGGTGAAGGTGGAATCTTTTCTCTATTCACCTTAGTACGTCATCGTGCAAAATGGCTTATTGTTCCAGCTATGGTTGGTGGTTCTGCTTTACTTGCTGATGGAATGTTAACTCCTGCTGTAACAGTAACTTCAGCAGTTGAAGGCTTAGATTTAATTCCTAGTTTTAAGGAGAGCTTAGGTGCTAATCAAGATAGCATTATTATAATTGTAATAGCTATTATAAGCCTTCTATTTTTTATCCAACATTTTGGGACTGATTTGATTGGAAAAATGTTTGGACCTATAATGTTCCTTTGGTTTTCTTGCCTTGCTATCTTCGGACTAATAGGAATCTCTCATGATTGGACATTATTGCGAGCACTTTCTCCTTACTATGGAGTAAGAACTCTTTTTAGTAATGAAAACAAACTCGGCTTCTTTATTCTTGGAAGTGTATTTTTATCAACTACTGGTGCTGAAGCGCTTTATTCAGATCTTGGTCATGTTGGGAAAAATAATATTTATGGCTCCTGGCCCTTCGTTAAAATATGTTTATTATTAAATTACTTTGGGCAAGGGGCGTGGATATTATCCGCAAAGAAAAATCCGTCATTTCTCAATTCAGAGGCCTTAAATCCATTTTTTCAACTAATTCCATATAAATTTTTACTATTTGGCATAATAATTTCTACCCTTGCTGCTATTATTGCTTCTCAAGCATTAATATCTGGTTCTTTTACACTTGTATCTGAAGCTATTAAGTTAAATTTATTTCCTAGATTACATACTATGTATCCTTCAAGTTCAAAAGGTCAACTTTATATGCCTTCAGTAAATACTCTTTTATGGATTGTTTGTGTTGGAATAGTTCTCTATTTTAAAAATTCTGCACGAATGGAAGCAGCTTATGGTCTTTCAATTACAGTCACTATGTTAATGACAACTATCCTTTTGTTTAATTATTTATTAAAACGAAAAACACCATTTTTTATTTCAATATCTATTCTTATATTCTTTGGTGTACTAGAGTTTTCCTTCTTTATTGCAAACATAGTAAAATTTATGCATGGCGGATTTATTGCTGCTTTAATTGCTTCTGCAATTTTATTTGTTATGTATGTTTGGATAAAGAGCTATTATATTAAAATGAGATTAATAGAAAATGTCCCAATTGAAAATTATAAAGGGCAGTTAAATCTTTTACGTCAAGATCCTGATCGTCCTAAATACACAACAAATCTTGTTTGCTTAACTAATAGCAGTAAACCCAAAAAAATAGAAAGAAAACTTATGTATTCTATTTTAGATAAGAGACCTAAAAAAGCTGATGTTTATTGGTTTGTTAATATTGTTGTTACTGATGAACCCTATTTAGCAGAATATTCAGCAGATACTTTTGGCACTTCCTATATCGTAAAAGTTCAAATAAAACTTGGTTTCAGAGTCGAACAAAAATTGAATGTTTTCTTACGTCAAATTTCAACTGAATTAGTTGAAAGTGGAGAAATACAAATTCAATCTAGAACTTATACTACAATGCCCGATAGAAAAATTGGTGATTTCCGCTTTCTTTTAATTTTAGAACAATTGTCATATGAATCACGATTAAATTTTTGGGAAGAATTTATACTTAAAGCTAAGCTGTTTATAAAGCGTTATACTGTTTCCCCTGAAAAATGGTTTGGACTTGAACACAGTGATGTTGATGTTGAAAATGTTCCACTATTTATTGGTGGAAATAACAATATTAAATTGAAAAGAATTTCAAAATAGCTAATCTATATTTATTATCTTCAATAAATCATATATTCCTATTATTTTATATAGTTATGTAATTTTTACCTTTTCAAAATAATTTGACTTATTTTTCTAAATAGTGTTATCATAAGAATTATTTTGGCAGTAAATTATACTATAAAAGGAAGATTGATTATGAAACAAAATAACATTAACAAACTTACTTTAGCTGGAATTGTTGTAACCTTAGGAGTTGTTTATGGAGATATTGGAACTTCTCCTTTATATGTTATGAAATCTATCTTAGAAGGCAATGGCGGCCTACAAAACGTATCTGAAAATTTTATTCTCGGCGTCTTGTCTATGGTTTTTTGGACTATAACTATTTTAACAACAATAAAATATGTTATTATCACTTTAAAAGCCGATAATAACGGTGAAGGTGGAATTTTTTCTCTATTTACACTAGTCCGCAATCGTGCAAAGTGGCTTATAATTCCTGCAATGATTGGTGGTTCTGCATTACTAGCAGATGGGATGCTAACTCCAGCTGTAACTGTAACCTCAGCTGTTGAAGGTTTAGATCTTATTCCAAGCTTTAAAGAACTTTTTGGTCATTATGAACATAGTATTATAATTATTGTAATAGCTATTATAAGCCTACTCTTTTTTATTCAACATTTAGGAACTGATTTAATTGGCAAAATGTTTGGTCCAATTATGCTCATTTGGTTTTCTTCTTTAGCCATATTTGGCATCATAAGTCTTTCTCATAATTGGACATTACTACGTGCACTATCACCATACTATGCAATTAATACTCTTTTTAGCAGTGAAAATAAATTAGGATTTTTTATTCTTGGCAGTATATTTTTATCTTCAACTGGTGCTGAAGCACTTTACTCCGACCTGGGTCATGTTGGTAGACGAAACATTTATGGTTCTTGGCCATTCGTTAAAATATGCTTGCTGCTAAATTATTTTGGACAAGGTGCTTGGATATTATCAGCAAAAAATAATGCTAAATTTTTAGGATTATCAGAATTAAATCCATTTTACCAAATGGTTCCTGCTAGTTTCTTAGTCTTCAGTATAATAATTTCAACCCTTGCTGCAATAATAGCTTCACAAGCCTTAATTTCTGGATCTTTTACACTTGTTTCTGAAGCTATAAAGTTAAATTTATTTCCTAGACTGCATACAATGTATCCATCTAGTTCTAAAGGACAATTATATTTACCTTCAGTAAATAAAGTTTTGTGGATTGTTTGTATTGGAATAGTCCTTTACTTTAAAAATTCTGCGCATATGGAAGCTGCTTATGGCCTTGCAATTACAGTAACAATGCTAATGACAACTATTCTTCTCTTTAATTATTTATTAAAGAAAAAAACTAACCTAATTATTACTATTAGTATTCTCTTATTCTTCGGTGCTTTAGAAATTTCATTCTTCCTTGCAAATATTGTTAAATTTATGCATGGTGGATTTATTGCTGCTTTAATTGCTTTTTCAATTTTATCTATTATGTATATTTGGATAAAAGGATATTATATAAAAATGCGTTTGATTGAGCATGTTCCTATTGATGATTATAAAGATATCTTAGATCAATTACGTCAAGATAAAGACCGTCCTAAATATACAACAAATCTTGTATGTTTAACTAGCAGCAGTAAACCTAAGCAAATTGAGAGAAAGATAATGTATTCTATCTTAGATAAAAGACCAAAAAAAGCTGAAGTTTACTGGTTTGTAAATATTGTCGTTACTGACGAACCTTATGTGGCCGAGTATTCTGTTGATACCTTTGGAACTTCTTATATTGTAAAAGTACAAATTAGACTAGGTTTTAGAGTAGAACAAAAATTAAATGTCTTTATGCGTCAAATATCAACTGATTTAGTTGAAAGTGGTGAAATAGATCTCCAATCCAGAAATTACTCTATAATGCCTGATAGAAAAGTTAGTGATTTTCGCTTTCTACTAATTTTAGAACAGCTTTCCTATGAATCTGACTTAAACTACTGGGAAGAACTTATACTTAAATTGAAACTATTCATAAAGAGATATACAGTTTCCCCAGAAAGGTGGTTTGGTTTAGAACATAGCGATGTTGATATTGAAACGGTTCCTTTATTTTTAGGACATCATAATCATGCGGTTTTGAAAAGAGTTCCAAAATAATTAACAATTTATTTAATTTAAAAATAGCTGTCCACAAAATTTGGACAGCTATTCTAATAATCATTTTATTTTCTATATTAAAGAATTCTTCTTCCAGCATAAAAACTATATACTGGTCCTACCTTAACTACATCTCCAGTTTGTGGCGCATGAATCATTTGGCCATTTCCAACATAGATACCAACATGACCTGCATGTGGAAATACTAAATCTCCTGGTTTAAGTTGGTCTTGACTAACAGGTTGTCCAACATTTATTTGAGTATATGTTGTTCTTGATATATCTATTCCCGCTGCATGTTCATAAACATACTCTGTGAATCCTGAACAATCAAAATTACTCGGACCTGTTGCTCCCCATACGTAACTCTTTCCTAAATGTTTATAGGCTTCATTTAAAATTGCTTGAGCATTTCCAGCTGCTGGTGCTGCTACTGAAGAATTTGACTTCTTATTACTACTACTACTAGACTTTGTACTAGTTGAACTTACCTGAGCCTGTGCTTGCCTTTGACTTTCTGCAGCTGCTTTTGCTTCTTGGTCTTTCTTTTTAGAAGCTGCTGCTTTTCCTTTTTGTATCTTATCATTTATTTCTTTGGTAACAATTGGGCTCTTAATCTGATTGTCCCTAATACTAGCTAACTGACTAACGGCTCCTTCAATATCTGCTGAAGAACTATTCGAACTATCTATAACATCAAATTGGGTCTTAACTGCATCTCTTTCCAGTAATGATAAATATTCTACATCAAACTTACTCTTTTCAGTCTGTGCCTCAGCTGCCAATTCTTGCTCTGCTTTTTTATTACTTGCTAATTGATTTAAATTGTCCTGAACTTCTTTATTTAACTTATTTATTTCAGTTTTTTTATCGTCTAAAGATTTCACCTTATCATTTAACTCAATCCTTTTACTCTTAATACCATCTATGTACGACTTATCTTTTTCTATAATTGTTCCAACTGCTTGTACCCTTGAAAAAAATTCACTTGTAGAATCTGAATTAAGTATGAAATTTAAATAATTAAACTCTAAATCTCCTGATGAATACATTATCTTGACTCTTTTTCCTAAAGCTAAATCTAAATCATTGATATCTTTTTTACATTGTTCAATATCTTTTTTGGTATTTTCAGTGACAATATTAATATTTCTTATTTCTGCCTTATTTTTATCAATTGATGCTTGCAATGGTTCCATTTTCATATCTAAATCATAAATTTTAGCTTCAATATCTTTTATTTTATTTTCTATATCCGCATATTTTTGTCTTGAAGCATCAAGCTGTTCATTGCTTGGTGTTGCTGATACTGGTATTAAGTTACCAGAAATTATTACTGTTGCTAAAACAAGTGCTAAAATTTTATTTTTCATATCTTATCGGTTTAACTAACCCTTCCCCCTTTATTTTCCCCTTGTACCACATAATTATATCATTTATAACACGCTTCAACAATCTTCCTATCTATTATGATCTTATATTACATTGCTTATATCTAGATTCTTATTGAGTATTCTAACTTATTCTTTGATTATGTTGAAATTCCTTTAGTTAACAAGATAGCATAATTGTTTTTGTTGCGTAAATTACAAAATAGCCTATAAATGTACATTATATTATTATATTACACTGATATTAACATTAGCACAATATTCAACATGAAATAACAAGTCAATTATTAGAGTTAATCTAAAATATGATTAATTCCAATAATTGACTTGCTACTTCAATTTACATTTTTACTTTATAGCTCGAAGCAAATTAGCCATTTCTATTGCTGAAACTGCACATTCATATCCCTTATTCCCAGCTTTAGTTCCTGCTCTTTCAATTGCTTGTTCAATGGTATTCGTTGTAAGTACCCCAAATATAACTGGCTTTTCACTTTCAAGAGAAACACTAGCAATTCCTTTTGATACTTCTGAACAAACATAGTCATAATGAGAAGTTGCACCTTTTATTACTGCTCCTAAGCAAATCACTGCATCATATTTATTATTTTGGGCCATTTTCTTAGCTACTAATGGAATTTCAAAAGCACCCGGAACCCATGCAATATCAATATCAGCTTCATTAGCTCCATGTCTTTTTAATCCATCTAACGCACCATCTAATAATTTACCACCAATAAACTCATTAAATCTTCCTACTATTATTCCAAACTTTAATCCTTCTGAAACTAAATTTCCTTCAAAAATATTCATTACACTTTTCCTCCATTGCTTAATATTATTATAAATTTATTAAATGATTCATTCTTTCCTTTTTTGTTCTTATATAAAACTCATCATTTTTATTTATAGGCATTTCTATTGAAATTCTTTCAACAACATTAATATTATTTTTTTCAAGATCTTTAATTTTAGCAGGATTATTTGTTATTAATCTAATGTTGCTTATTCCTAATATTTTTAGCATATCAGCACTAACTTTATAGTCTCTCATATCCTCTTTAAATCCTAAAGCCAAATTTGCATCTACTGTATCTAAACCAGTATCTTGCAAATGATATGCCTTTATCTTGTTTAAAAGACCTATTCCTCTTCCTTCTTGTCTCATGTAAAGAAGTATTCCACGACCTTCCTTTTCTATCATTTCCATTGCTGCAGCATATTGTTCACCGCAATCACATTTCCTAGAGCCTAAAGCATCTCCAGTTAAACATTCTGAATGAACTCTTGTTAGTACAGGTTCATCAGTAGTAATGTCTCCCTTTATTAAGGCTAGATGGCATTTTGAAGAATTCTTCTCACTAAAAGCCAATATCTTAAAATCACCATATTCTGTTGGCAAATAAGCTTCTGCTTCCTTGGTGACACTAAAATTATCCTGTTTTCTATATTTAATCAAATCTTCTATAGTTAATATCTTTAAACTATGTTCTTTTGCAAATCCAATCAAATCATCTCTTCTAGCCATTGTGCCATTATCATTTATTATTTCACAGATAGCTGCTGCACCTTTAAATCCCGCAAGTTTTGCTAAATCTACTGCTGCTTCTGTATGCCCTCTTCTTTCTAATACCCCATCACGTTTAGCTATCAAAGGAAATACATGACCAGGCCTTCTAAAACTATCTCTTTCATTTGAATCTACAAGTTTGTTAATTGTATAAGCTCTTTCGAAGGCTGATATTCCTGTAGTTGTATCTTTATGGTCTACTGCAACTGTAAATGCAGTTTCATGATTATCTGTATTTTTTTCAACCATTGGATTTAGGCATAATTTAGCTGCTATTTCTTCATCTACTGGTGCACATACTAATCCTCTTGCATACTTAATCATGAAATTAATATTTTCTCCAGTAACCACTTCAGCAGGAATTACTAAATCACCTTCATTTTCTCTTCCTTCATCATCCACAATTATAACCATTTTACCTTCTTGTATATCTTTAATTCCTTCTTCTATACTATTAAATTTCATTTTTAATCTCCTAACTACTAATTCATTTTCATAACTCTATAACACGTTTTTCAGAAACCACTATTTTTTAAAAATTCCATAGTAATATTACTACTTTCTACTTCTTCATTTGATTTATTACCTGTAAAAAGCTTTTCTATATATTTTCCTACCAAATCACATTCTAAATTCACTTTAGAATCCACTTTTTTAAATGGAAGAATTGTATTATCCAACGTATGTGGTATTACTGAAACTTTAAAAACTAATTCATCCACATAAGCAACCGTCAAACTTATTCCATCTATAGCAATAGATCCTTTATATATGATGTATTTTAATACCTCCTTTGGAGCTGAAATAGTAAACCACGTTCCATTACTTTCTTCCTTTATTGAAATTATTTTTCCAACTCCATCAATATGTCCACTTACTATGTGGCCGCCTAATCTATCGCTTAATCTTAAAGCTCTTTCAAGATTTAATTTGTCCCCTGTTTTTAAAACACCCAAATTGCTTTTAGCTAAAGTTTCCCCCATTACTTCTGCCTTGAACGAGTTAGTACTTATTTCTTTAACAGTTAAACAAACTCCATTAGTTGCTATACTATCGCCTATCTTTGTACCTTCCAATACATTAGCACATCCTACTCGTATTATCCCAAAGCCGTTTACAAAATTAAATTCTTGTACAATTCCTATTTCTTCAATTATTCCAGTAAACATCCTACCCTCCCTAATTACTTCTTTTCTACATATCCTTCTACCACTAAATCTTTTCCTACAGTTCTATACCTCATATCAATTAAGTTGACTGCTTCACTTAGTTTCGAAAATCCCTTTCCTGATATGCTACTCTTGCTATTCATTCCCCCCAATATTTTAGGAGCTATATAAAAAACTACTTTATCTACAATACCTTCTTCAAGTGCAGAAAAATTAAGTGTTCCACCACCTTCAATAAGTATTGAATCTATGCCTTCCTGCCCAAGTCTATTAATAAGCTCTTTTAAGTCCACCTTATTATTTTTACTTGGTACTTCTATAATTTTTATTCCTAATTCTCTTAGCTTTTGTTTTTTATTTCCATCAGCATTTATAGTAGTTGCAATAATTGTTTTTTTATCACTATTTAAAATTACTTTAGACTCTAAAGGGATTCTAAGTTTAGTATCTACAATAATCCTAATTAAATTCTTATCTTTATTAATTCTGCAAGTAAGCTCTGGATCATCAGCAATAACTGTATTTATTCCAACCATAATGGAATTTAGCCTATTTCTTAGCTTTTGCGAATCCTCTCTTGATTCTTTAGAGGTTATCCATTTAGATTCGCCATTATATGTTGCTATTTTACCATCTATGGACATTCCACTTTTTAGTACTACGAAGGGCAATTTTGATGTAATGTATTTAATAAAGATTTCATTTAACTTTTTACATTCCTCTTCTCTAATTCCAACTACAACTTCAATACCATGCTGTTTCAATCTTTCTATGCTTTTTCCTGCAACTAGTTCATTTGGATCTAACATTCCAATCACGACTTTTTTAAATCTTTTTTCAATTAACAAATCTACACACGGTGGAGTTTTTCCATAATGAGCACATGGTTCAAGGGTCACATAAATTGTACTTCCCACTACATCTCTCACTGCATTCTTTATAGCATTTCTTTCAGCATGAGCCATTCCATAACATTCATGATATCCTTCTCCTATTATTTCATTATCCTTAACTATGACTGCTCCAACTAACGGATTAGGATTAACTCTACCAATACCTTTCTTTGCTAATTCTAATGCTCTATCCATATATTTCTCATCCAAACTCATCATCTCCCATTTAAATCTTTCTTTACATCTTTTGTATTTCTCATAAACTCATCTATATATAATTTTGTAATAATTAGAGATTTTTATACGCGCAAAAAAACTCTGAAAATTTGAATCTCCAGAGCTCTGATATAGCAGTTATAATATTTATAATAAATTTTAAACAATTTATTTCTATTAGTTGACGTTATAATTAGCTTAAACTATCTTTTAAAAATAATTTATTCCTAATGTTCAATATAATGTAAATAAATAATCTAGTAATTCTATACTCACTATTGATAGTAATATAACCTTATCAATAACTTATTTTATTACCTAGTATTATTATTAATATCAAACTAACATCAAAAAACCCTGAATTCAATATAAATTCAGGGCTCAAATAAATTATAGTATTGCCTTAATACGCTCAATAATAATAAGATTATAAACGCTTAACTTTAATTCTAATCGCAATACATATATTTAAAATTTTAATTTTAAATATTATTTATATAACTATCTTCTATCATCCAGACTATAACTGTAGGCTTCGGAATCTAACCGAATCTGCTTTTTAAAGCTAGCGGGCTATACCGCCAGTAGGGAATCTCACCCAACCCCGAAGATTTTTTATTTAATTTTCTGTTACAGAATACCATATTGTAATATATATGTAAAGTATTAATTTTGTATTACCATATCAAAATCTTTTTTCTTTTCTTTTACCCATTTAATTAAATCAGCGTCATTCCATACTTCTAATCCTAGGCTAGCATACTTCATAGCTTCCTCTTCGCTACCAAATCTAATTAATCTTGGCAATAAATTTGGTACCTTTTTTTGTTTTAAAATATATGGTATAACATGAGGATTTCTCTTATATGCTCTTCTTAATGCATGTTCAGCATTTTTAACTTCTTTTGTTTTATATAATAAAACTGCATTGCTATAATGAATAGCTGCTAATTTATCTTTTTCATACTTTTCTATCAAACTTTTTAATTGCTCATATTTCTTTTCAATAAGAAGCCAATTAACTACTATACTCCTTACCATTAAACTATCTTTTTCATCATATTTTAAAATTTCAAGAGCACTTTCTATTGCTGCCTCTCTTTCTCCACTATCCCATAGATGAATTGCCAAATTATATTTAGCTCCAAAAAAAGGTTCAGCAATTTTTGAATTAAGCAGTTCAGGTTGGGCATTTTCTAAATTATCAATTTTCAAAACATTTTGCGCTGCTTTTACTGCTTTTTCTAAAAAAGCTCTTCTTTCATTAGAATTCAAGTTAGAATCTTTTGATAAAATAATATATGCATCTGAACAATCTTCACATATTGCTAATGCTTCTTTAGCATATTTTGCTTTGTTCTTATAATTTTTTTGTTTCCATGCATAATCAACAATTTGCTGTGCCATTATGACATTCTTTTCTACTGTAAATTTTAATTCTTCTTTTGTTTCATTTTTAACTTCTTCTGTTGTAACAGCTACCTCTTCTTCAGACACATTATCTTTTGTGCTTTTAGATTTATCAGTCTCTACTATAATCCATTGCTTATCTTCTTTTGATAAATTTAATAGATTTTTCACTTCCTTAGACTTACTAGAACCTGTACTACTACTAACATTGAATGCCTTATATAAATCAACAGCTTTAATGTATGGTACTCCTTTTGAATCAAATAAATCATTTAATGTTCCTATTGCATGTACCACTCCAACTGCCCATGAAGCACTTTTCCCCTTTTTTAACTGCTCTACATTGTTTAAACAAAGTGTTTTTGTAGCTAAAGTACAAACTCTCATATACTCTTCATTAAGATATTCATTTGTAAAACTTTTCATCATCTTAATTATTTCTTCATATCTATCAGCTATTACGTTAGATAATTCTTGCATTCCTTTTTATAGCTCCTTTATAAAAATCTTCATAAATTTTGTCCAACTTACAATAATATGTAATTTGTAAGCTCACTTAACAAATTTATATATTTTTCTAAATATAATTTGATTATTTTAATATAAATTTATAGTAATTTGTAAAAAAACTCATTTATATTGTATTATAGCATATTTATTATAATTATTATATCTACAAGTTAAATTTTTTACTTTTAGATTTTAAGTAATCAAAAGAATTTTTGTGTACATATTTTTTAATTTCAATCGTGTATATATTTTTTTAATTTTCATCATACATATATACTATTAACAATTTTAAATCGAGAAATATTAATGTTATCAAAAGTTTTATATGATTTATGTCATCTACTTTCAACTCCTTATGATAACCTCAATTTAGTTCCTGATATGTCTCCTTATATTAATCATTTGATTTTAGAAAAAATTTACTTAGATAAACTACAACTTTATAAATATCGGAAATTTATTAATTCAATACTTGAAAATATTCATTTCACCTATAAATATAGTATTTTGGAAAAGAATAAAGAAATAATAAAATTAAAACTCAACTTAAGAATCTGCTTCAAATTAAAAAATGCTCCAACTAAAATAATTTCTTCCTATATTTCTGAATATATTACTATTTTAGAAAATTTGCAAAATAATTTCAAAATACAACTTTTGATTGAAAATGAAGATAATCCTATTTTATATAATTACTTATTAGACACTCCTTTATCTAAAATAAAGTGTTTAAAATATTATAAAGATGACTTTGTCATTGAAACAAATTTCCCCCTAATTAATTCTACAAATGAAACCTTCAATACTTGTGAATCATCTTTTTATCTTAGTGCAAGAGATAGAGACTCTTACAGTTTTAATATTTTATCTGCTTGTACTTACGCGGAAACCTTTGCATTAACTCCAAATCCTGAATATAAATATTTTGAAGGTATTGGAGGTGACTGCACCAACTTCGCTTCTCAAATACTTTATTCTGGTGGTTTAAAAAAGAATAAAATATGGGCCCCTTATACTAATTCCTGGATTCGGGTACAAGAGCTTTACTCTTATTTAATAAATAATAATTTAGCTATTAAGGTTCCTAACGATAGTTTGTTATCAAAAGGTGATTTAATTCAATTTTATACTCCTAAAATAGGCCGCTACTTTCATAATGGATTCATAACTTACAAACTACCAAATAACGATTGCTTATATTGCTGCCATAGCTATAACAAACTAAATTATCCTCTTAGTGAGATATATCCAAATAAGTATCCAACACTTAGAGCCTTAAGATTTCAATAAAACTAATTTTCCAACCACAAAAACAAGGGGATTGAAAAATTGCTTTTCAATCCCCTCTTCATTTAAGTATCTATTAATTAAACATTTATTTCACTTTTAATTTTTAAAGCTTCTTCATTATTATCAATGATTGGATTCACATATTCTTCAATAAACTCTATAACCTGGCCTGGTGCTCTTCCAACGAATTTAGTCGGATCAATAATTGCTAAAATCTCATCTTTAGAAAGACCAAATGAAGCATCACCTATAATTCTATCAATCAAGTCATTATCCAGACCTTCGCCTTTTACTCTTTGAGCCGCAGCCATTGAGTGTACTCTTATTTGTTCATGTAATTCTTGTCTATCCTTACCTCTTTTTACAGCTTCCATCATTATGTTTTCAGTTGCCATAAATGGTAATTCTCTAAGTACATGCGATGCTATTACCTTATCATATACTACCATATTTTCAGCTATATTAATGTATAAATTCAACACCCCATCTAGAGCCAAGAACCCTTCTGCTACAGACAATCTCTTATTAGCAGAATCATCTAAAGTTCTCTCAAACCATTGAGTTCCTGCAGTTATAGCTGGATTTAACGCATCAACTATAACATATCTAGCCAATGCACTAATTCTTTCACTTCTCATAGGATTTCTCTTATATGCCATAGCAGATGATCCTATTTGATTCTTTTCAAACGGTTCTTCCATCTCCTTCATGTTTTGAAGTAACCTTAAATCGTTACTAAATTTATATGCACTTTGCGCAACTTCTGATAAAGTATTTAATACTATAGAATCTAATTTTCTTGGATAAGTTTGACCTGTAACTCCATAACTCTTTTCAAATCCCATTTTTTCTGCAACTATTGTATCTAATGCTTTAACCTTACTTTCATCTCCATCAAAAAGTTCCATAAAGCTAGCTTGAGTTCCAGTTGTTCCTTTTACTCCTCTAAGCTTTAAAGTCGATAATAAGAAATCAATATTTTCAACATCCATAACTAAATCTTGCATCCATAATGTAGCTCTTTTACCTACTGTAGTCAATTGAGCTGGTTGAAAATGAGTAAAACCTAATGTTGGCATATCTTTATATTCTAATGCAAATTTTTTCAAATGATTCAAAACAGTAACTATTTTATTCTTAATTAAATTTAAAGCATCTCTCATTATTATGATATCTGTATTATCTCCAACATAACAAGATGTAGCTCCTAAATGTATAATTCCTTTTGCGCTTGGGCATTGTAATCCATATGCATATACATGGCTCATAACATCATGTCTAACTTCTTTTTCTTTTTCAGCTGCCACTTCATAATTAATATCATTTATATGATCTCTCAGTTCTTTAATTTGCTCTTCTGTTATATTTAATCCAAGTTCTCTTTCTCCTTCAGCTAGAGCAACCCATAATTTTCTCCAAGTTGTAAATTTCATATCATCTGAAAAAATAAAACTCATTTCTTTAGATGCATATCTTGAATTTAATGGTGTACTATATAAATTTCTCATCAAAAAACCTCCACACGAATATATTTTATTCTTTTCGTTTCATCATTCGTATTATATCATATCTTTTTTATATTTGACTATCAAATTTTAAAACTAATATAAAAAAAGGTTCCATATTAAAAAATACGGAACCTTATTTTACATATATTAGTCTTCTAAAGTTTCAACTAATTTTACGATTTCTTCAACTGCTAAAGCTTCGTCATCACCTGAAGCTATAACTTTGATCACTGCATCTTTAGTTACTGCTAAAGATAAAACACCAATTAAGCTCTTTACATTTGCTTTCTTTCCGTTATATTCAATACTAACGTCAGATTTGAATGATGAAGCTTTTTTAACTAATAATGTTGCAGGTCTAGCGTGAAGACCAGATGAATTTTTTACTGAAACTTGTTTTTCTATCATAATATACACCTCTTTTATTAAAAATTAATACATATAGCGTTTAACTATTATAGTATAATCGTTTTTATTAATAATTTCAACTTAAAAATCACCGCACATGTTTTAAAATAGCTTTCTATCTAGGTTGTACTATTAATTTTATTGCTGTTCTTTCTTCCCCATCTATTTGTATATCTGTAAATGCAGGTACACATATGATATCTTTTCCACTAGGTGCTATAAAACCTCTTGCAATAGCAATGGCCTTAACAGCCTGATTTATTGCTCCTGCGCCAACTGCTTGTATTTCTGCAGTGTTCTTTTCTTTTATTATTGCTGCTAGTGCTCCAGCTACAGAATTAGGATTTGATTTTGTTGATACTTTTAATACTTCCATTTTTGTTATTCCTCCTAGAATTTATTATGCGAATCGTTTACATTAATTATATTCTATATTTTATCTTAAATTCCTTTTCTAAACAATATTTTTTTTAAATTTGTTTATCAAAAAAATGAAGTATATTTCATTTTAAAATAAAATATACTTCATTTTATTACTTGGCAAAATCTACTGCTCTAGTTTCTCTTATAACATTAATTTTAATTTGACCTGGATATTCAAGTTCTTCCTCGACACTCTTTACTAGACTACGTGCCAATTCAACTGTTCCAGCATCGTCTACTTTATCTGGTTTAACCATAATTCTAATCTCTCTACCAGCTTGAATGGCATATGACTTTTCTACACCTTCATGTGAATTTGCAATTTCTTCTAACTTTTCCAATCTCTTAATGTATGCTTCTAATGTCTCTCTTCTAGCTCCTGGTCTAGCTGCTGATATTGCATCTGCTGCTTGAACTAGTACAGCTTCTAAAGATTGCATTTCTACATCTGAATGATGTGCTGCTATTGCATTAATTACTAATGGTGATTCATGATACTTTTTAGCTAAATCTCCACCAATTAAAGCATGAGGTCCCTCTTGCTCTTGGTCAACAGCTTTACCAATATCATGTAGTAATCCAGCTCTTTTAGCTAAAGTAACATCTAAACCTAGCTCTGAAGCCATTAAGCCAGCTAAGTATGAAACTTCTATGGAATGTTTTAAAACATTTTGCCCATAACTTGTTCTATACTTTAATCTACCAAGAAGTCTAATAATTTCTGGATGTAGTCCATGTACACTAGTTTCAAGAGCTGCTTGCTCTCCTTCTTCTTTTATACTATTTTCTACGTCTCTAGTTGCTCTTTCAACCATCTCTTCGATTCTTGCTGGATGTATTCTGCCATCCACTATTAACTTTTCTAGTGCCATTCTTGCAACTTCGCGCCTAATTGGATCAAAGCTAGAAAGAATGACTGCTTCTGGAGTATCATCAATAATTAAATCTACTCCTGTTAATGTTTCCAAGGTTCTAATGTTTCTTCCTTCTCTACCTATTATTCTACCTTTCATCTCATCATTCGGTAGTGCAACAACGTGTACAGTTGATTCTGACACATGATCAGCAGCACATCTTTGGATCGCAGTTGTTATTATTTCACGCGCCCTCTTCTCTGCTTCTTCTTTTGCCTTACTTTCAATATCTTTTATCATTAAGGCAGCATCATGTGTGATTTCTTTTCTAATCTCATCTAAAAGAATCCCTCTTGCTTCTTCTGTTGAAAGTGCAGCTACTCTTTCAAGTTCCACTCTTCTTTCATCATAAAGCTTCTGTACCTGTGCTTCTACTTGATCTAACTCAAGCATTCTTTCATTGATTGTTTCGTCCTTCTTTTCAAGAAGTTCACTCTTTTTATCAAGAGCTTCCTCTCTTTGAATTACTCTTCTTTCAAGCCTTTGAATCTCATTTCTTCTGTCACGAGACTCCTTATCAAAATCATTTCTTAATCTATGAAGTTCTTCTTTTGCTTCAAGGATAGACTCTTTTTTAGTTGATTCTGCTTCCTTTTTAGCTTTATCTAAAACTTCCTTTGCTTCTTTTTCAAGCGATTCAATCTTCGCTTTTGACGTATTTTGAATCGTTTTATAAACCACTATTCCCAATACTAATAGAACAACAATATCTATTAATATCATTCCAGCTATTTCCACATAAACACCTCCTAATTTATTATTTTCTCATTATATTACTAACAAGAAAGTATAGTAGGTGTCATATTCTTCTCACTGTATTTGGAATATGATAAACCAGTATTCCTTTTTATTCTATATGAAAAACAATATTATGTCAAGTTTGCTCATATAATGGGCTTATCCTGTATCGTGCTGTATTAGTGGCATTCATAGCATTTGCACTACATACTAAATACAATATTTTTTATTCAAAAATAAGTTTTAATATATCTCAAAATTATTTAATTATTCTTTATCTTTTTCAACACTTGAACTATTTGAATCACTTATTTTATTTGATTCTACTTCACTAGATAAATTTTCTTTAATTGCTTCAGCTAACGGAAGGCTATATTTTTCTCTGATTTGATTTTCTATATCTAAAGCTACTTCTGGATTCTCCTTCAAATAAAGTTTTGCATTTTCTCTTCCTTGCCCTAGTCTTATATCTCCATACGAGAACCATGCCCCACTTTTTTGAACTATTTCTTCTTTTACACCTACATCAACTATATTACCAAATCTTGAAATTCCCTCATTGTACATAATATCAAATTCTGCTTGCTTAAATGGTGGTGCAACTTTATTTTTAGTAACTTTAATTCTTGTTCTATTTCCAATAATAGCATCACCCTGTTTAATAGAGTCAATTCTTCGGATATCAAGCCTTACTGACGCATAGAATTTTAATGCTCTTCCACCAGTTGTTGTTTCTGGCGAACCAAACATAACCCCTACTTTCTCTCTTAATTGATTTATAAATATTGCAACACAATTTGTTTTATTTATTGTACCTGCTAATTTTCTTAATGCTTGTGACATAAGTCTTGCTTGAAGTCCAATATGTGAATCTCCCATCTCACCCTCAATTTCCGCCTTTGGAACTAATGCTGCAACTGAGTCTACTACAAGAACATCAATTGCTCCTGAACGAACTAAAGCTTCAGCAATCTCCAATCCTTGCTCTCCTGTATCAGGTTGAGAAATTATTAAGCTGTCAACATCAACTCCAAGCTTCTGTGCATAACTAGGATCTAACGCGTGCTCTGCATCAATATATCCTACAGCTCCTCCCTTTTTTTGAGATTCTGCTGCTATATGAAGAGCAATTGTAGTTTTTCCTGAACTTTCTGGTCCATAAATTTCAATAATTCTTCCTTTAGGTACTCCACCAATTCCAAGTGCTATATCTAAATCTAAACAACCAGTTGATATAGCATCCATATTTGAAATATTATGATCACCTAATTTCATTACCGCTCCTTTACCAAATTGTTTTTCTATATGACTCATAGCGCTTTCAATTGCTTTTAACTTTTCTGCATTTATATTTCCCATAATACTAATTAACTCCCTTCTATCGAACTTATGTTCTTTATCTATTATAGATTAATTTTAAACTATAGTCAATAATAAAATCTATTAAAAATCCCTTCTTTACTTAATGAAAGAAGGAATTATTTAATTTATATCCATATTTTATATTTTTAAACAATAATTTTTCAAATAGATAATATTTTTATTAACATTTCAAATTTTCTACTTATCAATAGATACTGCTTCCTTATTTTTCTTAAAATAATCATAACCAGAAATTAAAGTAACAACAACAGCTAACATAAGTGCTATCGTTGGTGCTATAGCAAAAAATTCTTTTACATAATGATTATCAATCACAAATATTTTCAAAAGTTTAGCCTCATGTATATTTACTTTTAACAATAGTAATATTATTGCAATTATCTGTATAACAGTCTTTATCTTTCCCCACCAGCTAGCAGCAATAACTCTTCCTTGTGCTGCTGCTATTGATCTTAATCCCGAAACTGCAAATTCACGTGCTATTATTACAATTGCAGCCCATGATGGTACAACGTGTAATTCTACTAACGAAATTAGCGCTGCTGTAACCAATAATTTATCTGCTAATGGATCCATAAACTTTCCAAAATTAGTTATTTGATTTCTGCTTCGCGCAATATATCCATCTAACTTATCAGTTAAAGAAGCTAAAACAAATATGAACGTAGCTATAAAGCTTCCATATGGTATATCTTTAACTGCTAAAAATACTAAAAAAACAGGAACCAAAAAAATTCTAATTAAGGTTAACTTATTTGCAAGGTTCATTGACAACAACTCCTACCAAATCATAATCCATATTTTTAACTATTTTTACTTTTACGAATTTACCAATATTAATATTCTTATCTGATTCAAAGAACACATTTCCATCTATATTAGGAGCCATTTCATAACTTCTTCCACAATATTTATTTCCATCATATCCCTCAACAAGAATATCATATATTTTCCCAATTTTCAATTTATTTATTTCTTCTGAAATATCTCTTTGTACCAACATTAATTGCTCTTCTCTTTTTTTCTTTATTTCTTCTAAAACTTGACCACTCATCTTTGCAGCTGGTGTATCTTCTTCTTGTGAATAAGTGAATACACCTACCTTTTCAAGCTTATACTCCTTAACAAAGTCTATTATTTCATTGAATTCTTCTTCCCCTTCATTTGGGAAACCAACTATAAAAGTAGTTCTTAAAACAATACCTGAAATTTTTTCTCTTAATTTATTTATTTTATTTAATATATCTTGCTTAGTAGTTTTTCTTCCCATAAGTTTTAGAATTTTATCACTTATGTGTTGAATTGGCAAATCTAGATATTTTACTACCTTCTCATTATTAGCAATTTCATCAATTAGTTCTTCATATATTTCTTCTGGATAACAATACAAAACCCTAATCCACTTAATTTTTTCTATTTTAGATAATTCTTTCAGTAATAAGTGAAGACTTTTCTTTCCATAAATATCATTACCATATAATGTTGTATCTTGAGCTATTAATATTATTTCTTGTACTCCATTTTCACTTAAATCTTTTGCTTCATTTATAATGTTTTCCATGCTTCTACTTCTAAATTTTCCTCTTATTTTAGGAATTATGCAATATGTACAAAAATTATTACAACCTTCTGCAATTCTAATATATGCACTTTCTTTTTGAGTTGTAAGAATTCTTTTCCCCTCATTAATATTCTCATCTGAATAATTTAAAAGTTCTGAAGCCAGCTTATTTCCTTCTATAAAATCTGTAATTAATTCATTTATTTTGTTATAATCATTTACTCCAAGCATTATATCAATTTCAGGTATTAACTTTCCTAATTCATCACCATACCTTTGTGTTAAACATCCTGTAGCAATAAGCAATTTACATTTATAATTTAATTTATAATCTGCCATTTCTAAAATTGTATCAATAGACTCTTGTTTTGCACTTTCTATAAATCCACATGTATTTACAATAATTATGTCTGCATTTTTAGGATCATTTGTGATTACATACTCATCACTCATCTTGCCTAGTATTATCTCAGAGTCAACTCTATTTTTATCACAGCCTAAACTCACCATTCCAACTTTATATTTATTTAAAATATTATCATTTCTTTCTTGCTCGTTTATTATTTCTATTTTACTTTGATTCAAATTCTAATCCTCCTGTATTTTAATAGTTTATATTATAACAAAATAAAATTGCATTTTACAAGCTAATTATTATACTATAAACCATATTAATATCCGTATTATATACTCTATAAAAAAATTTACATAAAGTTAATTATAATTTCATATATAATTCAAATTTCTAAACATTTAATTCTCATCATCACTGCCATCTTCCATTAATTGTTGTCTACTAACAAGTACTTGTCTTGGCCGACTACCATCTTTTTCAGATATGATTCCTCGTTCTTCTAATTGATCCATGATTCTGGATGCACGATTAAATCCTATTCTAAACTTTCTTTGAATAAATGAAGTTGATGCTTGACCATATTCTACAACAACATTTATTACTTCACTAAGCAATTCATCAACTTCTTCATCTTTCTCATTTGGATCTGAAGTTTTAGAATCAGAATTATTATTTATGTGGTCAATTATATCTTCTTCGTAATTAATATCTCCTTGCTCACTTTTAATAAATGAAACAACTTGCTCAACTTCCTCTTCTGATATAAAACACCCCTGAACTCTAAGTGGCTTACTTTCTCCTACTGGATAATATAACATATCTCCTTTTCCCAAAAGCTTTTCTGCTCCTGATCCATCCAAAATAGTTCTTGAATCTATTTGTGATGAAACTGCAAAAGATATTCTTGATGGTATATTTGCTTTAATTACTCCAGTTATAACATCTACAGATGGCCTTTGAGTTGCTATAACTAAATGCATACCAGCAGCTCTAGCCATTTGGGCCAATCTTCCAATATAATCTTCCACATCATTAGGACAAACCATCATAAGATCTGCTAACTCATCTACAATTATAACTATATAAGGTAGCTTTTGTTCGATTGCCCCTTTATTATATAGTTCGTTATACGACTCCATATTTCTTACTCCAGAATCCGCAAACAGCTTATATCTATTAGTCATTTCATTTACTGCCCAATTTAAAGCTGCAGCCGCTTTTTTGGGATCTGTAACAACTGGTATAAGAAGATGTGGTATTCCATTATAAACATTTAATTCAACCACTTTAGGGTCAACCATAAGAAGTTTAACTTCATCTGGATTATACTTATATAATAAACTTATTATAAGTGCATTTATACATACACTTTTCCCAGAACCAGTGGCCCCTGCAATTAGCGTATGAGGCATTTTGCACAAATCTCCTACAACACATTTGCCAGAAATATCTTTTCCTAAAGCAAAAGCTAAATTTTTCTTTGAGTTTATAAATTCATCATTTTCTAATACTTCTCTCAAAAATACTGGTGTTTGTTTTCCATTCGGCACTTCTATACCAACTGCAGCTTTTCCTGGAATTGGGGCTTCTATTCTTATTCCTGAAGCAGCAAGCCCCAAAGCTATATCATCAGATAAATTTACTATTTTGCTTACTTTAACTCCAGGACTTGGTTGAAGTTCAAACCTTGTAACCGATGGTCCCTTTGTTACTTGAGTAACTTTAGCATCAACTCCAAAATTAGATAATATCTCCTCAAGTTTATTAGCATTTTCTATTAATTCTTTTTTATCACTGCTATTAAGCTTTGTATTTGAATTTAATTTTAATAACTCAAGACTTGGATGCTTGTATTCTCTTTGTTCCTTCTGCTCAGAAATATGCTCCTGTATTTCTTTATTAACAACATCTTTAACATCATTATCTAACTTTTCTTTTTTATGTGAAATATTTTGTGAACTCTTTTCTACAAAACTTTCTACTTGAATGTCTGATGAGATTTCAGACTTCAATTCTGGCGAAAGCTCATTATTTTCCTGAGAATTCTTCATAAAGTCTAAAATTTTTATTTTCTTGTCAACATTAGATAAAAAAGTTTCTTTTTCATCTTCTATTTTATCTTTATTCTCATTGTTATCTACTATATTAATGAATTCTTCATCTGCAACTTGATATTCATTTTTTTCTTTAATCCTTTTACTTCTAACATTTCTTAATTCTTCACCTTTATTGTAAGCTTTTAGCCCTAAATCATATAATGTGATATCAAAAATCAAAATAATTGCAATAATTGAAAATGTAAGAAGTATGACATAAGTTCCTAATGCCCCAATAATCTTATTAAGCGGATAACATATAATATAAGATAATATTCCTCCATGCATAGTTTGATTATCATCACTAATTATTTGCTTTATATTTGCAAAAAAATCACTTGACTCACCTATAGTTTGAATATTTATAATTCCAAAAGTTAACATAATAACAATTACTAAAATAGTAATTCCCCAAAAACTTTTTTTAATCTCAATATTACCTCTTGTTTTTATATATTGAAATCCAAAATATATAAGATAAAGAGGTAATGCATTAGCACCTATTCCAATTACTGCATACGATACTCTTTGGGCCAAAATAGACAATATACCTGCTAAAGAAGTATATATTGCAATTCCTAATATTATTCCAGTAGCAATATATACTATACCAACAATTTCAGGATTTACTGTATTTTCTTCCTTTTTATTTTTTGTAGTCCTATTTTTCCCTTTAGTCCTGCTCAAAACTTCATCACCTCTTATTTATGTTTAAATATAAATATCTACTCTCCTTTAATAAGATAACACTAAAAACAAAAATCGGCTATAGATTTTTTCTATAACCTTTAAAATACTCCTATTTTTCTATAAGTTCATTTAATTTATCTAATGCTTCATGTACTCCTCCAACTTCATCAATCAATCCACAATCAACAGCTTGCTTTCCAACTAACATTGTACCCACATCATTAAGTAAATCATTAGTTTTGAGCATAAATTCTTGCAATGTTTCTAATTTGATTTTTGATGTTCTCACAATAAAATCATTTATTCTTTCCTGCATTTTTTTAAAATATTCAAAAGTTTGTGATACCCCAATTACAAATCCATTCATCCTTACCGGATGTACAATCATTGTTGCTGATGGAGTAATAAATGAAAAATCAGCCGATGTTGCAAGTGGTACCCCTATGGAATGCCCTCCACCAATTACTATTGATACCGTTGGTTTTGACATGCTGCGGATCATTTCAGAAATAGCAAGCCCTGCTTCCACATCTCCTCCTACAGTATTTAATACTATTAATAATCCCTTAACTTCTTCATTTTGCTCAATATCAATTAACTGTGGAATTATATGCTCGTATTTTGTAGCTTTTGTTTGAGGTGGAAGAACTGAATGTCCTTCTATCTGCCCTATTATTGATAAAACTTGAATTCTCTTATTAGGATTTGCCAAAGCCATATTACCAAGTTCCTTTACATCTTCAATTTTATCCTGTACCTTTGTTTTATTTTCATCTTCTTTTTCTATATTATTGTTATTTAAATTATATTCCTTCATAAATAAATACCTCCTATACTTTTTTTATTCTTTACACTAGGAGGTATTTTATTCATTATTGTAATAAATAATAACTAATTAATTTATCTTCTACAACTTAAAAGTTTTATGTAAGACATTTATAGCTTCCTTTTCATTTTCAGAATGCACCAGACACCAAATTGTCATATGTGAATCTGCTGTTTGCAATACTTCAATATTATTTTCGCTTAAAGCTTTTATAATCTTTGCCATTACCCCTGGTATTCCTTTCATTCTTGAACCAATAACTGCTACTTTGCTACAATTTTCAATCAAGGTATATTCTAAATTAGCAGCTTCTAAAACATCTTCTAAAATATTTTTATCATTTTGAGTTATAGTGAAAATTTGCTCTTTAGGGAAAATATTTATTAAATCTAAACTTATATTATTAGCTGCCACTAAATCTAAAACATTTTTATATTTAGAATTACCTTCATTATCTGTTGCTCTAATCGAAACTTGGATTCTGTTCTTTTGGCTCGTTATTCCTGTCATCAATCTATCAGTAGCCTTATCTCCAAAATTATTTATAAGTGTTCCTTTGCAACTATTCATTGTATTCTTAATAAAAATAGGTATATTTCCTTCCATCGCAATTTCCACTGCCTTAGGGTGTATTACAGTTGCTCCCTTATCAGCTAATTGAAATACCTCATTATAACTTATAACATCAATTAAATTTGCATTTTTAACAACTCTAGGATCAGCTGTCATAATACCATCAACATCAGTATATATTTCAATAGCTGCTGCTTTTAATGCTACCCCTAAAATTGATGCTGTAGTATCACTTCCACCTCTTCCGAGGGTAGTAAAATATCCATTTTCAGTAATTCCCTGAAATCCAGTAATCACAGGAACCCTTCCTTGTGATACTAAATCTAAAATTTTCTTAGGTGTAGTTTCAATGCAATCAGCATCAGTAAAATTGCTATCAGTAAATATACCTGCTTGCCCTCCAGTAAGTGGTATAGCATCAATTCCAGAATTAAACAATTCTTTGCTCATAACCACAGAGCTAATTATTTCTCCACAGCACATAAGTAAATCTTGCGCTAATTTATTTGTATTTTTAAATTTATCATCAATTAAGGATAATAATGTATCTGTAGCATAAGGTTCACCCTTTCTTCCCATTGCTGATACAACAACAACAGGACTATACCCCTTTTTAATTGCACCTTCTACCTTTTCAACAACTTTTTTTCTGTTATCTTCAGTAGAGACTGAAGTTCCTCCAAATTTTTGTACGACTATTTTCATTGAATTTCCTCCCAATTACAGCTTAACCTTCTTTATTACATCCTCTTCTGCATCTAGAATAATTGTTTTAGCACCAATTTTTTTTACACAACTCCATGGAATTTCTAAAAAATCCTTACTGCTAAAGATATTAAATTTCCCACCATTTAAATTAACTATTAAATATTTAAAGTTTCCATCATCATCTATTATCAAATCATTATTAAGTAAATAATCATATTTTTCCCCATCATTAACATTAATCAGTTCATATCTTTCTATGTCACTTAAATATTTTATCTTATTTTCTTCACCCATAAAAAAACCTCCTTTATAATACTCATAAAATAATATGAGAAAAAGAGGTTAATTATTACATAATTTTTTATAACTTCTGTTTACCACTAATATCAGAATTATCATAAGCCTTAACATTTTTAAGAATTATAGAGTCCAATTTAGTATATTCTACATCCTGGCCAACATAAGCTGCATTTAAAATTCCATTATTAAAACACTTTTCTAATACATATTGAATATCATCTTTACTTATATTATCTATTTTCTTAATAACTTCTTCTTGTGTTTTTATCATATTTCTAAAAAGAAAAGTTTTTGCATTTGAGAACATTCTAGAACTAGTACTTTCCAAACCTAAAATATAATTTGCTTTAATTTTCTCTTTATTTATCTGAAACTGCTCATTAGTTATTCCATTTTTACTAAATAACTTTATTTCTTTATCTATAACTTCTAATGCCTTTTCTCCATAGTTTCTATTTAAGCCAGCATATATATTTAATGTACCGACTTCTTGAAATGGCTGTAAATAAGATGCTATAGAATAACACAATCCTAATTCTTCTCTTACCTTTTGAAAGAGGATAGATGAAGCTCCATTACCAAATATATTGTTAAGAAGAACTAACGCATAATTATTTTCATCTCCATAAGGTAACCCTTGTGACCCCAAAGAAATATGAAGTTGTTCAATTTCTTTTTTAACATAAGCAGAACCAACTTGAATCTCTGTTTTTGAATATTCAGGTTTATATTTGTTATCATTTTTCCACTCGCCAAAGTATTTATTAAGTAAATCCTCTAGTTCTTTATCATCAAATTTTCCACAAATTGATATTACAGAATTAAATGGAGTATATTTTTCATCAATGAATTTTAATATTTTTTCTCTTGTGAAGGATTTTACTAAAGGTATAGTTCCTAAAATAGGATATCCCAATTCATCTTCATTAAAACACACCTTAGAATGTGCATCATCTAATACGTCTTCAGGGGAATCTTCACTCATATTAATTTCTTCAACTACTACTCCCTTTTCTTTTTCTATTTCATCCGGATCGAATTTAGCATTTAACATTATATCTGAAAGAATGTCTAAAGATAAATCCAAGTGAGTATTTAATGCTTTAACATAATAGCATGTAGCTTCCTTACTTGTGAAAGCATTAATTTGCCCTCCTACATTTTCTATTTCTTCCATTATTCCTTTTGAGGTTCTTTTATCAGTTCCTTTAAAAAACATATGTTCAATAAAATGAGATATTCCATTAACTTCTTTGCTTTCATTTCTAGACCCATTTTGAACCATAACTCCAACACTTACAGAATTAAGATATTCAATTTTTTCAGTTACGACTCGTAATCCGTTTTTAAGGGTATATGTATTATACATTTTGTACTTGCCCTCCTTTTTAGTTAAAAAAAAGGCAATTTAATGCCTTTTACTTTTCATCTTTATTTTCATTATCTAATAAAGCATCTTTTCTTGAAAGATTAATTCTTCCTTGATTATCAATTTCTGTTACCTTTACAAGAATTTCGTCTCCAATAGAAACTACATCTTCTACTTTATTTACTCTTTCATTTGCTAACTTAGAAATATGAACTAATCCTTCCTTGCTAGGTAAGATTTCAACAAAAGCTCCAAATGTAGTTATTTTAGTAACCTTACCTAAATAAACTTCACCAGCTTTTACTTCTTTTGTTAAGCCATCTATTATCTTAAGAGCTTCTTTAACACCTTCATGGTCAGTTGAGCTTACAAATACAGTTCCATCTTCTTTTATGTCAATCTTAACTCCTGTATCTTGAATTATTTTATTAATTACTTTTCCTCCAGCTCCAATAACATCTCTTATTTTGTCAGGATTTATGTTCATTATTTGTGTCTTTGGCGCATATAATGAAACATCTTCTCTTGGAGCAGACATACATTCATTAATTTTATCTATTATAGTAAGTCTTGCTTTTCTTGCATCTCTAATTGCATTTTCAACTACGTTAAAACTAAACCCTTGAAGTTTTGTATCAACTTGAATAGAAGTTATACCTTCTGTTGTTCCAGCTACTTTAAAATCCATGTCTCCAAAGAAATCTTCTATTCCTTGAATATCTGTTAATACTGCTTCTTCAGATAAATCTTCTGATGTGATAAGTCCCATTGCAATACCTGCAGCTGGTCTCTTAATTGGCACACCTGCATCTAATAATGCTAGTGTTGAACCACAAACTGATGCTTGTGAAGTTGATCCATTAGAACTTAAAACTTCAGATACTAATCTAATTGTATAAGGGAACTCTTCTTCTGAAGGAATTAATGGTTCAAGTGCTCTTTCTGCTAAAGCTCCATGACCAATTTCTCTTCTTCCAGGTCCTCTTAAAGGTTTTACTTCACCAACACTATATCCTGGGAAGTTATAGTGATGCATATATCTCTTTGATTGTGCTTCATCTATTCCATCTAATATTTGAATTTCACTTATTGATCCTAGTGTTGCTACAGTCATTACTTGAGTTAATCCTCTTGTAAACAATCCTGTTCCATGTGTTCTTGGTAAAATACCAACTTCACAACCTAGAGGTCTTACTTGATCAAAAGCTCTTCCATCTGGTCTTCTCTTTTCTTTTAAAAGCATATGTCTTACAACTTTTTTCTGCATAGTATATAGAATTTCTTTAATATCACCCATATTATCAGGATATTTTTCAGCAAACTCTTCAGTAACTTTTTCATACACAAGATCTATAGCTGCATTTCTTTCATCTTTATCCATTATATACATTGCATCTTTAACCATATCTTGTGCAAATTCTTTAACTTCTTTTTCTATTCCTGCATCTACAGCATATAATACTGGTTCATCCTTCTTCTTGCCGAATTTAGCCATAGCTTCTTCTTGGAATGCTATAATCTTTTGGCATTCATCGAAGCCATATTTAATAGCATCTATCATTTTATCTTCTGGTATTTCTTGACCACCAGCTTCAATCATCATTACTCTTTCTTTAGTAGCACATACTGTTAAATGAAGGGTGCTTTTTTCACGTCCTTCTGTATCCGGGTTTGTAATAAATTTTCCATCTATAATTCCTACTTGTACTGCTGCTGTTGGGATTGTATAAGGAATGCTTGAAAGACATAATGCTAGTGATGCTGCATTAATTGCTAAAATTTCTGGTAAATTATCCTTTTCTACTGATACAACTGTAGTAACTACTTGAACATCATTTCTGTATCCTTTAGGAAATAGAGGTCTTATTGTTCTATCAACAGCTCTACCATTTAATATTGCTTTTTCCGATGGTCTTCCTTCTCTTTTAATAAATCCACCCGGAATTTTTCCTACTGCATATAGTCTTTCTTCATATTCAACACTTAACGGAAAAAAGTCTATACCTGTTCTTGGTTCTGGCGATGCATTAACATTAGTTAAAATCACTGTATCTCCATAACTAGTAAATGTTGCGGCATTTGATAACATACCCACTTTTCCGAACTCAACTTTTAATTCTCTTCCAGCGATTTCAGTCGTTAGAACATTATTCATAATTCTTGACCTCCCTTTAGGTTCATCAACTATTGTTGTTTTTTTGTTATTTTGGTAGTTTTTGTATATTTTAAAATAATAGAGCGGAACAATCCGCTCTAAAAATTATCTTCTTAAACCTAATTCTTTGACAATAGTTCTGTATCTTTCGATATCTTGATCACTTAAATAGTTTAAAAGACCTCTTCTTTGACCAACCATCATTAATAATCCTCTTCTTGAGTGGTGATCTTTTTTGTGAACTTTTAAATGTTCAGTTAAATACTTGATTCTTTCAGAAAGTAATGCGATTTGAACTTCTGGTGAACCAGTATCCCCTTCACTTCTTCCAAATTTCTTAATTATTTCTAATTTTCTTGCCTTATCCATTATAAGTGCACCTCCGTGTATTATATTAATTATCCCCTAGTACCAAGTAAAAAGATGGCACCTTTAAACTTAGAATTAGGTTCCATGAGTTATTATATCAAAAGTAACTATTATTGTAAACTATATTATTTAACTCGACACATAGTTTTCATTTTTTGCAAATGCTTTGTCTTGTTCAAGTTTATTTCTTAATTCTTCTAGGTTATTAAATTTTTCGTTATCTCTAATTCTTTTCATAAATCTAACATCAATCTGTATTCCATATATATCTCTATCAAAATCTAATATGTATGTTTCTACTGTTATTTTGTCACCATTTACTGTAGGATTATTTCCAATAGATGTAATGCTCTTATATATATTATTATTTACCTTAACATTAGTATAATATACACCACACTTAGGTAAAACAAAATTTTTATTGAATTTCAGGTTAGCTGTAGGGAAACCTATTGTTCGTCCAATTTTCTTTCCATGAACCACCTCACCTCTTAAGGAGTATGGTGTTTCCAACATCTTACTTGCTTCTAGTACATCGCCATTTTCTAATGATTTTCTTATTCTGGTACTACTTATTACTTCACCATTATATATATATGGCTCCATCACATGCAATTCATAACCATATTCATCTTGCAGTTCTCTTAAAAGCTCTACATTTCCTAAATTTTTATATCCAAATTTATAATTAAATCCTACAACAATTCCTTTAATATTATATTCAAATATTAAAAATTTTATAAATTCTCTTGGTGTCATTTTCATGAATTCAGAATCAAACTCTTGGAAACAAACTATATCAATACCATGCTTTTCTAAAATCTCAGTTTTTCTTTCATTATCCATTAAAAGTTTTAGACCATTTTCCTTATTTATAAGAGTTCTAGGATGATTTTTAAATGTAAAAACCATACTTCTACCATGATTTTTTTTAGCAATTTCTACTACCTTATATATTAATGAAAGATGACCTAAATGCAGTCCATCAAAACTACCAAGTGCTGTATAATTATTAAAATCCTTAATATACTGTAAATCTCTATTTATAACAATCATTATCCTTACTCCCTAATTAGGCATATGAAAGAAATTAGTAAACCTATGCTCTAAATTATATATTTTGTCCTAAATTCTAAATGAATATATTAAAAATATGCTGTGAAATAAACAGATATTTAATTCATACAGAACTGTTCAAAATGCCTAAAGCAATAATTTTTCAATTTTAAATCCATCTTCGTCTTGCTTTCCGATACCAATAAAAGTAGCTTCAGTATCATATACTCTATACAAAACATTTTTTTCTCTTTTTTCATTTGTTAATCGCTTATCAAATACTTTAACACCATTTACAAGCAATTTAGTAAATGTACTTTTAACTATTAATTTCGGATAAAATGCAAGAGCTTCTTCAATTGTAATAATATAATCTTCTATATTTTCTTTAGTTAAATCATCTATATTTATACTGTTCTCTTGCTTAAAAACAGAAGTCGCAGCTCTATTTAATTCTGTCATTGCAGCTCCAACTTTTAATTTTTCTCCAATATCATAACACAAACTTCTAATATACGTTCCCTTTGAACATTCAACTCTCATGGAAACATAAGGGAGTTCAAAATTCAAGTCAGATATATTAAAAATATTAATCTTTCTTGCTTCTCTTTCAATTTCAATTCCTTGTCTTGCTAATTCATAAAGCCTTACTCCATCTTTCTTAAGTGCAGAATACATTGGCGGTACTTGATCATATTCTCCAACAAAAGACATAATTACCTTTGAAACCTCATCCTCATTAAGATGTTTGGTATCATTTTTGTCTATTACTTCACCCTCTAAATCATATGTAGTTGTTTTAATTCCAAGCAAAAATTTAACTTCATATACTTTATTACTATTCATTATATAATCAATAGTTTTAGTGGCTCTTCCTAGACATACTGGTAACACTCCTGTTGCTTCAGGATCAAGTGTACCAGTGTGACCAACTTTCTTTTCATTAGCTAAACTTTTTATTTTCCTAACTACATCAAACGATGTCATTCCTTTATTTTTAAATATGTTTAATACACCATTCATATAATGTTCCGTATCCTTTTATTAGTCAATTTCTTGTGCAAGTATTTTTAATAAGTTTTCTCTTGCTTCTGAAACACTTACATTTTTTTGTTTAACTCCTGCAGCCTTTATGTGGCCACCACCACCATAAACCTCTGCAACTTTTCTCACATCTATATCATTTTTAGATCTTAAGCTTGCTTTTACTCCGTCATCTACTTCTTTTAAAAGCAAACAAACTTCAACACCTTTTATTCCAAGCCCGACCGAAAGCACATCTGAAGTATCAGTATTTAGTAAGTTAAATTCCTCTAATGTTTTCTTTTCTATTTCAAGAACAGCTACTTTATTATTTAATACAAGTTTTATATCAGATAAGACACGCCCCATTAATTTTACTTTTTCAAAAGGTTTATTATCAAAAAGATTACTGTGAATTTTACTGCTATTAACTCCAAATTCTACAAGTTCTGCCACTATATTGTGAGTCCTCTTTGTAACATTTGAATGTCTGAATGAACCTGTATCTGTTACAATTCCAGTATAAATAGCGCTTCCTATCTCTACATGACTTTTTTGATTATCAATTTCATTTTTCAAATAAAATCCTAATTCCTTTACTAGTAAATAAATTATTTCACAAGTAGCAGCTGCAGTTACATCTATGTAATTAATAGATCCATATTTATCATTTGAAATATGATGATCAATATTAATTACTTTTCCATTATAGTTTGTTAAATCTGCAGATATTCTTTCTACATTACCGCAATCTAATATAATTACTAAATCAGTATTAGCTTTAGGTTCCACTGTGCTTCCATCAATATCATTAGCTAAGGAAAGGTAAGAGAGGTTATCTGGAATAACATCTCTTGATATAATATAAGAATCCTTTCCTAAGTATCTCAATGCATTAAGCAATCCTAGAGCACTACCTATAGCATCTCCATCCGGAGAAGTATGAAATGACAATCCAATTCTTTTTGATAATAAAATTTCCTCTTTTATATCCTTAATATTACACATCATTGTTTACTTATTTTTTGAATTAACTCATCCATATGCATACCATAATTAATAGAGTCATCCAATTCAATAATTATTTCAGGAGTATGTCTTAAATTTATTTTTTGACCTACCGTTTTTCTTATAAATCCACTTGCTTTTTTTAACGCTTCGAGATTGCTCTTCTTTTCTTCATCATCTTTAGAAAATATACTTACATAGACTTTAGCATATCTTAAGTCCTTAGTTACTTTAACATCTGTTACTGAAATCATAGCTGTAAGTCTTGGATCTTTAACTTCATTTTGAATTAAATTACTAATTTCTCTTTTAAATTCTTCGTTAATTCTTCCACCTCTATAATTTGCCATGTATGTTACTCACCTCTTTAAAGTTCTTTTCTCTTGACTGCCTCCATCATGAAGCATTCAATAATGTCGCCTTCTTTAATATCATTAAACTTTTCAACAGTTAAACCACATTCATATCCGGCATTAACTTCCTTTGCATCATCTTTAAATCTCTTTAATGATGATAATGAAGATTCAAAAATTACTATTCCTTCTCTTATTACTCTTGTTTCTGCATTTCTTTGAAGTTTACCCTTTAAAACATAGCATCCAGCAATTGTTCCAATGTTTGAAATTTTATAAGTTTCTCTTACTTCTGCTGTTCCAAGTATAACTTCTTTATAGTCTGGTTCAAGCATTCCTATCATTGCTGATTTAACATCTTCAATTGCATCATAGATAATTCTATAAGTTTTAATATCTACTCCATCTCTATCAGCTTGAGCAGCTGCATTATTATCAGGTCTTACATTAAAACCTATAACTATTGCATTAGATGCGGTTGCAAGTGTTATGTCAGTTTCTGTTATAGCACCAGCACCACTATGAATTACTCTTACCTTTACATCATCAGTAGAAAGTTTTTCTAATGATTGCTTTATAGCTTCAACAGACCCTTGAACATCCGCTTTAACTATAATAGCAAGTTCTTTTACTTTACCTTCTTTAATTTGATTATATAAATCTTCTAGAGAAACTCTATGATTAGCAAGTAAAGTTTCTGCTTTTAATTTATCTTTTCTAGTTTCAGCCATATTTCTAGCTGTCTTTTCATCTTTTACTTGATTGAATCTATCTCCTGCTTCTGGAACTTCTGAAAGTCCTAAAACCTCTACCGGAATTGATGGTCCCGCAGATTTTATCTTCTTACCAGTATCATCAAACATAGCTCTAATTCTACCATATGTAGAACCTACTAAAATAGAATCTCCAACTCTTAATGTTCCATTTTGAACTAATAAACTTGCAACTGACCCTCTACCTTTATCAAGTTTAGCTTCAATAACTGTACCAACAGCTCTTCTATTTTTATTAGCTTTAAGTTCAAGCATTTCTGCTGAAAGAAGAACCATTTCAAGTAATTTATCAATATTTAAATTTTGTTTTGCAGATACTTCTACAGATATAGTATCTCCACCCCAATCTTCTGTAAGTAGACCATGTTCAGCTAATTCTTGTTTAACTCTATCTATATTAGCACCTGGCTTATCAATTTTGTTTATTGCAACAACAATTGGTACTCCAGCAGCTTTACAGTGATTTATAGCTTCTTTTGTTTGAGGCATAATTCCATCATCAGCAGCAACAACTAATATAACAACATCAGTAATTTGTGCTCCTCTAGCTCTCATTGCAGTAAATGCTTCATGTCCTGGAGTATCTAAGAATGTTATTTCTTCTCCATTCAATTTAATGGTATACGCACCTATATGTTGAGTTATACCACCTGCTTCTGTATCAGTAACCTTTGCTTTTCTTATACAGTCAAGTAAAGATGTTTTACCGTGGTCAACATGACCCATAACAGTTACGATTGGAGGTCTCTTTTGAAGATTTTCTTCTTCATCTTCTTCTATTTCTAACACTTCTAATTCTTGGATTTCTTCTTTTCTTTCAAGAATAACTCCATATTCAGCACAAACTTTTTCTGCTGTTTCAAAGTCTATTTCTGCATTAATAGCAGCCATAACACCTGCAAAAATCAATGTTCTTATAACATCATTTGAAGGTTTTTTTAATTTTTCAGCTAACTCTTTAACTGTTATACTTTCACCAATTTCAATTATTTGACCTTCAGCATTTTCTGCTTCTGCTGCTCTTTGTGCTTCTTCTTGTTCTTCTCTTCTAGTTTTTTTCTTTTTCTTTGCACCTTTGTTAAGTTCTTCTGCTAATTCATCTTCATATACGTCAACTATGCTCTTTGATCCTGTAGCTGCTTCAGTAATTTCTGCTGATCTACCTGCTAATAATTCTTTTATTAACTCAGCATCTTCATCTTCAATTGTGCTCATATGATTTTTTACTTCTATATTAAATTCTTCCATTAATATAGTTATTAATTCCTTTGAACCTATATTAAGTTCCTTTGCTAATTCATGTACTCTTATTTTTGACATGCAGTCACCCCCGTATTATTATCTACTCATATATTTTTTCCTCCTCATATAGCTTTAATAATTTTTCTGCTATATTCTTATCCAAAATCCCTAAAATCATAATTTCATCACGTCCTATAGGACTTCCTAATTGCTCTTTTGAGAACTCTTCAATATATGGTATTTTTTTTTCTAAACAATGCTTTATAAATTTCTTTTTTGAAGCATTTGATAAATCATTAGATATTATAAACAAATAAATTTTAGTTTTATTTCTTAAATCATCACATTTGCTATATCCTTCAAGCAAAGCTCCAGATTTCTTTGCAATGCCTAAGAAATTAAAAAACTTACTCATTACTAGCTTCATCCTTTAATTTTTCATAAATTTCTTCACTAATGTTTGTTTCAAGGTTTCTACTAAGCCTTTTTGTCTTGAAAGCTTTTTCAAAACATTCAATGCTTTTGCAGATATATGCACCTCTACCTGATTTTTTACCTGTTAAATCAACACTGACATCACCTTCAGGTGATTTCACAACTCTTACCAATTCTTTTTTTGGTTTCATTTCCATGCATCCAGTACACATTCTTAAAGGAATTTTCTTAGCCTTCATGAAAAGCACCTCGCTTATTCTTCTATTTCTTCTATCGAAGCTTTTACATCAACTTCGACTTCTTCTAAATCAGTAGTTTGTTCATTTTCTATTTCTACTTCAGTATTTAAAATTCTTTCATCCTCTTCATCTTGAGCTTCTTTTTGAGATTTACTCTTAATATCTATTTTCCAATTTGTAAGTTTAGCCGCAAGTCTTACATTTTGACCTTCCTTACCAATTGCAAGTGAAAGTTGATTGTCATCAACAACAACTTTTGCAGATTTACTTTCTTCATTAACTACTACGCTTAAAACCTTTGCTGGACTTAAAGAATTAGCTATAAACTCTACTGGATCTTTATTCCATTTTATTATATCAATTTTTTCATTTTTAAGTTCATTAACTATACTTTGTACTCTTACTCCTTTAGGTCCTACACAAGCTCCCATTGGATCTACTTCTTCATCATTAGAATATACAGCTATTTTACTTCTTGAGCCTGCTTCTCTCGAAATGCTTTTAATTTCAACTACACCTTCGAATATTTCTGGAACTTCAAGCTCAAATAATCTTTTTACCAATCCTGGATGTGTTCTGGAAACATGTATTTGTGGCCCTTTACTTCCATTTTTTACTTCTACTATATATAGTTTTAACTTTTCATTAAATTTATATTCCTCATTTGGAATTTGCTCGTTAGGTCCTATAACACCTTCTAATTTTCCTAAATTAACAAAAACCATCCCTTTATCTTTTCTCAAAATAGTTCCTGTAATTATATCAAATTCCTTTTCTTTATATTCATCATATATAATACTTCTTTCAGCTTCTTTAATCCTTTGTGTAACTACTTGTTTTGCAAGCTGTGCCGCAACTCTTCCAAAATTTTTAGGAGTTACTTCTAAATTAATAATATCATCCACTTCACTATTTGGATTTATTTCCTTAGCTTCCTCTAATGAAATTTCTGTGACATCATCATACACTTCGTCTACAACAGTTTTTTGAGCATATACATGTATTTCACCTGTTTCTCTATCTATATTCACCTTTACATTTTGCGCATTTGTATTAGCATTAGCATAATTTTTCTTATATGCTGCAACCATTGCATCTTGAATAGTTGTAAAAAGTAAATCTTCACAAATCCCCTTTTCTTTAACTAATTCTTTAAGAGCGCCTACAAACTCTTGATTCATTTTTATACCCTCCTCGTTATATTTCCCCTTCTAAATTGGCTGATTTTATTTTATCTTTTGGGATTTCAAACTCTTTTTCTGCTTCAACCATTATAAATTCTTCAGAAACCTCTTTCAAAATTCCTTTTACACTCTTTACACCTTCAATTGAACCTGCAAGCTTAATCAAAACTTCATTTCCAATGAACTTCTTAAAATGTTCTTCACTATATAATCTCCTATTAAGACCTGGTGAAGAAACCTCTAGATAATATGCTTCTTTAATTGGATCTTCAGCATCTAACAAACCACTAACTCTTCTTGAAACAGCTTCGCAATCATTTAAAGATATTCTATCATTTTCTTTGTCTATATATATTCTTAAGTAAAAATCTCCACTTTCTTTTACATATTCAACATAATACAATTCACATGATAATTCTAAAACAATAGGTCTTATTAATTCCTCAATTTTTTCAATTAAAGCATCTTTTTTCATCATTCTAACCCTCACTTTCATATTTTAAAAAAACATATTTCATAGGTATTTTATGCATTTTTAAAATTTGTAATCAAAAACGCAACTATCTTAAGTTAGTTGCGTTACAAACAGAAAGAGCGGGTAACTTCCCACTCCTTTTCTAGCTATTAGAAATAATTCTATTTATAGAATATCACAATTTTTCTCACAATACAAGGGATAATCTAAATTAAAATTTAGATATCTATACGTTCAATTACCAATTAGTAATGAACTTATTTCTGAAATTCTTGAATTGAATACAATGCTAATTAGACACCATATCCTTATATAAAAATTACAATTGCTATAAATTCTCTATTTCTTTCATTAAAGCATCAACTAGCTCTTCTTCTTTAACCTTTTTTATTATTTGACCTTTTTTAAAAATAATGCCTTCACCTATACCTCCAGCAATTCCAATGTCAGCTTCTCTAGCTTCTCCAGGACCATTAACAACACAGCCCATAACTGCTACTTTAATATCTTTTTTATGGTTTTCTAATCTTTTTTCAACTTCTTCTGCTATTTTTATTAAGTTTATTTGAGTCCTTCCACAAGTAGGGCAGGATACAAATTCAACACCTTTTTTCTTTAACCCTAAAGTCCTCAAAATCTCAGTCCCAACTTTTATCTCATGAACCGGATCAGTAGTTAATGATACCCTTATAGTATCACCTATTCCTTCTGCTAAAAGTGTTCCTATTCCTATACTTGATTTAATAGTTCCTCTTTGAATTGTTCCAGCTTCCGTAACTCCTAAATGAAGTGGATAATCACATTTTTCTGCAATCATTCTATAGCAATCTATCATCATTTGTACATTTGATGATTTTATAGATATTACAATATCATAAAAATCTAAATCTTCTAAAATTTTAACATGCCTTAACGCACTTTCAACTAATCCCTCTGCAGTTGGCATACCATACTTTTCTAAAATATCTTTTTCTAACGAACCAGAATTCACACCTATTCTTATAGGTATCTGTTTTTCCACACAAGCTTCTTTGAGAATTTTAATCCTATCAACGCTTCCAATATTCCCAGGATTTATTCTTAACGCTGAAACACCATTTTCTATAGCTTTTAAAGCTAATTTATAATCAAAATGTATATCAGCAACTACTGGAATAGGTGATTTTTTTGTTATTTCTCCAAGCTTCTCTGCATCCTCCATATCTAACACTGCACACCTAACAATATCACATCCTGCATCGAATAATTGCTGTATTTGTTTTAAAGTTGCTTCAACATCTTTTGTTGGGGTATTAGTCATTGATTGTACTGTAATTGGAGCATCTCCTCCTACATATATATTTCCAACTTTTACTTTCCTTGAGTTTCTTCTTTGCATATTTATTCTCTCCCAACTTTTTTCTCGATTCACAAATTAATCAATTATCATTGATCATCTAATTAAATTTAACCATCGAAAATCAAATCATATTTATTTATGCAAACAACTTACTCACACAAATAATTTTATGCAAGTAAGTGTCCTTACTATTTTCCTAAATTTATCGGAAACACAAAATCTTTTATAGTTACCAGTATCATTAATCCTATAAGTGCTGAAAATCCAACATAATTTAACACTCCAACAATCTTATCTGGAACCTTTCTTCTTGTTATTAATTCAATTAATAATATTACGCACCATCCACCATCTAATGCTGGGAATGGCAATAAATTGAACACTGCAAGATTAACGCTCAAAATACCCACGAAATTTATCAAAGTCCATATACCTGCTTCTGCTGCTTTACTAGACATTTTAATAATTGTAACTGGTCCTCCAACATCATTTTTTAAATCAAGTTTTCTTTCAACAAGCATTTCCAACGATTTAAATGTCTGAGAAACATAGGATGCTGTTTTATTAAAACCTTGTTTAAGGCTATCTCCAAATGTTGGATTTTCTACCCCACCAAAAACAACACCAATTTTATATTGATTTTCTGCATTAATTTGTGGCTTAACTGAAATTTCTTTTTCTTCTCCATTTCTGTCAACCAAAAAATTCACAGGTTCACCCTTCGATAAATATACATCTAATACAATATCATCATTAGCAAAAACTTTTGAATTACCTGTTCTTATAATTCTATCACCTTCTTGCAAACCAGCTTCATATGCTGGAGATGCATTTTGAACTTCTTTAATTGTTGTACTTATATATCCGAAATTATATGTTACACTTGTAAATATAACTATAGCCAACACATAATTCATAAATACACCCGCAATTATTATGCTTATTCTTCTTAAAGGAGATTTAGCCGAAAAACTTCTTTCATCCTCTACAGCCTCTTCTTCTCCCATCATCTTTACATATCCACCTATTGGGAAAAGACTCAAAGAATATCTTGTTTCTTTTCCTTGTTTAGATAGTATTCTCGGTCCCATTCCAATAGAAAATTCCTCAACTCTTACACCATTTAATTTTGCTAAAGTAAAATGACCTAGCTCATGAACAATTATTAAAACTCCAAAAGCTAAAATGGCCATAATTAAATAAATTACATACATTTCTAAAATACCTCCTAATTTGCTACGTTATTCACTACATAGTCTTTAACTTTTTTATCTAATTCAATAATATTATTTAAATTCAATTCTTTACTTGCCTCTTTTTTAAATACTTCCATACATTTTTCTATTATATTAGGAATTTCCAAAAATTTTATTTTTTCGTTTAAAAACAAATCAACAGCTGCTTCATTCGCCCCATTTAGAATTGTTGGCATGAGTCCACCTATTTTTCCTGCTTTAAACGATAAATCTAAGGATTTAAATGTAGCTATATCAGGTTTTTCAAAAGTCAACTTTGATATTTCATAAAAATCAATAGTTTCTGCTACAAGATTCTTTCTTTCCTCATAATTTAATGCATACTGTATCGGAAGCCTCATATCTTGGGCTCCAAGTTGTGCTATTATACTTCCATCTGTGTATTCCACCATAGAGTGTACAATACTTTGTGGGTGAACTAAGACCTGTATATTATCATAATCACAATCAAAAAGCCAATGTGCTTCAATCACCTCAAGCCCTTTATTCATAAGTGTTGCAGAATCTATAGAAATTTTTCTTCCCATATTCCATTTTGGATGCTTTAATGCATCTTTCACTTTTATTTCTTGCAATTCGCTTATTTTTTTACCTCTAAAAGGCCCTCCTGACGCTGTTAATATTATTTTCCTTAATGAATTAATATCATTTCCTCTGAGCGATTGAAATATAGCACTATGTTCTGAATCTACTGGAAGTATTCTTACATTACTTTTTTTCGCAGCTTTCATTACAATTTCACCTGCAACCACTAGAGTTTCTTTGTTGGCAAGAGCTATGTCTTTTTTAGCTTCTATAGCTTTCATTGTTGGTTCTAATCCTATCATACCAACTACAGATGTCACTACTATGTCAATTTCATCTAAAGATGCAATTTTATTTAATCCTTCTATTCCATCTAAGACTTCAATTTTCTTATTTGTTTCCTTACAATGTTTTTTTACTTCTATAGCACTCTTTGAGTCCATCATAGCAACATAAGCTGGCTTAAATTCTTCTATTATATCAACAATCTTTTTTACCGAAGTATTTGCAGTTACTCCTATTAATTTAAGCTCACCATTTGATTTTCTAATTACATCTAAGGTTTGAGTTCCTATAGAACCTGTAACCCCTAATATCGAAAGTTTCTTCATTCTTTTCCTCCTAACAACACAAACCCTAAAAACCTAAAAATTCAATATTTAAATTCTATTCAATATTGCATATCACAGAAATAATCCATGCATTAATTGATAATCGATATATATTCTTCTTTACCTCTAAAAAATCAATCTTTACTAAAAATTATTTCTTTAGCGATAATGCCATACATTGGCCCTATCACTATTCCTAATATCCCAAATATTTTTGCACCAATATATATAGACAGCAATATAACAAAAGGGTGTATTTCTAATTTATCTCCTAAAAATTTAGCTTCTAAAACTTCCCTAACTATTTGAACCAATAAGTATACACATATTAATCCAAATGCCACAAAAAATTTCTTTGCTATAATATTGTATATTATAATAGGAATAAATACAATTATTGTTCCAACATAGGGAAGTATATCTAAAATTCCACATACTATACCTAACATAAAAAAATTAGGAACTTTGAGCATAAAAAATCCGCTAATTATTTCTAAAGTTGAAATAAGAACAAGAATTCCTTCAATTACTATCATCTGGTTTAGCTTTGTCCTTTGGTTCTGAAATTTATAGATTATCTCTATCGGAAGCAACATAGATATTAATTCTAAAATTTCTGCTTTATCTACCAATACAAAAAATGCGCAAATATTTCCAATAAAGTATGCCAAAACACTATCTCCAGTATTTATAGCTCCATTTCTTATATTTTGATCATTAATTATCGAAATTACACTTTTTCCAAATTTAAAATCACCAAAATCTATATTGAAACTATTTGAAATTTCATTGATAAATTTATTCACACCTTCCAAATTTGATAAATATATTCTTTTTAGTAAAGCAAATATCTCACTCCCCAAATATATAACTACAAGAATCACTACAATATTAACAATAATGATACTTAATGCACCAGCTATTTTATTAGGAACTTTAGCATTAATCATAATTTTATATATGGGCGCGCAAACTATCACCATAACAATCATAGATATAAATGGTTTGAAATAGTATTTGATAAAAAACGTTCCTATAGCTATAAAAACGAAACATATTAAAAGTGAAAAAAGTTTTTTATATGTTTTGAAAATATTCTTCACCTCACTGACTTTATATTATCTCTATTTTTATATTATATGCTTGTAATTTTCCCTTAAAACTTCATAATAAAAATTATAGAAAAATCTATGCTTTCGTGTACTCATATAAGAAAGCATAGATTTATATTTTCATTTTTAAATACTATTAAATTTTAACCATAAAAGTCAGATAATAAAACACAACCGTTGCGGAAAATATTATACTATCAAATCTATCTAATATTCCACCGTGTCCAGGAATAAGATTGCTATAATCTTTAATTTCTACATATCTCTTTATAGAAGAAGCAACCAAATCTCCTAATTGCCCAAACAAACCACATAAGGCTCCTATTATAAAGTAGTTATATATTGGCATAATATTAATATAATTTTGTATTACAACTCCAAATATCCCAGTAAATATTGTCGCGCCAATAAGTCCACCAACAGAACCCTCTATAGTCTTTTTAGGAGATACTTTAGGTGAAAGCTTATGTTTCCCAAATAACTTTCCACTATAAAATGCCGCAGTATCAGAAAGCCATGAACCTATAAATATAATCCAAACTAAATAGTGACCAGATGGCTTTGCATTAACTAAATATACAAAACTGAATAGAATTCCGCAATAAATTACTCCTAATAAAGTTACTGCAACATCAATAAATGAGTATTCTAAATTTATAACTGGAACTATTAACAATATAAATACAGCCGCAACAAGTATATACATCATAAGTTCAAAGTTATTATTTAATAAATAGTATATTATCAGTAGAATATATCCCACACTTTTTATTGGCTTAAGATTTTTTTCTTTCAATGCTCTATAAAATTCCCAAAGTCCTATCATAGATATTGCAAATACAAATCCTTTAAGATAAACACCTCCAAGAAAAATGAATATTATAAATGGAGCAATCATTGCAGCACCTAAATATCTATTATCAGATTTCAAAATCCAACCACTCCTCTATTTTACTTTTCCAAATCGCCTATCTCTATTTTGATAATCCTCAATTGCTCTTCTTAAATCTTTTTCTTTAAATTCAGGCCAGTTTATATGCGAATACCAAAATTCAGAATAAGCACATTGCCATAGTAAAAAATTACTAAGCCTCTGTTCTCCAGATGGTCTAATTATTAAATCAGGGTCTGGTATACCCTTAGTATATAAATAATTTTGTACCAATATCTCATCAATATCATCTTCAGATATTTTGTTATTTTTTACATCTTCACTTATAAGCTTTATTGCTCTTATTATTTCATCTCTTCCACCATAGTTTAGAGCAAAATTCAAGTTAATTTTTGTATTATTCTTAGTAGTCTCTATAGCATTATTTAAGGCTTTTTGGCAGTCCTCTGGTAGTTTTGTAATATCTCCTAACAGATTCATTTTCACGCCATTTTCATGGCATTCTTTTAACTCCTTATTCAAGTAAGTAACTAACAACTTCATTATTGCTCCAACTTCATCCTTAGGTCTAGACCAATTCTCAGTTGAAAAAGCATATAAAGTTAAATTCTTAACACCTAGCCTTGTTGCTTCTTTTAAAACTACTCTAATGGTTTCCATTCCAGCTTTATGCCCCATACTTCTAGGCATCTTTTTTTCCTTAGCCCATCTTCCATTTCCATCCATTATTATAGCTATATGATTTGGAATATTATCCATATCCAATTCAAAGTTTTCATTTTCTTGTTTTTTTGATTTAAAGATATTTCGCATGCTTTCATCCCCCTAGCTCGCAAAAACTGAGTTCATATATACTTTAAGTAATTTATATACGGATTTTATTCTACACATAATAAAAATCACATCTTTAATATTAAAAATATCCTTTTAACAAAAAAACCTGCTTTCTTAGCAGGTTTTAAAATCTAAACAGATAAGACCTCTTTTTCCTTTGCAGCTATTATTGCATCTATTTCTTTTACAACTGCATCTGTCTTCTTTTGAACCTCATCTTCAGCTTTTTTCATTTGATCTTCTGATAAATCCGAATCCTTTTTAAGAGCTTTAATTTTATCATTTGCAGTTTTTCTAATAGATCTTACAGCTACTTTAGCTTCTTCTCCAGTCTTTTTAACATTTTTAACAAGAGTTTTTCTAGTTTCTTCTGTTAATTCTGGAACAACCAATCTAATAATTGCCCCATCATTTGATGGGTTTAATCCTAAATCAGATTTTAATATAGCTTTTTCAATCTCCTTTAAAAGAGGTTTTTCCCATGGTGTTATCATAAGTACTCTTGGCTCTGGAGCAGAAACATTTGCTACTTGAGTAAGCGGGCACATGCTTCCATAATAATCTACTTGAATTCTGTCAAGCATAGTTGGATTTGCTCTTCCTGCTTTCATTGTTGATAAATCTGATTTTAAAACAGATATTGTTTTATTCATTTTTTCTTCTGCATTTTTAATAATATCCTTAATCATGATTTTCCTCCTACTTCTTTTTAACTAATGTACCTATATTTTCCCCATACATTGCTCTTTTAATATTTCCAGGGTCATCTAAACCAAATACTAAAATTGGGATTTCATTATCCATACATAATGATGTTGCTGTAGAATCCATAACTTGTAAGCCTTGGTCTAATACTTCTATATATGATAGTGTATCATATTTTTTAGCATCTGAATACTTATGAGGATCTTTATCATAAACTCCATCAACCTTTTTAGCTAAAAGAATTACGTCAGCTTCAATTTCTGCAGCTCTTAATGCAGCAGTTGTATCTGTTGAAAAATATGGATTACCTGTTCCAGCTGCAAAAATTACTACTCTTCCTTTTTCTAAATGTCTCATTGCTCTTCTTCTTATAAATGGTTCTGCAATTTCCTTCATTTCTATAGCAGTTTGTACTCTTGTCTTAACCCCAACTTGTTCTAACGAGTCTTGAAGTGCTAATGCGTTAATACAAGTTGCCATCATTCCCATATAATCTGCTGTAGTTCTGTCCATACCTTCTCCGCTTCTACCTCTCCAGATATTTCCGCCGCCAACAACAGCTCCTACTTCAACGCCCATATCAACTAGTTCCTTAATTTCAAGTGCTATCCTCTTTGCCACATTAAAATCAAGTCCAAAACCACTCTCACCAGCTAATGCTTCTCCTGAAAGTTTTAAAATTACTCTCTTGTATTTACACTCTGCCATTTCCAATTACCTCCTGAATCTTTTAGGGATTATCTCAAGTCATCCACAACTTTGAGTAAAGTTTTGCTTTGCAAAACCTCATTACTATATTTACTTTATTTCTTAAAAAAAGAGAACACAAAGTGTTCTCTTATAGGTTTAAACTACTTACCGATTTGTCTTGCAACTTCTTCAGCAAAGTCTACCTTTTCAACTTCGATTCCTTCTCCTCTTTCGTATCTTACGAATCTAGTTACTTTAATTGGAGAACCAACCTCTTTAGATTTCTCTTCTAAGAATTTAGTAATTGTCTTATCGCCATCTTTAACCCATGGTTGTTCTAAAAGACAAACTTCTTTAAAGTACTTTTGAATTCTTCCCATAACCATTTTTTCAACGATATTTTCTGGTTTTCCTTCATTTAAAGCTTGAACTCTATATATCTCTTTTTCTTTTTCCATTGATGTTGTATCAACATCATCTTTACCTAAGAATAATGGGTTTGCTGCTGCAATTTGCATACAAACTTCTTTTGCAACTTCATCTAAAACTTCTGAAGCTTTATCACAAGAAACCTCTACTAAAACTCCAATTCTTCCGCCACCATGAATATAGCTACTAACTATTCCATTATCAATAGAGAATTTAGTAAATCTTCTTACTGACATGTTTTCACCAAGTTTTGCTATTAAAGCTTTTAAGCTTTCTGCAACTGTAGCATCTCCATCAAACTTTTCTTCAAGAAGTTCTTCTACTGTTTTAACTGAAGTTTCAGCTACCATTTTAGCTAATTTTTCAGCAAAACCAACAAATTCTTCATTTAATGCAACGAAGTCTGTTTCGCAGTTGAATTCAAGAACTGATCCAATTTTCTTATCATCTGAAATATATGTCTTAACTATACCTTCAGCAGCAACTCTTCCTGATTTCTTAGCTGCATCTGCAAGTCCTTTTTCTCTTAAGAATTCAATAGCTTTTTCAATACTTCCTTCTGTTTCAACTAAAGCTTTTTTGCAATCCATCATTTTAGCTCCAGTCATTTCTCTTAGTTCTTTAACTAATTGTGCTGTTATATTTGCCATAACATTAATTCCTCCTCTATATATCAAGTGAAATTTAATTCATTAAATTTTATATATTTATCTTAATCTTAGTTGAATTATCCACAAACTGACTTCATTTATAAGCAACTAAAATGTCTTTTTCATGTGACAATTGCTATTCTATACCTAACAAAAAGGGTAACTGAAACAAAATTCACTTACCCTTATATTTAATTATTCAGCTATTTGTTCACCTTGTCTTGCTTCTATAATTGCATCAGCCATTTTAGCAGTTATTAATTTAACAGCTCTGATTGCATCGTCATTACCTGGTATTACGTAATCAACTTCTTCTGGATCACAGTTTGTATCTACGATAGCAACTACTGGTATTCCTAAGATTTTAGCTTCTAAGATAGCATTCTTTTCTTTTCTTGGATCAACAATGAACATTGCTCCAACATTTGTAGCATCTAAATTTCTGATACCACCAAGATTTTTTTCAAGCTTTTCCATTTCTCCCTTAAGTTTTATAACTTCTTTCTTAGGAAGAACTTCGAAAGTTCCATCTTCTTGCATTTTTTCAATTTGTTCTAATTTTCTAATTCTACCTTTGATAGTAGTGAAGTTTGTTAACATTCCACCTAACCATCTGTTATTTACGAAATGCATGTTACTTCTGATAGCTTCTTCTTGTATTGCTTCTTGAGCTTGTTTCTTAGTCCCAACGAAAAGTATATCCTTACCTTCATCAGCTACTTGCTTAATAAAGTTATAAGCTTCTTCAGCTTTCTTTACTGTTTTTTGAAGATCTATAATATAGATTCCATTTCTTTCTGTGAAGATATAAGGAGCCATCTTAGGGTTCCATCTTCTTGTTTGGTGTCCGAAATGTACACCTGCTTCTAATAATTGTTTCATTGATATTACTGACATTTTGTTACCTCCTTGGTTTTTACCTCCACAACCTTCAGCTAATAAACTTCTCTTAAATTAAGAGCACCTAATTTATCAATTTGGTTATGTGCGTATTTTCTTACCTTATGTAGTATATCACAAGGTATTTAACGTATCAACAAAAATTTTTTAATTTTAGACAGATAAAATACAACTTATCAAAAAATATATGTTATTTATTTTAAGTTTTATCATACTTAATAAATTTTATACATATTTAAAATATCCTTTAGTTTATTTTTTTATATCACATATTATAATTATTTTTTCAAAAAAATAGCTATAGGCTTAATGCCTATAGCTATAAAACTTATTTAATTTTTCTTAATTCTTCTATTAATTTTTCATTTAAAATTCTAATGTAAGTTCCCTTCATTCCAAGAGATCTAGATTCAATGACTCCTGCACTTTCAAATTTCCTCAAAGCATTTACTATAACACTTCTAGTAATTCCAACTTTGTCTGCTATTTTCGAAGCAACTAGCAAACCTTCATTTCCATTCAGTTCATCAAATATATGCTCAACTGCTTCTAATTCAGAATAAGAAAGAGTTCCTATCGCTAATTGAACTACTGCCTTTTTTCTTGTATCTTCAGCAATTTCATCTTGCATAGCTCTAAGCATTTCCATCCCAACTATTGTAGCACTATATTCTACTAAAACCAAATCTTCATCAGTAAATGGATTACCGAATCTAGCTAATATTAATGTTCCTATTCTTTCTCTGCTTCCTATAATCGGAACTATTGTTGATAGCTTATCTACTTTTTTGCATTTACCAATTTCTTGAAACACACATCTTCCTTCATTTGGAAGATTAGCTAAAGTATCGTTAACTTCCAATAATGTGTTATTGTAATCTTCTGGAAATCTCTTATCTTCTATAACTTTTTTCTCCATTGCTTCACATTCAAAATCATTTCCAAATGTGTATCCTAGCACTTTACCTTTTTTACTTATTATGTATGCATTACATTCAAGAACTTCGCTTAATAATGTACATATATCTTGAAATGCTACAGGTTCTGTACCAGATTTCTGTAGAATTTTATTTAACATTCTAGTTTTATTTAATAATGATGTCATATTATTATCCTCCTTGGTAACAGTATATAACTGTTATATAAATGAACCTTCTAAGTTGTTAGAAAATTCGCAATATACTGAATTTTTTAACAAGTCACTATTAAAACTAGTTTATCACATAAAATTCTCATTTTCAACACTTCTTTTTTGCTATTCGACAAAAAAGCATCACTTCATTTATTAAATATACTTATAATTGTTTAATTTTGTTCTTGATTTTCATCCTTCAATTTTTCTGTATAATCACACTCAGTATTTGAACATTGTACAAATTTCCCCTTTGTTTTCGAATACTTCAATACCATATAAGAATTACATTTAGGACATTTTTCTTTAACTGGTTCATACCAACTTACAAATTTACATTCTGGATATCCAACACATCCAAAAAATTTCTTTCCCTTTTTACTTTTCTTAGCTACAATTGCTTTACCGCACTCAGGACAAGGAACATCTAGTTCTTCAACTATAGGTTTAGCATTTTTACACTCTGGATACCCTGGACATGCTAAAAATTCACCAAATCTTCCTCTTTTAATAACCATCATTCGCCCACATTTTTCACATTTTACATCACTTACTTTATCTTCAATAACCACTTTTGATATTTCTTTCTCAGCTTTTTCTATGGCAACTTTTAATGGTCCAAAAAACTCTTCCACTATTTTAGTCCAATTTTCATTTCCTTCTTCGACATCATCAAGTTTTTTCTCCATATCTGCTGTAAAATCAATATCTACTATTTGCTTAAAATATTCACTTACTATGTTATTTACTATTCCCCCAAGTTCTGTAGGCACTAAGTTTTTCTTTTCACGAATAACATAATTTCTTCCAAGCAAAGTCGAAATTGTTGGTACATAGGTACTTGGTCTACCTATCTCTTTTTCCTCTAATAATTTTACAAATGAAGCTTCTGTATATCTTGGTGCTGGTTGAGTAAAATGCTGAGTTCCTTCAAGTGAATCTACTTTAAGTTTTTCATTTTCCTCTAATTCCGGTAACATTACTGAATTTTCATCATCTTCATTAGAGTATTCATATATCTTCATAAAACCATCAAATGAAATTATCGATCCAGATGCTTTAAACTTATAATCACCATTTAATATATCTATAGAATTTGTATTTAACTCACATGAAGCCATTTGACTTGCTACAAATCTATTCCATATTAATGAATATAATTTATATTGCTCTGCTGTTAAGTTTTCTTTTGCAACTTCAGGCGTAATTTCCACATATGTAGGCCTTATTGCTTCATGGGCATCTTGGATATTCTTTTTACCTTTGTATATTCTAGGAGAATTTGGTAAATATTCTTTTCCATAAGTACTTCCTATATACTCTTTTGCTCTTTCTTGTGCTTCTTCAGAAATTCTTACCGAATCTGTCCTCATATATGTTATTAAACCAACAGTTCCATATCCCTTTACTTCAACTCCTTCATAAAGTCCCTGAGCTATAGACATAGTCCTTTTGGTCATAAAATTTAATTTTCTGTTTGCATCTTGTTGAAGTGTACTTGTTGTAAAAGGTGGAAGTGGATTTCTACTTTTCTTACCTTTTTTTATTGATTGAACAATAAAATCTCCGGTTTTTAATTCTTTTAGAATATCATTTGCTATATCTTCTTTTTCTATCTCAATCTTTTTTCCTTTATATGTTGAAAGTCTCACCGGAAATTTCTTTTTTTCTTTTTTAAGTGTGCAATCTATTGACCAATATTCTTTAGGAATAAAATCATTAATTTCTTTTTCCCTATCACATATTAATTTCAATGCAGCTGATTGTACTCTTCCTGCGCTAAGTCCCCACTTAACATTTTTCCATAAAATCGGACTTATTTCATACCCCACAAGTCTATCTAATACTCTTCTTGCTTGCTGTGCATCAACTAAATCCAAATCTATCTTTCTAGCTTCTTTAATAGATGCTTTTACAGCTGATTTAGTAACCTCATTAAATACAATTCTACAAGTATCATCGTCAGAAATTTTTAAAATATTAGCTAGATGCCAAGAAATAGCTTCCCCTTCTCTATCAGGGTCGGTAGCAAGATAAACTTTATCTGCTTTCTTTGCAGCTTTTCTTAATTTATCAATTAATTCGCCCTTTCCTCTAATAGTTATATACTTAGGGGTATAGTTATTTTCTATATCAACTCCTAAAGTACTTTTAGGTAAATCTCTAACATGTCCCATAGATGCTTCTACTGTATAATTTTTTCCTAAATATTTTCCTATTGTTTTAGCTTTTGCTGGCGATTCAACAATTACAAGTTTTTGACCCATAGTATAACTTCATAAAAAATTATGAAGCCTTCACCCCCTACACATTTTTAAATTGTTTTCACATAATAATTCCCCGGTAGGCAAATAATTTCACTTTTTATTTGCATCTCAAATAGTAGTGCATATAAAGCTCCTCTATCAACAGACGTATTTTTAAAAATATCATCTATGTGAATTGGTGAATCAGTAATTAAATCTAATATTTCACTTTTTTCTGGTGTAAAATTCATAGGTCCAATATCGATATGTTCCAAGCTTAATAAGCTTTTTAGATCTTCTTTATCAGTACATATACTAGCACCATCTCTAATTAACTTATTTGATCCACTTGAACCAGCATATAATATAGAACCAGGCACAACAGCAACAGTTTTTTGTTGTTGAAGCGTAAGCCTTGCTGTTATTAACGATCCACTTTTTTCTGATGCTTCAGTTACTACTACTCCGCTACTAAGTCCACTAATTATTCTATTTCTCTTAGGGAAATTCTCCCTGAGTGGTCTAGTTCCAGGTAAAAATTCTGAAATCACTACACCTTTTTCAGCTATTTTTGAAAATAGCACTTTATTTTCCGTTGGATATGCTATATCTATGCCACAACCTAGGACACATATGTTATATCCATCATTTTCTAAAGCAGTTTTATGTGCAATTGAATCTACTCCTCTTGCACCTCCGCTTATAAGCGTAATATTATTAGTAATAAGCTCCTTTGTCAAGAGTTTTGTTACAGCAATTCCATAACTTGAGCATTTTCTCGCTCCCACAACTCCTATGGATTTGTTATTAATTACATCTATATTTCCTTTATAAAACAGGAAAAATGGAGCACTTAGAATCCCGCTCAATTTCTCTGTATACAAGGGATTTGCATATGTAATATAGTTTATTTTTTCTCTAGCTATTACTTCCTTTAATTTCAATACTGCATAATTCAAATCTTCTTTTTGAAAATTTTTTAATTTTTTTCTTACAACCTCATTTTCTTTTAGAATATTCTCAAAATTATTATATACATTTTCTGCAGTTTTATATTTTTTTATTAATTTTATTTTTTGATAATTTGATATTTCAATAAGTATCAACCATAAATCATAATCCATCATTTTTTCCCTTCTATATTATATAATTTCTCCATTAATATTTTTCCTATAGCTAAATGCTTCTAAAATATGCCCCTCTAAAATATCTTTTTTATTATCAATATCTGCTATCGTCCTTGATAATTTAATAACTTTACCAAACCCTCTTAAAGACACATTTGATGTATTATAATATTGTTTTAAAATATCAGTACATCTTTGATCAACTCTACAGATTTCAAATATATCCTTTCCTCTTAAATCAGAATTATATCTATACCCTGTATTCTTAAACCTTTCCTTTTGAGTTTCTCTTGCCCTAAAAACATTTTCCCTCATTACTTCTGAATTATACGAATCTTTATTATTTTCAATTTCCTCATAATTTAACCTAGGCACATAATTCAAAATATCAATTCTATCTAAAAGAGCACTAGAAATTTTTTTATTATATTTATTTATTCTTGTATTAAAATAGTATTTATTATCTGTAAAATCTTTATCCTCATTATTTTCAATAGGATTAAATGCTCCAACTAACATAAAATCTGCTGGCATCTGATAGCTTCCGCTAATTCGATTTATATTTACATTTTTCTCTTCAAGAGGTTCTCTTAACGTTTCTAAAACTTCTTTTTTAAATTCTAAAATCTCATCTAAAAACAACACGCCATTATGCGCAAGAGTTATTTCTCCTGGTTTTATTTCTTTGCCACCGCCAATCAATGCTTGCTTTGTTATTGTATGATGCGGGGACCTAAACGGTCTGTTAATGTGCGAAATTTTATTAATAAGTCCACACGCACTATAAATTTTAGCAGTCTCTATTAACTCATCTTGAGATAATGACGGTAATATTGAAATTAATGCCTTTACAAGCATTGTTTTACCACATCCAGGTTCACCATATAAAATAATATTATGCTTTCCAGCTGCAGCAATTTCTAAAGCTCTTTTAGCTGAATACTGCCCTATTACATCTCCATAATCCAATGCTTCATAATTGTTCTCTTCTTGTAAACAATTCTCTTCTTCATATGGAAGTATATCTTCATATGTAATATAAGAAATAACTTCCTTTAAATTCTTTAAAGGATAGTATTCCACACCTTTAAAGTAATAACTTTCTTTTAAATTTTCATAAGGAAAAACAAACTTATTTATTTTTTCCTTTGCTCCTTCTATTATTATTGGTATGGTTCCTTTTATACCCTTAAGTTCACCAAATAGTGATAACTCACCAAACACCATACAATTTTCGATGTTTTTCTTACAAATTTGTCCAGACTCCATTAATATTCCAATAGCGATAGGTAAATCCAGAAGAGACCCTATCTTTCTCACATCTGCCGGAGCCAAATTTATTGTAATTCTTCCTAAAGGAAACTCAAATCCACAATTTATAATTGCTGACCTAACTCTTTCTTTCGCTTCCTTTACTGATGCATCTGGAAGTCCGACTATATTAAACATTGGTAACCCCTTTGTTATATCTACTTCCACTTTTATTAAGAAACCTTCTAAACCATTGTGCGTTGCACTAATTATTTTCACTGCCATATATATCACCCTCTAATGATTATAGACACACATTCTAAAAATAATTCTATAAACAAAAATTTGTTTAGATAATTTTTTATTGTTAATAATCTTAAGGTAGGCATATACAACAATTATTTTAATATAATAAGAATTTATTTTAAATTGGAGTGATTTATTGAAAAGATCAAATAAAGATATCGGGAGCTATTGTGAAGAATTAGCCACTCAATACCTTAAGAATAAAAATTATAATATATTAGACAGAAATTTTAGAAATCATTTAGGAGAAATAGATATAATATGTATAAAAAATAATTTATTAATAATTCTTGAAGTCAAAGGTAGATATAATTACAGTTTTGGATTACCAAAAGAATCAGTTAATTATACAAAACAAATGTCCATAATAAACATTACTAAATCATATATTAATTATAAAAAACTATTTAATATTAATATAAGATTTGATATTATTGAAGTTTATTTAAATTCATATAATACATTATTTAAAATAAATCATATAACTGATGCATTCAGATTATAATTCTAATTTCTTTTCTATTCCAAACTAGTTTATAATTCTTCCTATTTAAATTCATTGCAATTAGGCGTACATCTCTTCTAATAGATATACGCCTAGCTATATATTATTTATTTTATAACAACTTAGTTAAAAAACTATTTCTGTGTATCTCACATTTTCCATAAGCCTTTAATGCTTCAATATGATTTGGTGTTCCATATCCAACATTCTTCTCAAAATCATAATATGGATACTTTTCAGCATACTTCTTCATAAGATTATCTCTATATACCTTAGCTACAATTGATGCCGCTGCAATACTTGCACTTTTTGTATCACCTTTTATTACTGATTTATTTTCTATTTGAATATTTTTCACTAAATATCCATCAGATAATACCAAATCAGGCTTCACATTTAAAGAATTACAACTATCTAAGAATACTTTGTTATTTGAAAAAGCTATTCCTTTTTCATCAATTTCCTCATTAGAAGAAACTGCAATACTATAACTCACAGCTTTTTCTTTTATAATTTCTGAAAGTTCCTCTCGTTTAGATTCTTTTACTTTTTTAGAATCATTTAAATATAAAATCAAGTCCTCATCTAGAACATTCAAATCCAATATAACACTACATGCAACAATTGGTCCTGCTAGAGGGCCTCTTCCAACCTCATCTACGCCTGCAACATATTTATAATTTCCAAAAGCTTTATCAAATTCATACATTTTTTTAACTCTATTAATTTCAGTTAAATAGGAATCTAATTCTTTTTCAATCCTAGTTTTTATCGATAATACATTCTTTCTTTTTTCATTTTCAAAACATTTTATTACTTCTGACAGCTTCCCATTTCTATAATAGTCGATTACTGAAATCTGACTTATTTCAGCTTTTATTTCAGAAAATGATAATGCTGCTATCCCTTCATTAATTATCCTCATTTTCTTCTTCTCCTGGACGCTCTAATGAAATTTTTCCCATTTTACCAGCCCTAAATTCATCAAGTAAAATAACCGCTAATCTATTATAATCAATTTGTCCACCTGAAATTAAAGTACCTCTTTTTTTACCAATAGCATCCAAAGTATCTAACGGGTTTTCAAAAACCTCCGTCAATTTATATCTTTCCTTTAATTTAGCTTCATAGCTTTCCTGTAATCTATCAACAAGCTTCAAGGCTAATTCTTCAATATCCATTATTTCATCTTTTATAGCCCCTGTAAAAGCTAAATCCAATGCTGTTTCATCATCTTCGAATTTTGGCCATAGTACTCCTGGTGTATCTAAAAGTTCAATTCCAGCTCCAGTTTTTATCCATTGTTTGCTTTTTGTAACACCTGGTCTATCTCCAGTTTTAGCAATATTATTCCTTGCCATTTTATTTATAAATGTTGACTTTCCAACATTAGGTATACCAACTACCATAACTCTCATCATTATGTTAACCATACCTTTTGCTCTTAATCTATCATGCTTTTCTTTTAAAAGATTTAACAACATAGGTTTTATATTTTTTAATCCATCGCCTTTCAAACAATTTACTTCTAAAACTCTAACAATATCATTTGTTAAATAGTCGATCCATTCCTTAGTAACATTACTATCAGTTAAATCACTTTTATTTAAAAGTATAATTCTTGGCTTTCCTTCTAATAATTTTTCAATATCAGGATTTGCTGAACTTCTTGGAATTCTGGCATCTCTTATTTCAATTACAGCATCTACCAGCTTTAAATTTTCTTTAATTTCTCTTTGAGTCTTTTTCATATGTCCCGGAAACCAATTAATTGCCATATGAACCCTCCCTTTTTTCAGTTTACAGTTTACAGCTTACAGTGCACAGTATTGGACGAAATCACTCCGTGATTTTTTTAAAGTTTTGGATTTATCCTTATGTGTACATTAACTGTATTCTTATTTTATGCTTTAACATTTAAAATTTCATATTTTGTTTTTAAATATAAATAAAAAAAGGACTGAAACAGTCCCCTTTTTATACTATCTAGTTAATAACTCTTTAACTTTAGCAGCCTTACCAACTCTATCTCTTAAGTAGTAAAGTTTAGCTCTTCTAACTTTACCTTTTCTAGCGATTTCAATTTTGTCGATGATTGGCGCATTCATTGGGAATGTTCTTTCAACTCCAGTTCCATAAGCAACTCTTCTTACAGTGAAAGTTTCTCTTAATCCACCATTTTGTTTCTTAATAACAGTACCTTCGAACATTTGAATTCTTTCTTTGTTACCTTCTTGGATTTTAACATATACCTTTACAGTATCTCCGATAGCAAAGTTAGGTAAGTCAGTTCTGATTTGTTCAGCTTCTATAGCTCTAATTATTTCGTTCATTGTGCATTCCCTCCTTAACGATAATTTGACGTTCTTAACACAGATTAATGACAGAGGAACGCCCGTACTAGCACAAATTTAATATTACCACATAATTTTTCACATTTCAACAGAAATTATCTTTTATTTTTTAACAGCTTAATATCTTCTTTAGTTAATACAACCTTTTTATATAAGTCTGGCCTTCTTTTTTTAGTTATCTCAAGAGATTTCAGCCTTCTCCATTTCCTAATGTTTTCATGATGCCCTGATAACAAAATATCTGGAACCTTATCTCCTTCAAATTCTTCTGGCCTAGTATACTGAGGATATTCTAACAATCCATTATAAAAAGATTCTTCCATAAAACTTTCTTCCTTACCTAGAACACCTGGTATTAACCTAAGAATAGAATCTATAACAGGAATTGCCGCCATTTCTCCTCCAGTCAGAACAAAATCTCCAAGAGAAATTTCCATGTCAATATACTTATAAACTCTTTCATCTATGCCTTCATAATGTCCACACAAAAATATAAGATTATCTTCTTTAGATAACTCTTTAGCAATTTCTTGATTAAATTTTTTCCCTCTAGGTCCTAGAAAAACAACTTTACCTTTATTATCTTCTTTTGCCTTCCTTATTGTATCAACTATTGGCTGGGCTGCCATTACCATTCCAGCACCACCACCATAAGGATAATCATCAACCTTTTTATGCTTATTTAAGGTATAATCTCTTATGTTTAATAGATCTATATCTATTATATTATTTTCTCTTGCTCTTCCAATAATACTATGGTCAAAAATCGAAAACATTTCTGGAAACAATGTTAATATACTAATCTTCATCTTGCCATTCACCTACTGGTTTAATAACAACCTTTTTTAAATCTATATCAACACTAAGAACTATGTCTCTAAGAACCGGTATTAAAACTTCCTTAGGTTCTTTAACCCAGTATACATCGTTATTAGGTGTACTAATTACATCAAAAATCCTGCCTATTTCTTTTTCATTAGTATCATAAACAGTACATTCCTTTAAATCCACAACATAATAAGTATCTGGTGGTAGCTCTGGTTCGTTATCTCGTGGTATTTCAATATACTTTTGTTTATAAGTTTCAGCATCATTCATAGAATCTATTCCTTCTATTTTTAAAATAACTCTATCCTTTTGGAACTTAACTCCAAGTATATTTTTTTCTACTCCATCTACTAAAACAGTTTTTAAGCGTTTGAATTTATTAACATCCTCTGTTAATGGGTATACTTTAACTTCCCCCTTAACTCCATGAGTATTTACAATCTGGCCTATTTTAAATAACTTTACCATTCTTTCACCTCTGCTTAAATTAATTATCAACACTCAAGGATCTACCTTAAAACACCCTTCTTTATTATTGACAGTTAATTTTATATCTATAAATTTAATTATAAATTATTTATCTATATTGAAAAAGAGCTAGGTTAACCCTAACTCTTAATTTTTAGATGATTTCTACTATAACTCGTTTATTCTGTTTAAGTGCTGCAGCTTTAACAACTGTTCTTATAGCTTTAGCAATTCTCCCTTGTTTACCGATAATCTTCCCCATATCTTCTGGAGCTACTTTTAATTCAAGTATTATGGATTGTTCTCCATTTACTTCATTAACAACAACTTCATTTGGGTTCTCAACAAGAGATTTAGCTATAAATTCAACTAATTCCTTCATAAACGTCCACAATTAGTATGTACTAACTGTAGAATTCACCTCCAAAAATTACTTAGTAAGACCTGCATTTGTGAAAAGTCTTTTAACTACTTCCGTTGGTTGAGCTCCATTAGATAACCATTCATTAGCTTTTTCTTCGTTGATTTTAACTTCAACTGGTTCAGTTAATGGATTGTAGTATCCAATTTCATCGATGAATTTACCATCTCTTGGTGCTCTTGAATCAGCAACGATTATTCTATAGAAAGGAGCTTTCTTAGCACCCATTCTTCTTAATCTAATTTTTACTGCCATTTTTATTTCACCTCCTTTAAAGGGTAATTATATTATATATTTCAACTCTAAAAAGGTAATTTACCAAATAATCCACCTTTTTTAGCCTGCTTTTGAAATGACTTCATCTGTTTCATGTTCTTCTTCATCATTTCATAGCCTTTCATGAGTTTATTAACTTCTTGCACACTTGCACCTGATCCCTTAGCAATCCTGCCTTTTCTTGAAGCTGATTTCAATATAAGACTAGGATTTCTTCTCTCTTTAGCTGTCATAGATTGAATAATCGCCTTAGTTCTATCTAGCGCCTCTGTACTCTTATCAAAGTCAACTCCTTGAAGTTCTTTAGAATTTAGTCCAGGCATCATTTCTAATATTTTATTTAAAGGTCCAAGCTTTTTCATTTGCTCCATTGCCATTAGATAATCTTCAAAGTTAAATTCTTGATTTAACATTCTCTTACCTAAATCTGCAGCTTCCTTTTCATCAATAGCCTCTTGAGCCTTTTCAATGAGTGATAATACATCTCCCATTCCTAAGATTCTTGATGCCATTCTATCAGGATGGAACACCTCAAAATCATTCATTTTTTCGCCTACACCAGCATACTTAATTGGCTTATCAATTATGCTTTTAATTGAAAGTGCAGCTCCACCTCTAGTATCACCATCTAACTTCGTTAAAATAACTCCAGTTAAATCCAAATCATTATTAAAGTTTTCTGCTACATTAACAGCATCTTGTCCTGTCATAGCATCTACTACCAATAATATTTCTGATGGCTTTACATCTTCTTTTATATTTTTTAATTCCTGCATTAATTCTTCATCAATATGAAGTCTACCTGCAGTATCAATAATAACAACATTATTACCATTTTCTTTCGCATGAGCAATTCCGTTTTTCGCAATTTCTACTGGATTAACCTTATCCCCCATTGAAAATACAGGAATCTCAATTTGCTTTCCTACTACCTCTAATTGTTTTATAGCAGCTGGTCTGTATATATCACATGCAACCAATAATGGTTTTTTATTATCTTTTCTAAGATTTAATGCAAGCTTACCACACATAGTAGTTTTACCTGCTCCTTGTAAACCAACTAACATTATCACAGTAAGACCTGAACTACTGTAGTTAAGTTTACTTTCACTTCCACCCATAAGATTAGTAAGTTCTTCATTAACTATTTTTATTACATGTTGTCCTGGTGTTAAACTTGCAAGAACTTCATCTCCAACACACTTAGAACTAACAGATGAAATAAATTGCTTTACAACTTTATAGTTAACGTCTGCTTCTAACAAGGCAAGCTTTACTTCTCTCATGGCTTCTTTAATATCTTTTTCAGTTAACTTTCCTTTTCCTTTTAATTTTCTGAAAGTTTCCTGTAACTTTTCACCTAATCCTTCGAAAGCCATGTTTACATCCTCCTTATAAATTTTCTAGTTTTTCTTTATATTTTATAATATCCTTATCATCTATGGAATATTTATTTTTTAAATCCTCTAAAAAATTTATAATCTCTTTTTCTTTGTTTATACTCTTTTCAAGTAAGTGAAGCTTACTTTCATAGGATAGAAGCTGTTTATAACATCTTTTAATTAAATCGTGAATAGCTTGGCGACTTGTCTTGTTAAGTTCAGCTATTTCAGCCAGAGATAAATCATCATCATAATACCACTGCATAATTTCATTTTGCTTTTCTGTTAATAATGAACTATACAAATCCATAAGCAATGAAATTTCAACTCTATCTTCCATTTCTAATCACCTTACCCACAAAAGAGATTTTAACAGGATTTTTTATAAGTGTCAAGTACTTTTACTTAACACTTATAAAATTATTTTTTTCAATTATCAATTATCGATTTTCAATGTTCAATTCGCGCTATTTTTTCAGCCTTGTGTTTTACCAATGCTAACTTATCAGTTAATAACTAAAACTCCAAGAATAAAATTCATGTAATCAACTACACAGTTTCACAATATAAAATTCGAAGAACGAAATATCAAATCCAACCTCAAAACTCGCAAAAATTCCGTCTGGAATTTCCCCATCCAACTGTAAATTGTAAACTGTGCACTGCTAAATTAAAGCTTCTGCAAAAGCTTCTGCATCGAATTTTTGAAGATCATCAATACCTTCACCAACACCTATATATCTAACTGGAATATTTAAACTTTGTTTTATTGAAAGAACTACTCCTCCTTTGGCAGTACCATCTAACTTAGTTAATATTATTCCGTCAATAGGACAAGCTTCCATAAATTGTTTTGCTTGAATCACAGCATTTTGTCCTGTTGTTGCATCCAAAACAAGTAAAGTCTCCTTCTCAAAACCTTCTAACTCTCTATCTATAATTCTATTTATCTTTTCAAGTTCATTCATTAAATTCTTTTTATTATGAAGTCTCCCTGCTGTATCACATATTAACAAATCAACATTTCTAGCCTTAGATGCTTCTATAGCATCAAATACTACTGCTGCAGGATCTGAACCTTCTTGGTGTTTAACTATATCAACCTCAGCCCTATTGCTCCAAACTTCTAATTGGTCTATTGCTGCTGCTCTAAACGTATCTGCTGCTGCTAATAATACTTTTTTACCTTCTGCTTTATTTTTAGCTGCAAGCTTTCCTATAGAAGTTGTTTTTCCAACTCCATTAACACCAATTACAAGCATCACTTTTTTCCCTTGTTCATTATCTTCATAATTTCCTTCAAGGAGCATTTCCCTAATTACTTCTTTTAGGGCTGGTTTAACTTCTTGAGGATCATTAATCTTTTCCTTACGTATTTTATTTCTTAATCTCTCTATTATGTCTATTGTAGTATCCATACCAACATCAGATGTGATTAAAATTTCTTCTAATTCCTCATATAAATCTTCATCTATTGTTATCGCTAATTTTAAGGCCTCATTAATTTTATCTGTTAATCCATCTCTAGTTTTAGTTAGCCCATCTTTTAATTTATTAAATAAATTTCCAAACAAATTCATTTCCTCCTAATTATAATTTTCAGTCAAGTCTACAGATACAACTTTTGAAACACCTTTTTCTTCCATAGTTACACCGTATATTATATCGCTGACTTCCATTGTACCTTTTCTGTGTGTAATAATTATAAATTGAGTATTTGTAGAGAACATCTTTAAGAATTCCGCATATCTATCTACATTAGCATCATCTAAAGCAGCTTCAATTTCATCCAATATACAGAAAGGTGTTGGTTTCATTTTTAATATTGCAAAGAGTAATGCTATAGCTGATAAAACCTTCTCTCCACCTGACATTAGATTAATATTCTGAAGTTTTTTACCTGGTGGCTCTACATTTATGTCAATATTAGCTGTTAGCTCATCGCCTTCCCCTAAAATAAGTTCTGCACTTCCACCCTTAAATAAGTCCTTAAATGTTTCATTAAAGTTATAATTAAGAATTTTAAAATTCTCTTTAAATAAAATTTTCATTTCATTTGTCATTTCTTGAATAACTTCATTTAATTCTTTTTTAGCCTTTTCTAAATCTTCTGCTTGAGCAGACATAAATTCATATTTTTCCTTTATCTCCTCATACTCTTCTATAGCAGCTAAATTTACAATTCCTAGTCTTGTTATTTTTCCTTTTGTAGTAGTAATCTCTTGCTTTAAGTTTTCCTCATCTTCTACTGCTTCACATATATCCATTGCTTCTGCATAAGTCAATTCCAATTCTTCGTTTAATTTATTATAAGCATTATCTTTATCTGCTTCCTTTTTAGCCTTAATTACTTCTCTTTTATTAACCTCTATTTCTTTTACTCTTACTTCATCTAAAAGATTACTAATAAAATTATCTTTTTCCTTAAATTCTTGTTTTAGCTTTTCTTTTATTATTTCTTCATCTTTAAATTTTAATTCTAGTCCATTAATTTTATTAACATTTTCTTCTATTTCTTTATTTTTAACTTTAATGTCTGAATTTAAACTTTCAATACTATTTTTATTTTCACTATTTTCTTTATTTAAAATTCCATTCTTAGAAATAAAATCATTTATTTCTTTTTCTATTCTTAAAAATTCATTCTTTCTATTTTCAATAGCCTCATCTAAAGTAGCTTTAGCAATCTTCATTTCTGTTAATTTAGTATCATTATCATTTACTTCTTGAGCTTTAACTTTCATTAATTGCTCTAATTCAATCCCTTTGCTTTTATTAACGGTATTTTCACTTTCAAGAGATTCAATTTCAGCTTCTTTAAGTTTGACTTTTTCTAAAATACTTTCTTTTTCATTTACTATTCGCTTAATTTCTTCTTTTGTTATTTCTAAGTTTCTTCTCAAAGCATCAGTATCATTTTGTAAAGATTTAATTTCACTTTCCTTTTTAGTTAATTCTATACTTTTTTCATGAGCCTCATCTCTTTGATTTAATATGCCTTCATCTAAATTCTTAATTTCTTCTTTTAACTCTTGCACGAACTTTATTAATCCACTATAGTGTTCTTTCTTTTTATCTATTTCTTTTGTCAGTTCTTCAATTTCTCTTTTTCTTCCTAGGACATTAGAATTTTTTCCTTTTATGCTACCACCCGTTAAAGCTCCACCTGGATTTACTATTTCTCCATCTAAGGTCACAATTCTATAATTATATCTTCCTATTCGCGCAATATTTAAGGCACAGTCCATATTACTACAAATTATAGTTCTTCCAAGTACATAATCCATAATATTACTATACTCTTTATCATATGATATTATGTCACTTGCTATTCCAATATAACCAGCAGCTCCAATAATACTTTTATCTAATTCAAGTTTTTTACCTCTTATTATGTTTAATGGTAAAAATGTTGCTCTACCTAAATTATTCTTTTTCAAATATCCTATAAGAATTTTAGCTATTTCTTCATTTTTGGTTATTACATTGGAAATTGCTGCACCTAATGCTATTTCAATAGCTATTTCATATTTTTTATCTACCGAGAAAATTTCTCCTAGAACTTTCGTATCACTAGCTGAAGCAATTCTGTCCCTATGGATTGACTCCATCAAAGATTTTACAGATCTATTGTAACCTTCATAATGCTTCTCTAAATTTTCAAGCATTCCTCTATTTGCATCAAGCTTTGTTAAACTTCCATTTACTTCTCTAAGTTCATTTTCTTTTTTTGTTAAATTAGCAGATAATATTCCTATTTTTTTCTTATCCTCTGCAACTTTTAAGTTTAATAGTTTTATTTTATCTTTTCTATTTTCAATATCATCACTTAAATCTTTATAAGTTGCTAGATTAATTACTATGTTACTCTCTAACGATGAAATAGATGAATTTAAAGTGTCTCTCTTTTCCTCTCTAAGCGAAATATCCTTATTCAATATGGTGATTTCATTTTTTATATCAGAATTACTTCTTAAAAGTTCGAATTCTCCCTCTTTTAAAACTTTCAATTCCTCTTCAATAACTTTAAGTTCTTTCGAACTTTTAATATTATCTTCTTCTAATTTTACAATAGCCTCATTCTTACCTTTTTGTTCTTCTAACCTTTTATCTAATTCATTCTCTAGTAGTATTTTATTTTCTTTTAATTGCTCTATCTTAACTGTAATATCAGTTAATTCATAATTATTTCTGTTAATGCGCTCTTCAAAGCCCTTAATTCTTTCACGGTAAAGCTCAATACTTTTTTCATCTTCACTTACTATTTCTTTTAGATTGTAATATTGTTCTTTATCTTCTAAGTTCTTTCTATCTAATTCCTCTATTTTAAACTCTAACTCTTTGAGCTTAACCTTATCGTCTGCTAATTCTTTTTGCTTATCTTCAATCTCTTTTACTTTAAGATTTAATTCGTCATTGTAATTTTTTAATTCCGCTTCCATCTTATCTATATTATGAACTATAAGAGAAACTTCCTTTTTCTTTAAATCTTTAGATAATTCATTAAACTCTAATGCCTTTTCTCTTTCAATTCTTAATGGTTCTATTCTTTCTCCATAGGTTGATAATATATCATTTATTCTAACTAAATTTTCATCAGTATTACTTAATTTTTTTTCTGCCTCTTCTTTTCTATTTTTGAATTTTACAATTCCAGCAGCTTCTTCTAAAAGCGCTCTTCTGTCCTCAGGCTTACCACTTAATATAGCCTCTATCTTACCTTGTCCAATTAATGAATACCCTTCTTTTCCTATTCCTGTATCCATAAAAAGATTAGTTACATCTTTAAGTCTGCATTTTGAATTATTTATCAAATATTCCGATTCACCTGATCTAAATATTCTTCTAGATACTGTAACCTCATTATATTCTGTAGCTAATTTTTCATCACTATTATCTAGAGTTAATGAAACTTGCGCTAGTCCAACAGGTTTTCTAAATTGAGTTCCTGCGAAAATTACATCTTCCATCTTCCCGCCTCTTAAGACTTTAATACTTTGTTCACCTAGTACCCATCTTACAGCATCTGAAATATTGCTTTTTCCACTTCCATTAGGTCCTACTACTGCTGTAACACCTTTTCTAAATTTTAATTCCGTTTTATCAGCAAAAGATTTAAATCCTCGTATCTCTAGAGATTTTAAAAACATATGCCCACTCCTTACCAGTAAAGTATAGTAGGTATTAATCCTATAATAAATATTATTATAACGAAAATAGCCATTCCAATTCTCATTTTTTCCCTAGTTCTTTTTCTCATATTATACACTCCTTCATTATAACTTAGTTTATAGTATAGAATAATAAATATCAACTTTAAATCAGTTATGAGTTAAGAGTTTTGAGACGAAAAGCCTAACGGCTTTCCTTTAAATTATATTTTTCAAAAATCCCTGTAGGGATTTTATCCATAACTCATAACTCATAACTCATAACTAACAAAAGCTCATAACTGTTAACTGTAAATAAAAGCGAGAGTGTCCTCTCGCTAATATATTATATCCAATTCTTTATCCTTTAAAAATAACTTTATACATCCTCTAGCAATATCATCACTCTGCTTAACCACAACTTCTTTATTATTCATTTTAAGCTTATTAAAATAGATTTTTTTATTAGCGTAAAGCTTACTTATATCTTTAGGATTAATATAAAGCGTAGCGCTTTTTTCAGCCCCCATATTTTCAAGAATCTTATCCACTATTAAATTGCCCTCAACAAGTTCTCTAAATGAAGGATGAAATGGTCCTGCTACAATATCTTTCCCCTCATTTATACTTTCTGTAGGCTGAAGACCAATTCGTATTACATTTATTTCATTTCTTCTATAAATCTCATACATAATAGTGCTTATATGCACTGCCTCTTCTAAAGAATATGGAATATACTCCTGACGATTATACATTTCCTCCATAGGTGTGTCCTTTATTACTAGAGATGGATATATTCTGCAAATATCAGGTTTCATACTAATTGATTTCTCAGCTGTCTTTATATCCTTCTCAAAAGTGTCTCCAGGTAACCCAGGCATTACTTGATGCCCTAAAACGAAGTTATATTTTTTTATCAATCTGGATGCATTCACAACATCATCAACACTATGACCTCTTCCAGCCTTTCTTAAAACTTCTTCATCCAAAGATTGAACTCCTAGTTCTATTATATCAACACCATATTCTTTCAGATAAGTTAAAATATAATCATTAATATAATCTGGTCTTGTAGACAATCTTATTTTATTAATAAGATTCTTATCCTTAAATTCTTTCGCTACTGTTAAAAGCTCTTTTTGTTTTTCTTCTTTTACGCCTGTAAATGTGCCTCCAAAAAACGAAACCTCAATAATTGCATTTTTATTTTGTATTGTATCTAAGTAATCATTTATTGTATTTATTACTATTTTTGCTGTAACCTCTTCGTCAACCCCTGTTATTCTATCCTGATTACAAAATACACAATTATGAGGACATCCTTCATGTGGTACAAATATAGGTATTATATAATAACTTTTACTCATGTATACCTTCCAACATATCTAAAGCTTGTTTAGCCGCATTTTGTTCAGATTCCTTTTTGCTATAACCAGAACCTTCACCCATGAGTTTATCATCAATTTTTACGTTAGTATAAAACTTTCTTCTATGAGGTGGTCCTTCATACTTTACTAGTTCATAATGAATTGCTACCTCTCCATCCTTTTGAAGAAGTTCTTGAAGTTTTGTTTTAAAATCTAAAACTATTTTGTTATTTATAGCCTTATTTATCACTTCTTCAAAGTGAAGTAAAATAAAATCCCTCACAAAGCCAATTCCTTTATCTAAATACACTGCAGCAATTACAGCTTCAACTGCATCTGCCTGTATGGATATTCTTTCTCTTCCTCCTGTGAGTTCTTCACCTTTACTCATCCTAATATAATTCCCAAGATTTATTTTTTTTGCTATTTCATAAAGAGAGTTCTCACAAACTATTAAACTTCTTATTTTTGTTAGCTCACCTTCACTCTTATGCTTGTAATTATTGAAAAGATGTTCTGTAATACATAACTGTAAAACTGAATCTCCTAAGAATTCAAGTCTTTCATTATACTCAGCATCTTTAAATTGATTTGCAAAAGAGCTATGTGTAAGCGCCGTTTTTAGTAAAGTTGGATTATTAAAATAAACCCCTAAGTTTTCTTCTATTTCTCTAAGTGTATATCTATTCATGTATTCCACTCCTTGAAGTTTATTCTTCAACTTGCTAAATAATAATTTTCCACAATAACAAATTCAAGAATAAACTAGTTTATTAAGAAAATATAAAATCCCGCAAATGCGGGATTATCTTATTCTTCGTGATGAGCTTTTACGTAATTTACAACATCTCCAACTGTTTTAAAGTTTTCAACGTCTTCATCTGGTATTTCCATGTCTAGTTCATCTTCTAGAGCCATTATAAGCTCAACTATATCTAATGAGTCCGCATTTAAATCTTCTATAAATGATGCTTCCATAACAACGCTTTCTACATCGATACTTAACTTATCAGCAATAATTGCTTGGATTTTTTCAAACATTCATTTCACCTCCCAAGTTCTACATTTAGATAATAGTATATATTGTTTAAATCGTCAATATAAGTTTCAATATATTTTATTAATTTTCACTACAAAATTCATTTTTCATGTCTTCTAATACTCTTTTTTCATAAAATATCTTGGTTTGTCTAATAGCATTTTTAAAGGCTTTTCCGTCAGAACTACCATGAGCTTTTATGCAAATTCCATTAACGCCCAAAAATGGTGCCCCTCCATATTCCTTATAATCAAATTTTTTTAGACAATTCTTTAATACAGGTTTTAATAACAATATCCCTAATTTGGACGTAATTGATGATTTAAGTACTTCATCTTTTATTATTCCTAAAATACTTGACGCTGACCCTTCATACATTTTTAAAGCTGTATTTCCGACAAATCCATCGCAAACCAAAACATTAGTATTACCTCCTGGTATTTCTCTAGGTTCAACATTCCCTTTAAAGTTAATATTTTTTTCTTCTTTCAGCAATTTAAAAGCTGCTTTAGTAAGTTCATTTCCTTTTTCTTCTTCTTCACCAATATTAATAAGTCCAACACTAGGATTTTTAACGTCAAAAACCTTTTCATAATATATTTTGCCCATTTTTGCAAACTGCACTAAAAATTGTGGTTTACAGTCAACATTAGCACCAACATCCACTATCATAAAGCTTCCATGTCTGCCTGGCATAATAGGTGCAAGCGCAGGTCTTTCTACGCCTTTAATTCTACCAATAGTCAAAGTACAACCAGCTAGAAAAGCACCTGTGCTTCCTCCTGAAATTATAGCATCACAAACACCATCTTTCACTAATTCTAATGCTTTAACAATACTAGAATCCTTCTTTTTTCGCAATGCCATAACAGGATGTTCATTAGGCGAAATTACTTCTTTTGCATCTATTACATTAATTTTTTCTTTTGAATAAGTATACTTTTCTAACTCTGCGTTTATCAATTCTTCTGGGCCAGTAATATATAATTCGATATTGTCATATTCTTTTAGTGCATCTATTGCGCCTTGTACTACAGCTACTGGCGCATTATCTCCACCCATTCCATCAATAGCTATCTTCATAGCAATATCTCCTTTCCCCTTGCCTAAAGCCAATCATTATACTTATATACTTAATTATTCTATATATAACAAAAGAAAGTCATAAAGACTTTCTCTTATTTTTCAGAAGCTACAACTTCCTTACCTTTGTAATAACCACAATTTTTACATACTCTATGAGCAAGTTTCATTTCGTGGCATTGTGGACATTCAACTATGCCAGGTAAACTAGCTTTAAAAGTTTGAGATCTTCTTGATCTAACTTTTGATTTCCCTGATTTTCTTGCTGGACAACCCATACATTACACCTCCTTATTATCAAACAAACCTCTCAAGGCTTCAAAGCGTATATCTACGTCTTCCTTTTGACACGAACATGAATCATGATTTAAATTGCATCCACATTCTTGACAAAGCCCTTCGCAGTCATTCTTGCAAACTCTTTTAATAGGTAATGTTGAAATTATACTAGTTTCAACAATTTCTGTGATGTCTAAAACATCATCCATTACAACAATAGCTTCGTCATCTTCACTGTTCCTATTTGTTGTAAACCTTTCTTCTATATCAATATCTATTGGATAGATAAAGGTATCTAAGCATCTTGAACATACCATTTCCAGCTTAGCTTTAATCTTAGCATTTACTAAAAGTATATCCTTATCTGCTGAAATTGTTCCAACAACTTCACAAGAGCCTATAGGTTTAATTTCATCTCCTTCGAAGTTAATTGTAGGTATCTCAAATTCATAATCAATTTTCTTGCTTCTATCTTTACCAGAAACAATGTCTGAAATTTGTACTTTCATAAAATCACAGGGTAACTATTTATATAATATACTTATTTGTAAATTATATACTACTTTCCCCTTTTCACTCCTTAGCACATAAATTTATAAAACAAACACAACTTATTATATAAATTGAGTGCCAAAAAGTCAAGGTATTTATGATAATTGATTAAGAATAAATAATAAATAATGAATAATCAAGATCGAACTCACATAGTAATTTCTCCCTTAATTATTCATTATTATTTATATATCTAATTAAACTAATGCTAAAGTTTCCTTAGCAATCATTAATTCTTCGTTAGTAGGTATTACAACTACTTTTACTTTTGAAGTTTCTTTAGAAATTTCCATACCATCGCCAATATTATGACTTTCGTTCTTTTCTAAATCTACTTCTATTCCTAAAAATTCCATATTAGTTAATGCTCTTGATCTAATTTCCGGAGCATGTTCACCAATTCCAGCAGTAAACACAATTGCATCTACTCCGCCCATTACTGCAGCATAAGCACCAATTTGTTTCTTGACTTGATATCCAAATATATCCATAGCAAGTAATGCTCTAGGATCATTATCATTTTCTACAGCACTTCTAATATCTCTAAAGTCTGTTCCTATTCCTGATATTCCTAAAACTCCTGATTTTTTATTTAATATATCATTTACTTCATCTATAGAATATCCTTTTTCTTTTACTAAATAAGTAACTATAGCTGGATCGATGCTTCCAGATCTAGATCCCATTATAATTCCATCTAAAGGAGTGAATCCCATTGTAGTATCTACAGATTTTCCACCTTCAACAGCTGTAACACTTACTCCATTACCTATATGACAAGTAACAATTTTTAGATCTTTTATATCCTTATTCATCCATTTTGCCATTTCTCCAGCTACATACATATGAGATGTTCCATGGAAACCATATCTTCTAATATGATCTTCTTCATATAACTCATATGGTAATGGATACATAAATGCTTTTTCAGGCATAGTTTGATGGAACGCTGTATCAAATACTGCTACCATTGGAGTTTTTGGCATAAGAGCCTTACATGCATTAATTCCAATTATATTTGGTGGATTATGAAGCGGTGCTAGTTTTGTAAATTCATCAAGATTCTTAATTACAGTTTCATCAATTAAAACTGAAGTAGCATATTTTTCACCACCATGAACTACTCTATGTCCAACAGCAGCTATTTCATCCATAGATTTTATTACGCCATGCTTTTCGTCAACTAGACATTTTAAAACAAGTTCAATTGCATCTTGATGGTCTTTAAGTGGTGTTTCAACAACATATTTGTCTTTATCTTCAACCTTTTGAGTTAGTATTGAACCGTTAATTCCTATTCTTTCAACAAGTCCTTGTGCCAATGCTTCTTCATTGCTCATATCTATAAGTTGATATTTTAATGAAGAACTACCACAATTTATAACTAATACTTTCATATTTTTTCTCCTTTATCCTTAAATATACTTTCCTAGTTACCCTTAAAATGAACTTATCCTTAATACTATTTATTGTTTTGCGCTTGTACAGCAGTTAATGCAACAACATTTACGATATCATCTGAACTACATCCTCTTGATAAATCATTTATTGGTTTATCAAAGCCTTGACAAATAGGCCCAATAGCTTCTGCATTTGCAAATCTTTGGACTAATTTATAACCTATGTTTCCAGCTTGTAAATCTGGGAATACTAAAACATTAGCTTTTCCTGCTACTTTACTATTTGGTGCCTTTTGATCAGCTACTTTTTTAACAATTGCTGCATCTAATTGAAGTTCACCATCAATATCTAAATCTGGTCTCATTTCTTTTGCTTTTTGTGTTGCATTTCTAACTTTATCAACCAATTCATTATCTGCACTTCCCATTGTGGAGAATGACAGCATTGCTACTTTAGGATCCATGTTACATAATCTCTTTGCTGTTTCAGCCGTTGCAATAGCAATAGCGGCTAATTGGTCTTCATTTGGATTTGGGTTAACTGCACAGTCAGAGAATATAAGAGTTCCTTGTTCTCCATAAGTAGATCCTGGCACTTGCATTATAAAGAAACTTGAAACTACAGATACACCTGGTGCTGTCTTTATTATTTGTAATCCTGGTCTTAATAAATCTCCAGTTGTATGAACTGCTCCAGATACCATTCCATCTGCATCATCTAGTTTAACCATCATTGTAGCGAAATATAGAGGATCTCTTACAATTTTATCAGCCTTTTCCATAGTTACACCTTTACTTTTTCTTAATTCATAAAAGGCTGTAATATACTTGTTTAAGTTTTCCGATTTCTCTGGATCTATAATTTCAATTCCAGATAAGTCTACATCCAATTCCTTTGCTTTAGCTTCTATTTCGTCTTTCCCACCAATTAAAATTGGATATGCTAGTCCTAATTCTTGTATTTTTCCTGCAGCCTCAATATTTCTTTCTTCATTTCCCTCCGGAAGAACGATTCTTCTTTTATCAGATTGAGCTGCTGCCCATATTTTTTTCATAAGGTCCATGTGTCTTTGTCTCCTCTCTATATCTATCCTATCTCTAATATTAATATACTCCTTTATTAACGGTGTTTTCAACAAAAAATCTCTATAAAATAAAAATCTTTAGATTAGCAATAATCTAAATTATCAGACAATAATAATATAAAATACTGATATAGTAAAAGTATATTTTTTAACAATTAAAATTAATTTTTAATTTTTTTTGCTGTCAATTATCAAAACTTATTTTCAGTTTTAAATTAAACAATATATATATATAAATCCTGCTATTTTTAGAATAATTTCATGCTACTTTCTATTTTTTTATTACTGAAAATAGCCTCTAAAACTGAAAACACCAGCAAATTGCATTAATTTTTAGCAAATAAGATATCTTTTATATACTCTATTGAACTTTTTCTTTTTTTACACTTTTCTGATTATTTTAAAAACTCTTTGTAAATCTTGAAAAATCAAAAAAGTATATTTTTTAACAATGACTTTTTATATTATTTTAGTCTCTTAATAGGAAAATATATTATACTTTACCCATAAATAATTATTTACATGCTGCTTTATGAATATGCTATAATTACCATATTGTTAAACTGAAGCCTCCATACAATAATTATGTTTAAATAAAAAGGAGATGATTATAATTATCACAGGAATAATCGCTGAATATAACCCCTTTCATAAAGGGCATGAGTATCATCTTACTAAAGCAAAGCAGGAAACTAATTCAGATGGTATAGTTTGCGTAATGAGCGGTAATTTTATGCAAAGAGGAATCCCAAGCATTGTTGATAAATGGAAGAGAGCTGAAATGGCAGTTAGAAACGGTGTTGATTTAGTTTTAGAGTTACCCTTAGTTTATTCAATATCCTCTGCAGAACACTTTGCCTTTGGAAGTGTATCTCTTCTTAATTCTTTAGGAATTGTGGATTATTTATATTTCGGAAGTGAGGAAGGGAGTATAAATAAATTACAAACTGTTGCAAAAACTTTAGTCACAGAACCACAAGAATATAGAAATCTGTTAAAAAACAACTTACATTTAGGATTGCCTTTTCACATAAGCAGAGCAAATGCACTATCGGATTATTTAGCTTCTGATGATATTTTAAATGTATTATCAAATTCAAATAATATATTAGGAATTGAATATTTAAAAGCCTTAATAACCCTAAACAGCACTATTACTCCAATGACACTAAAAAGAGAAGGTGCATCCTATAATGATACCTCTTTAAATCATTCTTTTGTTTCAGCTACCTCCATAAGAAATCATCTTAAGTCAAATTCATTACATGAACTTGCTTCATTAATACCTAAAGCTAGCCATGATTTTTTAAGTGATTTATCCCATTCAGATTATCGTTTTGTTTTTGAAGAAGATATGTTTAAATTTATAAAATATAAATTACTTACAAATGACAAATGCCTAATGAATTTACCTGATATTTCTGAAGGCTTGGATAATAAAATATTTAAAGAAATAATAAATTCAAACTCTTTAGATGAATTTATTCTAAAAATCAAAAGCAAAAGATACACTTATACCAGAATTAATCGAATACTAACTCAATGCTTCTTAAATCTCGAGAATTTTAATCTATTTGCTTTATCGAAAATGCCAGTACCATATGCCAGAGTTCTTGCTTTTAATACTATAGGACAAAATATGCTAAAAAGAATAAAAGGATGTACAGATATTATCACTAAGGTTCCTAAAAACAATTTATGCGACCATCTAAAAATTGATATCTTAGGAACAAAAGCATATTCTATTCTACAACCTAAGGTAAATCCTATGGATGACTATTTAAAAAGCCCTATCATATTCAAGTAATATTTTACATAACCACAAGAATATATATTATTGATTGGAGTGATTTGATGATATATATTACTATCTTGTGGTTTTTAATTATAACTTTTACTATTCTTTTAATTAGACTTCTTAATGTTCAAAAAAATATTATTTTTTGTATATTTATTTCAATTTTTATTCTTCTTTTTTTAGTAAATCTAAATACTTGTATTTCTGCTGCAATTGAAGGATGCAAATTGTGGTATAAATCTGTATTACCAACCACCTTTCCTTTTTTGGTCATTTGTAATTTATTAATATATTATGATGGTATAAGCCTCTACTCTAAAATTCTTGGTCCACTAATTTGCAAGCCATTAGGGCTTTCTAAAAACTGCTCCTTTCCAATTGTTGCAAGTTTTTTATGCGGTTATCCATTAGGTGCAAAATATTGTGTTGATTTATATTCTATGAAATACATAGAAACAGATGAATACGAAAGATTATTAAATATAGCTTCTAATGCTGGTCCCATTTTTTTAATTGGATCTGTTGCTGGAACTTTACTAGGGAATATATTTTTAGGATATATTTTACTTACTGGGAATTACTTATCAGCAATACTTATAGGATTAATATTAAAGAAAAAGAAATGCGTACAAAACTCAAATTCAATAAGTAAACCTAAAACTGAAACTATTAACTTTGGTATTGCCATAAAAAATTCAGTGCAAAATGCAATAAATACTATTTTTTCTATAGGTGGATTCATTATAATTTTCTCGGTTATTATATGCCTTGTCAAAAATAACATCTATATTTGTAATATTTTCAAACACTTAGAATCTCTATTTAGTTTACCTTTAGGCACTTTATATTGCCTATTTTTAGGAAGCATTGAAATGACAAATGGCTGTAATCTTACAGCATCCCTTCCTCTTTCACTTAATCTTAAACTAGGAATTATAAGTTTTTTATGTTCGTTTTCCGGATTAGCAGTAATTGCTCAAGTTAGTTCTTTTGTAAGTGAAACAAAAATAAATTATTATAAATATATATTTTTCAAAATAGTTCAAGGTGTTATTAGCTTCTTTATCACTTATGTGCTATTTAAGTTAATTCCATCAAGCATATATGTATCCAAAATTAAAGTTAATCAATATATAAATGTTTATTCTTATTTTTATCCAATACTTATTTTAATTTTCTTAACAATCTTTCTAAAGATCATTAGTAAACTAAATCACTCAAGAAATTAAAACATAATGAAAGCGGCTGAGTAAATTCTATTCAGCCGCTTTCATTAATAAAATAAATCAAATTATTCCTGTATTTATTTTTTCATGTTACGTAATTCTTTAACATTATCTTTTATCATATCACATGTTCCAGTTAAATTTAAATCAATTTCCTTAGCTACAGATTCAAAACTATCTTGGAGACTCTTTATAAGCTTCATTTTTTGTGCTTCAATTTCTCTATCTAATTCAGTTAATATCTCATCTGAATAATCTCTAGAACCTAATCTTATAGCCTTAGCATCACGTTGTGCTGCAGATGTAATTTCTTGCGCTCTTAGCTTCGCTTCCCTTACAATGTCATGATTCTCAACATTTTGCCTCATCATAGTCATAGTTTCTTTTCTAACCGAATCATATTCTTTTTTAGCTTCATTTAAAATTCGTTCTCTCTCATTCATTACCCATTCAGCTTTTTTTAATTGCTCTGGTAAATAATTTATAATTTGGTCTATTACCTCTATAAGTTCTCGCTTATCTATCATCACTTTTCCGCTCATAGGTACTTTTGGCGAATTTTCTACCAAATCTTGCAGATACTCTAATAATTCTATAATATTTACGCTCATATTTTCCATAAAACCCCTCCTTAGCTACTCATTTTACTCATTATATCCGAGACAATTTCACTTGGAACAAGCCCTTCAATATTTCCACCAAATTTTGCTACTTGTTTAACGCACGAAGAACTAATATGTAAATTTTTAGAAGAAGACATCATACATACAGTTTCAATATTTCCATCTAATTCACTATTCATAAATGCCATTTGTAGTTCATATTCAAAATCAAAGGTTGTTCTTAACCCTTTTAAAATAACATTAGTATTACATTCCTTTAAAAAATTTACCAACAATCCATCAAAACTTCTAACTTCAACATTACTTATATTTTTTGTAACTTTTTTTATTAATTCAACTCTTTCATCAATGCTGAAAAGATAGTTTTTATCAACGTTAACTAGTACCGCCACTATAATTTTATCAAAAACCTTAGCACCTCGCTTAATTATATCAAGATGTCCATTAGTTATTGGATCAAAACTTCCTGGATATACTGCAATTTTCATTATTTATTTCTCCTCATACTTATAATAGCATACAGTTGTATTCCCATATTTTTTACTCTTAATTAGTTTTATATTTTCATAACCTTCATATATTTCTTCAATTGTATCTATTTTAGTAACTATTATTCCATCCTCTTTTAACATTTCATTTTCCTTTAGAATTTTCATAGCTTCAGGAATCATTTCTTTGCAATAAGGTGGATCTATAAATATTATATCAAATTTCTTTCCCTTATCTGCTAATTTTTTAAGTCCTGAATACGCATCAGTATTTATTGGAAAACAAAAATCTTGAAATTTAAGATTCTCAATATTTTGCTTTAATAGAGGAAAAGTTGTTGAACTTTTATCAAATAAATAAACTTCATTTGCTCCTCTGCTTGCAGCTTCTAATCCCAAACTTCCTGTTCCAGCAAAAACATCAACAACAACAGCTTCTGGTATATATGATTGAATCGAGCTAAACATAGCTTCCTTAACTCTATCTAAAGTAGGTCTTGTTTCCATTGTAGCTGGAGGTATCAATTTGTGTCCTCTTGCTTTTCCTGCAATTATTCTCATTTCTTTCTCCTTCTAAGCTATATATTTTATATATTAACATATTTACATACATTTTTTCAATTTAATTAAAACAAATATACTTACTAGTCTTTTCTAAATTCTTACTCAATTCCGTTATTATTTCAGAATTTATTCCTGATTCATTTTGTATTATACTATTTGCTTCTAATTTTGCACACCTTAAAATCTTCATATCTTCATAAAGATCAGCAAGTACAAAGCCTTCATTACCACTTTGTTTCTTTCCAAACATTTCACCTGCACCCCTTAACTCTAAATCTTTTTCCGATATTAAAAATCCATCACTTGATTCAGTCATTATCTGCATTCTTTTTTTAGTCACATTGCTCTTAGCATTTGCAATTAGTATACAATATGAAGAGTATTCACCTCTTCCAACTCTTCCCCTTAATTGATGTAATTGCGAAAGTCCAAATCTTTCAGCATTTTCCACAATCATTACAGATGCATTTGGAACATTAACTCCAACTTCAATAACAGTTGTTGAAATCAAAACATTAATTTCATTGTTTTTAAATTTCTTTATTATTTCATCTTTTTCTGATGATTTCATTTTTCCATGAAGAATCTGAACATCAAATTCTTTAAATACTCCTGTTGTAAGGTTATTATAAACAGTTTCCACTGAATTTAGCAATTCTTTTTCATCTTCATCAATAAGTGGACAAACAATATATACTTGTCTCCCGTTTTTAACCTCATCATAAGCTAAATCATATGCAATATATTTTTTACTTTCCAAATAAAATCTTGTATCTATCTTTTTCCTTCCTGGAGGTAATTCATCTATTATAGAAACATCTAAATCCGAGTAAAGATATAGCGCTAATGTTCTTGGAATTGGTGTTGCAGTCATAACTAAGCAATCTGCTCTTTTTCCCTTGTTTATAAGTTTGCTTCTTTGCTCAACTCCAAATCTATGCTGCTCATCAGTAACTATTAGCCCTAATTTTGAAAATACAACATCATCTTGGAATAATGCATGAGTTCCTATTAATAAAATAGTTTCATTACTTTTAATTCTTTCCTTAATCCTTTGCTTTTCTTTTGTTGATGTTGATCCAGTTAATAGCTCTATTGCAACATCAAAATCTTTATAAATTTTTTTAGCTTCTTCAAAATGCTGATTTGCAAGAATTTCAGTTGGAGCCATAAACGCACATTGATATCCATTTTTAATCACATTAAAAATAGCTATTAATGCAACTATAGTCTTACCACTCCCAACATCACCTTGAATTAATCTGTTCATAGAATAATTTGATTTTTGATCCCTGAGAATATCACGAATAACTTTAGTTTGAGCATTAGTAAGTGGGAATGGCAATCTTTCCTTAAAAATATTTAGCTCTTTAGCCCATTCAAAATATATACCTGTGTTATTTTTTTTAATTTTATACTTTAATAATAATAATTTCATTGAGTACGTAAATAATTCTTGAAATTTCAATCGTATTATTGCTTTATCTAAAAACTCTTTATTTTCTGGAAAATGTATACTTCTTATTGCTTCATCTAGCGAAATCAAGGAATATTTTTCCACTATGTTTTTAGGAAGATTTTCTTTTATTTTCATAACTGCTAAAATTTCATTAATTAATTTTTCAAGCAACTTGTTGCTTATATCACCCTTTAAAGGATATTTGGGAATTATTTCACTCGAAAGTGCTTCTTCACAAGTAATTGTTGGGTTCACCACTTCTAAAGTATTACCTATTCTTTTAAATTTTCCCATCAAATTATATATCTGCCCTAATTTAAAAGAATTCTTTATATATGGCTGATTAAACCACTTTCCTGCCACTTTATGATTGTTATAATTAAACTCAATAGTTGTTAAAATTTTTCTGCTTTTGGTTCTTATATCTCTCCCAAAGCTTACAACTTCGCATTTTAATATTTGCTTATCTTCACCTGTAATATTTTCAAAATCAACATTACTATCCACAAATTCATAGTCTCGTGGAAAATACAATAAAATATCTAATATATTAAAAATACCGCATTTATTCAATTTTTCCATAGACTTAGGGCCTACTCCTTTTAATACAGAAATATTACTATATATATCCAAAACTTTCTCCTCCAAAAACACTCCAAAAGATTTAACAGTAACTTTCAGATAAACACATTAATCCTCTAACATATGTATTTTATAGTAAACAAGCAAGTAAGCTTAACTTATAGTGTACCTATTAGCTAAGCTTACTTATATACAATAATATCAAAAACTTTGTTACAGTTTATTACTCTTTAACCTTATACTTATCTATTCTACTGACATTAAAAAATAATAAAGAGGCTGATTTCCTTTATAGAATTGAATATCAAATTCTTCATATTTATCTTGCAATTCATTCTCAAACTCACTAGCTTCTTCATCGCTAACTTCTTCTCCATAGTATACTGTTATAAGCTCACAATCTTCATCTAACATATCTTCTAGAACCTTACTTGCAACTTCTTTCTTATCTTTTCCTACTTCCTTTATCTTTCCTTCAACAAGCCCTAACATATTTCCTTGCTTAATATCTATTCCATCAATTTCAGTATCACGAACTGCATAGGTTACTGAACCAGTTTTAACATCTTCAATTGCGTTCTTTAAATTGTTGCAATTTTCTTCAACACTAGAATCAAAATTAAACATTGTTGCACAAGTTATTCCTTGTGGAATTGTTGTTGTAGGTATTACTCTTATATCTTTTTCTGATATTTCTGCCGCTTGATTTGCTGCCATAATTATATTTTTGTTATTTGGCATAATAAAAATATGCTCAGCATTTATTTTATTGACAGCGTCTAAAAAATCTTGTGTCGAAGGATTCATTGTCTGACCACCTTCAATAACACAATCCATTCCTAAATCTTTAAAGATATTAGAAATTCCGTCTCCCATTGCTACAGTAATGAATCCATATTCCTTTTTCTCATTTTCTACAACTTCATTTTCATCCATATTCGAATTATTTTCTTTATCCTGAGCATTCATTAAAATTTCTCTATGTTCTTCTCTCATATTATCTATTTTAATCTTTGATAATTCTCCTATAGCTACTGCTTTTGACAATACTAATCCAGGATCATTTGTATGTATATGAACTTTAATAACATCCTCGTATCCAACAACAATCATAGAATCACCAAGAGATTCTATTTGACTTTGGAACTCTTTTGCACGTTTAGCATCTCCAATTATTATAAATTCAGTACAATATCCAAATTTAATATCAATTTCTTGAGTATCTTGTGCTACAGAATTATTAGACGCACCTGGTGTTATATCTTTTATTTCTGCACTAATTCCATCTTTTAAAGCTTCAAACATACCTTGTAATATAATGTATAATCCCATCCCTCCAGAGTCAACTACTTTAGCTTTTTTTAAAGCTGGTAATAGTTCAGGAGTTCTATCTAGCATTTCCTTTGCCTTTACAGTTACTTCTTCCATAAGCCTTACTACATCATTAGCATTAGAAGCCACTGCCGCCTCAGAAGCCGCTCTGATTACAGAAAGAATGGTTCCTTCTGTTGGTCTCATAACTGCCTTATATGCCGAATTTGATCCTTCAAAAAAGCCTACAGCAAATTCTGAAACGTCCACTTCTTTTTTTCCTTCTAGCCCTTTAGAAATACCTCTAAGAATTTGAGATAAAATAACACCTGAATTACCTCTAGCTCCCATTAAAGCACCTTTAGCTAACTTTTTAGATATTTCTCCTATAGAATCCGTATCCATATTTTCTATTTCTTTAACTGCTGCTTTAAATGTCATAGACATATTAGTTCCCGTATCACCATCTGGCACAGGAAATACATTTAGTGCATTTACAAATTCACTTTGTTCTAATAATTTATTGCTAGCATTTACAACCATATTATAAAAATCACGGCCGTTAATTTTTGCATATTCCATTTAGTTTAACCTCCTAGACTCTAACCGCTTGCACATTTACTGTTATAGCCGAAACTTTTAGACCAGTATAATTTTCAACACTATAACGAACTTTTTGTATTATATTATTTGCTATTACTGAAATCTTAGTCCCATATTCCACCATAATAAACAACTCTATCTGTAATTTTTCTTCATCTGTTAATTGTATTTTTACACCTTTGCTTAAATTCTCTATTCTCATAAGTTCCCATAGACCTTCTGTGGCATTTTTGGAAACCATTCCAACTACTCCATAACATTCCATTGTAGATAATCCTACAACCTTGGCTAAAACTTCTTCTGAATAATTTATATTACCATTTTCATTTGAAAATCCAACCATCAAAATTCCTCCTAAAACTTATATCTTATTTTATATTCTATATTAGAACCATATTTTATTCAAGTATTCTGAGAATATATATATATGCTCCAATTATCAACCGTCAATTAACAACAAAAACTTCACTAACAGATTTTCTGTTTTCGCTTTTTGAGTATTCACTTTTATTTCAAAATTTAATAATATTAATAAATTATCTTGCCTATTATTTTTTACTGTGTTATAATTTACTCTGTCCTATTGAAGATGATTATCTTTGGAATATAAGGAGGTGTTTTCTAATGGCAAGAAGATGCGAAATTTGTGATAAAGGTGTTGTAGCTGGAGTTAGCTATAGCCATTCACATCGTCAATCAAAGAGAACTTGGGCTCCTAACATAAAGAAAGTAAAAGCTTTAGTTAACGGAACACCAAAAACTGTTCATGTATGTACAAGATGCCTTAGATCTGGAAAGGTTCAAAGAGCAATATAGTTCATAATAAGAAATGCAATTGTTATCCCAATTGCATTTTTTATTTTGCACATAATTATATGATTTATTCAAACCATAAATTAATATTAAAATCCCTTTATGATTTCTTGAATTAAAATGCACAATCTTATTTAGAATTTATTACAAAAAATAACAAGTCACTCTATTAGCTTCTGACCTGTTATTTTTTATAGTAAATTAAATATATCTTATGTATTTCTAATTTTTCCTTCTGAAAAATTTTATGATATTTGATAAAAATTTTGGTAATTTTATAGCAATAATTTTCATTCATCTTCCTCCAAACATTAATATATACGGCTAATAAGTTAAAAATAATTATGCCTTATTATATTAATATTCAGATTGAAGCTTAAATGTTCCTAATTTAATAAAATAATTAATACATATTAATTACTTTATTAATTGCAATTAATCAATTGAATGTAATACCAATAATTCTCCTTCATCAAAGCTGATTTCTATAGGCGTATCCATAAATTCATTACATATAGCTCTTGGATCTAATAAATTCATGTTATATCCTTCTAAATTGTATTTAGCACCTTTTATATTAAAATTTTTGACTATATCACTTAATGCATGAAAAGAAATATTTTCACCGAGCTCTCCATATAAAGTCATATTATTTTCTCCAAGATAAATTTTATTATTATCATCAATTATTTTTAATACTACACCTTTTTTCTTTGATGTCAAAAGAAGTCCTATATTTCCCAATGCATGATCCATTCTAGATCCTAATGCTCCAAATAAATATATTTCCCTTGCCCCTCTTTTAATTGCCTCATTTATCGCTATTTCAGTATCTGTATAATCTTTTTCTGGTGGAAATTGTAATATCTCTTTAACCTGTGCTTTTACATTATTTAATACTCCTCTATTGATAGAATCAAAGTCTCCTAAAAGTACGTCAGGCACAATATTATAATTATACAGGCACTCACTCCCCTTATCGGCTGCAATTATAAAGTCTACTTTTCCCAAATAACTTTTTAATAGTTTTTCTGAAGGAGGTGTACCACCACTAATAATTGCTACGTTCAAATTTATTCACCTCTTAAGACTCTTATATTATCACTAATGTCTCCTTCATTAAATACAGCCGAGCCTGCAACAATAACATTTGCACCAGCTGCAATTATTTCCTTAACATTAGTTTTATCAACACCACCATCAACTTCGATTAACAATGCCGGATTTACTTCTTTACTATATTCCTTAATTTCATTAATTTTATTTAAACAATATGGAATAAATTTTTGTCCTCCAAATCCTGGATTTACAGACATTATTAATACCATATCTAAATTTAGTATTAAATCCTTTATCAAACTTGTTGGGGTCCCAGGATTTAATGAAATCGCTGCTTTTATTCCTTTAGATTTTATATAATTAATTGTTCTATCTATATGTTTATCAGCTTCATAATGAACAGTTATTATATCAGCGCCCGCTTCAATAAAATCATCTATGTAATTTGCTGGATTATTTATCATCAAATGCACATCAAATATTTTCTTTGTTCTATTTCTTATTGATTTAATAACTGGCAATCCTAATGAGATGTTAGGTACAAATGATCCATCCATTACATCTATATGAATAAAATCTGCCCCTCCTTTATCTATTCTTTCTATATCTTCTCCTAATTTTGAAAAATCTGCTGATAATATTGACGGTGCAACTTTTACCATTTGTTCTTCTCCTCCTCTATGATTTCTTCTAGTGATTTTACATAAAATTCATATCTATATTTATTAATATCTCCATTTTCTACTGCTTCCTTAAGCACGCAGCCTGGCTCTTTATAATGAAAACATCCTCTAAATTTACACTTATCATTATACTCCGTAAATTCCGGGAAACAATATTTTAGTGAATTCTTATCCATTAAGTCTTTTATTTCTAAGGTAGAAAAACCCGGAGTATCTACAATGTAACCATCTGAAACATCAATAAGCTCGCTATGTCTAGTAGTATGTTTTCCTCTTCCAAGCTTCTCACTTACCTTACCTGTTTCCATATGTTCTTTGTTAGAAAGTTTATTAATTAATGTAGATTTCCCAGCCCCAGATGGTCCACATAATACTGTTATATTTCCTTTAATTTTTTCAACTAACCCATCTATACCTATTCCTTTTTTAGCATTAATATAAACTACCTCATATCCTATGTCGTTTATTCTTTTCTTTATTTCTTCTCTTTCTTCGTCTGATACCAAATCTATCTTATTTAAGCACACTACAACTTCAATATTATTATATTCGCATAAAATTAGAAATTTATTTAATAAATCAAAATTTATATCTGGATTTTTAACTGCAAAAACAATAAAGGCTAGGGATACATTTGCAACTGTTGGTCTCACTAGTTGAGATTTCCTTTTATGTATATCTTCTATGACACCTTTTCCTTTTTCTATTTCAATCGTAACATCATCTCCCACCATCGGCTTTATATCCTTATGTCTGAACTTGCCTCTAGCTTTACATTCAATTAATCCTTGTTCCGTCTTGATATAGTAAAAGCCCCCTATTCCTTTTATTATCTTTCCTTCCATGTCTTACCTCCATTCATTTATTTTCAATGCCCAATTATTAATTTTGGATAAATATATTATAGAAGGAGAGGTTATTTTTATCAACCTCTCCCCCTTCTGTTAAGATTATCTATTTGGACTTGTATTTTTGCCTGGCGATGTATTATTTTGATTATTAGTTTTGTCATTTCCTGATGGTGTCTGTGTATTAGAAGTGCCCGAACCCGGTGTACTACTTCCTGGCCCTGAATTAGTAGTTCCTGGAGTTGTTCCATTTTGTGTAGTACCTGGTGCATTTACAGCCGGTGGTGCTTGTTTTTGAACATAATTACCAACTGTAATAGTTACAGAAGTGCCTTGTTCTACTCTACTGTTTGGATCAATTGATTGATCTAAAACTATACCATTTTCACTTTGGTTTTGAGTTTCTTTAGTACTTGGAACAACCTTTAAGTTAGCACCCTCTAATTTACTCTTAGCATCATCTGCAGTTAAGCCTTTGACACTTGGAACCTTTGTAAGTTTAACTTCTGGACCTTTACTTACAACAACTGAAACTTTATCTCCAGATGTAACTTCCGTATCTTTTGTAGGTTTTTGACTTATAATTTGACCTTTTGGTACATCATCACTAAAATCTTCAGTTTTATCTCCAATTTTAAGTCCAAAGGCACTTAAAATCGTATTACCTTTATCAACATCATAACCTACTAAATCAGGCATTAAAGTTTTCTTTCCACCCTTACTTACAATAACTCTTATTTCACTCTTTTCTTTTACCATCGTTCCAGAATCAGGTTTCATTTGTAATATTGTTCCTTCAGGCTGATCACTAGTATCAGTTCCACCTTCTACTAAGACTAAATTCAATTTATCTAATTCTTTCTTAGCATCATCTTCTTTCATTCCAACTATATTAGGAACTTGAACTTCTTTGTTACTTGAGGTTCCTGAACTGAATATTTTAAATGCTGCAACACCTATAACTACTAATAAAAGAGCTAAAGCGACACCTATTCCAACTTTCATTATTCTTTTTTTATTTATTCCGCCTTCTTTTTCATCCTCATCTTCATAATAATAATCATCGTCATCATCATCATCTTCATACGGTCTATTTATTTTTTCATCATTTTTAGGTATTTGTTGAGTTACAGCAGACATTATTATTGTATGATCATTATCTTCCTTATCAATTTGCACATTTGGATCATCTTTTATTCTTTGCAAATCTGATATCATCTCTTTAGCAGTTTGATATCTTTTTATTGGTTCCTTTTCCATTGACTTCAAAATAAGTTGATTTAAACTTTCTGGAATTTTGGAATTAAGATTTTTAGGCGGTACTACATCTTCTTGTAAATGCTTTAAAGCTATAGTTACTGCAGTATCTGCTTGAAAAGGAAGAGTCCCAGTAACCATTTCATATAAAACTACCCCAAGGGAATATAAATCAGTTCTACAATCAATAAAAGTTCCTTTAGCTTGCTCTGGAGAAAGATAGTGAGCAGATCCCATTATAGTGCTTGTATTAGTGATAGTTTCTGTCGTTGGAGATTTTGCTATTCCAAAGTCAGTTACTTTCATGACTCCATCTTCAGTTACTAATATATTTTGTGGTTTAACATCTCTATGAATTATTTTATTTCTATGTGCACAATCTAACGCTTTAGCTATTTGTATAGCAACAGATATAGCTGTTTCATAATTCATCTTTCCCACTTGCTTTATGATATCTTTTAGGGTTTTTCCTTTAACATATTCCATTACAATATAATTAATATCATCTTGAGTTCCTACATCAAGTATATTTACTATATTGTTATCTGATAATGTTGCAATGGCAGTTGCTTCTCCCTTAAATTTTTCAACGATATCAGGGTTATTACAAAATTCTTTTTTAAGTATTTTAACCGCAACAAATCTATTTAATTTATTACATCTAGCTTTAAATACTTCAGACATTCCGCCTTCTCCAATTTTCTCCAACAACTCGTATCTGTTTCCAAGTACAATTCCATCCATACTAAATATCTCCTCCAAACAACAATACTGTTATATTATCCCTGCCACCTTTTTCATTTGCCAAGTAGACTAATTTATTAGCTATCTTTACATAATCATCCTCTTCCATGATAACTTGTAAAATTTCTTCCTTTGTCAATTCATTTGTTAAACCATCAGAACATAATAAATATAAATCATATTCTTTATTTTCTAATTCAAATATATCTACACACACACTACTACCAGTGCCTAACGCTCTAGTAATAATATTTTTTTTAGGATGCTTTTCAGCTTCCTTCTCACTTATACTGCCCATATCAACAAGTTCTTGCACTAAAGAATGATCTTTAGTTATCTTTATAATTTCATTCTTTCTTATTCCAAAACATGAGCTATCTCCAACATTAGCAATATGGACAAAATCTTTGGTTATTAATGAAGCGGTAACCGTAGTTCCCATTCCACTTAAACTTTCATTAGTGTTAGAATAATTAAATATATCTCTATTTACCTTTTCTATTGCTTCTGCAAGCAAATTGTTTATTTTACTAGAAGAATATTTTTCATCTATATAGTTAATAATTCTCTTCACAGCCATTTCACTAGCAACTTCACCAGCATTATGTCCGCCCATTCCATCTGCTACTACATATACTTTAAACTCTTCTTTTTCAAGATAAGAAGCGCAATCTTCATTTAATTTTCTTTTTAGTCCAACGTCACTAACTAAGCCTACCATTTCTTACTCCCCTCTAGTTCTTGGGTTTCCATGTAACTTCTTCTAAGTTGTCCACATGCTGCATTTATGTCGCTTCCCATCTCGCGCCTTGTGGTAACTTCTATCCCATAATTTTTAAGTATCTCTGAAAAATCATCAATACACTTTTTAGAAGATCTTCTAAAGTCATTTTCTTTTATTTCATTTACAGGTATTAAATTCACATGACATAGCATTCCTTTTAACAAATTACCCAATGCTCTTGCATCTTCTTTTCCATCATTTACGCCTTTTACTAAAGCATATTCAAAAGTAATTCTTCTATTAGTCTTGTCAATATAATACTTACAAGCTTCTAATATTTCTTTTATACTATATTTATTAGCAATAGGCATAATTTCTTTTCTTTTTTCATCACTAAATGCATGTAATGAAATTGCTAAAGTTATACTAAAATCCTTATCTGCCAGCTCATATATTTTAGGAACAATTCCACAAGTTGATAGCGTTATATGTCTTTGCCCGATATTCAAACCATATTCTGCTGATACAACTTCCAAAAATTTTATTACATTATCATAATTATCTAAAGGTTCTCCACTTCCCATCAAAACTATATTCGATATTCTATCTTTAATAAAATTTTGAACCGTAAGAACCTGTGATAAAATTTCACCTGTTGTCAAATTTCTAACTTTTCCTTCGATTGTAGATGCACAAAATTTACACCCCATTGCACAACCAACTTGCGTTGATATGCATATAGAATTCCCATGTTTATACCTCATAAGCACAGACTCTATTAAGTTTCCATCCTCAAAGCCTAATAAAAACTTTTCAGTCCCATCAATTTCGGATTTATATACTTCTATTACTTTCGGCAAATCAATATTGAAGTTTTCTTTCAACTTTGATACTAATGGCTTTGATATATTTTTCATACCCTCAAATTCATTAACCCCTTTATAAATCCAAGAAAATACTTGCTGGGCTCTAAATGCACTTTCGCCATTTTCTTTCATCCAAACTTTAAGTTCTTCTAAAGTATAATTCAATAAATTATTCATCTATCCACCTACTATTAGATTTTTTCTAATTTAGCCACAAAAAATCCATCCATATTTTCATTAGGTATAATTGTTAAAGAACCATTTCTATTATAAACTAAATTATTTTGATTCCCTATAAAAATTTTCTTTATATTACAATCCTTATGCTTATCAATAAACCACTCAATATTTTCTTCATTTTCTTCCTTATTTAAGGTACAAGTAGAATATATCATTATTCCGCCCTTTTTCAAATATTGCCAAGCATTTTCCATTATATCCCTTTGTATTGGTATAAGTTCTCTTAAATCAGATCTAGTTTTATTCCATTTTATTTCAGGTTTCTTTCTTATTATCCCAATTCCAGAACATGGAACATCAATTAATATTCTATCACTAGATGATACTAGTTCTGGATTTAATTTAGTAGCATCATTTACATTAACTTCAGCATTTGTGATCCCTAATCTTTCACAATTTTCTTTTATTAATCCAAGTTTAGATTCATGTATATCAAAAGCTAATACTTTTCCAGTGTTTTGAAGTATTTCAGCAATGTGAGTTGTTTTTCCTCCAGGTGCACTACATAAATCTATAACTGTAATATTTTCTTCAAGCTCTAATAAAGGTGCTATAATCATTGCACTTTCATCTTGAACTGTAATTTTCCCTTCGTTGAATAAAGGATTATTTTCTATTGACTTACCACCTTTTATGCAAATAGCTTCTGGACAAACTGCCCCTTCTTCAACATCATATTCAAGTGCTTCTAATTCTTCAAAAACTTCATCATAATCTGCTTTTAATTCATTTACCCTAACACTAACTTGTGGGATTGTATTTAATCCTGACATTATTTTCTTTGATAATGCTTCACCATATTGCTTTATTAAAAGTCTTATCATCCATGGCTCAAAAGAAAATTTATATGCATACTCATCAATTTTATTTCCAGGCACTTCAATATCATCTGGATTTTTTGTAAAATTTCTTAGTATTCCATTCACTAACTTTGAATCATTTTCTGATATTTCTTTTGCTTCTTCAACAGCTTCATTACAAGCTGCATAACTTGGTATCTTATCTAAAAAATTCATTTGATATATTGCTACTCTTAAAATATTTAAGATATTTCTATCCATCAACTTTATATCTTTTACAAAATTAGATATTATTATATCTAGTGTTTTCTTTCTTCTTAAAACTCCATATACTATTTCAGTCAATAGCGCTTTGTCTTTATCATTTAATTCTACTTCATTTAATTCTTTTGATAGTACAATATTAGAATATGCTCCTTCATTTAAGACTCTACCTAATATTTTTACTGCTAATTTTCTACAATTCATAATCTACCTCTTTTTTTTTTAATCATCTCTATTACTTAATGCAATAAGTCTTACTAATTGTGATATTGCCATCAATGTAGCTGCTACATAAGTCATAGCTGCTGCATCTAAAACTTTTTGTGCATTTTTATTTTCTTCGGCATATAATATTCCTCTTGATTTTAATATATCTAAAGCTCTTGTAGAAGCATTAAATTCAACTGGCAAGGTTATTATCTGAAACACTACTACACCTAAAAACAGAATTATCCCTAATGTAGTTAATCCCTTAAATCCCAAAAATAAACCAGCTATAAATAATATCCACGATAAACTAGAACCAATATTTACAGCGGGGACTATGCTATTTCTAATAACAAGTGGTGCATATTTCTCCTTATGTTGAAGTGCATGCCCAACTTCGTGTGCTGCTATTCCAGCTGAAGAAATTGTTTCACCAAAATAAACATCTGGAGATAATCTTAACACCTTATTAGATGGATCATAATGATCTCCAAGTTTTGAATTTATGACTTCTATTCTTACATCATATAATCCTGCGTCATCTAACATCATTCGTGCAACCTGCTGCCCAGTATAGCCATTAACTGTTCTTACTTCATTATATTTACTATACGTGCTATTTATTTTTGTTTGTGCCCAAAATGAAATTATTATAGCTGGAAGTAATAGTAGCATTGTTGAATCAAAAAATGGATAAAAAGGCATTTAGACATCCCTCCATTATTTTAAAATAATATTTTTTTCAATTTCATGCCCATTTATATATTGTTCAATAGTAAGTGGTTTTCCATTCGGAAATTGTACCTTTTTTATAATCAGAACGCCTTCCTTACACGAAACCTTTAAGCCCTTCTTACTTACATCAATTATAGTTCCAGGTTCCTTTGAACTTTCTTCATCACTTACTTCTGTTTCATAAATTTTCATTCTATCTTCTTTATAGCTAGTATACGCAATAGGCCAAGGATTTAACCCTCTAACCAAGTTATGTATCTCACTTGCTTGTTTACACCAATTAATATTTGCAATATTTTTATCAAGTGGCTTTGCATAAAAAGTTTCATCACCCTGTTTTTTCAAAGTCACGCTTCCATTTGCAATTCCTTCTATACTTTTAACTAAAAGATCTGCACCTCTTACCTTTAATATATCATATAATTCTCCTGCAGTCATATTATTAGTAATTTCAACTTCATCTTTAAGAATCATGTCTCCTGTATCTATCCCTGCATCCATAAGTATAGTAGTATTACCTGATACTTTTTCACCATTTATTACTGACCACTGTATTGGCGCAGATCCTCTATACATTGGTAATAGTGATCCATGAAGATTAACACATCCAAATTTCGGTATACCCAGTACCTCTTTAGTCAAAATTTGACCAAAAGCTACTACTATAATAAAATCTGGTTGTAAGTCCTTTAGTTTCTGAATTAATTCTGCATCATTCTTTAATTTTAAAGGTTGATACACTGGTATCCCATGCTTTAATGCTTCTTCCTTAACTTCTGAGCATGCCATTTTCTTTCCTCTTCCTTTAGGCTTATCAGGTTGAGTAAAAACTGCTGAAACTTCATATGTATTAATTAATTTACTTAATGAAGGAACTGCAAAATCTGGAGTACCCATAAATACTATATTCATTCTATGTTGCCTCCTAGCAAATTTATTTTTGAGAAGGTGAGTTCACTCTATCAATGAAGAGCGTTCCATTTAAATGATCATATTCATGTAGAATAGCCCTTGCAAGTAGCTCTTCTGCTTCTATCTCAAATTCTTCACCTTTTTCATTTAAAGCTCTAGCTTTAACAAAGTTAGGTCTAGTTACTTCTTCTGTTTTACCTGGTAAACTAAGACATCCTTCTTCATCTGTTTGTGTTCCACTTGTTTCAAGTATTTCAGGATTAATGAATACTAATGCACCTTCTCCAATATCTACAACAAATAATCTTTTCAATATGCCAACTTGTGGAGCTGCAAGACCAACTCCATCAGCTTCATACATTGTTTCTTTCATATCTTCAATTAGTGTCAATAATCTATCATCTATTTTATCTATTTCTCTACATTTCTTTCTTAAAACGTCATCTCCATATTTTCTTATATTTCTTAATGCCATTTGTATTCCCCCTATGTCATATTATTAGGATTAACATCTATACTAACCCTTATTTCATTATATACACTCTTATTTAATATATAAAGCATATCTTTTACTTTTTCTCCAAACTCATCATTAAAAATTCCTTTAATTATTATCTGCCATCTATAATTTTCTTTTATCTTCGTAATAATACAAGGAACTGGACCTAACATTGTTAAATCCTCTGATACTATTTTTTTCAAGTTATCAGCTAAAATATACATAAAGTTTTTTAATTTTTCTTCTGATTTCGAATTACAATTAATTAATAATATTTTACCAAAAGGTGGATTACCCATCAACCTTCTAAGTTTTATTTCTTCATCAAATAACGATTTATAGTCTTCTTCCATAGCATAATTCAAACTATAGTGGTTTGGGGTATAACTTTGAACAATTACTTTTCCTTCGTCTTCTCCTCTTCCTGCCCTACCTGCTACTTGAGTTATTATTTGATACGTTCTTTCAGCAGCTCTATAATCAGGTAAATTTAAAGACATATCAGCAGCTAAAACTCCTACTAATGTAACATTTTTAAAGTCTAGTCCTTTTGATACCATTTGAGTACCAATCAAAATATCTGCTTCACCATTTTTAAAGGAATTGTAGATAGATTCATGTGCATTCTTAAACCTAGTCGTATCAACATCCATTCTTAAAATTCTTGCTTTAGGAAAAAATTTCTTTACTTCTAATTCAACTCTTTCTGTTCCTGCTCCAAAAAATTTCACATATTTACTATTGCATTTGGGACAAACCTTCTGTACTTGTTCAGCCCTCCCACAATAATGGCATATTAAATAACCATTCTTATGATATGTCATTGAAACATCACATTCTGGGCACTTAAATACATACCCACAGCTTCTACATGAAATAAAAGTCGAATACCCTCTCCTATTTAAAAATAAAATAGCCTGTTTTTTATTCTTTAAGGTTTCATCAAGTTCATTCAATAATGCCTTACTAAATAAAGAAAGATTTTTATTCTTAAGTTCTTCTCTCATATCTACTATTTTCATAAATGGCATTCTTTTCCCATTTACTCTTTTATTCATATGAATTAATTCATATTCTCCATTAATAGCCCTGTAGTAGCTTTCAATATTCGGAGTAGCTGAACCTAATACCAACTTACATTTTTTTAATTCACATATGAATTCACTTACTTCTCTAGCGTGATACTTGGGATTATGTTCTGATTTATATGTATTTTCATGTTCTTCATCAATTATTATAAGTCCAAGATCTTGAAATGGCAAAAACAAAGCACTTCTTGCACCAATAGCTAATTTAGCTTTTCCTTCTTTAATTCTATACCACTCATCAAATCGTTCACCATCACTTAATCTACTATGAAACAATGCTACATTTTCTCCAAAACGTCCTTTAAATCTTTCAATCATTTGAGGCGTTAATGAAATTTCTGGAACTAAAACTACTGCACTCTTACCTTCGTTTAACATTTCCTCAACCAATCTCATATATACTTCTGTCTTTCCCGATCCTGTAACACCTTTAATAAGATATTTTAAATTTGTTCCACTTAAAATCTTACTTAGGCAGTCACTTTGCTCTTCAGTTAATTTTTTACTGCTATCAGTTCCATATTGGCGAACGTTATATCTAAAGACCACTTGCTCTTCAACTCTAAAAATATTCTTTTCTATGAGTTTATTTAAAGAGTATAAGGAAAATTGTTTATTGCTTGTAATTTCAGCTTTAGAAAAAATCCCATCGTTATCAAGTATAAAATTATATAAATTTATATAATTTTCTTTATTTAATTCTTGATCATCTATTTCTTTATTAATATATATAACCTTTTTCGTTTTTTCCTTTGACCCTTTCATAATTCCAACAGGAATCATAAGACGAATTGCATCAATGTATCTACAAAGATATTTTTTTCTCATAAATTTAATTATTTCTATATCATTTTTAGTTAACATAGCTTCCTTATCACATAAAGTTAAAATTTCTTTTACTTTGTAATCAAATTTAATTGAAGTATCTCTTAATACAGAAAAAACAAATCCTTCTATAGGTTTGTTTTTAGGCCCAAAAGGAAGCTTAACTCTAAAACCTATATCAATTCTTTCTTGAAATTCATAAGGTATTTTATATGTAAATAACTTATCTATATCTAATGCATCACTATTAATAATTATTTCAGCATACATAATCTTTACTTACCACCTTATTTCAACAAAAAAAGCGCAAAAATTTAGCGCTTCTCAAGTATAATATCAAATAAATTACTTGCAATCTTTTCTTTGCTCATCTTATCTAAATATATTTCATTACCTTCTTTAGATAAGATTATTACTCTATTATCTTCTGATGCGAATCCTGTATCACTTGCTGTTATATCATTAGCTACAATATAATCTAATTTCTTCTTATGAAGTTTAGTCATAGCATTAGCTTTTAAATTTTCACTTTCAGCAGCGAATCCAACTAAAATTTGCTTTTCTTTTCTATTTCCAAGTTCCATTAGAATATCATTATCTCTTATTAAATCAAATGATAAACCTCCGTCACCTTTTTTAATCTTTTGTGTACTATAGGCTTTTGGCTTAAAATCAGCAACTGCTGCTGACTTTACTATTATATCCGATGAATCAAATAATTTTAATACCTCATTCTTCATCTCTTCATTGGTAGAAATTTTTATTACATTAATATTTTTAGGAGCTTCTAATGAAGTAGGTCCAGTCACCAATGTAACATTAGCACCTCTGTCCCTTGCTTCTTTAGCTATCGCATATCCCATTTTTCCTGTAGATCTATTAGTAATATACCTAACTGGATCTATTGGAGCTATAGTTGGCCCTGCTGTCACTAAAACATTCTTTCCTACTAAGTCCTTCTTCTCATGCAATTCCATTAAAACTCTATCTACTATAACCTTAGGATCTTCAAATTTTCCTGCTCCAGTTGTTCCACATGCCATTCTACCTTCAATTGGATCAATAAATTCATATCCAAAGGATTTTAACTTTTTAATGTTATCTTGAACTATAGGATTTTCATACATATTTGTATTCATAGCTGGTGCAAAAATAACCTTTGCTTTTGTCGCCATTATTGTAGTAGACAACATATCATCAGCTATCCCATTAGCCACTTTTCCAATAATGTTAGCAGTAGCAGGTGCTACTAATAGCACATCTGCCTTTGTTGCTAAACTTATATGTTGTATTTCCCAAGCTTTCGGTTCTGAAAACATATCACAAGTAACCATATTTTGGCTCAATGACTGAAAAGAAAGTGGAGTAACAAATTCAGTAGCACTTTCAGTCATAATTACATCAACATTTATATTTTTCTTCACAAGTAAACTTACAATTTCTAATGCTTTATATACTGCAATTCCTCCACTAACACCAAGCACTAAATTCTTTTTCATTTTACTTATTACCTTCTTTAACTATTTCATATTCAATTGCATCTTGATCCACTTCATTGATTGCAATTGTTAAAGGCTTATGTGATTTAGTAGAAATCTGAGGATCAGACCCCTCTATTATTTGTCTTGCTCTTTTTGATGTTAAAATTACTAAAGAATATCTATCATGTACCTTTTCTAATAAATCTACCACTGATGGATTAATCATAGAGTTGTTCATGAATTTCGCCCTCCTTTGAATCTAATATATTATCCTTTATTCTATCTACTCTGCATTTTTCTGCAGCTATTATAGCTTCAAGCTTTTCAACTGCTAGTTCTACTTCATCATTTACTACAGCATAATTATACTTTGATACAAAATTTATTTCTTTATATGCTGATTTAAATCTCTTCATTAGTGACTCTTGAGTTTCGCTTCCTCTATTTATAATCCTTTGCTTTAGTTCTTCCATAGATGGTGGAAGTATAAATACGAAAACTCCCTCTTGAGTATTTTCTTTAACTTTCAATGCCCCTTGAATATCTATTTCTAAAATTACATCTTTTCCACTTTCCAAAACTTCTTCAACATTAGATTTTGGTGTACCATAGTAGTTATCATAAACTTCTGCATATTCAAGAAAATCATTGCTTTTTATTTTATCTTTAAATTCTTCTTTAGACATAAAATAGTAATTAACGCCTTCTACTTCACCTTTTCTAGGAGAACGTGTCGTTGCAGATACAGATAATACAACATCTTCATTTCTTTCCATGAAACTCTTACAGATTGTTCCTTTCCCTGCACCTGATGGTCCTGATATGATTATTAATAGTCCTCTCCTCTTGTTATCCATTAATCATCATCCTCTTCAACTGCCACATCATCTTTTGATGATAATCTATGAGCAACTGTTTCAGGTTGAACTGCTGATAATATTACATGGTCACTGTCAGTTATTATAACTGCTCTAGTTCTTCTTCCATATGTAGCATCTATCAGCATACCTCTATCTCTTGCTTCTTGAATAATTCTTTTAATAGGTGCTGATTCCGGACTCACAATTGCAACTAATCTATTAGCTGAAACGATGTTTCCAAAACCTATGTTTATTAACTTAATTCCCATTTTTTGCCTCCTTATTATTCAATATTTTGAACTTGTTCTCTTATTTTTTCTATTATATTTTTCACTTCTATTATTTTATTAGTCATACTAATATCTGTTGATTTAGATGCTATAGTATTAGCCTCTCTATTCATTTCTTGAATTATAAAGTCTAATTTCCGTCCAACAGATTCATTTAAATCTAAAGTACTTTTCATTTGACTCAAATGACTTCTAAGTCTAGTTATTTCTTCATCAATAGCTGCTTTATCAGCTAATACTGCAACTTCTAATGCTATTCTACTTTCATCCAAATCTACTCCAGACAATAATTCGTCTAGTCTCTCTTCAAGTTTTTTCTTATAAGCTTTAGGCACATTATCTGCTACTTTTTCAATTTCTTCAACAAGACCCTCTATTGTATTTACTTTTAATAAAATATCATCTTTTAATTTTTCACCTTCTCTTATTCTCATTTCTTCCATCAAGTTAAGAGCTGATTCAATTAATGGAGATATTTTATTGAAAATAATATCTAAATCTTCCTGTGGTTCTTCCAAAGTAATAACATCTGGAAATTTAGCTATCTTAGACACTGATATATCATCTATAATATTCAGTTCATTTTGAATTTGTCTCAAACACTCATAGTACTCTTTTGCCAAATTCATATTTAAATTTATTTTTCCAGTCCCGTTACCATAATTTTTATAATTAATAAAAACATCAACTTTTCCTCTGTTTAGTCTTTTACTAATTATATTTCTTATTTTTTCTTCTAATGACAGCATATTTCTTGGCATTCTAATATTTATATCCAAATATCTATGATTAACACTTTTCATTTCTATTGAAAAACATGAATTTAATTCGTCCTCGTTTTGTGCTCTTCCAAAGCTAGTCATACTTTTTATCAAATTTACACCCCCTTATCATGTAAAGTAATTATCCAACGTGATTATAATGATAATCAAATAAACTTTCAATGTCAATATTTTGTTCACACTTTGTTAACATTTAATTTTACTTTGAAATTTTATGCAAAAAAAACATAACAATTATTAATTAATTGTTATGCAATAATTAAATTAAATAATTATTTTTTGGCAGGTCGGCGTATCCTGCATCTCTGATTACTAATATTAGCGCATGAGGAGCCTTTTCTCACCTCAAAAAATAATTTCTTTATACTATATTACAATATTTTTTCTTTTAATTCAACTTCTTCAACTTTTATTAATCTTCCTCTATATATTCTAGCGTTCATCTTGGACAATGTTATTGGATACAAAGTTGCAATATAAATATATTTATCTTCTAGATCAATTTCTAATCCCAAAAGCAATATAATATTATCAACCTTTTTTATTAATTCAAGAGAGCCACCATTTCCTCTCTTATTATCTAACCCGACATATTCAGGATCCTTAATCACCTTTTCAATAATATCTATTATATTATCTTTCATTTTTTTGGCGAATTGCTTACCATGTCTTTTTTTTATATGGTTTATAACACCTGGAGAGGCATAAACAATTCTAGGTAAATCAAGCTCTAAGAGCTCACTTATAGAGGTTCCTATCTTCCCAACTTTCTTATAAGCTTTGTACTCTCTCTTCATAATACCCCTCATTTATATCCTTTCTTTATATTATATCCCACTTTTATGTATTTTTCTACTTAATTAAGATAAATAATATCAATAAAAAAGTGTTGATTATATAGAAAAAATATGTAGTGATTATTAATTAAATTTTAACTTGTTAAACTACACCTTAAAATCAACACTTTATGAAAAAGAATATATTATATTTTTATAATATTATACAAATCAACCCACCATTACCTTCATTTATTATTTTTTGCAAAGTTTTTTGAATCTTCACTTGAACATCTTCTGGCATCTTATATAGTTTATTTTGTAAGCCTTCTTTTACTAATACTTCTAATGACTTTCCAAACATATTACTTTGCCAAAGGAGGGCTGGATCTGTTTCAAATTGTTCCAATAAACCTTTCACAAGTTCTTCCGATTCTTTTTCAGAACCCATTATAGGACTTATTTCGGTTTTAATATCACATTTTATAAAATGTAGACTTGGTGCACTTGCTTTTAATTTCACCCCATATTTATTACCTTGCTTAACTATTTCCGGCTCTTCAAATTTCATTTCTGAAAGTTGAGGTGCAACTAAACCATACCCATTTTCTTTTACATCTTCTAGTGCATCTTTAACCTTATCATATTCGCATTTTGCATGTGTTAAATCCTTTATTATGCCAAGCAGATCACTTTCTGAATTAACTTCCAAATCACAAATTTCACTAAGCACTTTATAGAAAATGCCTTCTCTTGGTTTCATTAATATTTTTGCAGTTCCATTGCCTAAATTCACTTCTTTCATTGTAGCTGCTCCAATAAAATCTTCATTTTCAAAGTTATTCAAGCAATATTTTATATCTCTAACCTTCGATACATCTTGACTCATGCTCATAATTATGTTGAAGAAATCTTTCTTTAGCCAATGGTTACCTTCTAATTTTTCTAACCATTCTGGCATATCTATATTTATTTCTTTTACAGGAAATTCTATAAGTACATGCTTAAATAAATTTTGAATATCCTCTTCCTCCATGTTATAAACATCCATAACTTGTACAGTTACATTATATTTATCTTCCAATTCTTTTTTTAAATTTTTAGTCTCTTGTGAATTAGGTTTATTAGTATTAAGAACTACAATAAATGGCTTATTAATAGATTGTAATTCAGATACTACCCTTTCTTCTGCATCAACATAATCATTCCTATCAATTCCTGTAATACTGCCATCTGTGGTAATTACAATGCCAATCGTAGAATGATCCTTAATTACTTTTCTTGTACCAATTTCAGCAGCATCCTCAAATGGTATTTCATAATCATACCATGGAGTGTGAACCATTTTGCTCTCTTCACCATCCATATATCCAAGAGCTCCTTTTACAATATACCCCACACAATCTACCATCCGCACTTTGAATTTAATTTCATCTCCTAAGTTTATCTCAACTGCTTCGTTAGGAACAAACTTAGGTTCTGTTGTATGAATATTTTTTCCCGATCCACTTTGTGGCAATTCATCTTTTGCTCTTTCCTTTTTATAAGTATTATCAATTTTAGGTATAACCATAAGATCCATAAACTTTTTTATGAAGGTTGATTTCCCAGTTCTAACTGGACCAACCACTCCTACATATATGTCCCCTTGAGTCCTATTAGATATGTCTTTGTATATGTTAAAATTATCCACACAATTACCTCCTATATTCTTTTTCCACTATATATATATTCAGCTCAACTTCAAAATATACACCTTTAAAAAAAGCAGCTATGCTGCAATTAAAATCTTTTTTCATAATCCTCCAAAGCAGCTGTGCTGCAACCAAGAACTTTTTTTCATAATCCTCCAAGCAGCTATGCTACAACCAAGATCATTTTTTACAATCCCCCCCAAAGCAGCTATGCTACAACCAAGATCATTTTTCATAATCCCCCCAAAGCAGCTATGCTACAACCAAGATCATTTTTCATAATCCCCCCAAAGCAGCTATGCTGCAATAAAAACCTTTTAAGAAAATTTTCCTTTCTCATAACTTTTTCAATTGCCAATTTTAAGTTATTAGCCAATGTTTAAAGCTAAAGACTTTCGTTCATTTTTTAGAAAAGCCTACTGCATTTCATCCTTCATTGACAATTGAGCATTAATTATTATTAATTACTTCAAATTATGCAGTTCTCTGTACAATAAAAAAGAGTGGAATAACCACTCTTTTTGTTCAATCTAAGAAACACCTCAAATTTTTCTTCCTTAATTCTTAGTTCTCAATCACTAAAACAACTCACTTTTTTTATCTCTATTCATAAGTTCGTCAACAATAACCTTAGCATCTTTACCTTCAAACAACCCTTTATAAAGGCCATCTGTTATTGGCATTGATATTCCAGTCTTTTCTTTTAATTGATAAAATGCTTTGCAGGCTTTCACACCTTCAACAACCATCCCAATTTCCTTTAAAGCTTCTTCAACAGACATTCCCTTTCCAATAAGCAATCCAGCTCTTCTATTCCTAGAATGCATTGAAGTACAAGTTACTATTAGATCCCCCATTCCAGTTAATCCATAAAAGGTTTCTAGTCTTCCTCCAAGAGCCATTCCAACCCTTGTAATTTCTTTCATCCCCCTTGTAAGAAGAGCCGCCTTTGTATTGTCTCCATATCCAAGGCCATCTATAACCCCTGCTGCCAAAGCAATTATATTCTTTACAGCCCCGCCAACTTCTACACCAATAATATCATCATTAGTATAAACTCGAAAGTACGATGTCATAAATAAATCCTGTATCTCAATAGCATATTTCATATCTTTAGATGTACTTACAATAGTTGTAGGTATTTTCATTGCAACTTCTTCAGCATGACTTGGTCCCGATAAAACTACTACAGGATTTTCAAGCTCTTCTTCTATCACAACAGATAATCTCTTATCACTGTCTTCTTCAATACCTTTAGCAATTGAAATTATTGGAATATGGTTAGGTACTTTCCCTTTAATTGCTTTACACATATTTCTAATAACGTGTGATGGAACTGATAAAACTATATAATCAGCTTCTTGTATTGTCTTATCAATATTATTAAATGCAGTTACTCCATCCGGAATTCTTAAATCTTTTAGATATTTTTTATTTAATCTCATCTGATTTATTTCATTAACAACATTTTCATCTCTATTGTATATACTAACTATATTATCTTTTTCTGCAAGTAAAACAGCTAAAGCACTTCCAAAACTTCCTCCACCTAAAAAAGCAATTTTGCTCATAATTATTCCTTTCTTTGTCTGTATTCTATTTGAATTCCAGTTCCTTTAAAGTCAAAACTATCTCTTAACTGATTTTCTAAATATCTTTCATATGAGAAATGTCTTGCACTTTCATCATTTACAAAAAACACAAACTTTGGCGGTCTTGTTGCTACTTGAGTAGCATAGTAAATTTTCATTCTTTTTATTCCAACAACAGGAGGTTCTTTCATAAGAATAGCTTTACTTATAACATCATTTAATATTCCTGTAGATACTCTCTTGTTATAGTTATCATAGCAATATTTAGCCATATGAAGCACCTTATTTGTTCTTTGTCCTGTTAATGCAGAAATAAATAAATATTCAGCGTAACTTAAAAACTTTAAGTTTCCTTGTAATTCTTTTTTGAATTTATCTAAAGTTTTATCATCTTTTTCAACCAAATCCCACTTATTAACAATTACCATAATAGCTTTTCTCATTTCATGAGCATATCCTATTATTTTTTCATCTTGCTCTGTGATACCTTCGGTTGCATCAATCATAAGTATACAAACATCAGCTCTTTCAATTGCTGCATAAGTTCTTACAACACTATATCTTTCGATTTCTTCTTTAACTTTGCTCTTTCTTCTAAGTCCAGCAGTATCAATTAAAATAAACTTACCTTCTTCAGTTTCTAAATGACTATCTATTGCATCTCTTGTAGTTCCTGGAACATCTGAAACTATAACACGATCTTCACCAAGTAGCTTATTGATTAACGAAGATTTTCCAACATTAGGTTTTCCAATCATAGCTATTCTTATATATTCATCCTCTTCTTCTTCGAAGATTGATTTATCAAAGCCCTCAACTACCTTATCAAGCATATCTCCAAGTCCCAAACCTTGTGATGCAGAAATAGTTACAGGATCCCCTATTCCAAGATTGTAGAATTCCCAAGCATTATCTTCCTCTTTAAGAGAATCAACCTTGTTAACTACTAACACTACAGGCTTTTTACTTTTTCTAAGCATAGTTGCAACTTCATTATCTGCTGGTGTTAAGCCTTCTTTACCATCAACTATAAAAACTATAACATCTGCTGTTTCAATGGCAATGTTCGCCTGTCTCCTCATTTGTTTTACTATAATATCATCTCTTTCAGGTTCAATACCACCTGTATCTATCATGGTAAAATTATAACTTAACCACTCTGCTTCCGCATATACTCTATCTCTCGTAACTCCTGGTGTATCTTGTACTATTGAAATTCTTTTTCCTGCTAATCTATTAAACAATGTCGATTTTCCAACATTAGGTCTTCCCACTATTGCAACTATTGGTTTACCCATTAAAATTCCTCCTCTTTATATTCATTAAGTTTTTCAATCAAATCTTCTCCTGTATAATCAACCACAATAACTTGAACATTTAAAGCTGTTTCTATATCTTTAATTTTCAAATCATCAAGCATTATCTGCTCTGTTGAATCTGATAATTCATAGCCTTTTCTAAACATATTACTAGACATAATTAAGTACTTACTATTTATTATGCCCTTTAACTGTTCTATTATATCTGTTCCTGTTAAAAGTCCAGCAACTGTAATTGATTTTCCAAAATAATTATTTATTATTTTGTATACATCTAATTTTATATTTGTGTTTTTCTCTTTTATTTTATTTGCAGCCTCTAAAATTTCTGGATATGCTAAAGTCCCTGTTACAATAGAAAAATCACCTTTCATATTTACATCTAAATCTTCCAAATCACTTTCTATTGCATCTCTAAAACATCTAACCATACCTATTCCATCTTCAATTTGATGATAATCATCATAAAACTCCTGACTTGGTATTTCTTCCTCTGCAACAAGATAAAATTCATCAGATAATCTTACAAAAGGTGTTCCATTTTCTTTCATATATTTCTCTTGGAGTTTCTTTACATTCTCAATTTCTTCTAAACATTGCTCTTTAGTATATGTCTTCACTTTTTTAAGACCTTCTCTAAACTTAGTTATACCTATTGGCACTACAGCAATATCTGATACTTGAGGATATAATGTGTACAAATCCTGAATTGTCCTTTTAAGCTCTTCACCATTATTTATGCCTGGAACTGAAACTATCTGTGCATTCATATTTATTCCTGCATCAGCTAGCCTTTCCATACGTTCAAATACTTTACCGGCAAATCTATTATTAAGCATTTCTACTCTAAGCTCTGGATTTGTTGTATGTACAGAAATATTGATTGGACTTATATGATATTGTATTATTCTATCAATATCCTCTTCCTTCATGTTAGTTAGGGTTACAAAATTCCCCTGTAGAAAGGATAATCTTGAATCGTCATCTTTAAAATATAGAGATTCTCGCATACCTTTAGGTAACTGGTCTATGAAACAAAATATACATTTATTACTGCATGATTTTGCCTTATCCATAATCCCACCACCAAATTCAATGCCTAAATCCTCACCATATTCTTTTTCAATTTCAATTTCCCAAACCTCACCACTTGGTTTTTCTACTTCTAAAACTATTTCTTCGTCCGCTGATAAAAATTTATAATCTATTATGTCATTAATTTTATTACCATCAATAGATAATAAAATATCACCTTTTTCAATTCCTACTTCCTCTGCAATTCCATTAGGGACTATCATTGTTATAATATTTCTCATTATTCCACTCCTAATTATAACATATCTATCCTTGTTATATTACATTAATATAATTACTACGTCAAGGAATGCTTTCATCATTACTCTTCAATTTTATAATTTTATACACAAAATAAAAATGCCCTAATCGGGCATTTTTACTTACATATAATTCTATTCATTTAAATCTACATAAGCCCCAGTTTTAGAGAAAATAGTCCATTCACATATATTTGTTACGTGATCCCCTATTCTTTCTAAATACTTTATTACAAATAACAATTGTGTTCCTTTTTCAATTAATGTTTCATCAACCTTTATTGCATTAACTAAAGCTGCAAATAATGATTTATACACTGCATCAATTTCATCATCTTTTTCACATATCTTATATGCCAATTCAGAATCTTCGTTGATATGTGCATCTATAGCAGACTTTAACATAGCTCTTACTTTTGTTTCCATGTCCATTAACTGTTCTAAAATCTCTTTATTATTACTTATACTTCCACCTATTCTTTTTGTTATCTTACAAATATCTACTGCATGGTCAGCCATTCTTTCCAAATCAGTTACTATTTTAGATGCAGTAAATACTCTTCTTAAATCTGTAGCAAGTGGTTGTTCTGTAGCAATATACTTAATGCATTCTTCTTCGATTTTTTTTTGCATATCATCGACTTTATCATCGTCTTTAATAACTTGCTTTGCTTTTTCTACATCATAGTTTTTCAAACAAAGTAGACTTTCATATATCTGCTTTTCCACTAAACTAGACATAGTGACTAATTCCCTATTAATAATTTTCACCCTTGTATCCTGAGATCCTCTTGTCATAATAATCAATACTCCTTCTTAACCAAATCTTCCTGTTATATAATCTTCTGTTCTTTTATCCCTTGGATTATAAAAGATATCTTCTGTTTTCCCATATTCAACTACTTCTCCATTTAAAAAGAAGGCTGTTTTATCAGCTATTCTTCCTGCTTGCTGCATATTATGTGTTACTATTATTACCGTATATTTCTTTTTTAATTCATCCATTAGTTCTTCCATTTTACTAGTAGAAATAGGATCTAAAGCCGAAGTTGGTTCATCCATTAGTATTACTTCTGGTGAAACAGCCAAAGTTCTTGCAATGCACAATCTTTGCTGTTGTCCTCCAGACATTCCAAGAGCACTTGATTTTAATCTATCCTTAGTTTCATCCCAAAGAGCTGCGCCTATTAAACTTTTTTCTACTATTTCATCTAATATTTTTTTATTCTTTACTCCATGTATTCTAGGTCCATAGGCAATATTATCATAAATAGACATTGGAAACGGATTAGGCCTTTGGAACACCATACCTACCCTCTTTCTTAAGTCTATATCATCATAATCTTTATAAATATCTTTACCTTCAAAAAAAACATTTCCTGTAATTTTTACAATTTCAATTAAATCATTCATTCTATTTAAAGTTCTTAAAAATGTTGACTTTCCGCAACCTGAAGGTCCAATAAGTGCAGTAACTTCATTTTTATTTATAGCTATATCAATATTTTTAAGAGCCTGATTTTCTCCATAATATAAGCATAAGTCTTTAGTTTCTATTATATTCATACTACTCTCCTACTTCCCACTATAAGCTTTCATTAATCTATTTCCTAGTAATCTAGCACCAACATTAAATATAAGTACAGCTATAATAAGTACAGCTGCTGTTCCATTAGCTATTTGAGCTGCATCAGGTACTATTCCTTCTGAATTCAACTTCCATATATGTACTGCTAAAGTTTCTGCTGGTCTAAAAAGAGAAAATGCAGAACTATTTCCAGATAAACTTATGGAATCAAAATTTAAACTTTTTGAACTTAGTCCAGCTGTATATAAAAATGCTGCTGCTTCTCCGAAAATTCTACCAGATGCCAATATTATTCCTGTTAGTATCTCTCCCATTGCTGTTGGCACTGTAATCTTTGCAAGTGTTTGCCATTTAGTTGCACCAAGACCAATTGAAGCTTCTTTTACTTTCTTACTTGCTGCACTTATAGCATTTTCTGAAATTCTAGTCATAGATGGTATATTCAATATACTTACTGACAAAGCTCCAGCAAGTATTGAATATCCCCAGCCTGCCATAGTAACAAAAACCAATAATCCAAACATACCGATAACAATCGATGGAAGTGAAGATATTGTTTCCAAAGACATTCTAATAAATCTAAGAATAGGGCCTTCTTTTGCATATTCTGCTAAATAAATCCCAGCACCAACTCCAATTGGAATTGTTATCACTAAAGAAATAATTAACATATAAAATGAATTAAATAATTCAGGTCCGATTCCACCACCAGTACCAGTGGTTTTTGGATTTCCAAATAGAAATGAAGGTTTTAACATACTTCCACCTCTATATAAAATATATAATATAAATGCTCCAAGTAGTACCACTATAAACGTACTTATAACATAGAATACAATTGTAGCAATTTTATCAATTCTTTTTGCATCCATTATACTGCACTCCTTTTTTCAATCATTCTTACAATAACAATAAATATAAAAGAAATTACAAGTAGAATTAATGCTAATGTCCATAATGCATCATTCCATGGAGTTTCACCAACTGTATTAGCCATGTCCATTGTTATAACACTAGTTAAAGTTGCCATTGATGAAAGAATACCATCTGGCATTTTAACAGTATTTCCAATTACCATTTGTACAGCCAATGCTTCACCAAAGGCTCTTGCTACACCTAATACAATTCCAGTAAGTATTCCAGATTTTGCACCAGGAACTATTACTCTTGAAATTGTTTGCCATCTTGTTGCTCCTAACCCATAAGATGCTTCAATATGATCTCTAGGAATTATTTTTATTGCATCCATAGATAATGTTGCAATTGTTGGTAATATCATCACTGAAAGAACCACTATTCCTGCAAGCATAGAAAATCCCATTCCACCAAATGAATTTCTGATAAGTGGTACTAACACCGAGATTCCAATCCATCCATATACAACAGAAGGTATTCCAACTAATATTTCTAGAGATGGTTTAATTATCTTCATACCTACCTTATTAGATATTACATTCACAAAAATTGCTAAGGCAACAGCAATAGGTGCACTTAAAACTACTGCACCTATTGCTACCAAAGTTGAGCCTAAGATGAAAGCTAAAGATCCAAAGGAAAGTTCTCCATCTTTGTTTGGCTTCCAATCATTTTTAAACAAAAAGTCTGTGATGCTATATCCATCTACTGTAAATAATCTTATACCTTTTGAAGCTATAAATACTATTATTGCTATTGTTATTGCAATTATTAATATTCCACATAGCGCTGAAAAGCCTTGACCTAGATATTCATTTTTGAGCTTTTCTTTAAAACTTCTTTTTTCCATCTTTACTCATCCTTTAATTGATTATTTTACTTTCATATCACTTGCTGAAACAAATCCTAACTCATCTAATATTGATTTATCTACTTTGTTTGAAACATAATCTATAAAATCCTTAGCTACTCCTGTTGCTTCTCCCTTAGTATACATATGTCCCCATGACCAGAATTTGTATGAACCATCAGCAATATTAGCTTTTTCAGCTGCTACACCATCAAGTTTAACTATTTTTATAGCATCTTTTGCTTCTTTTGTGTTCATATATGCAAGACCTAAGTAACTAATTGATCCATCATTTTGTTTCATTGCACTTAAAACTGCTCCATTTGAATCTTGAGTTACTCCTAATGAATCATTTTCTAAAGATTTATCTCCTCCAAGTACTACTTTTTCAAATGTAGCTCTTGTTCCTGAACCAGCTGTTCTATGGATTATGAAAATCGGCTTATCTGGACCACCAACTTCTTTCCAGTTAGTAACTTTTCCTGAGAATATATCTTTAAGTTGTGCAGATGTTAAATTATCTAATCCTAAAGATTTACTTACTGCTACTCCAAATCCTTCAGCACATACTTTGTGATCTACTAATTGCTTAGCTTTATCTGCATCTAATTTTTCTTCAGCCAATATATCTGACATTCCTACATCTACAGATCCACCTAATACTTGAGTTAACCCTGTACCTGATCCTCCACCTTGAGCACTAATTTGTCCATCTGGATTTATCTTATTGTATGGTTCAGTAGCTTTTTCTACAAGTGGTAATAATGCTGTTGATCCACTTAATGTTATAGATCCTTTTGCAGCCGCTTCAGTTTTTGTACTTGTATCTGCTTTATTATCTTTTGGTGCTGATTGTCCACAACCTACCATTACGCTTCCTATCATTGCCACTACTAGTGCACTAACCATTAACTTTAATGTTCTTTTTTTCATTTATTTTCCCTCCACTATTTACCTCATATTATTTATGTTTAAAATATCTTTCTTACATATTCTATAATATACCCATTTAGTTAATGGATTATTATATACATGTTAAGTTATATTAGAAACATGTTAAGAAATTTTAACATTATACTTTTCTATTGTTAAAAATCAGTAAAGAAATAAAAAGAATGCTGAAAGAAAACCCTCTCTCCGGTTTTTCCTTCAGCATTCAATTTTAATTAATCAATATATGGAATCTTAACTTCAAAAGCAGTTCCTTCTCCGACTTCACTTTTAACAATAATTTCTCCGTTAAATAATTTAACAATATGTTTTACAATTGCTAAACCAAGTCCTGTACCACCTTTTTTTCTAGATTTATCAACTCTATAAAATCGTTCAAAAATTCTTGGTATATCTTCTTTAGGTATTCCCACCCCATTATCTTTTACAATTAAACAATAATATTCATCTTTATCATAGCTCAATACTTCAACTTTGCCAGAATCATCTTTTGAATATTTTATTGCATTTTCAACTAAATTCAATACTAATTGATGAAACTTATCTCTATTTCCCAAAACTTTTCTATCACTAGTATCTTTGAATTCTAATTTAATATTTTTATTAACAGCAATTTTTCTCATTATATTCAGAACTTCTTCAATTACTATTCTTGGTTCAAATTCTTCCATATCTATAGTTAAATTACTTTCAATTTTAGATAATACCAATATATCATTTATAAGTCTTGATAATCTCTCTGCTTCTTTATCAATAATATCTAAAAACTTTTCTCTTGTCTCATCATCTTTAACAAATTTCAAGGTTTCAGCAAAACCTTTTATTGAGGTTAATGGAGTTTTTAATTCATGAGATACATTAGCAACAAATTGACGTCTCATTAATTCTACCCTATTAATATCTGTAATATCCTGAAAAGTTATTACTTTACCTATATTTTCTGCTCCATCAAACATTTCTGATTTTTTAATTTTAAAATCTCGCTCTATTGGATGTAGTATTTTTATTTCTTTATCACTTTCTCCTTCTTCTTGTAAAAATTTATTTATATCATAATCATTTACATAATCCAGCAGACATTGCCCCACAATATTTTTTCTTATCCCTAGTAACGACTCTGCACATGGATTTATTGAAATAACATTATCATGGTTATCTACTGCTATAACTCCACTTTCCATGCTCTTAAAAATAGATTCTATTTTATTTTGGTTATCAATAACTTCATGAATTTTCAATTGTAATTGTTCCGCCATATTATTAAAACTGTTTCCTAAAGTTCCAAGTTCATCATTAGTATTAATATCTGCACGAATTTCATAATCCCCATGAGCCATCTTTAAGGTTACACTTTCTAATTCTTTTACTGGATCAACAATCTTTTTAACTAATCTTAGCGATAAAAATACAGAAAAAGGAATGACTAATGCTAATATTCCTAAACAATATTTTATATTTTCTTTTTGTAATAAGGTAATTGTATTTATACTGACCGAACTTCTAATTACATAATTATTTTTTAACTTAGTTGCATAGTAAATTAAGTATGCTTTTATAGTGTCACTATATCGTTTTGAATATCCTTCCCCATTAGCCAATGCTTCTTTGACCTCTACTCTATCTTTATGATTTTCACCACTTAACTGCTCATTATCATATAAAACAACACCATTATTATCAATAAGAGTAAATCTTACGTCTATTCCATTTATTTTTGTTGTATTTAATTCTCTTATTGCTTCATAATTGTTATTACTAATATCTGTAACATTATTTAATTCTGAAACTAAATAATTAATATTCCTAAGTTCTTCTGTTGTAAATTTTTCCTGTTCTAAATTTGTTATTATCATAAAAGAAGATACTACAATTATTATTGCAAACAAGACTGTTATCATAACTGAAGTTAATATTTTATTTTTCATTTTACTATTCTGCTGGGTTAAATCTATACCCTACTCCTCTTATAGTTTCAATGAATCTCGGATTCTTATCATCTTCTTCTATTTTTTTTCTAAGATATCTTATATGAACATCCACAGTTCTTGTTTCTCCTATATATTCATATCCCCAAATCTTATCTAACAAGGTTTCTCTCTTAAGAATTTTTCCTTTATTTTTTATTAATATTTGTAAAAGTTCGAATTCTTTTAAAGTTAAGTCTACCTTTTCATCATTAACATATACTTCATGACGTTCAAAGTCTACTTTAAGATTTTCTGAGTTATAAGAATCTTCTTCAATTTCTTCAAATGAATTTGTTCTCCTCAAAACTGCCTTTACTCTTGCAAGCAGCTCCCTAACTGAGAATGGTTTCGTAATATAATCATCTGCTCCAAGTTCTAATCCAAGTATTTTGTCCAATTCTTCACCCTTTGCTGTCAGCATAATTATTGATGTCTTTTTCATTTCATTATCTCTTTTTATTTCTTTACAAACATCAAATCCATCTATACCCGGAAGCATTAAATCAAGCAATAATAAGTTAGGTTTTTCTGATTTAGCAATTTTTACTGCATCTATCCCATTATTAGCAGTAAACACATTGTATCCTGCATTTAATAAATTAAATTTTAATAATTCAACTATATGTTCTTCATCATCAACTATTAATATTTTTTCTTTTGCCATAATTTACTCCCCCTTAACGCAACATAGCAAATGAAAACATTCTACCATATGTTCCGTTTGATTTTCTATATGAATGTAATTTAATCTCATCACTACAATAAGTACATAAATTCAAACTGTTTATATTGCATGCCTTTACACCAGCTTCTTTTAAATCTTCTAATATACAAGCTTCCAAATTTAAATTTCTTCCTTCAAATAGATCCTCTTCTCTTATTGTACTTTTTTTATTAATAAAGTCCTTTTTTAAATCCTCTGAAACTTCGTAGCAACACTTTCTAATATGCGGTCCTATATATGCCCTTAAATTATCAACTTTAATATTAAATTCAGCTTTCATTTTCCTTATTGTTTTTAATGTTATTGATTCAAAAGTTCCTCTCCAACCGCTATGTATAGCCGCCATTACTCCATCCACTTCATCTACTAATATAATCGGAACACAATCAGCCGTAAATACGCCAATAATAATATTTTTTTGATTTGTTATTATTGCATCTCCCTCTTCATTCTTAATATAAGAAGCATTATTTTCATATTTTAATATTTTATCACTATGGATTTGTTTTAGATATATAACATCATCTGCAGCAAATTCTTTTTTTAAAGAATTAATTTCACTTACCCCATCCTCCGTATTTCTATTAAAACTTCTCTCTTTCTCTGCATTAGTAAATGCTACTATTGATTTATCATTATCTAATATTGCAAAATCTTCTTTTATATATAATTCTTTTAATTCTAATGTATTCACTATATTCCTCCGCATTTTTATATTACTTATAACATAATCATAACCTTAAAACAATAACTTACACCTTTTATCTAAAATATACTGTAATTTTATATATTAATTCTTACTTAATTTTAACATTATAAATGCTATTTATCATCTTTATTTACCAAAGTTTAACCTATATATAACATTCCTTCAATGAAGCTAATAATCTAAACTATCCACTTGAATGCAAAAAAGGATATTGAAATTTTTCAACACCCTTAAATTCAAATAGTTTATTTTATAAGATTCTTTATCTCATCTAGGAAAGTATTAATATCCTTAAATTGCCTATAAACTGATGCAAATCTTACATATGATATTTCATCTATTTCTTTCAATCTAGCCATAACCATTTCACCTATATCATTTGTTGGAACTTCTGTAAGCATACTATTAGAAACAGTTTTTTCAATATCAGCTGCTATATCTTCAATTTGTTTCCTAGATACAGGTCGTTTTTGGCATGCAATGATTAGTCCATTAATTATTTTTTCTTTATTAAAATTTTCTCTAGTAAAATCTTTTTTTATCACTAAAATCGGTAAATCTTCTATTTTTTCATATGTTGTATAACGTTTAGTACATTGCAAGCACTCACGCCTTCTTCTAATAGATGTATTATCTTCTGCTGCTCTTGAATCAACAACTTTACTTTCTTCAAAACCACAATATGGACATTTCATACTTTTCAGTCACCTCTTAGCTTTCCTATATCAACTCCTTCTCTTATTATACATATATTTTAAAAATCTGACTATACATTACTTGCATTTACTTTATCATTTATTTTTACCAATATTACATCAGTTCCTATTTTCACAATTTCATTCCAATAGATTTCTTTTTCATCGTCCTTCGCAAACCACGATTTCATTTCTCCTGGTAAAATTAGTGCAATAATCTTATTTGCATCACAATCTATTTTAAAATCTTTTATAAAACCAATTTTTGCTCCAGTCATTATATCTATTACTTCCATATTTCTCATAGCATTAAGTGAATGTAATTCATTTTCCATAATTCTCCCCCATAATTAAATTATTTATATATGCTTTCTCATATGCTTTAATGCTGTCTTTTCTAATCTAGAAACTTGTGCTTGCGAAATTCCAATTTCATCAGCTACCTCCATTTGAGTCCTTCCATTGAAAAACCTTAAATTTAATATTAATTTTTCTCTATCAGTGAGCTTCTTCATCGCTTCCTTTATAGATATATTCTCAAGCCAATGTTCATCTGTATTTTGTGAATCACTTATTTGATCCATTACATATATTGCATCTCCTCCATCATGATATATTGGTTCAAACAATGATACTGGATCTTGTATCGCATCTAGTGCAAATACAACTTCTTCTCTTGGTAATTCAAGTTCTTTTGCAATTTGAGAAATTGTAGGTTCCTTATTATTCTCCTTAATATACTTCTCTCTCATAATTAGTGCTTTATATGCAATATCTCTTAAAGATCTGCTCACTCTAATAGAATTATTATCTCTTAAATATCTTCTAATTTCTCCAATTATCATTGGAACAGCATAAGTTGAAAACTTAACATTTTGAGATAAATCAAAATTATCTATTGACTTCATTAATCCAATACAACCCACTTGAAATAAATCATCAATATTTTCTCCTCTATTATTAAATCTTTGAATAACACTAAGTACTAATCTCAAATTTCCCTTTATAAAAGTTTCTCTTGCAGTTTTATCTCCTGCTTTCATTTGCATAAAGAGTTGCTTTTTTTCTTTTTCCTTAAGTACAGGGAGTTTTGAAGTATTAACGCCACATATTTCTACTTTGTTAATTATCACAAGTATTCACCCCTTCGAAAGTAATAATCCATTGCATTAAACATTATCTCCGATAGGGAATACTTTTATACTTGAAGACAAGCTAAATCATTCTACTTATTTCTTTTTTCAATCTTTTAATTATTTTTTTCTCTAGTCTAGAAATATACGATTGAGAAATGCCAAGCATATCTGCAACTTCTTTCTGTGTTTTTTCCCTTGATCCATTTAAGCCAAATCTCAACCTTACAATTTCTTTTTCTCTATCATTTAAACTTTTTAATGCTAAAATTAGTAATTGCTTATCAACTTCATCTTCTATTAAATTATAAACAGTATCGTTTTCAGTTCCTAATATATCTGATAATAAAAGTTCATTTCCATCCCAATCGATATTTAGGGGTTCATAAAATGAAATTTCTGCTTTTATTTTGCTATTTCTCCTCAAGTACATTAATATTTCATTTTCTATACATCTTGAAGCATATGTTGCCAATTTAATCTTCTTCTCAGGATTAAAAGTATTAACTGCTTTTATCAAGCCAATAGTTCCAACTGAAATTAAATCTTCCACATATACACCTGTATTTTCAAATTTTCTGGCTATATATACCACTAACCTTAAATTTCGCTCAATTAAAATGCTCCTAATATTTTCATCACCATCATTTAATTTATTTAACAAATCCTCTTCTTCATCTTTTGATAATGGTGGCGGTAAAGCATCATTGCCTCCAACATAATATAATTTTTTTCTAATCCATTTAAATTTACTTATTAGTTTGTTAAAAAATAAAATTAGTTTTTCCATTTATATCCCCCTCTATACTACTCCCCTTGATAATAATGCATTAAATTCGTTTTCCTTACTTAATTTTTCTGTACAAGGGCATATTATCGCATCAATTTTTTTATCTAGAAATCTATTACTATTTAATTTAACATTATTAATTCTTACTCCCTTTAGTTCTCCTCCATATCCAATAGAATCATAAAGAATACGATATGTATTATTGCAATCAAATTTTATATCTTCTATCAGATTTTTTTCAATCAATATACACGGGAGATTTGTAATTGGTTCTCGTAATTCATTTCCTGTGTCTAGAAAGCTTTTAAAATTGTATTTCTTATCTTGTATTTCAAATTCAAGTTGAAAAATATAATTATTCACAAACAATTTATTTCTGATATATTCAATTAACCTGCCATAAATTACATATACAATCATTATTCCCAACATGATATATTTAATCGAATATTTTTCTATTCTAAAGCTATTTCCTAGAATATATATATTTTGTTGTAACGATAATAGAAAACATAGTCCACTTAAAGTAAATGTTACGAGCAAAAAAACAAATAAGACTTTCATATTATTAATAATATGATTTCTTCCATATGCAATTCTCACCATAATATATGCTACTGCTAATTTGCAGGGTAAATTTGTCATTACAGTTAATTGTGGAATAATCAAAACTATTGTATATATTCCACCTATAATACTAGAACATATTAAGGCTCCAATTTTGCATTTGTGTTTTATCATCTTCATAGTTAAAGTTAATAAAAAAAAATTTACTATACTATTTTCTAAAATTAAAACATCTGCATAAATTTTCATTTTACTCCTCCTGTATGAAATTTATTATATACTTATTAATTTCAAAAATTTGTCATAATGACATTAATTATTTTTGTTTTTTTACCTATCCTTTTTACATATATTTACATTATATATTTTTAAAAATGCTACATTGTATTTTAATATAAAAAATTAAAATACAATGTAGCATTTTTATCTAAATTAGGAATTTAACCACACAAAAAAGACAAAACCTAAATAATTAGATTTTGTCTTTTATTCAATTATATAATTTAATTGATCTTCTTTAGTGTCTTTTTTGTCTTCTTAAAAAAACTGGTATATCTAAATCATCATTTTCAAAACTATTAGAATTCACTTCTGTTTCTTTTGTATCCACTGCAACTTCTGGTTCTGCCTTCACTGTTTCTTGAACCGGCTGTTTCTTTGGTTCTTCAACTAATGAATTAGCAATTGCATTATTTTCGCTTTCAAATCCAGTTGCAATAACAGTAATCCTAATTTCTTCAGTAAGAGTTTCATCAATTACTGCTCCAACAATTATGTTAGCATCAGGATCAACAGCTTCACGAACAACATCTGCAGCATCGTATACTTCTAAAGCACCAAGATCTGCACCACCTGTAAAGTTTATGATAACATCTGTTGCTCCATCTATTGATGTTTCTAACAATGGAGAAGATATAGCTTGCTTAACAGCATCCTGTGTTCTTGTATCACCTTTACCAAAACCAACACCCATATGTGCTAATCCTTTATTAAGCATAACTGCCTTTATATCAGCAAAGTCCGCATTAATTACACCAGTTATAGTAATCAAATCTGAAATAGCCTGAACACCTTGTCTCAACACTTCATCAGCTAATTTAAATGAATCTAATAATGTTGTTTTCTTATCTGCCATGTTAAGTAGTCTTTCATTAGGAATAATAACTAATGTATCAACCTTTTCTTTTAATGTTGCAATACCCATCTCAGCATGTCTCATTCTTCTTTTACCTTCAAAAGGGAAAGGCTTTGTAACTACACCTACAGTTAAAATATCCATAGACTTTGCTATTTCTGCAACTATAGGAGCTGCACCAGTACCTGTTCCGCCACCCATACCAGCTGTAATAAACACCATATTAGCGCCTTTTACAGATGCTGTAATCTCTTCTCTGCTTTCCTCTGCTGCCTTTTTACCAATTTCCGGATTAGCTCCAGCACCTAAACCTTTAGTTAATTTTTCTCCAATTTGAATTTTTTGATTTGCATTAGAAAGCATCAAAGCTTGCTTATCTGTATTTATTGCGATAAACTCAACATTTTTCAATCCTTCTACTATCATTCTGTTAACGGCATTACTTCCACCGCCACCACAACCAATTACCTTTATGTTGGTTAATTCTTGTATATCTGTCTCAAAATCTAACAAAACAATTCCTCCCCTTAAAAAATCTTATTAAAAAAATCCTTTAATTTTTTAATAATATGATTTTCACCTTCATTATTGTGCAAATTATGATTTTCATCAATTCTTTTAATTTCGTTATTTTTATTAGCTTGAACTATACCCTTGTTCCCTAATAAATTTAATCTATCATATACCTCTTTAGCTATAGCCATGGAAGTAATATTTTCAGAATTTTTTATTCCTAATTCACTCTTAGTAATAACTCTAGTTTGTATCTCAAAAGTTTTACGAACGATTTCATTTATATCTTCATAATAATTGACTCCGTCCCCATATAGAATTATACTATAAATCCTATCATAATGACCAGTATTTTTTAATTTTATATTAACATAACTTAATATTTCTTCAATTCTAGCACTAACCACCTCATAAAACAACTTTTTTGATACCTTAGTTGTCCCTACTTCAATTTCGTCAGAAATAGAAGTATCTTTATATAAAGTATTATAATTACTTGAATAAATCTTTTTCATGTTGTCAGCTTCCAAAAATGAAAATTGCCCACAAATAGCCAAATCATTAGTTATATTATTTCCACCTAGTGGAATGGCGTTTATATTTTTAGGAATTCCATTATTAAATAGCGCTATATCAGTAATTCCTGCTCCTATATCAACTAAAGCAACATTGCCCATGGAATTTTTTTCATTCAAGAAAATTTGTTTTCCGACTAATACATTTAATTTTATAAATTCAATATCATATTTAGTATCTTTAAATAATTCATAATACTTTTGAATTTCATTCGTCTGCCCTATTACTAATGTAAGACTTATTTCTAACTTTCGGCCTTTCCAATTAATTATGTCTTTATGTATTACCTTTCCATCTAATATATAGAAATTAATTAATACATCAACTACACACTCTTCTTCACTTATAATTATACTTTTTTGACCATTCTTCAATGCTTTTCTAATATCATTACTTGTAACCTTTTCTTCTGGCAAATTTATAGCTGTAGTAATTTCAGTAATACGAATATTATTCGAAGAAATTCCAATAGATATCCCTTTAATATCTTTTTTAGTTTTCTCCTCCAATTCAGTCAACAAATTTATAACATTTTCCCTGCATTTAATAACATCAACTAATAAGCCTTTTTCTATACCATTTGATTTACATGATTTAACTGCTAAAATCTCAATATCTTCTTTTCCAGTTTCCGCAATGGAAGCTGATAATTTTTTACTTCCAAAATCTATTACTGTAATTGTCCCATGCTGCATAATTAATTCTTTCCCTTCCTAACTGAAAAAATCTATTACTTGCTTTATATTCAACATATTTCGTTAAATTCCTCTTTTATTTCAGAAGTTTACAAAAAAATAAAATGCTACTTTTTAAAATAGCATTCTTATTCCAAGTATGTCAATATCTATCTTAAGAAAATCTAACTCATTTTCCTTCATATATCCTTAATTTCTCAAAAATAGTTCTCTTTTTAATTTCTTTAAGGCTTTTTTTTCTATTCTAGATACATATGATCTGGAAATCCCTAAATTTATAGCAATTTCTCTCTGTGTCTTGCATTTTCCATCTACTAGACCATATCTCATTATCAAAATAGCACTTTCCCTTTTTGTTAATGATTCTATCAACTTCTTATATAAAGCCCTTACTTGTAAATTACTTTCAACTTTTTCTAAAACGCAATCTTTTTCACTGCTTAATATATCCATAAGACAAAATTCATTTCCTTCTTTATCAACTCCAATTGGATCTTGTAAATAAATTTCACTTTTTTGCTTCTTGTTATTTCTTAATAACATTAATATTTCATTTTCAATGCATCTTGATGCATAAGTTGCAAGTCTAGTCCCCTTACTAGAATCAAAAGAATCAATGGCTTTTATTAATCCGACAGTTCCAATAGAAATCAATTCATCAACATCCTTATTTGGGAATGAATATTTTTTAACAATATGAGCCACTAATCTTAAGTTCCTTTCGATCAATATGCTTTTTGCAGTCTTATCTCCTTCTTTAAACTTTTTTAAGTACAATTGCTCTTCTGCCTCATCCAATGGCAATGGGAATGTATTACTGTTTGTTACATATCCAGTTAAAAACAAGGAATTGCATATTAAGTCTATAAAGTTATTTAATACAAACACCTTTTTCCTCCATAGCAGTGCTTGATATTATAATATGTTTAAATAATAAAAAAGTTGCCCATCAATCTTCATTTATTTTTATATTCACTCTAACTTAAGATTGAACATTTCTCAGTTAATTTCCAGAAAGTTTTTTTACTATATCCTTGAAAATCGGTGCAGCTGTATCTCCTCCACCTAATTCCTCATTATTAGTATTATTATTCTTTGATTCTATGCTTGGAGTAAACACAATCATCGTATAATTCTTTCCTCCAACTTTAAAATAACCTGCAAACCATCCATGCGTCTGGCCTCCATTTCCTGTAGAGGATCCAGTTTTCCCACCTATATCTAAATCACTAATATAAGCTTTTATTCCCGTTCCCTTTATTACAACCTGCTTCATAGCATTTTTAACTAGTTTTGCCGTAGTCTCACTATATACTTTTTTCTTTGAAGTTTGAAATTCTTTTACTTCATTATCATCCTTGTCTAAAATTCCTTCAACTATATATGGTTTCTCATATACCCCATTATTAATAATTGTATTTATAGCTCCTAACATCTGAACTGGTGTCACATTCATACATTGACCTATGGATATATTGTTCATTCCTGCATCTATATTAGGTTTTACACCTGTTGCTTCAACTCTATTGCTAGTATTAAAATCTAGAACTTTATCATATAATCCCTGCTCCTTTGAATATTCCATTAATTTTTCATAACCAACCTTAGCTCCTAATTCTGCAAAAATATCATTACACGATTTTTCAAAGGCTTGCTCTACAGATAATTTTCCATGAACTTCCTTACATATCTTCCCACTACATACAAAAGTATCATTCACATTTACTAATCCCATATCCAGAGCCGCTGCGAGAGTAATACTTTTATAAATTGATCCTGGCTCATAGCCAATCTGTTGAATTCCTAAATTTATATTAGCTTCACTCTCATCTTTTTGTACTATAGCTCTAATTTTACCTGTATCTGCTTCCATTATCGTTACTCCTATATTATTAAGATATGAGTATTCATCTTTATCTAAAATCTCTCGAATTTTATCCTCAATTTCTTTATCAATTGTTAATTTTATGTTTCTATTATTATCATTAATTTTTACAGATTTTTCTGCATAAACAGCTCTATTATCTAAATAGAATTCATTTTTAGGTTTATCATTATCTTTTAAATAATTGTATAACTGCCCCTCTAATGAATTTGATTCCTGTTTATCATCTAATATTTTTGATAACATATTACTAATACTCCATGCTTTTTTTGTATCAACTTCATCGGAAATATAAGTATAAATTCCTTTTATATTTTTAAGATTATTTATTTTATTATAAGTCTCCTCTGAAATATTGAAATACACTTTTCCACTTTGCTTCATTATTTCTGAATAATTAAAATCAGGAGTTTCAGACTTCATTATGAAATTTAAAGCCATTAAGTCTTCTAGTGTTTCTTCATAATTATTTAAACTGAAAGGCCTAGTATCAATCACAAGCACATATTTTTTATTATATTTCATCAAATCTTTTCCATTAGTATCAACAATCATATAATTCATATTACTTATATTTTCTTCTTGATGATTTTGATATGAAGAAACAACTTTATCAGATGGATATATTTGAAGCATAGATAAACGCATTGTTAAAATTAATATTACTACAATAAACATAATCAAAATTTGTGCTAGCCTTTTATTCATATGAAATTTTTCAGTAAAAATATAAAACACCTCCTTTAGCTAAATTCTAGCCTTAAAGAAGGTGTTTTATTCATTATTTGTCTTTGACTATTAAGTCTTTTACCTTTAGTGGCACATCTACTTTTACTTTATAAATCATTTTTGCTCTATTAGCCGATTCAATTGAAGTTCCATTTTCTTCCGTCATATCATGGAGTACAACCTCAAAATTTTCTCCTTCTGGTCTTAGTATTTCTACAGTATCACCATTTAAAACTTTATTTTTCTGCTCTATAGTAGCTATTTGTGTTTCTTCATCATATGCTCTTACAATACCAATTATATCTGCGTTTCTTATATAAGCCGAATCTTCGTATACCTGCTCACCATTTTGGCCATAGTAAAAACCTGTATGGTATTGTCTATGACTTACCTTATTTAAATTTTCCATCCATTTTGGATCAAATTTATAATCACCAGGATCTTTCATATATGCATCTACAGCTTGCCTATATGATTTCACTACTGCAGCAACATAATACATACTCTTCATTCTTCCTTCAATTTTAAGAGAATATACTCCAGCATTTATAACATCATCTATATGTTCTATCATACATAAATCTTTTGAATTCATTATATATGTTCCTTTTTCATCCTCAACAACCGGATAATATTCACCAGGTCTCTTTTCTTCAACTAAATGATACTTAAATCTGCATGCTTGTGCACAAGCACCTCTATTAGCGTCTCTTCCAACCATATAATTAGATATCAAACATCGTCCTGAATAACTTATACACATTGATCCATGAACAAATGCTTCAATTTCACATTCTTCAGGTAAATTATCTCTCATTTGCTTGATTTCGGTCAAACTAAGCTCTCTAGCCATTACTATTCTCTTAACACCTTGGTCATACCAAAACTTTGCAGCTCTCCAGTTAACATTATTTGCCTGCGTGCTCAAATGTATTTCTAAGTTTGGTGCAACCTCTCTAGCAGTAGCTATTATAGCTGGATCTGATGCTATTATTGCATCAACACCTGTTTCATATAATTCTTTTATATAATTTTCAGCACCATTTAAATCTTCATTATGCGGAAAAACATTCATTGTTACATAGACTTTTCTATTTCTCTCATGAGCGTATTCTACGCCTTCTTTTAATTGTTCATTTGTGAAATTATCAGCAAATGCTCTTAAATTCAACTTACTTCCTCCAAGATATACTGCGTCTGCTCCAAAATCTATTGCTATCTTAAGCTTATCTAAATTACCTGCTGGTGCCAAAATTTCTGGTCTTATCATTTTTAATTACCTCCTCTTAGTAACTGCAATTCCATCTCCCATAGGTATGACAGATGTTATTAAATCTTTATCTTGAGTAACTAATTCCAAATAAGTTCTCATTCTTTTTACTATTGTTATTTTTCTTCTTTTCACCAAATCTTGTGATGCAACCATCCCTCTAAATAGGACATTATCAGCCACGATTATTCCATCTTCCTTAAGCAGCCTTAAACAATGTGGTAAGAAATGATTATAATGTCCTTTGCCTGCATCCATAAAGATCAAATCAAAAGGTTCAGTCAGTTTTTCTAAAACCTCAAGACAATCCCCTTCTTCAATCTTTATCTTTTCACTCAAATTAAATTTATTTAAATTAACGTTTGCTAATTCTATCATTCTTTCATCTCTTTCGATTGTTACAATTTCAGGTTCAGTTCCTGCTGCCTGATACATCAAGATTGACGAAAAACCTATAGCTGTGCCTAATTCTAGTATTCTCTTTGGCTTTTTCATACTAGTCATGAATTCAAGAAATACACCTGTCTCTTTTTGAACTATAGGTACTCCATTTTCCCTTGCAAAATTCTCTATTTCATTTAATATTCCATCCCTATCTGAAATTAGCCCTCTAATATATTCTTCCATATAGTCATATGTAATTTCACTCATAACTTCCTCCAAATTTCAATCATACTTCTAACTTCAACTCACAATCTACAATTGAAAACTGTGCACTGTAAACTGTAAACTGAATTAATATCCTAATTCCTTTTTCTTCTTTAAAAAATCATTATAATTATTAGTAAAATAGTGAGTTTTATCAGTCTGCAAAACATAATATAAATATTCCGTCTTTGCTGGCATTAATGCAGCTTTAATACAATCAATACCTGGATTAGATATAGGTCCAACTGGTAATCCTTTATATCTATATACATTATAAGGTGAATCAATTTCCAGATGCTTGTTTAATACTTTGTCAACATGGTATCCTAAAGCATAAATTACAGCCGCATCTATTTGCAGTTTCATATCTTTATCCAGTCTATTATATATTACAGAAGAAATTAAAGTTCTATCTCCTGGTACCCTAGCTTCCTTTTCTATGATTGATGCTATGTTAATAATTTTTTCAACCTCTTCATCTTTTAAGTCAGTTTTAGTTTCTTCCTTTACCTGTTGTAATACTTCACTAAATCTATTCAGCATAGTCTTAATCAAAGAATTCCCATCACTGTCTTTTTTAACTAAGTATGTATCAGGATACAAATATCCTTCTAAATTATATCTTTTTTTATTATCAGCTTTTACAAATTCAGGCAAATCATAATTTTTAACTGCTTTTAAGAAATCTTCTTTAGAACAAATTCCTTTTTCGTCAACAGTATCTGCAATTTCATCTATTGAATATCCTTCAGGTATTGTTAATTTAACCAAATCCTTGTCACCATTCTCATTTTCCAAAGAATTGATGAAGCTTTCTAATGTAGCATTAGTATTTATTTCATAGATTCCTTCATGCAATTTAAAATTTCTTTTATCTATAGCCAACTTTATTTTCACAAAAAATTTACTAGATAATTTATTTTCTTTATCTAGTTTATTTAATATATCATTAAAACCTTCCCCTTGTTTTACCTCTATCGTAATTGTATCTTCATTAGATTTTAATGGCTTATCTATAGCTTTATTATAAGAAACAGTAAAAAATAATACCATTACAAATAGAAAAAAGATACCTATGAGTACGAATTTTCTAAATGATTTATGCTTATTCATAACTTCTCCTAGATATAATTAAAAGTAAATAGTCTAAAAAGACCATTTACTTTAATTATATTTATTTTATTTAATATTTAAAGTACTTTTAGTAAATTACTTCTTACTTCTACTAATCGTTCTTCTTCTTTCAGCACTATCTAAAATTCTTTTTCTCATTCTGATAGACTTTGGTGTAACTTCTACTAACTCATCAGCATTTATGAATTCTAAACATTGTTCAAGAGACATTTCAAGTGGTGGAGTCAATTTTAATGCATCATCAGCACCTGATGATCTTGTATTAGTAAGTTTCTTCATTTTACATACATTGATTTCAAGATCTTCTGCTCTTGCAGAAACTCCAACAACCATACCACCGTACACTGGAACACCAGCTCCTATAAATAATTGACCTCTTTCTTGAGCACTAAATAATCCATATGCTATTGAATCTCCAGTTTCGAAAGATACTATTGATCCTCTGCTTCTACCTGGAATTTCACCTTTATATTTTTCATATGAATGGAATACGTGATTCATGATTCCATTACCCTTTGTATCAGTCATTAATTCACTTCTAAATCCAATAAGACCTCTAGCTGGAACTGTGAATTCTAATCTTGTATATCCATTAACTGCTGATGTCATATTAACCATTTCAGCTTTTCTAGGTCCAAGCTTTTCCATAACTGGCCCCATAAATTCTTCTGGAACATCTATTGTTAAGTATTCAATTGGTTCTTCCTTATGTCCATTGTGTTCTCTAAAGATAACATTAGCTTTTGAAACTTGGAATTCATAACCTTCTCTTCTCATTGTTTCAATAAGAACAGAAAGATGAAGTTCTCCTCTTCCTGAAACTTCAAAACAATCTGGAGTAAGTTCATTTACTCTTAAACTTACATTTGTTTCAAGTTCTTTCATTAATCTATCTCTTAAATGTCTTGATGTTACAAATTCACCTTCTTGACCTGCAAATGGTGAATCATTAACCATAAAGTTCATGTTTAATGTTGGTTCATCTATTTCTAAGAATGGAAGTGCTTCTGGTGCTGAAGAGTCTGCTATAGTATCACCTATATTTGCATCAAGAACACCACTTACTGCAACTATATCTCCCATTGAAGCTTCTTCTGCTTCTTCTCTTTTCAATCCCTTGTATGTAAATATACTAGTTATTTTGAAATTAGAGTTTGAACCATCACTTTTTAATAAAGATACTGTTTGATTTCTTTTTACTGTACCTCTATGTATTTTACCAATTGCAATTTTACCAACAAATGCATTTGTATCTAATGTACTTACAAGCATTTGAAGTGGTTCATCTACATATCCTTCTGGTGGTGCAACATATTTTACTATTGTTTCAAATATAGGATTCATATCATTATTATCATCATCTACACTATATTTTGCAAAACCTTCTCTAGCTGATGCATAAATAATTTGGAAATCTAATTGTTCATCATTAGCTCCAAGTTCTACAAATAGGTCAAATACTTCATCTATAACATCTGTTGGTCTAGCATTAGGTTTATCTATCTTGTTAATAATAACGATTGGTTTTAATCCTAATTCTAATGATTTCTTTAAAACGAATTTAGTTTGTGGCATTGGACCTTCATATGAGTCAACAACAAGTAAAACTGAGTCAACCATCTTAAGTACACGTTCAACTTCTCCACCGAAATCAGCATGCCCTGGAGTATCTACTATATTTATTTTTATATCATTATAAATTACAGCAGTATTTTTTGAAAGAATTGTAATTCCTCTTTCCTTTTCTAAGTCATTAGAATCCATTACTCTTTCTTCTACTTTTTCATTTGCTCTAAATGTATGACTTTGTTTTAATAGAGCATCAACTAATGTTGTCTTACCATGGTCAACGTGGGCAATAATTGCTATATTTCTAATATCTTCTCTTTTTGTTAATTCCATATTTATTCCTCCAAACAGTTTGTAAACTGTGATTTTATATTTTTTATGTAAACCTATAACTTTTTTCTTCAAAAAGAAAATTGGATACTTAAAGCACCCAATTTCCTACGCAACTATTTTAAATTTTACTCTTTTCGAGAATAAAAGTCAAGGCTCTTACAAATTAATTATAATTTCTATCTTCAAAAATCATTAATAATTATAATTATTATAATTAAATTAATTAATTACGAAAATTAGATATATTAAAATTCCATAATTATTGGTAATATCATTGGCTTTCTCTTAGTTTTTTCATAAAGGAATTCTCTAAGTTCATCTCTCATTTTAGACTTTAATGTTGCCCAATCAGTAATCTGCTTTTCTTCACAATTCTTTAGAACAGATTTAACTAATTCTCTGGCATCATCCATAAGCCCTTCAGATTCTCTTACATATACAAATCCCCTTGAAATTATGTCTGGCCCTGATACAACTCTGCCGGTTTGCTTTTCTATAGTTACTACTATTGTTAATATACCATCTTGTGAAAGGTGTTTTCTATCTCTTAGAACAATATTTCCAACATCTCCAACACCAAGCCCATCAACAAATACTTGACCTGACACAACTGTTCCAATTTTTTTGATGCCATTTCTAGCAACTTCAATTATATCTCCATTTTCCGGTATTAACAAATTGTTTTCCGGAAGACCAATTTCCATTGCTACCTCTCCATGTTTCTTTAAATGTCTATATTCACCATGGACTGGTATAAAAAACTTTGGTTTTACTAACGCTTGCATTAACTTCAATTCTTCTTGACAAGCATGACCTGATACATGTATTTTTTCCTCAGAACCATATATTACTTGTGCACCCTTTTTAAATAATTGATTTATAACCTTAGAAACAAGCTTCTCATTTCCAGGAATTGGTGTAGCCGAAATAATAACCGTATCTCCTGGAACAATATTTACTTTTCTATGTTCCGAAGCTGCCATTCTAGCAAGAGCAGACAGTGGTTCCCCCTGACTTCCAGTTGTTATAACAACAACCCTCTCATTAGGGTACTTTGATATCTGATCTATAGGAATTAATATCTCTTTCTCAAGTTTCAGATATCCTAATTCAACTGCTACTTGCACAATATTTTCCATACTTCTTCCAGATACTGCAACTTTTTTATCATAAGCTTCTGCTGCTGTAATAATCTGTTGAATCCTATGAATATTAGACGCAAAGGTAGCAACAATTAATCTGCCTTTAGCTTTACCAAATAGCTTTAAAAAGGTTTCCCCTACAACTTTTTCTGTCATTGTATATCCTGGTCTTTCAACATTTGTTGAATCCGCCATCATTACTAGAACACCTTTTCTACCTAATTCAGCAAGTCTTCCAAAATCCATCCTTTCCCCATCAATTGGGGTATAATCAATTTTAAAATCTCCTGTATGAAGTACAACACCAAGTGGTGTATGAATTGCAATTGCAACCGAATCTGCAATCGAGTGATTAGTTTTTATAAATTCTACCGAAACACTGTCAAGCTTAATTATATCTTTTGGTTTTACTTTTATTAATTCTGTTGAAGATAGTAAGCCATGCTCTTTAAGTTTAGTCTCAACTATTCCAAGCGTAAGCTTAGTTCCATATACAGGAACATTCAATTGTCTCAACACATATGGTAATGCTCCTATATGATCTTCATGTCCATGAGTTAAAAATATTCCCTTGATTTTTTCAACGTTTTTAATTAGATATGAAACATCTGGTATTACAATATCTATACCAAACATATCATCATCTGGGAATTTTAATCCACAGTCTATTACAATAATATCTTCTTTATATTCAATAGCTGTTATGTTTTTCCCAATCTCGTTTATACCACCAAGAGGAATTATTTTTATCTTCGCTCTTTCATTTTTCATACTTCCCCTCCTTTTTTAAATTTTATTTATAAACAAAGGTCTTTATAAAAGCCTTTTATTCATCAATTAACTATTCTGACATTCATCACAGATACCATAAAACTTAACACTATGGTCCAAGATCTTAAATTTGTATTGCTTTTCAATTGCCGCTTCAAGGTCCTCTAATAAATCATCCTGAACTTCTAAAACCTTATGACAATTATTACAAACAAGATGGTGATGTCTGTGCGTTTCATTTGAATGCATTATTTCATATCTATTGCATCCATCATTTAATTCTAATCTAGAGATAACACCTAATTCTTCTAACAAAAGAATAGTTCTGTATACTGTTGCCAAGCCAATTTCCGGGCAACTCTTTTTCACTTTATCATATATTTCTTCTGCTGTTAAATGCTGCCCTTCATTTTCAATTATTGTATCAACAATTGACCTTCTTTGTGGCGTTAATTTATAACCCTTTTTCTTTAGATTTTCCTTCAAGGCATCCATATCAATTAAATTAGATACTTCCATACTAACACCTCACTTTTGTATTATTCTTCTATTAATCCATCTTCATCCATAAGAGTATTATATGTTTCTAATACCATTTCAAATTCTTCATCATCATCTTCTAATGCTATAAAGATCTCGCTTCCATCTCCATCTTTAAAGATTTTAAAAGCATAGGCTTCATCAGTTTCATCATCTGCTGGCGTAGCAACGATATACTGACCTTTAAGTTTTTCTATTTCAAAGTATATTACAACCTCAAATTTAACATCATTTCCATCTTGATCAGGTATATATACATATTTTGCATCTTTATCCATAAATCCATTCCTTTCTTTTAATAATATTATTTTTTATATAAATTAGTATATACGTTTCAATTATCAATGTTCAATTAATAGCAAAAGATTAAATAAGAAAGTTCATATAACTAAATATGTAATCAGTAAATACGCTTTTCTCTTAAAATTTCTTAAATTCAAATGAACAACTTTAATAATAACCTATATATTTTATTTTCTTGAAATCATATCCAAATATCCTTGAAGTATAAATGTTGATGCAACTTTATCAACTATTTTTTTTCTCTTATTTCTTGATAAGTCTGCCTCAAGCATAGCCCTATGTGCTGCAACCGTTGTTAAACGTTCATCCCAAAATTTCACTTCAAGCTTAAGTTCTTCTTCAAGCAATTTGCCAAAAGCCATTATAATTTCACCTGATGGTCCTATTGTTCCGTTCATATTTTTAGGTAATCCTATTAATATAACTTTAGCATCATATTGATCACAGAAGTTCTTTATTTCTTGAATATCCTTTTCTTTATTCGTTCTTCTTATTGTTGTCAACCCTTGTGCTGTAAACCCTAAAGGATCACTTACAGCCACTCCTATAGTTTTTTGACCAACATCCAATCCTAGTATTCTCAAATTTTAACCCCTCTCGCAGTATATAAAAAAATTAAAAGCGCCCGTTATAAACGGGCACTCTCTACTTTATCTCTAAATAAGACTTTATAACTTCTTCTAGTATGTCATCTCTTTCGAGTTTTCTTACTAAAGCTCTTGCTCCGTTGTAATTAGTGATGTAAGTAGGGTCTCCTGAAAGCAAATATCCAACTAATTGGTTTATAGGATTATATCCTTTTTCTTTTAACGAATTATAAACCTCTGTTAATATTGTTTTTGTAAGAGCTTCTTTATTCTTACTTAAATCAAATTGCATTGTATGTTCAATATTATTACTCATAAAAATGTTGCTTTATGCAACTCCCCCCCTTAATCATTTAATAAGGAAACGATGTCCATATATATCTATTATTAACTTTATATTTTTATTTATTCAATAATCTATATCTAGATTATAACCTATAATTTATAAAAAGTATACTATTTTACTAAAGTTCCAACTATTTTATATGCTTCTTTTATTGCATCTTGGATTTTTTCTGGTAACTTTCCACCTGCTTGAGCCATGTCTGGTCTTCCACCACCACCGCCTCCAAGTATAGCCGATACCTCTTTAATTAACTTCCCACAATGAGCACCTTTTGCAACTGCATCTTTAGCTGCCATCGCACATATTGTAACTTTTCCTGCATTAGCACTCATAAGTAAAACAATACTTCTTTCAACTTTATCTCTTACTTTTTCACATACATCTCTTAAAGCATCGCCATCAACATCTTTTAATTCATATGCAACAACATTAACATCATTAACATTTTTTGCACTTGCAATAATATCATCTATTCCCATTGTTGCGAATTTAGATTTTAAAACTGCAATTTCTTTGTCTTTTTCTTTTAATTCTTTAGCTTGTTGATCAAGTTTGCTTAATAATTCTTTTTCTGAACACTTAAGCTTACTTGAAGCTTCTTTTAACAAATCTTTCTTTTCATTAACTAATTTGTATGCTTCTTTTCCAACCACTGCTTCTATTCTTCTAGTACCTGCAGCAATACCGCTTTCAGATATAATTTTAAACAAACCTATTTTACCAGTATTATCTATATGTGTTCCACCACATAATTCTTTAGAATATTCTCCAGCCATTACAACTCTAACCTTATCAGAATATTTATCATCAAATATACCTATAGCTCCGCTGTTTTTAGCCTCTTGAAGATCCATTACTTTAGTAACAACTGTAGTTACACTTGTTATTGCTTCATTAACTAAATCCTCAACTTTAGTGATTTCTTCTTCAGTCATTGCTTCAAAATGTGAAAAGTCAAATCTTAATCTATCATGACTAACATATGATCCTGCTTGATGAACGTGAGATCCTAAAACTGTAACTAATGCCTTATCTAAAAGGTGAGTTGCAGTATGATTTCTTTTTATATTTTCACGTCTTTCTTTATCTACTTCAATTGTAACTTTATCTCCAGATTTAAGTTCTCCAGATAAAACTTCTACAAAATGAACTATTTTACCACCGATATTCTTTTTAGTATCAACAACTTGTGCCTTAAAACCATCATTAAATATAAAACCTGTATCACCTATTTGTCCACCCATTTCGGCATATAATGGAGTGACATCAGTAACAACAATAGCTTTATTTCCTTCAGTAATGCTTTCTACAAAATCTTCACCTTCAATTAAGCATTTAACTTCTGCATTTAAAGCATCATTATCATATCCATCAAATATTGTTTCTATATCAGCAGGGATAGCATCTAAAGTCTTAACATCTGTTCCCATATAATTAGAAACTTTTCTTGCACTTCTAGCTCTTTCCCTTTGAATTTTCATTTCTTCATTAAATGCATCTTCATCTAATGATAAACCTTCGTCTTCTAATATTTCCTTCGTAAGTTCCATAGGGAATCCAAAAGTATCGTATAATTTAAATCCATCAGCGCCTTTTAAAACTGTTTCTTTATTTTCTTTTAATTCACCAATAAATCCATTTAATATTTCCATACCAGAATCTAAAGTTTCTCTAAATTTATCTTCTTCAATTTTTATAACTTTTTTAATATATTCTTTCTTAGCTTCAAGTTCTGGATATGCTTCTTTTGAATCTCTTATAACAACATCACATAAGTTACAAAGATACGCATCATTAATCCCTAAAGTTTTTCCATGTCTAGCAGCTCTTCTAAGAAGTCTTCTAAGCACATATCCTCTGCCTTCATTTGATGGCATTACATCATCAGAAATCATGAAAGTTATTGATCTTATATGATCTGTTATTATTCTCAATGAAATATCAGACTTGCTGTCGTCACCATACTTAACATTAGCAAGTTTAGAAACTTCACTCAATATATTTTCTAATGTATCAATTTCAAATACACTGTTTTTACTTTGCATTACAACTGAAAGTCTTTCAAGTCCCATACCAGTATCTATATTAGTACTTGCAAGTCTTTCATAGTTTCCTTTTCCATCTCCATCAAATTGAGTAAATACAAGATTCCATACTTCAATTATTTTATCTGCATCTGACAAAGCACTAAATTCTTCTGAATTAGTAGGTACTTCATCTGTTCTGCTAAAATGAATTTCTGTACAAGGGCCACAAGGTCCTGCACCATGTTCCCAGAAATTATCTTCTTTTCCCAATCTAAATATATGACTCTTATCTACATCTGTAAGTGTAGTCCAAAATTCATATGCTTCATCATCATCTAAATATATTGTTACATATAATTTTTCTTTTGGCATTTCTAAAACTTCAGTTAAGAATTCCCACGCCCATGGGATTATTTCTTTTTTAAAATAATCTCCAAAAGAAAAGTTTCCTAGCATTTCAAAGAAAGTACAATGTCTGCTTGTTATTCCAACATTCTCAATATCACCTGTTCTAACACATTTTTGACAAGTTGTTATTCTTTTCTTTGGTGGTTCTTGAAGTCCTGTAAAATATGGTTTTAATGGAGCCATACCAGCATTTATTAATAATAAACTCTTATCATTTTTAGGAACTAAAGAAAAACTTTCTAATTTCAAATGTTCTTTACTCTCAAAAAATTCTAGATATGCTTTTCTTAAATCATTTGTTTTTGTAAATTTCATAAATTATTCCTCCATATATCATTATGTATTTTAAATAACTGTGGTATATACTTTGCACTTTAAATTGGTAATAGTAAACTTCTTACACATATTCCAAGGTATAGTTTTCCTTAATAATTGCTTCATCAATTGTTATGTCTAATAAAACATAAAAAAAGCCCTCTCCCTAAATATAATCCTAGGGACGAAAGGCAAAATTTCCGCGGTACCACCCTAATTATGTGTAAACAAAACACATCACTTAGTTAATTATAGCTCCTAGGCAGCTTCAAAATAATATAGTAAAAAGTTTTCACCAACCACTTTTTCTCTAAATATCTATAATAAATTTACTTATCCTAATCATCACTTATTATTTAATTATTTCATGAAAATTATATTTCATATAAATAATTATGTCAATAATCAATTCTCAATGATTGTTGATCAATAGTCAATTATTAAAGAGCAATAAATGTTGATTTTATTTGGAAATCCTTAGGGTTTTAGCAATTATTCTTGTAACAAATATACCTAATAAATACAAAAAACGAAATGTATTTAAATATTTCAGTGGTTCTTCTACATTGTAGTAATATTGAATCGCTGTATTTAAAACAAATAATAATTTATATCATCATATAAAGCCTTAATTATTACAGCAATTGGAACTACTAATACCATTCCAATAAATCCTCCAAATTTTTCACCTATTAATAATAGCACTATTATTACAAGTGGATGCATTTCTGTACTATCACCTGTAATCTTAGGTGATAAAATATCACCTTCTAATTGTTGAATAACAAACATCCCAATAATAACCCAAAGTGCCTTAATTGGAGAATCCAAGAGTGCAACTATAACTGCTGGTACAGCTCCAAATATTGGACCAAAATACGGTATTATATTTAAAATTGCATTCAAAATCGAAATCCACAAAGGAAATTTTACTTTTAATACTACTAATAATATAAAAGTTAATACTCCTATTAATCCTGACAAGAATAATTGACTTGTGATATATCTAGTCAATACCTTATCTATATTATATAAAAATTTTTTAACTAATCCCCTCTTTTCAGTTGGAAGAAATAGCAAAATCTTGTTATATATTTTGTTTCCATCACAAAGAAAATAATAAATAACAATTGGTATTATTGCAAAGGAAATAATATTGTCACTAAATCCAATTAAATTATCTACAGAATTTTCTGTAAAGGTAACCCAAAGTTCATTTCCTCTTTCTAAAAACTCATTATATACCACATTGCTTACAGTTGAATTATTCAAATTAAATTTTCTAAAGACCTCATCCATAAAATTACTTATATTATCAAATATATTGCTTACATTTGTTATTTCCTTAAACAATGCTGGAACTATCACTATTATACATGAGACAACAATTCCTAATATTAATAATATAACCAAAATAGATGCTGCTCTTTTACTTACTTTAAACTTTATTATAAATGTATCTCTAATTGGGCTTAATGTATAAGATAATATAAATGATATAATCATAACATTTACTATTGTATTGAATGATTTACTTAAAAAGTAAGCTAAAATAAATATTATACCGCATGATAAAATCAAACCAAATAAAATTATCTTCTTATGCTTTCTTAACTCCATTGCACTTCTCCATATTATGTGGCATTGTTTTAAACAATACCCCTTCATTTCCTGTGTATAATATATATTTTTCTCCAAGAATACATTTATTCAAAAGAATTATTTGTTTTCCCTTTATCATCTTATCTATAAATCCTGAACTTATGACAATGGCTTTTATACTGTAATCTTCAATATCTATAATCATATCTTCTAAAACGCCTTTAACATCTCCTAAAACATCAATTACCTCTAAATATTTTATTTCTTTAAAAGCTAATCCGCTTCCTTGTCTGATAGAATCTATTATTATATCTTCACCAATATCAACAACATCTTGTATGTCTATATAATTACTTTTTGAAAAAAAATGGCTATTTGATACTTTAAAGCCTAAAACTCTTCCCAAGTGGAAATCTATAAATAAATCCTCAATGATTCCTATTTTTTTTCCGTTAATATTGTAAATCTTCTTAAAAAAGAAATCCCTAGTTTTAAACAAATTGCATACCTCCAAATAGCTATATAAAATTCACATTATTTATATAGTCTCCAAAGAAAGGAAAATTATTCATTATGAAACTATCTGTTTCATTATCTTCTTAAAAGCAAAGCGCCTAAATATAATACTTCTTAAATTACTAAAGAATTATATTTAAACGCTTATTATTCCTATTTCATTGAATCAACAATGCTGTCTGTAACAGCTTCCATTGAATCTTCATCTTTTTCTGCCATAGCTGAGGTTATTGTCATCTCACTCTCTAAGATTGTCATATCCTTCATTTCTTCTATGAGTTCCCCCATCAATTTTGCTGATTGAGGAGCCCACGAACCATTCTCTACAAGTGCAAAAGTACGTTTTTGAAGATTTAATGCTTTCATATCCATTATGAAATTATGCATTGGAGGATATATCTTTAAATTGTAAGTTACTGAAACCAGTACAACATGACTATACTTAAAAGCTTCAGAAATCAAATACGAAACATGAGTACTTGACACATCATACATGGATACCTTGGTAACTCCTTTTTTTACCAATCTTGTTGCTAAATCATTTGCTGCTGCTTCGGTATTTCCATACATAGATGCATAAACTATTAACACGCCTTTCTCTTCTGGCTCATAACGGCTCCACTTATCATATTTATCTAATAAATAACCAAAATCATTACGCCATACTGGACCATGTAAAGGGCATATATACTTAATTTCTAAACCTGCTGCCTTCTTTAATAAGGCTTGAACATGAGGACCATACTTTCCTACTATATTTGTATAGTATCTTCTTGCATCATCAAGCCAGTCACGATCAAAATCAACTTCATCATTGAAGAGTTTTCCATCTAATGCACCAAAGGAACCAAAGGCATCAGCTGAAAATAACACTCCATTTGTTGCATCATATGTCACCATAGCTTCTGGCCAATGAACCATTGGCGCAGCCACAAAAGCAACATTATGCTTTCCAAAAGACATTGTATCTCCTTCTTTTACTTGTATTACATTATCTCCAATATCAAATCCAAATTGATGCATGAATAAAAGTGCTTTTTCTGTACATACAATCTTAACCTTTGGATATCTAAGAACAATTTCTTCAATACATGCTGCATGATCAGGTTCCATATGATTTATAACCATATAATCTAATTTTCTTTCTCCCAAAACACCCTTTATATTTTCAAGGAATTGACGACAAATTGACCAATCTACTGTATCAAATAGCACAGTCTTTTCATCTAAAAGTAAGTATGAATTATACGAAACCCCTCTTGGAATAGGATGGACATTTTCAAAAAGAGCTAATCGTCGATCATTACCACCAATCCAATATAAATCTTCAGTTATATTTCTAACACAATACATGTAATAAATCCTCCTTTACTATCAAAACATTTTATTTTTACACTCTATCATATATATTTTGCAATTATAAATTATAAGTTAATTACGAAAGCTCTATGGAGAAACTTCATTCTTCCTCCATAACTTTCCAAATCAAAACATACCTACTAACTATGATTTATCAATATTTATTTTTATCTACTCTGAATTATCTAATTAATAATTAATAAATGAGACAAAAACTAAATTTCTATAAACATACTCTTTTCTTCACCACATGCAGGGCAAGTCCATTCTTCAGGTATATTTTCAAATAAAGTTCCTGGAGCAATTTCTCCTTCAGCATCTCCTAAACCTGGATCATATTCATAACCGCAACCATTACATACATAATGTTTCCATGTTGGAGTAACTTTCTTCGGAATAGCTCTTTTCATCTTCTTCATTGGTGGTGCTTCCTTCTTTGGTTCCCCATTATCTAAAGCAGCAGTAAGTAGTGGTAATATTTCATTAACGTCTCCAACTATTCCATAATCTGCATTTTTAAATATTTTAGCATTAGGGTTAATATTTATAGCTACAATTGTAGTAGCGTCTTTTATACCTTTTAAATGCTGACCTGCTCCTGAAATACCACAAGCAATATAAAGATTTCCATTAAACTTTTGTCCTGACATACCTACATACCTATCTATTGGAAGATATTTAAGGGTTTCAGCTACTGGACGAGAACATCCAACAGTTCCTCCAACTGCAGCTGCTAAATCTTCTATAAGAATCATATTTGCCTTTTCACCAATACCTTGTCCAGCACTCACCACTCTATCAGCCTTACTAATTGAAGTATTCATAGGAATTGCTACAGTAAAGTCGTAGCCTTCTTTCTTTAAAGCTTCCACAAGTGAATTAACTTTTTCATCAGCACTTCCATCTTTAAAAATGACTTTCTTACGATAACCTGTTATAGGACCTCTTTGAGCTCCTTTTGCTACCTGCTCATTCTTTGGCATCTTACCTATAATACTTGCTGCAATAACAACACGTTGAATTTCATTTGTCCCTTCATATATTGTACAAATCTTGGCATCTCTATAAGCACGTTCAACTTCCATACCTTTAAGATATCCACTACCTCCAAATATTTGAAGAGCATCATTTACAATTTCAAGACAAACATCTGATGCATATTGCTTAGCCATAGCAGCTTCCATGCTATAGTGCTCATGGTTTTCCTTAAGTTCTGCTGCACTATAAATTAGCATTCTAGCTGCTCTAAGTTTTGTTGCCATATCTGCAAGTTTAAAAGCTATAATTTGATTTTGACAAATTGGTTTACCAAATTGAATTCTTTCTTTTGAATATTCAAGTGCATTTTCATAAGCACCTTGAGCTATTCCAAGAGCTTGAGCTGCAATACCAATACGTCCGCCATCTAATGTAGACATTGCAATCTTAAAACCGTCTCCTTCTTTTCCCAACAAGTTTTCTTTAGGAACTTTCACCTCATTAAATATGAGCTCTGCTGTTACTGAAGAACGAATTCCCATCTTATCGTAATGTTTGCCAAAACTAAAGCCTTCCCATCCTTTTTCAACTATAAAAGCACTTATTCCACGAGTTCCAATATCAGGTGTAGTTACTGCAAAAACAATATAAATATCTGCTTCACCACCATTAGTAATGAATATCTTTTCTCCATTTAAAATATAATGATCTCCATCTAAGACAGCAGTAGTTTCTGTACCACCTGCATCACTTCCAGCATTTTCTTCAGTAAGTCCAAAGGCACCAAGTTTTTCTCCTTTTGCTAATGGAACTAAGTATTTTTGCTTTTGTTCTTTACTTCCAAAAGCTGCAATTGGATATGTTCCTAAGGATGTATGAGCAGAAAGTATTACACCTGTACCACCATCAACTCTTGATAATTCTTCAACAGCAATTGCATAGCTTATTACATCTAAGCCTGCTCCTCCATATTCTTTTGAATAAGGAATTCCCATCATTCCCATTTGGGCTAACTTCTCAACAGCTTCAGAAGGGAATTTATTTTCCTGATCTAACATAAATGCAATAGGCTTAACTTCCTCTTCAGCAAATTCTCTAATTCTTGCTCTTAAATTTTCATGTTGCTCTGTAGTCTTAAAAAACATAATCGCGCCTCCTAATATATTCTTTATTTTCAAATCAATCCCTTAAATGTATACCTGAACCGTATAATTTTATTCTATACTTTATTGGTATACTTTTCAACTTACATCTTCTCTTTTTTAGTTCATAATCGTTTTAATATGTTCATATTCCATCATATTTTTAACGTGTAATCATTTTTCCTCTTATTTTCTTTAATATTCATTAATTTACCTTCTATTTAAATATATATGTTCCAATTATTAATTAATTACAAAAGTTCAAAGTATAAATTTCATATGTACAAATATAAAAGTTCCATAGGAGAAAGTCCGTGTAGCCAAATATAAAATTTGTATATGCCCTTTTTGTACACTCACCCTTCTTTCAGATTTTTTTAAATAAGATGTACAATTTAATTGAAACTTAATTATATTTTTTATTCCATAAAAAATATAGCTAAGAGTCTAATAAACTCTTAGCTATCATTTTTATAACACTTCTTGAATTATTCCACCGCCAACTACTATTTCATTATCATAAAATACAACTGACTGCCCTTTAGTTATTGCCCTTTGCTTTTCTTTAAACGAAACTTTTATTCTTCCATTTCCGATTGGAGTTAAAAGTGCCTCTGCAGGTTTAGCAGAATACCTAACCTTTGCTGTAACTTCTATTTCTTTTTCAAGTTTATCAAAAGGAATGAAATTAACATCAGTTGCAATCAAATCAGTTTTGAATATATCATCTTCTGATCCAAGTATAACTTCATTTGTTTTTGCATTAATGCCTGTTACAAAAACTGGCCTTCCTAGAGAAAGTCCAAGTCCTTTTCTTTGTCCTATGGTATAATATACAATTCCTTTATGTTTGCCAATTACATTGCCTTCTTTATCAACAAAATTACCAGGTTTAACTCTATCTGGTTTTGCTTCTAAGATATATCTTCCATGATTATTATCTGGAATAAAGCAAATTTCCTCACTATCCTTTTTGTTATGAACAGCAAGACCAATTTCTTTTGCTATTTCTCTTATTTTTGTCTTTTCATATTCTCCGCAAGGCATCAATGTATGTTCTAATTGCTCTTGAGTGAAATTATATAATGCATAAGTTTGATCTTTTCTATCATCATCTGATCTGATTAAAAGATATCTATCATCACGCTTTTCAATTTTTGCATAATGACCTGTAGCAACATAATCTGCACCTATCCCCTTTGCTCTTCTTAAAAGTTCATCGAACTTTAGATGCTTATTGCATTCAATACAAGGATTTGGAGTTCTTCCATCAATATATTCCTGTACAAAAGTATCTATAACTTTTTCTTTAAAATAATCTCTAAAATTTAAAACGTAAAATGGTATATCTAGTTTGTCACATACTCTTCTTGCATCATCAACAGCAGAAAGGGAGCAACAGCCCCCTTCTCTTTCTTGAAATTCATTGTCCTCTTGCCAAATTTGCATTGTAGCACCAATGACTTCATATCCCTGCTGTTTTAATAAATATGCAGCAACAGAACTATCTACACCACCACTCATACCTACTAAAACTTTTTTCTTCATAAATCACCTATTACTCTTCGCCATGAACAGCAGCATGTAAATCTTCATCGCTATGTTCTTCCATTGGTATAACTTCTAATCCATTATTTGCTCTATAATCATTTATAGCTTTGTGGATTGCTTCTTCTGCAAGTACAGAGCAATGCATTTTTACTGGTGGAAGACCATCTAATGCTTCTGCAACAGCCTTATTTGTTAATTCCCAAGCTTCATCTAAAGTCTTTCCTTTGATTAATTCAGTTGCCATTGATGATGAAGCAATAGCTGAACCACATCCAAAAGTCTTAAATTTAACATCTTTAATAATGTTATCTTCAACCTTTAAATAAATCTTCATTATATCTCCACACTTGGCGTTTCCTACTTCACCTACACCATTTGCATCTTCTATTTCTCCAACGTTTCTTGGGTTTTGGAAATGTTCCATTACTTTTTCACTATATATCATCTTATTTTTCTCCCTTCTTTAAAAAGTCATCCCATAATGGTGACATATTTCTTAATCTTTCAATAATTGGTGGTACAACTTCAAGAACATAATCTACATCTTCTTCAGTTGATCCTTCACCCATAGAAAGTCTTAATGATCCATGAGCAATTTCATGTGGAAGTCCAATTGCAAGTAATACATGCGATGGATCTAAGGATCCTGATGTACAAGCACTACCACTTGATGCACAAACACCTTTAAAATCAAGAGATAACAGAATTGATTCACCTTCAATAAATCTGAAACATACATTTGCATTTCCAGGTAATCTCTTATCTCCTCTTGGTCCATTTAATTTTGTATAAGGAATTTCTAAAAGTCCATTTATAAGCTTATCTCTAAGAGCTGTTAATTTTTTCATATGTTCTTCTAAATTTTCTGTTACAAGCTCAACTGCCTTACCAAGACCTACAATAGATGCGATATTTTCTGTTCCTGCTCTTCTATTTCTTTCTTGAGCTCCACCATGAATTAAATTATCAATTTTAATTCCCTTTTTGATGTATAAAACTCCAATTCCTTTTGGTCCATAAAGCTTATGACCTGCTAGTGACAACATATCAATGTTCATTTCTTTAACATCTACAGGTACATTTCCAATAGCTTGAACTGCATCAGTATGGAAGAAAATTTTCTTTTCCCTACAGATTTCTCCGATTTCCTTTATTGGCTCAATTGTTCCAATTTCATTATTCGCAAACATAATGCTGACTAAAATTGTTTTATCAGTTATAGCATTTTTTAAATCTTCTAATCTAACAAAACCTTCTTCATCAACATCTAAATATGTAACTTCAAAACCGTTCTTCTCTAAGTATTCACAAGTATGAAGAACTGCATGATGCTCTATTTTAGTTGTAATAATGTGATTTCCTTTATTTCTATGGGCTGAAGCAATTCCTTTTATCGCCCAGTTATCTGCTTCAGATCCACCACCAGTAAAATACACTTCTTCTGGTAAACAATTCAATGCTTTTGCTATTTGTTCTCTTGCTTTATCTATAGCTTTTTTAGTTTCTCTTGATATTCCATAAAATGAAGATGGATTTCCAAACTTTTGTGTAAAATAAGGAAGCATTTCTTCTAAAACTTCTGGTTTAACATAAGTTGTAGCTGAATAGTCCATATATACATTTTTCATTATTATTCACTCCTATCTGCAATCTTAATGCCACTATTTTTCTTTTGAAGAGCTTCGTGATCATCAAGTATATCTTGTAATGTTATTGAATTCATAACACTATCTATACTATTTTTTATTTTTTCCCATACTGCTTTTGTAGCACAGCAATCTGAACTATCGCATTCAACTCCATCAATACAATCCGCTATTTCAACAGGACCTTCCAAAATAGTCATTATATCTCCAACAGTTATTTCCCTAGGAGGTTTGCATAAAACGTATCCACCCTGTGCACCTCTTATACTTCTTATAACATTAGCACGCCTAAGCGGGCTAAATAATTGTTCTAAATAATATTCAGAAAGATTTTCCTTTTTTGATATAGCCTTTATGGAAACCGGTGCTCCACCATAATTAGCTGCTAACTCTACCATGGCTCTAACCCCGTATCTTCCTTTAGTTGAAAGTTTCATTCTTTCACCTCTTTATATATAAAATATATTAATTTCGTTTATATCTTACCAAATTACTCGGCTTTTGTCAAACGATAATTATTACTTTTTAATTTTTTCCCAATAATTTTTTATACTTTCTTCGTATTTATTATTCTGCCCATTATAATATATTCTTCCTTCTAATTCTTTTGGCAAATATTCTTGTTTTACATAATGATCATTATAATTATGTGGATATTTATATCCACCTACTCCAAGATTAGCTGCTCCCATATAATGTGCATCTTTTAAATGCATAGGAATATCTCCAAAATTAATATTTTCCAAATCATTCATAGCTGCATCTATAGCTAAAATTGCACTATTTGATTTAGGTAATGTCGCTAAATAAATTACTATTTCAGAAAGTATTATTCTTGCTTCTGGCAATCCTACCTTTAAAGCTAGTTCTATTCCCGAATTAACAACAGACAGTGCTGTTGGAAAGGCAAGACCTATATCTTCAGCTGCAATAACAGAAATCCTTCTTATAATTGAAGTTAAATTGCCACTTTTGATAAGTCGTGCTAAATAATGAATCGATGCATCAGCATCACTTCCCCTAATACTCTTTTGAAGGGCACTTAACAAGTTATAGAACTCATCCCCACTAGAATCAGCCCTCATATTGGACTGTCCTAGGCTCTCTATATATTCACTTGAAATCACTCTAACGTTCTTTACCTGCGAATTTATAGCAATTTCTAAAATATTATATGCTTTTCTATAATCACCTTGAGATATCTCAGCAATATATGTAAGAGCTTCATTAGAATATTCTATTTTTATTCCTTCTGAAGTTAACTTTTTAATAGAATTTTCAAGTCCAATAATAATATCAGAAGTATTTAATGGCTTAAATGAGAATATATTACATCTGCTTATTATAGCTTTGTGTATAACGAAATAAGGATTTTCAGTAGTACTTGCAATCAGCGTTATTCTTCCATCTTCAATAAATTCTAATAATGCCTGCTGTTGTTTTTTATTAAAATGCTGAAGTTCATCTATGTATAGAACTACTCCATTATAATTTAGTAAATTATTAATATTATCCGTAATTTCTTGAATATCTTTCACAGATGCTGTCGTTGCATTTAATTTGTAGAATTTCTTATCTACATAATTAGCCATTATGTTAGCTAAAGTTGTTTTACCAGTTCCAGGAGGCCCATAAAATATACAATTACATATATTCTTACTCTCAATCAAATTATATAACGGCTTCCCTTCACTTAAAATATGCTTTTGTCCCGCAAAATCTTCCAATTTATTTGGGCGCATCAAATCTGCTAGTGGTCGCATTGCTTGCACCTCTTTGTCTTTAATAATATCTAATCATACCTTCTTGATTTGCTAACTATTATTATAACAGATTTAGAAAAATAAAAAAGCAGTAGAAAACTATAATTTCTTCGTGCTTAATATAAATCTAATCTTAGCTTTATATATTTTATAATAAATCAAATAAAAAATTATTAAGCCTACTAAACTCCCTATAAAATCAACTAAAACATCACTTACTAAAGAAGTTCTTCCTGGAACAAAAGCTTGGTGAAATTCATCAGTAATAGCATAAAATTGGCATATAAAAAGTATATACACTATTGCATCTCTTCCTAATTTTTTATAAGAAAAAAATGAAGCACTTACTAATATTGCCAATACCATATATAGAAACCCATGTGCATTTTTTCTAATAAGTTTATCTAAAAAAGCTAAATTTTCCTTTTCAGCTTTAGCCTGATTATTTGATTTATTTTCTAATTTTGATTTAGAATCTTCAATTATATTAACTACCTTAGTACTTTGTTCATGAGATATTTGTCCATTATTGCTTGACATGTAGAATATAAATCCCATCCAAAACAAACATAACAAAATAATTATTTTTCTCAATATTGATTCCTCTTTCCCTCTTGAAACTATTACTTCAAATTATACTACATCACATGATAATTAGAACTAAAACAAAGACCTTTTCACATAATTATTATATAAAAATTGCACCAAATCTAATTCGGTGCAATACTCATACTTGGAATTTTTCACTACAATTTTTAAATAACTACTTTTTTTCTTTGAACCTCTTAGATTATATATCTATAAATTTTTAACTTAATACGAACCAATCTATAGCCCCCCCCACAAATTAGTTGTACATCTTATCATAATACTTTTGATATTCTCCAGAAGTTACATTTTTCATCCATTTTGAATTATCTAAATACCACTTAATAGTCTTTTTAATCCCAACTTCAAAACTAGTTTCTGGATACCAGCCAAGTTCTGTCTTTATCTTATCTGGAGCTATTCCATATCTTCTATCATGACCTTTTCTATCTTCAATATATTTTATTAAACTTTCAGTAACATTTTTATCTACATTTTTATTTATATATTCAATTACTGTCTTTACTATTTGTATATTTGTCCTTTCATTATGGCCTCCAACATTATAAACTTCTCCAAGTCTACCTCCATTAATAACCATATCAATCGCTTTCGCATGGTCTTCTACAAACAACCAATCTCTTATATTTAATCCATCTCCATATACAGGAAGATCTTTATGCTGCAAACAGTTATTGATTAATAATGGTATTAACTTCTCCGGAAATTGAAATGGTCCATAGTTATTTGAACATCTTGTTATATTAACTGGCATTTTATAAGTATCATAATAAGATTTAACCATTAAGTCTGAACTTGCTTTGCTTGATGAATATGGACTATGAGGATCTATTGGTGTTGTTTCCACAAAAAAGCCTTCATCTCCTAAAGAACCATAAACTTCATCTGTTGATACATGAAGAAATTTCACTCCATCAATGAATCCCTCTTCACTTTCCCAAGCAGTTTTTGCACAATTGAGCATATTTACAGTTCCTAATACATTTGTTTTAGCAAATATTTCCGGCTCTTTTATACTTCTGTCAACATGAGATTCTGCTGCAAAATGAACAACATAATTTATATTATTAATTTTAAAAAGACTTGAAACTAAATCTTTATCACAAATATCTCCTTGAACAAATGTATATCTCTTATCATTTTCAATAGATTTAAGATTCTCTAAGTTTCCTGCATAAGTTAACTTATCTAAATTTATTATTTTAATATCTTTATATTTTGTTAACATATATAAAATGAAATTCGAACCTATAAATCCTGCTCCACCTGTAACTAAATATATCTTCATTCTCTTACTCCATCCCGATAATTATAATTGCTATCTATCTTATTAATAAAAGATTTTATTGCATCCTTCCAATCTCTCATTTCATCACCAACAGTATATCTAAGCATCACATTATCAAGTGATGAATATTTAGGCCTCTTTGCTAAAGTTTTATATTCTTCTGATGTACATGCTGTAACTTTACAATTTTCTCCTGACAATTCAATTATCATTTTCGCAAAGTCATACCAGGTGCACTCACCTTTACCAGTACAATGATATATTCCATATTCTTCTGTCTGTAAAAGTTTTAATATATGATAAGCTAAATCATTGGCATACGTCGGATTTCCTTTCTGGTCATTTACAACAGTTATCATATCCTTTTCTTTAGCTAATCTTCTCATAGTATAAACAAAATTATTGCCTATATGTCCATACAACCATGCAGTTCTAACTATAAAATATTTTGAAGAAAACTCTCTTACATAATTTTCTCCGAGTAGCTTAGTTTTTCCATAAACACTATATGGAGTTGTTAAATCATATTCAGTTAATGGCTTGTTTCCAACTCCGCTAAATACATAATCAGTTGATACCTGAACTAATTTAGCACCTATTTTTTCAGATACTATAGCTAAATTTCTTGGGCCAATTGAATTAACCTTAAATGCAAAATCTTGATTATTTTCACAACCATCAACATTAGTAGCCGCTGCACAATTAATTATTACATCTGGTTTTAATTTATTTAATTTAGCTTTAACCATTTCCAAATTAGTTATATCCAATTCATCTATATCTAATGGAATAACTTCTGATTTTGTAATTAACTCTGAAACTTGACCAATTTCGGCTTTTCCACTATTTATTATATCTTGAAGTTCATTCCCTAACTGCCCTTTTGCTCCTGTAATTAGTATTTTCATCTATAATCACACCTCTTTTGGACAAATATAATAATCTGAATATCTGCTCAAATCCAATTCTTTTAAGCTTGGATGCTTTTTGTCCTTTTCAGATAAAATCATATTCTGTATTCTATCTAAAGGCCATTTAATATCTATATCTGGATCATTCCACATAACCCCGCTGTCATATTCAGCAGCATAAAAATCTGTGCATTTATAGTTAAATACAGCCTCTTCTGATAATACCAGAAAGCCATGTGCAAAACCTTTGGGAATATAAAATTGTTTTTTATTTTCATCACTTAAAATAACTGCTTCCCATTTACCATAAGTTTCAGAACCAATTCTCAAATCAACAGCTACATCAAAAACTTCACCTTTAGTCACTCTAACAAGCTTTCCCTGACTATGCTTCCTTTGAAAATGGAGTCCACGAAGTACACCCTTACTTGATTTTGATTCATTATCTTGGACAAAGGTCATATTAAGTCCAGCTTCTTTAAAAGCTTCCTCATTATAGACTTCCATAAAATAGCCTCTTTCATCTCCAAAAACTTTAGGCTCTACTATATAAGCACCATCTATTTCAGACTTTATAAATTTGAAATTCCCCATTTCTACACCCCGTATATATTTATATCTATAAATATATATTCAAAATCAATTATATTATTTCCAAATTTCTATTCTTATCTTTGTTTTACTATTTCTCCATTTATTATAACTAATTAATATATATATAAAGCTAGTTCTATTCCAGAGTTGACAACAGACAGTGCTGTTGGAAAGGCAAGACCTATATCTTCAGCTGCAATAACAGAAATCCTTCTTATAATTGAAGTTAAATTGCCACTTTTGATAAGTCGTGCTAAATAATGAATTGATGCATCAGCATCACTTCCTCTAATACTCTTTTGAAGGGCACTTAACAAGTTATAAAACTCATCACCACTAGAATCTGCCCTCATATTGGACTACCCTAAACTCTCTATATATTCACTTGAAATCACTCTAACGTTCTTTACTTCAGAATTTATTGCAAGTTCTAAAATATTATATTCTTTTCTATAATCCCCTTGAGATATTTCTCCAATGTAATCAAGCGCTTCATTAGAATACTGGATTTCTAATCCATCATTTATTAATCTTTCTATAGAATTTTTAAGACCCATTATAATATCCTCTGTATCTAATGGTTTAAAAGAAAATATATTACACCTGCTTATTATAGCTTTATGCATAACGAAGTATGGATTTTCAGTAGTACTTGCTATTAAAGTTATTCTTCCATCTTCTATAAATTCTAACAATGCCTGTTGTTGTTTCTTATTAAAATGCTGAAGTTCATCTATATATAAAACTACTCCATTATAATTTAATAAATTATCCATATTATTAGTTATGTCTTGAATATCTTTTACAAATGCAATTGTTGCATTTAATTTATAAAATTTCTTATCTACATAATTGGCCATTATGTTAGCTAAGGTTGTCTTTCCAGTTCCTGGTGGACCATAAAATATATAATTACATATATTTTTACTTTTTATTAAATTATATAATTGTTTTCCTTGACTTAATATATGTTGTTGTCCTACAAAATCTTTTAAATCACTAGGTCTCATTAAATCTGCCCATGGTCTCATTTTTTCACATCTTACTTAATGCCATTACATATTATTTTACTTTATAATATAAACTCTATACTATAATTTATAGAAAATAGTATGAATCTTAAAACTTAATTTTATACCAAATAATATTATAGCAGATATAATAAAATAAAAAGCAGTAAGAATCTAAAATATTCTTACTGCTTTGCTTAAATAATATATCTAATTATACTACTATTCTACAAATTTTTAATATAGTAAATTAAAATTTAATACTTATTTATTTCTATCTAATTTTCGCAGTTTATTTATAGGGTGTTACCTTAAACGTAATTAGCAGGAATTGTAACTGTTTCTGGTGCTGCAGTTACATAATATAATTTACCATTAGTACTATCATATATAGAAATACTTGCAGTTATTTCTACTTCTCCTGTAACACCTGCATCAATTTTATATCCATCTATATAATTTCCTGATATATATGCATCTTTTCCATTAAACGTAACATATAAATCTTTGTTAACTGAATATGTTTTTTTATGCGTAGTTATTGATTCAGTATATATTCCTGGTGTAAATCTAAGTGTAGGTTTTATAGTTGTTGTCCCATCAGCATTTTGTACTACAGACATAGTAATTTTTGTATCTGACTTATATCGAGCATCTATAACTGTTTGAGAAGGTTTTACATCTTTTTCTACTGAATCAGAATCACTATTTGATGATTTATTGCTATTACTTGATGAATTTTCAGTAGTTTCTGTTGTTTTACTTGGTGTTACTACAGTTTTAGTAGATGTAGATGTTATAGTTTGAGTTGGTATTTTATCTCCTATAGCCTCTCCACTTGCTGCAAAAGTATAAGTCACTTCATTAAGTGTTACATCCCCAGTTTGCATTTCTCCACTTGGTGCAAGATAATATGCTTTCCCATCAACTTTCACTACACCAGTTTGCATTGCTCCTGATGTTTCTGTAAAGTACCATTTACCGCCATCCTTTATCCAACCTGTTTTCATGTATCCATCTGAACCAAAATAATACCAAGTACCATTTATAGCTCTCCAACCTTTAGAATATGAATTTCCTTCTGTATTCCACCAACCATTAGAATCTTGTTTCCATGCTGCTGATGCTCCAACTGGAGCAACAGTTGCTATTGTCATAGCTACAAGTGCAACTGCAACTAACTTTTTTAATCTGAAATTTTTCATTATTATATTCCCCTCCTTAATACTCTTCCCATTTAGATCATTATGTTATTTATACGCTTTTAATCTCTTGAAATTAATTTATAAACAAGTAATGTTTCGTATTTTTCTCTAATTTCACTTACTTGTTTTTTTAATTGTAGGTATAAGAAGAAATAATCCTACAACAAATGTTATAACTCCACATGTTGATAAAACTATTAAAAAATGCTTTATTGTATAAGAAATTATATCTTTCAAATAAACTATATTAATATTAAATTTCTCATAGACTTTAAAAACATAAGCCCCAAAGAATATTGCAAATAAAATTAATCCTGCTAATAAAAATGCATTTCGTATGTATTTTAAGCTAGAATTTAAATCTTTGCTATTTATCTTTATTAATATTGCCATAAGGATAATCGGCAACATCATAAACATCCAAAACATTTTATAAATAATTGATGTTATTTCGGCTAATTTTTGAAGTTTATTAGATTCCAATATTTTATCTAAGTTTATTTTTTCAATTTCTTTTTCAATACTACTTCCTGCCTCATCTAGCAATTTATTTAATACTCCATCTAACTTATTTTTAGTACTTTTGTCAGCTGGTGTCTGGTTTATAGTATTTTCTCTTTGACTATTTGATGATACTTCTTTATCAGAATTTACAGTAGTGTTTTTATCAATACCTTGCATAAGTGAGTCATTACTATTATTAGGCTGTTCTGATGTAGATTGATTTCCTTCTGAGTCTGATTCATCATCAATTGTTATACCATAATCAGCCAATATTTTCAAAGCTTGTTCTTCTGTTATTCCCTTTTTGATTGCTTTTTGAATTGCTTGTTCTTCCGTTAGTCCTTTTTGCTTTAATATTGCTCTTACTTTAGCTTCTGCTTCACTTCTGGTATCTAGCTTTTGCACTTCAAAAGAGGATTGTCCGACTTTTGATTTTTCTTTAGAAATCATCATATTATTAAATTCCAGTTCATTAACCATACATACTGTATTTTCAGTTTGTACGTTGCTGTTAAAAGATAAATCATTTTTAGTTGGTTTTATAATATTACCTATAATATCTTTAACTCTTTGCTTATATATCTCTACATCTATAGGCTTAATATTATTCTCTCCAGTTTTTAGATATTGAATAAAGCCAGAAATCACATTGTCAGCTTCTTTTTTTACATCTTCTTCTGTTATTATTGATTCCTTAATGTCATAATTAATATTTTTAGCACTTAATAATGCATCTATTTTATTATATATTGATTCTTTAACTTGCTCATAAGTATTATTTTTATTAAGTATATCTGTATAAGTATTTTCATTTAAAACAATCACTTTAACAAACATAGATAATACTGCAAGTATTATACTAAACATTAATAATATTTCAATAATAAGACTGATGCTCTTTTTTGTTTTATTCATGCTAATATATCAATTCCTCCTTACGTTTATAAAAACTCTTATAACCATTAATTTAAGTTAGTTTATAATAAAGCTTTTGCAATACTAACCTCTGTCCAAGTTAAATTTCTAACTCTATCAATGATTGTTTGAAGATTATCAGAGTTAAGTTGAACTAGAACATGTCCATTTTTTTCGATAGAAGCAGTTGTCTTTCCTTCACTATTCTTACCAAAAGTAACATTTAAAGTAGCATCATACGCTGTAACAATATCACTAATTTTTTGTTCTGCTAATATTCTTTCAATTCCCATCTTTGTATCCATAGCTCTTACTTTTTCTGCAATTTCTATGAATTTAGCTTGAAATTTAGAAAAGGTTGCTTCATCTGCGGTAACTTTTTCTAAAACAGTTGCTATACTATTGTCTTGATTATTCTCAACTTTTGTTAAAAGTTTGTCTACAGATGGATGATTTGAAAGTTGCGAATCAATTTCCTCAGTAACAGTTGGAGTTAAAATAGTACCAATTTTAGTATCTTTGTTAACTTCTGATAATACACCCACTGGATTTGTACCATTTTTATATTGATTTAAAATTATTTTTATTATATCAGCATTACTAGGTATAGTGGCTGCCGATGCTCCAATTGATGTAGAACAAGCTAATACTAATGCAAATGCTCCAATTGATAATAATTTTTTCATTTTCATTTTTATTCTATCCCCTTTCAATTTATAATGAGTAGATAATATAATATTAGTATAAAATGTAATGTTTTTTTTGTAACCTACCCAATATGGGTGATTTTCTTCATTTCAGAATTTATTTTCTACATTAGTAATATTATGTAACACTTATAAATTATGAAATTTATATTTTTTCTATTTTTAAAAAATTAATACAGCATATAATAAACGTATAGAAACTATTACTATCTAAAATTGAAAATGTTGCTGAAAATCCATCAGATTATTGTGTTAACTCTAAAACTGATTTTACACGCAATCGTAAGCTTTCGCTTAAACAAATGCTAACAGGAATTATTGGTATGGGCGGAGGACCCCTTTCAAATTAATTGTTGGATATGTTCAATTATTCAGCAGATACAGTGACTTCATCTGCATTTATACAACAGAGGAATAAAATTAAACCTAAGACCTTTGAAACAATCTTCAAAGCTTTTTCAACAGATATATCTTTAGAAACTAATGAAAATGAACTAATAATTTTGGCTGTTGATGGTTCTGACATACATATAGCTACTAATCCAGATGATAAAGAATCATACATGCCAGGTTCTAATGGTCAGAAGTCTTATAATCTACTTCATTTGAATGCACTATATGACTTAAAACAAAATATTTACTCAGATGCGATAATACAGAAAAAGAGAGAAAACAATGAACATAAGGCTTTTATTGATATGGTAGATCGTTCACCAATTCTAAAAGCACTTGTTATTGCTGATAGAGGATATGAGTCCTATAACAATATGGCACACATTCAGGAAAAGGGCTGGAAATTTCTCATACGAATAAGAGACGGGGCTATGGGCATAAAAAGCAGTTTCGTATTACCTGATTATAACTGCTTTGATGTTAATATCCGATTGAAACTTACAAGGAAGCAGACGAATGAAACAAAAGAATTATTCAAGGATGGTAATGTGCATCTAGCAAGAAATTTATGCACATCTAACAATGTATAACTTCACTCAAATGATTACCTCACACGTAGTCATAAAGAAAAAGCAAAGGAAATACACATATAAAGCTAATTTTTCCGTAGCCACTCACATGTGCAGAAAGTTCTATTATGGGAAAACAACATCACCTAATTTAGAAGCAATAATTGCCAAAAATATAATTCCAATAAGGCCTGACCGCCATAGACAAAGGAATATGATTACTAAGACATTTATTAGCTTCTTATATAGAGTAGCATAAATAACGCTAATTTTATATTGCTTTTTTGACAGATAGCAATCTGTTTTTTTGTCATGCGCATGAACAAGAAAAAAGTGGAAGAACTACTTTATTAAATAGTTCTCCCACTTTTGATTTAGACCTAAGTCTATTGACCCAATGCTAACTTAATGACATTGATATAGAGATACCGATTTTTTTTATTATTCTCTTCTTAATGACTCTACTGGATCTAATTTAGCAGCTTTATTTGCCGGTAATAATCCAGATAACGTACTTATAACAATGCTTACTGCTACTCCAAATACTCCATAAGAATTCTTTATTAAAGCTAAATTAATTTCAAACAACTTATTTGACATAATATTTATAACTTTCATTAATAAAAATGTAAAAACAAGTCCAACAAGTCCACTAAAAAATCCAATTAGAAATGCTTCACAAACAAAAATTCTTCTTATATCCTTTTCGCGTGCACCAATAGCCTTCATTATTCCTATTTCTTTTGTTCTCTCTACAACACTAATATACATAACTACTATTATCATAATTGATGATACTACTAAAGATATTGCTGCAATCCCTGATAATACGTATGTTAAAATACTTATCATTTGATTAAACATTGATGTCATTAATTCTTGTGAAGATTCTGAATATCCAAGTTCCTTAATCTTTTCTTTAATTTCAGTTGCATATTTAGCACTAGTTGTATTAATATACATTACATTTGGTTTTAATTTATATTTGTTTTCTGAATAAAACTTTTCTAAATCTGAATAATTCAAAAAAGTAGATTTCATTACAGCAGTTAAATCTGCACCTGCTGAGGCATAAATTCCACTTACAATAAATTCTTTATTTAAAATTTTTTGATTCACCAAAATATGTAAATTAACTTTTTGACCTATAACACCTCCACCTAGCTTATCACTTACAGATTTATTAATTAATAGTTCTCCTTCTTTTGGGAAAGTTCCTTGTTCTATATTTGAAGTTGTTATATTTGATGATATGGTTGAAATCCTCATTAAATTACTGCTTTTCCCATTGTAACTTAATGAATTAGCACCCATAGAAATTGCAGTAAATCCTTTTTCCACTGAAGATACATTTTCTATTTTAGATAAATTATTAATATCTTCTTCTTCAAATGACTTTGAAGTATTAACATCTGGTTTTTGTATTGTTGTAATATCTAAGTCAATTGTTTCATCTTCTTGACTAGGCATATTAACTTCTATCACTAGAGGATTTACATAACTATTCATAGTATTATTAAAATAAGCTTTAACACCGTTGCCTAAAGATAACATTAAAATAATACTCATTATTCCGATACTTGCACCTATTGAAACAAAAATATTGCGTATTAGCTTTTCCTTCATATTCACAAGAGCCAGCTTTATAGCTGATACAATATTTAGATTTTGTCTTTCTTTATTCACTTTAGCTTTTTCTCTATCAATTGATACTTCATTAATATTATTTCCTAATTTTAAACCTTTCGTATCATCTGTGATTTTACCATCTGCTATTTTAATTATTCTACTTGAAAAAGATGCTACTTTTTCAGAGTGAGTAACCATAATTACAAGTTTGCCTCTCTTAGCAATCCCCTTCATTATTTCTAAAACTTGCATTGATGTTTTTGAATCTAAGCTACCTGTAGGTTCATCAGCAACAATTATTTCAGGATCATTTATTAAAGCTCTCGCAATGGCAACCCTTTGCTTTTGACCTCCTGATAACTGATTTGGCTTTTTGTTTATATGATTATTTAAACCCAAGTCATTCAATATTTCTTTTGCACGTTTTACTCGTTCCTTTTTTCTAACATTTGATAAAGTCATAGCAATAGCTACGTTATCTAAAACAGATAAATGTGCTATTAGATTGAAGCTTTGAAAAATAAATCCTACTTGATTTTTTCTATATCTATCAAGCTCTTTTTTCCTTAGCTTTTTAATATCTTTTCCATTTACAAATAATTCTCCTGAATAATTAGAATCTAATCCTCCAATTAAATTCATTAATGTAGATTTTCCACTTCCAGATTCTCCGACAATTGCTACTAATTCTCCCTTATTAAAAGCTAAATTAACATTCTCCAGTACATGAAATTTTTCATTACCTTTTAATTTATAGTATTTATTGATATTTTTTAATTCTAATAAACACATATAGCATTCTCCTTCTATACATGGTTTTATCTTTAAGTAGCTCTAATAATGCATCTGTCAGCCATATTTTATTACCTTTATCAGGCTTAGTTCTATCTAAATATTTCAAATATCTTGGCGTTACTTTGTATCTACCAATAATTGTGATATTAGATGAAGCTTCTTCTACACTAGGCTTCTCTATTAATCGTTTAACCTTGCAAACTCTATTCTCAATTTCTATTCCATCAACTATACCGTATTTTATACATTTTTAGGCTCTATTGATTATATTCAGTATAAAATAGATTTTTGTTTTCGTAACCTACCCACTTAAGGTAGTTTCTATATTTTTGGGTATATTTTTCACATTAAATTAAATCTCCTAATATACTTGTTTTACATTCATCATAACAATCAATTATATGTTTTAAACAAGACTTTTGAGATTGATCAGTATAAACAATATTTCTTCACCCTACAAGTGGGAAATTTGGAACAAAAAGCACTGCATTAAAAATTAATTTAGTGCAGTAAGCTTTAAAGATTAAATATTTTTCGAGTAAATAAAAAATAAAAATGTATTAAATCATAGTATAATATAATTAGGTACAGTATCTAAATTACTACGTTTATGAGGATTACTTATGAATATAAGAACAAGAAAACAAAAGGGAGAAAAGGAAAATAAAATAAATTTTTTCGGAGAGTTCTTAAAAATTAAAAAACACTTTGGAAAGAAATTCAAGCTATTAAGAAAATTCAGAGTGATGAAAGCAACACAAACATCAATTACATTAATGAGGTTTTACATTGAAAACGATTAATCAATGCAGTAGATTTTACAGATATAAGTGATACAACTCTTGAAAATACTGATACAAATGATAAAATACCCAAAAACTTTGTTTTTGTTACGAACATAAAACTTAGTAAAAGAAATGTTTTGAAAATTGTGGTGACTGGTAAAAAATACAGAAACGGAAAACAAAAGATTCAATAATCAAAAGAAGATTCGGTATAATATAGAACATGCTTGTTGTTTAGATTATTAAGCTACTAAAAATCATTATTTATTAGTGCGAATTTCAGATATATTAACGCAACTATTTGAAAACGGTAGCGGAGCAATAAAAGAATTAAACGCTGGTATAAGAGAAATATCTTCAAGAACATTAGAATCTTTTTGACGAGACCTTCTAACACTTGAAGATATATCACAATTAAATAAGCATATAAAAATACGCTATCTATAACAATACAATTTTAGCAAGAGTTGCAATAAATTTAAAGTATATGACACAAATCAATTAAATTTTTTTGCATAGTTGCTACGCAACTATATTGCCGATTTTTCAAAAAATATAAAAAATATATTTTCTTAATTTTTAAAAAATAAAAATTGAAAATCAAGAGAATTTAGACGATATAAATAAATTTAATCTTCGATACTGTTGCAGTGCTTGTATTTAGTAATTTCTCTTTCACTCTGGTATACTTTACATATAAAGAAAACATTCCTAAAACAAAAAGAACAGAATTTCTACTTTTACTCTTATTATTACATTTTATTTCAAAGTTCTGATCTCTTTATGTTAGATTTATGTTTTTTTAATATAATCTGAGCATTTTTGTCTGCTCTTTTGGCAGTTTTGCATAAAGCTAGTACAAAGAGTATTGTTATAGCTACTATTAATATAATTAGAATTTTAATCATTATAATAACCTCTATCCATATAATTTGTTTAATTATATTTCTATTTCTTTATTATGTCAATCTTATAAATATTTAATTACTTAGTCTAATTTTTAATATATTAGAAAAATATTATTGTAGCGATATTTTAGGAACATAATACTATTCCCAAATTAAGTTTACACCATGTTGGCTCATATTATATTAAACCTCCTTTTAAATAATCATGCATAGTCTGTTCTGCACTTGTTACTTCAGTATCGTTAAAATAATCAAATGGGGGACTTACATGCCACCATGAGAATCCTAATACATTGACATTTTGGCATAGACCATCACATACTGCTTTAATTGCTAAGGCAGTACCATCATAAGTTGTAACACCATTTGCATTCGTAGGATCATATGCCTTAGCTAGCCCCGTATCCTTAGGCATTAATCCTGTTTCTGTTATAAAAATTTTCTTATTAAAAGTATTTGCATGCATATTTATTAAATCCATTGTAGATTTTCCTTTAAAAATAGGAGCATAATAAGCTTGTATTATTTCATCTAAAGTTGGATTTTGGCTAAATAGTTTATTAGTATAATGAAAGTACATATTAAACCCTATAAAATCAAGTAATCCCCAAAATTTCAAAGGAGTATCTACTTTATATTCATTACCGTGTGCTGCATAAGTCAATAAAAGATTGGGATATTCACTTCGTATTGCTGAAACAATATCTGCCCAGTAACTATAATTTGCATCAACTGTTTGCTGAACCTGTTCACAACCAATACATAATATAGAAATATCATTATCAGTACACATTTGAGCATAATGTAGGCATATAGTTTTCCAATTTCGAAAGAATGTAGCTACATCAGGATGATAGGCTTTTCTACCATAACCATCTGAATAATTAGTACCTAAATGAAGGTTTATCATTGTCGTTTTCACATTTGCAGTAGTAGCATTTGCAAGAGCTTGATTAATTATGCTATCTGGAAACATAACAGGATTAGCATCTGTATCTCCTTTAATATTTATCATTACTACAAGGGTATTATCTGCTCCTTGAAAAGCTAGGTGATTGTATACACGAACAGTTGGTATATGAGTTCCTCCATTACCCCAAACTGTTGTTGATACAGTTTTATACTTTAGATAGTTTCTAGCTATACTTAATCTTGTACCCGAAATATCTGACATCTGTGTTTTAACACTTCCTGTTTGAGTAAAACTTATTAAAATTGTTAGTATAGCTAGAATAACTCTTTTAAATATATTCATATCTATCATTCCTTTACTTAAGCTTATTAATATATATGCTTAATTTACTATATAAAGAAAAAAAGATTTTTATTGATATAGTAAATCAATAAAAATCTTTTTTATGTACAGTCGGTTGGAGTGCTATGGAGGAACTTGTGACTCCATAGCTACATTTAGAGAAGTTTTTATTATATTATACTTCTTAAATATTCTATAAATTCATCCTTAATTTCAGGTTTTCTTATTGCATATTCTATTGTTGCCTCTAAAAATCCTAATTTATCACCAACATCATATCTCTTACCTTCAAAATTATAAGCATACATAGCTTCGTTTTTAATAAGTTCTAACAATGCATCTGTAAGTTGAATTTCATTCCCCTTACCTGGCTTAGTCTTCTGTAATATCTCAAATATTCTAGGAGTTACTATATATCTACCCAGTATTGCAGTATTAGAAGGTGCCTCTTCTTTGCTTGGCTTCTCAACTAATCCTTTAACCTTACATAATCTATCCTCTATTTGTATTCCATCCACAATACCATACTTAGATACATTTTCAGGATCAACGCTTTGAACACCTAGGATGCTTGTATTATACTCATCATAGCAATCAATAAGTTGCTTTAAACAAGGTCTTTGAGATTTATCAGTATAAACAATATCATCACCAAGAAGAATTGCAAAAGGTTCATTGCCAACAAAACTCTTAGCACAATAAATAGCATGCCCTAGTCCTCTAGGTTCTTTTTGTCTTATGTAATGAATATCAACCATGCCTGAAATTCCCTTAACCAATTCCAATAATTCATCCTTACTATTCTTTGCAAGTTCCATCTCAAGCTCAACAGACTTATCAAAATGATCCTCAATACACTTCTTATTCCTACCAGTAACAATAAGAATTTCCTCAATCCCAGAAGCAACAGCTTCCTCTATAATGTATTGAATAGTAGGCTTATCAACTATAGGAAGCATCTCCTTTGGTTGAGCCTTAGTTGCAGGTAAAAATCTTGTTCCTAGACCTGCTGCTGGAATTATTGCTTTTCTTATTTTCTTATTCATAATATTTCACTCCCATATTCTCTAATATAAATTACGTATATTTATTAATCTTACTAGTTAAAAGTAAGCTATTAAATGATTGATTTATAATATATTCTAATTTACTATATTTGTCTTCGACATAAGTACCTGATTTGTTGTTTTTCCTTTAAATAAAAATTCTAAATATCTATTTTTAGAACAAATATAAGCAAATATCAATGTTGGTACTACTCCAACTAATATGTATCCTATAATTCCATATTCAATTTTATTTTGAATCAATCCATTGATAGGTATATGGAAATACATTATTGGTAATGTATTTATTCCTATAATATTAATTAAATTAATATTAATTTTGCTAATAAATGTGCTAGTCATAAGTATCCATATTCCGAATATACCTGGTATTAATATATCTAAAATAAAATTATAATAATGTCCTAATTTCATATTTAAAGTATAAGATAATATACCTTTTAAATTTAAAATAATAAAAATTAAGCATATTAAAAATACTATTAAATATAAAATAACATTATTTTTATTAATAATTTTATTTATAGTACTCTTAAAATAAAATCCCATAGCGAAATATGCTATAGACATTAAGCATACATCTATATTCAATGGTATTTTGTATATAAAATTCCAGTCTAAATAATTTTCAGTATAAGGTAGAAAGAAAATAGATTCTAAATGAGCTAGTAAATAAAAAACTATAACAATAATTATTATTGTTCTTTTTGAAAATTCTTTATTAAAGAAATAAAAAGCAAGTATTGTTATTAACATACATGGTATAAACCAATATGTCCCTGAATACATTCTGCCACCATATAAAAATTTTATTACATTATCTAGTGATATATTCCTTTGCAATAAAGATATTAAAATAAAATATGAAAAATATGGTACAATATATTTTATTATAGTTTTTCTCATCCATAATTTCTTGTAGTCTCCTTTAAATAAATAACCACTTATAGTAAAGAATAATGGCATATGAAACCAAAAAATTATTCTTTGTACATTTGTATTAATATTAGGATAATGACCTATTACTACGAGAATTATTAATATGAATTTCATAACGTCAATAGTTTTAGATCTTTCACTTATCTCTTTCGACATTTTATTCCGCCCCTTACAATACATATTTTTTAATCTATTGTCTTAATTTATTATTATTCACTTTACTTTTACCAACAATAATAGGACAATACTTATTTAAAAAATATGATATTGGTATTAAAACTACAATAATAAGTGTTGAATTTATTATTTCTTTAATATTTATATTTATTGGAATTGTTTCAGTCATTTTATGTAATATTACTATTAGTAATTGATTAAAAGCCAAAATTGAAATTGTATTTTTCCCAATATATAAAAAAACTTTATATACTTTTAAGTTACTAATCAATCTAATATTATATAAATATATCGATATCATCATATACATAAATATAGAAGCAAATGCTGATATATAATAATAGAAATAGTTATTATATGTTATTATCATTAGAGCAACATGTCCATTCAGTAACTCAAAAGTTATACTGATTACAAATAATAGTATTATAGTATAAATTTTCGGTTTGTAAAAACAATTGATAATATTTTTATTCTTTTTAAATAAATATCCGAATCCATAAAAAACTATAGCTGTACATGCAACATCTATACCCCAATACAATCTAATGTTAGTTATCAGTGGATAAAAGTATCCAATTAATGAAAATATAATTAATACCATAGATAAAGTTATATTGTTATCTTTAATATGTTTTACTAAAATAAAGAAAATAATCTCAACTATAAATAAGCAAGTTAAAAACCATAGGGCATTTGCTATAGGTAAATGTGTAGTTGTATTTATAGTTAATAAATATTTTATTGGATCATATAAGTTATCATTTGTTTTAACTAAATTAATTCTTACAAGTATAATCCAAAAGATATAATTAATTAATCCAAATAGCAAATACGGAATAATTAAGGCTCTAGCTCTTTTAGCTGTATAATTTTTAAAACTATAATTACTATTATTAGATAAATATCCAGAAATAAAGAAAAATAAAGGCATGTGAAATGATTGTATGTACCAATATATTATTCGTGGTGCACCATAATGCGCCCAAACCATATAAAAAATCGCCACAAATTTTACAAAATCAATCCATTCAATTCTTTTCATATTTTGTTTCAAAACACTCCCCACCCCCATAATTATTTTTTATTATAATTTACTTATTTAATAATAATGCTTTTTAATAATTTATATTCTTTAGTTATAATTAAGCCAATTAAATAAGTTATAATACCTATTACTAATTTTACTATTGCACTAATCAATACATTGTCTATAGATATTCTTGATGTTAATAAATAACCACATACCATTATAAATCCTATTATTAATACATTTTTTATATTTAGCAAAAATTCACTAAATTTCTTATTAAAAACGTGTGTCATCAACACATAAAAGCACTGTATAAAGTTAAATGCAAAAGAAATTACTATCCCAATTGATAATATTTCCAAACTTTTACTTATAATTCCAATCGTTATTGCTGTTATAGTAAAACATGCAGATACAAAACCAGTAGAAAATAATTTATTTACATATCCTGTTGATTGAAATATTGATCCAATGCTAGATAAAACCATTTGTATTACTATAGATAATGATAATATTCTAAAAACAGGTATAGACTTATCCCAGTTATTTCCATACATTATACGTATAATTTCCTTTGATGAAAAAAAACAATATACCGATACAAAGATGCCTATATATGCAAGAACTTTAACTACTTTTATATATGTATCATAAATAACATCAATTTGATCTTGATATTCTGACAATACTGGATGCAATACTGGTGTTATTACATTTGTTAAGTTTTGTACTGGATATAACATAAGTTTATAAGATTTATCATAGTACCCTAATGTAGATGATCCTAAAAACTTTCCTATTAATATATTATCTAAATTTCTAGTGAAATAATTAATGAAATTAAATAAGAATTGATAGCTAGAATAGTTTCTTATCTTTTTAACAGCATTATAAGAATATCCTTTTTTAATTTTAATTTTAGAGAATGTAAAAGATAATATAAAAATAAATAAACTTTTTGAAATTGAATCAAATATCAATGAATAATATGACCAACCATTTAATGCAAGTGTTATAGTAATAATTCCCACACCTATATTAGCACAAACATTAATTATTCCTACTAATTTAAAATTTTGTTTTTTATATATTAATGCATTGGGTACTATATTACATATAAAGAAAAATACCGAAAATGATAATAAAATTCCTAATTTTATGTAAATTTTATTTGTATAAAAAAATGCAATAAAATACGAAAAGAAATAAAATCCAATTGCAATAACTAATGCTCCCATTACTGAAAACTTAAATATATCTGATATTTCTTTATCATCTAATAATTTATTCTGTATTATGGCTGGTCCAATCCCCATATCACCTAAAATATTAAAAAATGATATAAATACAGTTATTATTGCAATTACACCAAATTCTTCTGGCATTAATAATCTAGCTAATATCGAATTTATTATTAATTGGGTAATTACATTACTATATTTTGCTATAAAAGTTATCATTATTCCATTTTTTAACTTTGATTTATTACTCACTTCATCCTCCTACATTGTATATTCTTAAATTTTCTTTGCATAATATTGGTTTTATATTTGTCATTCATATTCTTGATCATAATACTAATACAATATTTAATAATTTCATTGAACTATGTAGTTGTAAAAATTATGCCCTTAAAGATTGTATTATTTTAGTCCACTCGCCGGATATTTTACTTATAGAAAAGTCTTGCGCTCTAACTATAGATCCTTTTGCTATTCTTTTTCTTTTCTCTTCATTTTCAATTAAATGTATAATATTTTCTGCTAATGCATCAATATCTTCACATGGAACTAAAATTCCATTTTCATCGGGTTTATTTATTATTTCTTTTGGTCCAGAATTAGCGAATGCTATAACTGGTAATCCACATTCCATTGCTTCTGTTATAACTAAACCAAATCCTTCCCATCTGGATGAAGATACAAGAATAGATGAATTTAAATAATATTCTTCAATATTATTTGTAGAGGGTTGTATCTTAATTTTATTTTCTAAATTTAAATCGCTAATTAATTCATTTAATTTATCTTTATCTGCTCCATCTCCAACTATATATAATATCCAATCCTTATGAATTGAAGAAACCTTATGAAATGCCTTTATAAGCAAATCTAATCCCTTTTGTTCTTGTATTAACCTTCCTACACATACAATATTTTTTTCTTCACAGTTTGATTTTTTATCAGAAGTAAAACTAAGAGGATTATATATTCTATTACTATTTATCATAAAATTCTTATCTATAAGTTTTTTATCGTCATCAGTTAACACTATATATTTATCTAATTTTTTTATATATACTTTAAAAAGTTCATCTTGTTTCCAGTTATATTTATATGGTGAATTAAAATATGCATCATACGAATTATGCTGCCATCCAATTGTCTTTGCATTTATTTTATTTCCTATAATTCCTAATAACATACTGCAATACCCTTGATTTCCTATAATTACATCATAATCTTTAGAATTAAAAAAATTTATAAAGTTATTTTGAATATTAGTAGGATAAAATGCTTGTGTTAACAAACCTATAAATTTCTTTTTATTTAAAAATTCTATTTTCATAATTAACGTTCTTAATACTTTTGAATATATTTTTGTGAAGAGCTTTTTCTTACATAATTCTTCGTTAATTATAACTTGTACTTTTTTATCTAACTTATATAATTCTCTATTTACTTTGTATGTTCCATTTGTGCATATTATAGTTACATCATAAGTATTAACTAATTCATTAGTTAATACAGATAAAACTCTTTGTATACCACCCAAATTAAAAATAGTATCTGTTAAAAAACAAATTTTCATATTTTCTCCTCTGCATTCTATTATTTTAACTATTTATTTTCTTTGTTATATAATTCAAGTTTTTCATCTGTATATAAATTTATATACGAGATAAATACCCACATAAAAGTAGACACAGCATATGAATGTATTATTTGACTTGTGAACATACTCCCACCTATTAATAACATAAAATAAGATGTACTCATAGATAGATATAGCTTATCCTTACTTAATCTATAGTTAACTGCCATTTTTACCAAAGGAGAACAAATTAAAATTATATATAAAATTAAACCTATGATTCCAGCTTTATAGGCAATATTTATATATGCATTATCTGTATTAAGTGACTCTTCTATTTGAAAATTTCCTTGAGCATCAACAAATGGCATATGTATTCCAAATCCATTTCCAAGAGGTTTTTCTTCTATTAAATCTAAATAATAGTCAAATGTAAGCATTCTTGTTTTTAAATTATCATCATTATTTGATGAAGATATCTGTTTATATCTATTTATAAAGTTACTATTGCTATTAATAATATTATTAGCTCCATAAGCTACAACAATTGCAATAAATATAAATAGTCCCATTTTTCTTATTAATTTTTTCAAAGAAATTTTATTTGTAAAGCTAATTAGTATTATTAAAATAAAATTAATAAGTATTAAAACTGGATTAGTTCGATTTTGAGATAAAATTATCAATATAATCGATAAAAAACAAGAACATATTAATATTGATTTGCTGATTAAATACTTTCTATTATAAAACAAAAAAAACATATAACTTAATGTTATTATAAATAATGTTTGTGCATTATAACCGAATCTTCCAGAAGTACCTTGTAAATTCCAAATGCTTAAGTTTTTAGTTAAATATATAATAACCCCAATTGCAGCATTCCCAAACATAGCATATACAGTCATGTTCATAAGTTTATATATATCATCTTTCTCATTAATTACTTTATATGTACAATAAAATAACATAATCTGCATAGCATATATTTTGAAATCAACACTTGCACTATACCCTTTACTTAATCCAACAAAAAAATATATACAATATAATATAGATAATAGAAAAAAAGTAATATTTACAAAATTATTTAACTTAAATCTTCTAAAATTGCTACTATGTATTAATATAACAAAATATAATATTACTACCATGCAAATAATAATCGTGATTGAAAGATTCAGATTATTACTAAGTCCAATAGGAAATAATAATGCAATAAAGTATGTTATCCAAAAACATCTTTTAGGATTTTTAAAACAATAAACTATATATATGATTCCTGGTAAAATAAATAATGATTTTACTTTAAAGAATATTGATATGAATGCTACCAAAATACTGATTATTAATATGCTTAATTTCTTTTTCACTCAATTACCTCACTATCTTATAATTTTAGGTTTATATTAAATCGTACGCTACATCTATAAGTGTTAAAACCCGATTATAAATCTTAACTTCATAAAGTAAATCTTAAATTTAGCTATTGTAAAATCATTCATTTTTCTACTCCAATATCCTAATTGTAAATACAATGATATTATTGCATTCTTGCTTTTATTAATTTACCATCATATTTCCTAATTATCATTTTAATGCAACAATCGCTTTAGGGTGCTTTTTAGAAATTCTATCCTATTGTACATACACATTTAATCAATTCATTAATTTAATATTACTTATACATCTTCTCATAATACTTTTCATAATCTCCAGATGTAACATTCTTCATCCACTCTTGATTATCTAAATACCACTTTATAGCCTTCTTTATTCCAACTTCAAATGTAGTTTCAGGATACCACCCTAATTCTTCTTTTATCTTATCTGGAGCTATTCCGTATCTTCTATCATGTCCTTTTCTATCGTCAACATATTTAATTAAATTTTCACTTACTGCTTTATCTACATTTTCATTTATATAAGATATGACTGTTTTTACTATTTGTATATTAGTTCTTTCATTGTGTCCACCAACATTATAAACTTCTCCAAGTCTGCCACCATTAATAACCATATCAATTGCCTTTGCATGATCTTCTACAAATAACCAATCTCTTATATTCATACCATCACCATACACTGGTAAATCTTTATGTTGAAGGCAGTTATTTATTAATAATGGAATTAACTTTTCTGGGAATTGAAATGGTCCATAATTATTTGAACATCTTGTTATATTAACTGGCATTTTATAAGTATCAGCATAAGCCTTAACCATAAAATCTGATCCAGCTTTGCTTGATGAATATGGGCTATGAGGATCTAATGGAGTTGTTTCTCTAAAGAATCCTTCTGCACCTAACGATCCATAAACTTCATCTGTTGATACATGAAGGAATTTAACTCCTTCTTTAAATCCATCTTTTGTTTCCCATGCATCTTTTGCACAGTTAAGCATATTAACTGTTCCAAGTACATTGGTCTCAGCGAATATTTCTGGTTCCTTTATACTTCTATCAACATGTGATTCTGCTGCAAAGTGAACAACATAATTTATATCATTAGCTTTAAAAAGGCTTGAAACTAATTCTTTATTACAAACATCTACTTTAACAAATGTATATCTTTCATCATTTTCAATTGACTTAAGATTTTCTAAATTACCTGCATAAGTCAATTTATCTAAATTGATTATTTTAATATTTTCATATTTATTTAGCATATATAAAATAAAATTTGAACCTATAAATCCTGCTCCGCCTGTAACTAAGTATGTTTTCATTTATTAATCTCCTTTTCCTATTCATATATTATCTTTCATTTCTTTATTGTACTTTTTTAATAAATGACTTTATTGCTTCTTTCCAATCTCTCATTTTATCACCAACAGTGCATCTTAGCATCATATTATCAAGTGATGAATACTCTGGTCTCTTTGCTGGAGTTTTGTATTCTTCTGATGTACATGGTTTTACTTCACATTTTTCTCCTGACAATTCAATTATCATTTTAGCAAAATCATACCAACTACATTCTCCATTACCTGTGCAATGATATACGCCATATTCTTCTGTTTCAATAATCTTTAAAATATGATAAGCCAAGTCATTAGCATGAGTCGGATTCCCTCTTTGATCATCAACAACTTTAATCACGTCTTTTTCTTTTCCAAGTTTTATCATTGTATAAACAAAATTATGACCTACATATCCATATAACCATGCTGTTCTAACAATAAAAGATTTTGAGCAAAATTCTTGCACGTATTTTTCTCCCAAAAGCTTAGTTTTTCCATAAGAACTATATGGCGCTGTCAAATCATATTCTGTTAATGGTTTATTACCAACTCCACTAAATACATAATCTGTTGAAACTTGAACTAATTTAGCATTAATTTTTTCACAAGCCATAGCTAAATTTTTAGGCCCTATTGAGTTGACTTTAAATGCAAAATCTTCATTGCTTTCACAACCATCAACATTTGTTGCTGCTGCACAATTTATTACTACATCTGGTTTCAAGTCATTTAATTTTTCTTTAACTTGAGCTAAATTGGTTATGTCAAGCACATCTACATCAAGTGCTATAACTTCTGAATTTCTTATATTTTCTGAAACTTCACTAATTTCTGATTTTCCACACTTTATTATATTTTGAAGTTCATTCCCTAATTGACCTTTGCATCCTGTTATTAATATTTTCATATATTTCTCGCTCCTCACATTTAATTAAAAGAAAATAGAGACACTATAATTTAATAATAACTTTATTTAAAATTTATATTTCTTTACTACCTATATATAAAATCTTCATATTCCCTTAAATCTAATTGCTTTAAACTCGGATGCTTTTTATCTTTCTCAGATAAAAGTATATTTTCTATCATATCTAAAGGCCATTCTATATTAATATCTGGATCATTCCACATAACTCCACCATCATATTCTGGTGAATAAAGATCTGTACATTTATAATTAAAAACAGCTTCATCTGATAAAACTAAAAAACCATGTGCAAAACCTTCTGGAATATAGAATTGCTTTTTATTCTCATCATTTAAAACAACTCCTTCCCAGTGTCCATAAGTTGGAGATCCTGTTCTTAGATCAACTGCCACATCAAAAACTTCGCCTTTAGTTACTCTAACAAGTTTTCCTTGACTATGTTTCCTTTGGAAATGAAGTCCTCTTAAAACTCCTTTATTAGACTTGGATTCATTATCTTGAACAAAAGTCATATTAAGTCCAGCTTCATCAAATTGTTCTTTATTATAAGTTTCCATAAAATAACCTCTGTTATCTCCTAAAACTTTAGGTTCTATTATATATACTCCATCAATGTTTGTCTTATTAAAATTTACCACCTTTATTACCACCTATCAATTTACTGATGCAATTTCTTCTCTTGCTTTTTGTATTTCAATTTCTTCTACTATATCAACCAAATATTTGCCATATCCAGTTTTCATTAGAGGTTTTGAAAGATCAATAACTTTTTGTGAACTTATCCATCCTTGCCTATAAGCAATTTCTTCAAGACATGCTATATACGTTCCTTGAGTACTTTGAACTGCTTCAACAAAATTAGAAGCTTGAAGCATAGAAACATGAGTTCCAGTATCAAGCCAAGCCATTCCTCTACCTAGTAGTTGTACTTTTAATGAACCCTCTTGCATATAAACTTTATTCAAATCAGTTATTTCAAGTTCTTCTCTTTCAGAAGGTTTTAATGCCTTAGCCTTCTCGACTACTGAATTGTCATAAAAATAAAGCCCTGGCACTGCATATTTTGACCTTGGATTTTTAGGTTTTTCTTCTAAAGAAATAACTTTCCCATCTTCATCAAATTCAACTACTCCAAAATCTTTAGGATTTTGAACATAATAACCAAATACATATGCTCCATTTTCTAAGGCAGCAGCTTTTTTTAAATGTTCTGAAAAGCTTTGACCATAAAAAATATTATCTCCAAGTACCATTGCTACATTATCATCACCAATAAATTCTTCGCCAATAATAAATGCTTCTGCAAGTCCATTAGGATTTTCCTGAACTGCATATTTAATATTTAATCCCAGATCTTGTCCATCTTTAAAAAGTTCTTTAAAGTTAACAATATCTCTTTGTGTAGATATTATTAATATATCTTTTATTCCTGCAAGCATCAAAACTGACATTGGATAATATATCATTGGTTTATCATATATTGGTGCCATTTGTTTTGACATTGCTTTTGTTACTGGATAAAGCCTTGTTCCTGATCCTCCGGCTAAGATTATTCCTTTCATTCTTTTCCTCTTCCTTTCATTGACTTCCTTTTTAAAATTTTCCAATATTCAAGAATAAGTATAATCAAATATTTCTTCACATTGTTAAATACTATTTAAGAGATATTTTCTTAATATAAATTCTCCTAGTTACCCGAATCGATAATGTATTTGGATTTTAGTTTTGCTAATTCCAAAAATATCCCCTTTAATAAAATTTCTACTTCCTTTTTCCTTAAGTTCCATGCTTTAAAGTAATAATTTTTAGTAAAATCTTTGCTTCTATTCGATTCATAAGCTAACATCCTATAAAATCTATATTCTACATATTTGTCTAATTTAATTAAATCATTATGTTTATCTTTTATGAGTCTTAATGCATTTAATCCCTTTTGATGGCTTTTAGTTAAACTATCTTCTTGAAGAAAAACATCTACTAAAGGATTATTTATAAAATGTATATTATATTTTTGTGATAATCTTATCATTAACTCCCAATCTTGGAATCGTGGTAAAGTTTCATCAAATTCTTCATTGTAGAAACATTCTTTCTTTCCTAAAACAGTTTGAGTACTTATAAAACTCCCATACAACAATTTCTTTTTTATTTCACTATCCTTTATGCTTTCTTTAGGCATTAAATCTACTGAATCATTTTTATACCTATTATATGAACATGCAACAATGTCTGCATTATAATCTTTTAAAGCTTTAAGTTGTATTTCTAATTTATCATTATGCCATTTATCATCACTATCTTGAAATGCTATTAATTCTCCTTTTGCTGCTCTTACACCAGTATTTCTTGCTGCATTTGCGCCTAAGTTTCTCTCATGTTTAATATATTTTATTCTTTTATCATTCATTCTACGAACTATTACTTCAGTTTCATCTTGTGAATTATCATCTATTATTATTAGTTCAAAATCTTGATAAGTTTGATCTAGTATACTTAGTACACTTCTTTCTATAGTATTAGCTCTGTTAAATGTAGGAATAATAATTGAAATCATATTTATCTCCTCCTTCTTATTATCAGATTTATTAAGTTATTAAAATTCATATAATTTTCAATGAATTAAATTCTTAACTAAAACATAAATATATTTCTCTCCTAAAGACATAGATCTTAAAATATAAAACATGTATAAACTTAATTTATTAATATTTAAATATTCTTTATAATAAATTAATCTACTATCATATAATATTTTGTATTTACTAGCTAAATTTGAAATATTTTTATTTATTGATTTAGAATGTTCATGAATGCATTCTAAATTATTTAATGTAACTTGCCTCATTCCAATAGACTTTATTTTATACCCTAAAATTCTTTCTTCTCCAAATAAAAAAGTTCTTTCATCAAACATTCCTATCTGCTCAATAACCTTTGATCTAATCATAAAAAAGCACCCAAAAATAATCTGATAATTTACATATTCTTCATTAAAATTATTTATTTCTTTCTTCTTAAATACTTCATTTAATAAAAACATAGACTTAAAATCTTCTTTTATAGTAGGTATATTAGTTCCACCTGGTTCATATTGACCTTTAATATTTTTTATTTTAGTATTTACTGCTGCTACATCTAAATTTTGTTTTAAAAACTTTTTCATTTCCCTAATCGTACTATTTTCAAAAATAACATCTGGATTAGCTATTGTAATATATTCAGGATTAAATTTTTGAATTGCATACCTAATACCAACATTATTTCCATAAGCGTACCCCTTATTATCTTCACTCTCTATCACATGAATTTTTTCACTTATATATTTTTTTAATATTTTTAAAGAATCATTTGTAGATTTATTATCAATAACTACAATTTTATCTATTTCTAAATAATTTTTTATCTTATTAATCAAATTGCATGTAGTTCTGTAATCATTATAATTTAATATTATTACTACGTTATCCACTATCGTTCTCCTTAATCATTTTTATAACTAGACTTTATTTTTTTATAATGATCTTTAATATGATAAATAAAAGTACTGTTTTTAATATTTTTATTTATCTTCTTTAACTCTGTTTTCAATATACATAACTTACTAATAACATCTTTTAAGCTTTCTTTTTCTAAGTTTATTACTATTCCTATATTTAAATCATTTTGTGTAATTAAGTCTTTTGATCCTACTCTATCAGTTACTAGCACTGGTACCCCATAACTTAATGCTTCTAAAGTAATAAAACCAAAAGTTTCGTACCATATACTTGGAACTATTAATAGATCTGTTTGATCAAATATAGTTTCTAATTGTTCATATGAATATCTACCATAAACATTTATATTATCATCTATTTGATACTTACCTATATCTCCATATAAATTCAACTCAATCTTAGATTTATATTTATTATTTAATTCCTTTATTGCATCAATTAATAAATTAAATCCCTTATATTCTTTATCTGGTCCTAAATAGGTCAATCTTAATTTATCATGATTATAATCTTTCAGTTTCCTATTATCTTTAATATTGCTATGAGTAATAGAAACTATTTCTCCATTACAATCTAGATATTTTTCATATACTTCCTTTGATATACTACTATTAAATAAAAATTTATCTATATAAGTGAACATAATATTGTAATAAGCTAGTAATTTTTTATAAGCTATTCTATAATTATCACTTATTTCTATTTGCTCACTTTTTTTATGATCATTATTGCTTGTCCTTTTATTGGAACTATTTTTATTTAAGATATCTTTTAATTTATTAATAATGCCCTTATTTTTTAGTTCTCTATAAATACGAGATTGAAGGATATTAATCATTTTTATACTATATCCTGATTGATTACATCTTAAGCACTTTTCTATATTTCTATCATTACATACATTTCCTTTATTATCTAAAAAGTTAACCTTTGTACAAATTCCAAAATAATCATGTGTTGTATATACAATTTTTATATTTAAACTCTTGCAAGCTTCTAAAAATTCCTTATATAATCCCATCATAGTATGAACATGTACTATCTCAATAGAATGATCTTTTAGATATTTTTTAAAAATATCTAAATTACATGGTTTAATAAAAATTCCCGGTTCTGATATGCCATTTAATAATGAAACTGGTAATGGATTTATTAATTCGAATGCTTTAATTCCATCTTGATTCTTATAATGTTTAATCTTAGTTACTTTGTTTATTAAACACATTTGTCCTGGAAATAATAAATACACTTCATCATTATTTTGCACTTGCTCTTTCATTAAATCGTAAGAATATTTAGTTAACCCACCTGTTCTATATGGTGGCAAACCTAAACTATAATGTAATATCTTCATAGCTCTCCTTTTAACAAATAACTTTATTTACATAAGCTATTTTTTCATTCCAAGCATCTTTTTTATCTTAATTTTAGTCTTCTTATTTAATACTTTTGATACAATTCTAAATGATAATGGACGTGGCTTTAAATATTTTTCCTTAAGCTGACTATATTTCATTATTTGCATATCGTTCATAAACTCGATTCTATTTGGACTTTCCTCTGTACACTTTATTAAATTTTTATTATTTGCTACTGCATCATTTAAATTTATTTCTATCAAGTTAGCTCTTTTTTTAATTTCTTCAACAAAAGCTTCTGATTTCTTAGTATTAAATAATAAAAGAGAGATACCTTGTTGATTATTAATTTGTGGAATTATTTCATCAATTCCCCATAAATCACCTAAAGTAAAATCACCCACTCTAGGGATTCTTGAAAATGGACATTGATGACAAGATGGTCTATGATATAGATGCTTATAGAATCCCACTTCAAATGCATCATCTACACCTCTTTTAGTATATTTAGCTCCATTTTCAAACTTAATAGTCATATTATGTTCATCCCATTTTTTAGCTTTATCTCTGAAATTAACATGCTTTATTCTGCTGTTATGTATTTTTTCCATATACTCTTTATACTTTTCAAAAACTAATGGGCTTGGTACTCCATGACATACTAAATCAATAGTAATTAAATTTTCATAATCTTTTCTTAAATATGATTTAACTCCTGCTATTTGACAAGGCGTTCCTGTAAAGATAACCTTTTTACCTTTATCTAAAAAAGTTTTAGCATCTTTTAATGACTTACTAATATCACTTTGAACATATTTAGAACTTCTAAATAAATCAATATCTTTTATATCAGTTATGTACTTATGTTCAACTCTAACATTGTCATTTAATGCTGCACCGAAAATAACATACTCTTCCTTACATATACTTTCAGCAATAGCTGTAAAAGCTCCACCTGATGTGCTTTTCTTTACTACCTCTCTATCATTATGTATACATGCAAAAGCTTTAGGTTCTTCAATGTCATTATATTTTTTTTCATTATTATATGGACATACCTTTGAGCACAAATTACACTTAATACATTTTTTCTCATCAATCCTTGGATATAAGAAGCCTTCTTCATCTTGTAGCATTTCAATACATTCTTTTGGACAAATATTATAACAGGCAGAACATCCGCAGCAATGTTTTTTATCACTATACACAATCATATTCTGTATACTTCTCCTCATTTTGAATTGTTGATAATATATTTGAAAGTTGCTTTCTCGAATACTCGGCATACTTAGATACTCTTGGAGTAACCTTCTTATAATCAATCTTTTCTAGTTTTCCAGGAAGATTGAGAATGTTTTCATATGCTCTATTATTCAACCCAGCAACACCTAATATATTACTAATCCTTGATGTATTAACTTTAGGCATTACAGCAATAAATTGCTTTTCTAAAATTAGTGAAAATGATACACAGTGGAATGAGTTTGTTATTATAAAATCTGCTCCATCAATTAATCCTAAAAACTCTAATGGTCCTGACTCTTTTAATGATATATCATGATAGCATTTAACTGGAAAATCTCCTACTAATATAACATTTAAACCAATTCTTCTTTTATATTCTTCAACAATATCACTTAATTCCTTTGATTGATGTACGGAATATACTAAAATATAATTCTTATACTTACTTTTTTTACTTATTTTCCTATAATAATTAGATGATAAAAGAAATACTGGATCTGACACATTTATTGATTCAACCCCAACATTTTTTAGTTGATCAACCCCTGATTGCTCTCTCATTGAAATCCATTTATAATCAGCTACTCTATTAGCTAATATTTTAAGGTCATCAATGGACATATCTGATCTCCCCATACTAGCTGCATATGATATCTTATTCTCACTTTTAACAAATTCTAATGTATATGCTGAATCCTTTCCACAAGGGAAATATGTATTCCATACTTGATCGCTTCCAGAAACATATATATCTGACATTGGTGGATTTTCTACTAATTCATCATATGTCTTATACATTTTTGAAGATAATCTCATTTTTTTATAATGAAAGTCAGCGTAATTTTTTTTCCTCTTAAAATATTTATTAAAAAATAAAATCATAATAGCTAAATCTTTTATTAATCTTTTTAAACTTTTATCGTATTTAGGCCTGTAATCTATTAATTTTGCATCATATCCTAAGTCATTTATAAATTTTTGTGTTGCATAGCTTTGCAGTGCAGATCCATAATTATATATATTATGGATTGTTATTATTGATATATCTTTTTTATTCAAATAACGATTCTCCTTTTATAAATATTAATTTAGATTAATAAACAGATTTTCATAATCATTAATTATTTTCTCCCAAGTGTACTCTTTTAAGACCCTATCTTTAGCCACTCCACCAAGGGAAGTAGCAGCAATTTCTTCATATGATTCTAAGCTGTCTACCAATCTTGCTAGATCTCCACTTTCTTTATTAAAGTATAATGCCCCGTCTTCTCCAACTTCTCTATTAAATCCAACATTCAATAAGATGTTCAAGTCAGTTGTAGCTAATGCCTCTAATAAAGATGGATTAGTTCCTCCAACTTCATGTCCATGGAAATATCCGTAAGCATCTTCTCTAATCTTTTTTAACAATTCTTGATTATAAACTGTTCCAACAAACTTTATTCTTTTATCTTTATTAAACTTTGTCTTTTCTTTTAACTCGTTATAGAATTTATTTCCATCTACATTTGTTATTAATACAAAATCTTTATCCGTTTTTGATTTCATAAATTCAGTTATCATAGTTTCATAGTTGTTTTCTGGAACAAATCTACCTACAACTAGATAGTATTCTTTTTTCTTAATATCTTTTTCTTTATACCATTTAAGCAAAGTATTATCATCATCAGATAATTTCGATTTTTCAGTATCAGCTCCATAAGCTATAAAAGTTGTTTTTGGCTTGTACTGTTTATAATCTTCTTTTATATATTTTTCAATATTCTTTGAATCACATATTAACAAGTCTGCATGCTTAACCATGTATTTCTCTGAAGTTTTCCAATATTGTCTTATAGCTTTATTCCATTTTGCTCTCTTCCATTCATGGCCATCTGGATTAACAATTAATGATACACCTAATTTTTTTAATTTCTGTTTAAAATAGCCAATAAATGGTCCAATTCTACAAGCTAAGATATATACTATTGAGCTTTTTATATTATTCTTTCTTATGTATTTTATACATTCTTTTAATGCCACTATATCATAATAAACTGCTTTTGCTGGACCAATATTAGGTACTTTTACATTAAAGCACCTTGCTCCATTATGCTCAAACTCTTTAGAATTATCTGCTAAACAAGAAACATGGTATTTTATTTCTTTACTTTTTTGTCCTTCTGTTAGTTTTTCAACGAATGTCTCAAATCCACCATATTTTGCAGGTATTCCTTTTGAGCCTATAATAAATACGTGTTTCATTATTATTCCCCTTATTCATTATCTATCTTATTGTCGCTGCTACTTCTCTTTTAGCATTTTCTAAATTTAGAATAGCTTTTCTTCCAACAGAATGATATTCTATATTTCTTTCTTTTACCTCATTAATTGTATAACAATTTCTCCCATCAAATATAACAGGAGTCTCCATCAACTCTTCATATAAACTTAAATCTAAATCTCTAATCTCATCCCACTCAGTAAATATAAACGCCAAATCCGCACCTTTTAAAGTTTCTTCTGGAGTCTCTACATATTTAACTTCAGTTGGATATATTCTCTTGAAATTATCAATTCCTACTGGATCATATGCTACTATTTCTGCACCTTCATCTAATAACCTTCTTACATTAGGTATTGATGGTGCTTCTCTTAAATCATCAGTGCCTGGCTTAAATGTTAATCCAAGTACTGCTACTTTGAATCCTTTTAATCTACCAAATTTTTGTTTAGCTGCTCTGAATAATTTATACTTTTGATTTTGATTTACTTCTATGGTTGCCTTTATTGTTTTCAATTCATATCCACTATCATTTGCAAGCCAATGAAGTGCCTTTGTATCTTTAGGGAAACATGATCCGCCATATCCGATTCCTGCATTTAAGAATTTATCGCCTATTCTTGGGTCAAAGCTCATTCCTTTAGCTACATCCTCAACATCTGCTCCAACCATCTCACAGAAATTAGCTATTTCATTCATAAAAGAAATCTTAAGAGCTAAAAAGTCATTTGAAGCATATTTAATCATTTCTGCACTTTTTCTGTTAGTTACAACTATTGGTTGATTGTATCTTTCATATACTTTTCTTAAGATATTTTCTGCATTTTTTGATTCAACGCCAATTACTATTCTTTTAGCATATAATGTATCAACAACTGCAGTTCCCTGTGCTAAGAATTCTGGATTTGAAGCCACTTCTACATGTACATTATTTTTAACAATTTCTTGTAAAAATCCTTCAACCCTGTCATTAGTTCCTATTGGAACTGTTGATTTTACCACTACCAAGCAGTCTTTTTCTATATTTTCTGCAATTTGTTTGCAAACATTAAAGACATAATCTAAATTAGCCGAACCATCTTCCCTTTCTGGAGTACCAACTCCTACAAATACTAAATCTGCATCTTTATATGCATTTTCATAATCCACTGTAAAGTCCAATTTTCCTTCATCATGATTTCTTTTTAACAATTCATCTAATCCTGGTTCATATATAGGTGAAATTCCTTGTTTCATCTTTTCAACTTTATTTTCATCAATGTCCACACAGGTTACATTGTGTCCCACTTCTGAAAGACATGCACCTGTAACTAGACCTACGTATCCAGTTCCTGCAACTACTATTTTCATTTTAATCTCTCCCTTTTCTATCTTGCATGCTTATCTCCAAAAAGTACAAAAAATGTTTTACATATTAGTTTTATATCTGTTAATGTATTTCTTTCTGCTACATATTTCACATCAAGTTTCATCCAATCCTCAAATTCAATATCATTTCTGCCTGATACTTGCCAGTAACAAGTAAGTCCTGGTTTTACCTCTAGTCTTTTCATCATCCAATTTTCAAAGTCTGCTACTTCATCTGGAAGTGATGGTCTTGGACCCACCAGGCTCATTTCCCCTTTTAATACATTAATCAACTGTGGCAGTTCATCTATGCTTGTCTTTCTTATAAATTTACCAATTTTGGTTACTCTAGGATCTTCCTTCATTTTAAACATTGGCCCACTCATTTCATTTTGGCTTACCAATTTCTTTTTTAATTCTTCTGCATTAACAACCATAGATCTGAACTTATACATTCGAAAAGTTTTTTCATTCTTTCCAACTCTTTCTTGGCAAAAAAACATTGGACCTTTTGACTCAATTTTTATTAACATTGAAATTATTATCAATAACGGACTTAAAGTTATTAATCCCATTAATGAACAAATAATATCTATGGTTCTCTTTACAAAACAATACCCTATTCTGGATTCTATTTTTTTTCCAAACAAAACCTCTTGTTCTTTGAGCAGAATTTCTTCTCTTTCTAAATTCAATTGTTGTTGCATAATATAATTCCCTCCCTTAATATTTTTTCCTTCCTAAAGTGATTTAAATAATTAGTGTGATTAATATGATATGAATAATAATGATATTTGGAATCTTTATTATGTAATTTAGTATAAAATATAATAGGTTTGTTGTAACCTACCCATCATGGGTAATATTATAATTTTATAAATTATTTTGCATATTAGTAATTTATTGTATAAAATATGTTTTTAATTTAGAGCGAGATGTAATTGAAAGCTTGTTAAAAATTGACTTTAAATAAAACTTCACAGTATTTTGTGAAATATATAATTGTTCTCCGATTTCTTTATTAGTTAAACTTTTTGCTGCAAGCTTTGCAACTTCAAGTTCTCTCTCCGTCATTTGTGGTATTTTATTAAGTTGATTTGAAGTTCTTATTTTTTCTATGCCATTTTTATAGTCATTATATAATTTTAATATATCTTGTATCTCATTTTTATATAACTCACCTTGTCTTATTTCTTTAAGTATAGCTAAAATATACTCACCATTTTCTACAAAAGGCATGTAAATTCTATCTGGTATAGCTATCTCTAAAGCACTTTTTAAAGATTCAATAGCCATTTCTTTTTCACCAAGTTTTAAACGTGCTGCTGCCATATATATATAGGTATATACATATGAATAAATATTGGGAAAAGTACTTGCAACTTCTAAAAATTGTTGACTAATCCCTAGAAGTTTTAAATATTCACCTTTTAAGAATAATGTTTTTCCATAAATTATATTTGCATAAGAAACAGTTAAAAAAGAAAGTCCTTCTTTTTCAATATCACCGGAAGATAGCCATTTAGGTATTAATTCCATTTGACCTATATTGCTGAATATAAATCCCTCACATAAATCTATAGCTCGATTAAGATCATATGATTTTATTTTTTCTTTTAATGTTTTTAATATGCTCTTGAATTTGATGAAATTTCCATCGATTATGGCAATACGAAGCATAACAAATTTAGCACACAAATAAATACTATGTTGCTTTTTACTTTCAGACATGTAAATTGCTTTATAACATAATATTTCTGCACCTTTACAATCCCCACGATTTAAAAGTATTTCGGCTTTCATAACTGCTTCAGCACCATACCCATGATTATCTGTTAATTTATAGTAATATGATATACCTTCATTCATAGTTTTAAGTTCTTTATCTAATGTTCCGCTTTTTCTATAGAACATATATAATACGGATGGTGATCCGCATGTCCATGATTCCCTGATATTTATAAGCTTTGTTTGCCCTCCAAGCATCTCATAAGCTTTTTTACTTTCCTTACTCATAACTTCAATATCATTATATGCTGTAAAAACTGAAAGAAAGGTCAATTCTCCCATAAGACTTGTTTTTTCCTTTTCAGATAAGATTTCACTATCTTTTATATTGTCAGCAATTTCTTTTTTTAGTAACTCTAAATAATTCCATTCTTTATATTGAGACAATATCAAAGCAAACACAATAAGATTTTTAGAATATTTCTTTTTGATTTCATTTGGGCAAGTTTGCACAATTTCTAATATTATATCTTTATCTTTTTCCTTCATATCTTTTGTAATGTCATCGGCTCTAATATTCATGCTAAATATAGATTCAAAGTTTTTTATTCTATAAAAAATAAGCATTGCTTGTAAATGATGGTTATTGTGTTGGTACCACTCTCCAATTTTTAATATAATTTTATTTTGAAAATTTGTATCAAATTTTTCAAAGCTTTTTTGCAAATAGTCGATCAAAATAGTCTGAATACAATATACTTTTTTATCCACATCATATTTTATAAATATATTAACATCATGTATCTCACTAATAAAATCTGATACATCAGTGCTCTCTAGTATAAACTTCAACTTTTCTACTGTAAAATCTTCACAAAAACAAAGTTTCAAAAAGTTTGTTTTTGCTTTTTCTGAAAACTTATCATTCATAATTTTTTCTACTAAAAAATAAATATTGTCTGTTGATTGAAATCTTTTATTTTCAATATAATCAAGCATTTGAAGATATAAAACACTTATCCAACCACCACAGTATTTATAAAGATTTGTTGATTCATTTTCATTTAAATAAATTCCACAAAGCATATAATACTTTTGAATTTCAGATACATCCAGCTCAAAATATGATTTTGTTATATGATTTAACTGTTTTTTCAAAATCATATCAAGAATATTTTCTAAACTATGATTTTGTGTAAGAATAACTATATGTACATTTTTTAATAATTTTTCTCCAATACTTATTATAAAATTATTAATAATTTTATTTTGAACTAATTGAAAATTATCAATTACTAAAATCGTTTCTTCAGAAAAATTTATATTTCGAAATAAAATAAAAAATTCCTCTAGTGAAATTTTATCTTTAGGAATATCCATGTCTTTTGTTTTTAAAACAATATCTTTGTCTATATCTGAAAGGCTATGACAAAACTTTATCCAAAAATCACTTGTGGAGTTGTTATCTAATACCATCCATAATACTTTTGCATCTAATTTATTTAAAAATTCTTCTGCTGCCGTTGTTTTACCATATCCGCAAGGTGCTTCCATTATTGTTAATGGATAATGAGTTATATCTGATAGTTTATTTTTAAGCTTGTCAGTAAAGTATTGAGCTTTAGTATTATATTTTTTAGACATTTCTAACCTCCCTCAATTAATATTTGTCTTATGCATTTTAGAATGTAAGAATATTTTAGTAATTAAATTAAACTATCTCTGAATTTCTCTTCATTCATTTATTAATGTTATTTATCAATAGTAATGATACTTTTCCCTAGTATTTTCTGCTGCATTTAAGACAGTTCCTATTATATTGGCACCAACTTTATCTAGAAGACTTTTAGCTTCTATTATTGATTCTTTTTTTGTTCTTTCTGCTCGTACAACAAGTATCGTTCCATCAACTTTTGTGGCTAAAATTTGAGCATCTGTAACTGCTTGAAGTGGAGCACTATCTAAAATGACTATGTCATATTTTTCTTTTAACTTTTCTATTAGATTATTCATAGCATTTGACGATAACATTTCAGATGGATTTGGTGGAATCTTACCAGAAGATAAAATATCAAGATTATCATTATATTGCTGTACTGTTTCTTCTAAAGATGTTTTACCTATTAGAATTTCTGAAAGCCCAACTAAATTAGATATTTTAAACTTCTTATGAATTGAAGGTCTTCTTAAATCACAATCCACTAATATTATTTTTTTATCATTTTGAGCAAATGATAATGCAAGATTTCCTGATACCGTTGATTTCCCTTCTTCTTTTTCTGAACTTGTAATTAGCATAGCTTTTAGTTGTTTATTAAATGATGAGTACTGTATATCAGTTCTTAAAGTTTTATAAGCTTCTGATTCTAGTGATTTCGGTTTTTGCTCAACTATAAATTCTTTATGTTCTTGCCCTAATACTGCTTTCCCTGATTTTCTTACCTTAAACATGCAATCGCTCCTTTACGCTAATTCATTAGGAATAGTACCAATGACTGGCAACCCCAATATTCGTTCTAATTCTTCCTTTGTTTTTAATGTATTGTTCATAGCATCTAATAAAAATGATAATCCTACACTAATCATTAATCCAAGTAAAAATGCAATAGCTATATTCATTTTTTTATTTGGACTTACTGGCCTTTCAGGTATTTTTACTTTATCTATTATCTTTACATCCCCATTTGGTATAAGCTCTGTAGATGATTCTATAAATTCATCTGTAATTGAATCTACTACATCTTTAGCTAAGATCCTATCTTCACTTATATACTTAATTTCTAAAATTTGAGTATCAGCTCTTGGTGCAACAGTTAATCCTTTAAGAACCTCTTCCGACGTTATATCTAGGCCTTCTTTATCAATGGCCTTTTCAACTAAATTATTAGTGGATATAACCTCCACATATGTCTTTAATAATTTTTGATACATGTTAACATCATTATCACTATATTTTGCATCTTTACTATTTTCTTTTCCTATAAATACCTTTGTACTTGCTTCATATTTAGGTGAAATCATATAAAAACTCATAAACACGGAAAATATAGTTGAGATGATTGTTATTGAAACTATCATCTTCCATCTTTTTTTTAATATCTTTATTAGCTCTTCAATTCTTATAATGTCTTCATTCATATCTTCATTCATCCCTCTTTATATTGATATTAGTTAAATTTCTTTATTAGATGTACTATATTTAATTCAGTATAAAGTAGATTTTCTGTTCTGTAACCTACCCATTTAAGGTAGTTTTTATATTTTTTAGTATATTTTGTGCATTATTCTAAATATTTTTTAATCTTACATTAATTTATATCACAAAACATGGTAAAATCTACTCGAAATAGATTCTACCATATAACTTAATATATAATTTAGAACTGCTAATAACTTTAATAATTCATTATCAGAAATCGAAATGCACTTTCTTTCAAATAAATTTTCTTTATATAATATAATTCGCAATATCATTTTAGAATCTGACAAAATAAACAAAAAGTATATTATATTTCCCAATAAATCTTTTCTTTTCCATATTTATTGCAAAATATAATCGCCTAACATAGAATCATTAGGAACTTGAATTTCTTTAATCATTTTCTTATCTATAAGAGTTCCTGAAAGTATTGTTTCAGTTGCTCCTAAAACAGTTATCTCTTTTGTTATTTGATTTGGTGATTTTAAAGACTGCAAATATATTATGTTTTTTCTTTTCTTCATGACTTAATTATAATACTGTCAACTTTACTTTGGCAGATTGCCAAAGTCACATTTCATAAGTAAAAAAGTCACAAAAAAATAGGGACTAAAGCCCCTATTTGATTAATCCTCATATTTACTTATGTAATATTCCTTGATATTATTTTCTATTGCAAAAATTGTAGCCTTAACTCTATCCTCCACATTTATCTTTCTAAAAAGATTTGTAGCATAGTTTTTAATTGTCTTTTCAGAAAGATACAGTTGTTCTCCAATTTCCTTATTACTAAGCCCTTTCGAGATTTTAATCAGCACTTCAACCTCTCTTCTTGAAAGCTTATCTAAAACACTTGCTACTTTCTTATCCTTAATTTTCATGTCCGAAAAAAGTATGGAAACTAATGATTTATCAATATATTTTTCACCCTTATGTACTGTTCTAATTGCATTTACGATCTCTGTTCCTGCTGAATCCTTAAGCATATAGCCATCTGCTCCAATATTTATAGCTGTATTAATAGTATTTCTATCATTTTCAACAGTTAACATTATGACTTTAATTTTGTCTCCTTGCACCTTTATACTTCTAAGAATTTCAATGCCATTCATAATTGGCATATTGCAATCTAATATAACAACATCTAACTCATGCATATTTAAAAGCTTCAGTGCCTTCTCACCATTTTCTGCCTCAAAATCAATATTCATATCCTCTTCAAAACTAATAATTCTCTTTAACCCCTGCCTTATTATATCATGATCATCAGCGATCAATATTTTAATTACCTCGTCTTTCATCTTTTGCCACCTCTCGATTAATAGGAAGCTTAACAGTATAAGTTGTACCTGTTTTCTTCGAGGATTTGATTGAAACTTCCCCCTGAAGCTGATTTACTCTATCAAAAATACTAATAAGTCCATAGGAAGTTCCTTTGGTTTTTACCCTCTTTAAAGTTTCTTCTATATTAAATCCAACACCATCATCAGTTATAATTAATATTAAATATTTTACTCCGAAATCCATCTTTACCTCTGCACTCTTTGCTTTAGAATGCTTTTTAATATTATTGAATATTTCCTGAATAATTCTATATACTGCAACCTGAATAATGGATTCTATTTCTGTCTCAATGGGCTTTAATTTTATCTTTATATCAATATTAGACTCCTCTGAAATAGTATTTACTGTTTGCTGTATAGTTTGAATTAACCCCAAATCATCTAAAGACATTGGTCTTAAATCAAATATAATACTTCTTACTTCCTTTAAGGCTACTTTAACACATCCCTTTAAATCTTCCAATTCCTTAAGTCCTTCTTCAAAATCCTTTTGAAGAACCATCTTACAAATATCCACCTTCATAACTACATTAGCCATATGCTGAGCAGGTCCATCATGAATATCTCTTGCAATTCTCTTTCTTTCATTTTCTTGAGCTTCTAAAATTTTTATACCGATAAACATTTCCGAATTTTTATCTGCTCCTTCTAAAACCGAAAGAATATCTCCCTCTAAATAACCCATGGCGATACTTATTTGATTAATTATTTTTTCACCACCCTCAATATTTACCATTGTTTTCTTTAGGGCTATTTCCAGACTATCTCTTTTATCTCTTAGTAATTTTTCTTCATTTTTCTTTGTATAAAATTTAACCCTTGTATCCTCTGCTCTTTCGTAAGCCTTCTTAATATCACTTTCAGAATATTTTTTAAAATTTGCAGAGACCCGAGCCAGTCTTTTTCTACTAGCCTTATCTTGCCTTTCCAGTTCATCAACCTCATCTATAACCCTAACAGCATCCTCCTTAACTTTCTTAATCTCAAGCTTCAATTTTTCCTTATCTTTTCTTATGTTTTCAACAATATTAAGTATTTGCCCTCTGCTTGAATCTATCTCCCCTATTATATTGTTGATTATTTTACTGATAGAATTAACATCTAAGTCCATATTGTTTATCACATCCTCGCCTTCATTCAAAATACAACTTAAGTTCAACTTTATATAAAAATCAGTAATGAAATGAAACTTCCTAATGATAAAAATGGACCAAATGCGATATAATCCTTAGTTCCCTTTATTTTTAATAATATTAAAGCAATACTGATTATTGAAGAAATAATAAACGCTAAAAGGAGTGCCCATAAGGTTCTATTTAGTCCTAAAAAGGCTTCAATGGCAAACATAAGCTTTATATCTCCCCCACCCATGGCATTAGGAATAAGAGCTAATAAAAATAGTATTCCTCTACCACATATCATTCCAAGTATTGCATCTATAAGCGGAGCTCTAACTATAAAAGAAAATATAATTCCAATAATTAAAGCTATAGCAACCATAAAATCCGGTATAATTCTATGTCGCAAATCAATAAAAGAAATTATGATTAAAATTGCTGTCATAACTATTGCCTTAGCTAATATAATTATAAACCCTAATTGTAAGGCTGAAACTTCAAATGCCAATCCACAAATAATAGGAATAAAAACATTCACGGTTTTTCTCTTATTTTTAATTATGCTATATGATATTCTCTCTATTATAAAATTTAATATACTTCATATAATTAAGCCTATAATAAAAATTAATATATGCATTGTTTACCTCTCAAATAGATTTATTATCTACTTTAGTTAGGCATAATCAAAAAAAAATAACAATTCAGTATGCTAGTCTATTTTGTGTTTCTTTTTATCCTATTCCTACTGTAGAAGATTTCTTTTTCCATTTTACAGTCTTCGACATTATTTGTCTACACTAATATGTAAAACTTATTATTTAGACAACACGTTCTCCCACTCCTAAAGTTCTTTCTTCATCACCATCATAAAAACAAACAATTCTAATATCTTCAACATCTTCATCAATAGCATCAATATTCTGATCTTTTTCTTATTTTTCTTTACCTTCTTATTCTTTTTCACTCTATAAATATTATCTTCAGTAAGTTTAATCATTTCTAATTCTATTAATACATCTAATCCTAATTTAATTTGATCAATACCTCTATTAAATTCTATTACTAAAGTTTCTATTGTATATGGAATATTTTTAGAAATATGTAAATTCCCTTCTAAATTAACCTTTCCAGCTAAAGTGACAAATCTAGTCCAAACATAATGAATAAGATCTCTTTCAGGCTTCGTATCTATTATTTTAAATTTTGTATCATCAAACATATCAACTCTAAATTTAATAATTTACTATCAGAAATCAAAGTGCACCTTCTTTCTAATACATTTTTTTCATATAATATAATTCGTAATATCATTTTAAAATGTGACAAAGAAAATAATAATTATGTTATATTTCCCAAGAAATCTCTTCTTTTGCACATTTATCTGAAAATTTACTCATCTGTTTCGCAGACTATGTATTTCTTCTACCTCTCAGAGTTATACCCTCAAAGGGCACAATGTCCACTGATTTGACTTTATTATAATTTCCTGTATTAGAATAAAAAGCTATAAATTTGGGAAGTTATAGTTCCAAAATTTATAGCCTTTGCTTATTTAAATATTAAATTTTGTGTTTATTTTTTTAATAATGAAAATATTGATTTCTTTTCTTCAATTTTTCTTCCAAAAAAATCAACCTGCTCATTGTTTAGCATCTTTTTTGAACTTTCTTCAAATATTCTTCCCATATCTTTATTTTTTTTTTTTTGTTTAATATTGTTGTAGCCTTTGATAATCCTGTAGTTCTATTTTCTATATTATGAGCATCTGAGCCAATGAAGTTATATATTCTATTAGCTAAAAAGATTTCTGCTGTCTTTTTTACATTTGTTCCAAATTTTCCTTCTAAGCTTCCGGCATTCATTTGAAATAAATATCCTTCATCAATGAATCTATTAATTCTTGAAGGTTTTTCTATAATAGCTTTATACCGTTCTGGATGAGCTATTATCGGAATAATATCTCTAATTTGAAGTTCATATAGTACATCAGATATATTTTTATTTAATTTATGCATTGGAAATTCAATTAACATATATCTCGAACCATTTATTGTTCCAATCTTGCCTTCCATATAATATTGTATTATATTCTCAGTATAGTAAACTTCTTGTCCAGCATATACTTTTAAATTTATTCCTTCACTTTTTATAATAGAATTTATTTCTTTAACGAATACCTTAACTTCTGAAATTGTTGATTCTCCATACTCTAACAAATAATGGGGAGTTGCAACTATTTCTTTTGTGCCATCTCTTTCTGCATTTCTTAGCATTTCTAGTGTCATTTCAACATTTTTAGAACCATCATCAATGGTTGGTATTATATGTGAGTGAATATCTATCATAACTTCCCCTTTGTTTCTTTACTCTATTCGTTAGTTTTCACTAATATCATTGTATTATAGCATAAAAAAGTATATTCTGCGAAAAATTATGCACTTCATCTATAACAAAAATATGAGCAATCTTTACTCTTAATCGTCTATTTTTTGCAAGTTTACACTTGCTACCATCATGTATTTGGAGCTACATAATATAATATTGCGTTATGATAGTTAAATTTTATATAAAAACTCTAACAAAATTCAATCACCTTGATAGGCACCCCCTTACAATTAAATCTAAAAAAGCATTGTTTTATTTTCTTAAAACTTTAAATATTTAGTTGATGATATTTGTGATGGAACAATATTTAAGCTACTCTCATATTTTAATATATTCAAATTTTTATGTACTTAAGCTATTCTCTTCTTAACGATTCCACTGGATCTAACCTAGCAGCTTTATTTGCTGGTAACAATCCCGACATTGTACTTATAATTATACTTACTACTATTCCAAATACTTCATAGGACCTTTTTATTAAAACTAATTTAATCCCAAACAATTTATTTGAGATGATATTTATCCCCCTCATAAATAAGAATGCAAAAGCGAGTCCTATAATACCACTAAAAACTCCAATTAAAAATGCTTCACAAACAAAAATTCTCCTTATATCTTTTCTCCTTGCACCAATGGCTTTAATTATCCCTATTTCTTTTGTTCTTTCTACAACGCTAATATACATAACTACTATTATCATAATTGCTGATACTACCAAAGATATTGCTGCAATCCCTGATAGTACATATGTTAAAATACTTATCATTTGGTCAAATAGTTTCATCATTTCCTCTTGCGAAGAAACTGAATATCCCATTTCCCTAACTTTATCTTTAATTGCAGTTGTATATTTTTCACTACTCGTATTAATATAAACTGCATTTGGTTTTAATGTATATTTATTTTCTGAATACAAGTTTTCTAAATCTGAGTAATTCAAAAAAGCAGATTTCATTATTGAGGTTAAATCCCCACCAACCGCAGTATATATTCCGCTGACAACAAATTGTTTATCTATGATTTTTTGATTGACCAATATATGCATACTAATTTTTTTACCAATAACATCATCTCCAAGTTTGTCACTTGCAGACTTATTAATTAATATTTCTCCACCTTTAGGCAATGCTCCCTCTTTAATATTGGAGTTTATTATGTTTGATGACACCGTTGATAATCTCATTAAATTACTTGTTTTATTATTATAAGTTAGGGAATTAACTCCCATAGAAATTATATTATAGCCTTTTTCTATTGAAGATACATTTTCTATTTTTGATAAAGCCTGTATATCTTCTTCTTCGAATGTTTTTTGTGTATTAATATTTGGTTTTTGTACAGCAGCAATATCCAAGTTAACCGTTTCTGTATCATCACTGGACATATTAACTTCTATTACCAAAGGATTTACATAACTATTCATTGTATTATTAAAATAAGCTTTAACTCCATTTCCAAAGGATAACATTAAAATAACTCCCATTATTCCAATACTGGCTCCTATAGAAATAAGTATATTGCGTATTAACTTTCTTTTCATATTAACAATAGCTAACATTATAGAAGAAATAATACTTAATTTTTGACCTTTTTTATTAACCTTTACTTTTTCTTCATTAACGCTGCTTTCTAATTTAAAAATTTCTCTATCTTCAATTATCATTCCATCTGCTATACTAATCACTCTGCTGGAGTAAGAAGCCACCTTCTCAGAGTGAGTAACCATAATCACAAGTTTACCGTTTTCAGCAATCTTCCTAAGTATTTCCAAAACCTTCATTGATGTCTTAGAATCTAAACTGCCTGTAGGCTCATCAGCAATAATCATTTCTGGATCATTAACTAAAGCTCTTGCAATAGCCACCCTTTGTTTTTGTCCACCAGATAATTGGTTGGGCTTCTTATATATGTGATTTATTAATCCAAGTTCATTCAATATTTCTTTTGCACGTGTAACTCGTTCCTTTTTTCTAACATTAGATAAAGTCATAGCTATTGTTACATTATCTAAAATAGATAGATGTGATATTAAATTAAAGCTTTGAAAAATAAATCCAACTGTATTTTTTCTATATTTATCAAGTTCTTTTATTTCATATTTTTTTATATTTTTTCCATCTACAATTACTTCTCCAGAATACTCAGAATCTAATCCTCCTATTAAATTCATTAATGTTGATTTTCCACTACCTGATTCCCCAATAACAGATACTAATTCACCTTTATGAAAATTCAAGTTGATATTATTTAATGCATAAACTTTTTTGTTTCCATTTAATTTATAGTACTTATTAATATTCTTTAACTCCAATAAATACATTTATGTTTTCACCTTCTATCCATCTTTTGTAATAAAAATCAATACTTAAAATACAATTTAATTCAACGTTCCCTTAACTTCCCTAAACTTGATTGTATTTTACCTTTTATCCTTTTACCTAAAGTAGTTTTTGTATACTTCATTATAGAATGTTCTAAATTTTTCCCTTCCGCTTCTTTAAAAAACTTCTCTCGTTTTTTATTATATTTAACTGGCCTAACAATGCATGGATTATTACTTATAGCATATCCTATATCACTTTTTATTACTTCCATGCCACAAGATATTTTTTCAAATATTTCTTTTCCTTTTTCTGTGTTTACTAAAACTAATGATATACCCTTATCATCATTAAATTCTGAATGCTTTTTTTCTACGCCCCAATAATCTGCTAATGAAATATCGCTATTACTTGTAAAATTCTTTGCTTTGCATTCATAACATGATGGTCTTAAATATAAATCATGCAAAAAACCCTTCATGTATATATCCTCATGTAAAGTTTTTGAGTAAATTTTATTATTTTCAAACTCTGTGACATAACTAAATTTATTCCAACCTAATGCTTTATCTCTAAATCGTATATCTTTGATGTTTGAATTATATTTATTTTTAAGATTTTCCTTATACAATTTAAAAATTTTAGGACTTGGTACCCCATGACAAATTATTTCTGAAGTAATCAAATTATCATAGCTCTTATTCAGAAACAAATTTAAGCCTTTTATCTGACATTGAGTTCCACTAAATAAAACTAATCTTCCATTATTTAAAAAATCTTTAGCTTGCTTATATGTATTTCCTATTTTACTTTGTACATACTTTGACCCTCGCAGTTTTTCACATTCCTCTATAGTTTCTGCTCCTATATGTTTAACCTCATAATTCTCATCAAAGGCAGCTCCAAATACTACACCGCCTTTTTTAATTACTTCCTCGCATAGTAATGTAAATACACCTCCTGATGAGCTGCTTTTTCTAATATCCTCATTCTTATTTCTACAGGCATATGCTATAATTTCTATCTTTTGAGCTTTAGGATCATTAATTACAGGACATGCTTTTTCACATAAATTACATTTTGTACACTCCCCATTATTAATTACTGGATATCCAAACCCCTCATCATCGACTTCAATATTTATACATTCTTTAGGACATATATTGGCACATGAATAACATCCTGAACAATCTGATTTTTTAACTATATCAATCATTATGTTAAACACCTCTTTATTTTTATAAATCCTTTGATTGCAATATTTAATATTGTATTTTTACAACTTAAGCATTGAATAAAATCATTGACATTGGCTATATTATTATTCTTTAATATACTATATTGTTTATCAGCTAACTTATGGTCTTTAAATTCGCTAGCAATATACAATTTTTTTCTTATATATTTTTCTTTTATTATATTTAAGTACCTCATTTTTTCATCTTTCTGAATATCCATATTTTCAATTGTATTTACCAATATATCTTGATGATCATCACAGCGCTCTAGCATTTTTCTATAATCTATTTTTCTATGGGAATGACTATTTTCTCTAATCACATATAAATACAACGTTTCATCAATAAAGCCACATTTATATTTATAAGTAATAGGCAGTAACATTTGCCAATTTTGTCCTGCCCTGCTTTCATATATTGTTCTACTCGGATTTACATCTAAGAATGATTTTGCCCTCACCATATAGCAACCTGGCGCAAACCAAACTCTATTTTCTGTAATTAAATCTAAAAATAAGTCTTCTTTTAACTTATTAGCATTATTTTTTGCAAAACGTCCTTGAATTTTATCTAAGTTATTCTCTATAACTATAGCAGCATCAGTCCTTACTAATCCATATTCCTTATTCTTTTCTAAAAACAACATTTTCTTTTCTATGCTGTCGATTGTCAATACATCATCAGAATCAGGCCATGTTAAATAGTCTCCTTCAAAAATTTCAAGACCTTTATTCAAAGCACTTGCCTGACCTCCATTTTCTTGATAAATATATTTGAACTTCATTCCTTTTTCCTTAAATTTCGAAATATAAGATTTAGCAATACTTTCTGTTTTATCAGCCGAACCATCATTTACAAAAATCATCTCTATATTTTTATAGGTTTGATTTAATATAGATTCTAGGTATCTGCTTACAAATTTCTCTCCATTAAAACATGGAGTTATTATGCTAACCATTTTATCCATTTTATTTTTCCTCCTAAAGCCCTATCTGCCATGCTTAATACCTGCTGAAATTCTTTTGTCTTTCTAAATAGTAGTAGAAATACTAGATTAGGAATAGCCGCGCATATTAAAATTTTAATTATAAAATTAATAACCTTGCCTTCTAAGTAAAATACATTTAATATTTTGGATATCACGAAGGTAACTCCTAATATCGTAATTAAATATTGCGTATATTTTGCAAAATATCCTTTAGACGAAGTTTTTAAGGCATATTTGCAAACAATATAAGGTCTCTGCCAGCATGGTAATACTATACTTGAAACTAATGTTCCCATAAATACTCCTGCTAATCCCCAGCTTTGTACCAATATTATGGATAGAACTAAATTTACTACTGATTGAATTAATGGTGTGTACTTATCCTCATCATAAATTCCAGCTGCTGTCTTAACGGCATATATAGGTACCCTCATTCCTGTAAGGTAATAATTTAATAAAACGATAATCAATATTGCACTGGAAATCAAAAATTCCTTTCCAAGCCAAAGTTCTATAAATGGATTCAACAAATTATAAAAACAAATTGTTGCAAAACCAAATAACCAAAATGCAATAAAATTTATTATTTCAAAAATTTCAATTTTCTTTTCATCTGACTCTGTTGCTATTAAATTGCCAAGACTTGCAGTCATACTATTAAAAAACATTACTATTATTCCATTTACCATGGCAATTATCATTGAATAATTTGAATACAATCCAACCATACTTACACTTATAAATGCAGAAATGACTATATTATCTGTTCCATTTATGCAATAATCTCCAATTTTATGAAACATCACTGCTTTTACATTTTTAATTATTGCTTTAAAATCTTCTTCGGACAGCTTTTCTGTGATTTTTTCTCTTAGCAATGGATACATTTTAGTAATCTTATTATTTATGTAAAGCCTTTGAATAAAAAGCACAAGCATATTAGTTAATAAATACATAATATAATTTTTAGCTATTAATAATACTATAATTTGCGCTGCTGTAATCATCACACTAAAAATTATATTAATTGAAGTTAACATATAATCTTTTTGATTTGCACTTAATAAGGTATTTTTGTAGCTCATAAGATATGAATATGACGTATTAACAAGATATATAAAAAAAATTAATTTTATATTTTTAACATCTCCAGGATCTTTTATAATTACATTTAAAAACATCATCAACATTAGTCCAACACAAAAAACTAATAATCCAATCCATCTATAAACTCTTTTATAAAAATTCATAAGCAATGTTATCTTTTTTTTGTCGCCTTCTGCTACTGGCTTATATAAACTAAAATTAATAGCAGTTCCAACACCTAATTCAGCCAAAGATAACATAGAAAGCACATTAGTAAGTAATCCGTTAACTCCTAAATATGATTTTCCAAGAACATTTATAAATATAGTTCTTGAAAAAAATGCTAACAGGTTAGTTATTAAATTAATTGCCAAACCTGATCCAAAGTTTTTTAGAGAATTTTTTATTCGCATAATACTGCAACTCCATTTATAAAATAAGGCATCTTACTTAATCTTCATTCCTATTTCTTCAATCATATTCCGAATGCTAATTTCCGCCTTAGATACCGATCTATTTATTTGATCCTTTATTTGCGATTCATTCTTTAATACATATTCAACCTTCCTAATTACTTCATTAGCAACTCCATAATTATTCCATTTAGACATCCCTAATCCATCAACAATAGTATTACCTAGTTTAAGACCTTCACCTATTACTCCATTATATTTAACACTGTAAGATATACTTATGGCTGGCTTTCTTGATTGAAAAGTGGATATTGAGCCATGCATTCTTCCAGTAATAGTGAACATACCATTTCCAAGTATAAATCTTGCCTCTAATGGCATCATTTCATCATATATATACGCATATTCTTTTCCTTCACCTAATCTTTGTTGTAATTCCCTTATCATATTTCTATCATCATATTGTGAGTTTCTAAGGACATGGGGTAAAAATACTATTTTTTTATCTTTAAATTTATCTTTTAAGTAGATGATAATTTTAATCCAGTTATCCAAATATAGCTGCTTATCTTCACAGTAACTATGATATAATCCCGATACAACTAAGGTTATGTATTCTTCACCCTTTAATTCATACTTATGTAATATACTTTCTTTAATTTTTACATCATCCTGATAAGGCAGTGGCAATAATGCTAAATCTGCCGATTCTTTGCATTTTGAAATCTTAAGATTATTTTTTATATAATTTGTAGTCCATGGATCCCTTGAATAGATTGGTATATCTTTTAATGATCCTCTAGCTAATTCCATCCTTTCCTTGTGAAATGGCCCTATTGTCTGCCCAACTAAAAATGTCTTAATAGTCTTTTTAATGTCTTTAATACGCGATAATTCCCTTTTAAGAGCATCAATTTGATAATATTCAGATAAATCATCTCCACCTAATATTACTAACCTATCTGTATTCTTTTTTAATTTTTCCACCTGATTATTATAAAAATAATTAAATGCAACTTTTCTTTTTACCTTATTTATAGCTTTTTCCACAATATTATTAGAGTAAGTTAATGTGTAATCAATTGTTTCTCTTTTTATATTTCCTTCTTTGTATTGATTTCTAAAATTTTGTAAATCCTTATCATTAAATACATCTAAAAAATATTCATTTTTTTCTCCTAAATGTTTATCTAAATAATACATGAAATTTGTAACCATCATATTTGTTCCATAATTTAAAGGGTTACTTGCGTGCTCTATTCTAATTTTTCTCCCCATGATCACACAACCTTTCTTAATAACTCAATATACCTTTTGTTAATAACCCAAAATTCTTTGAAGCTTAATTTAAATTTCAGCAAATTCTTTAATCGATATATTGAATACGTTTTTATTCTTTTCTTAATATAAGTTTGCAAATTCAAATTCATTTTCGTAGAATTTAATTTTTTTACCTTTTCTATAATAAGTTCCATAGAATCCACTTCATCATGTAATGTATTAATATTTATATTTCTAGTTGTTGATAAATTATTTATTACATAATTATAGGTTTTAGTATTATCAAATTCTATTTTATTACTCAGAATTATTGCATCTACTACTAATGGAATATCCTCATACTTTTTTCCTTCTATAAATCTAATTCCATCTTCTTTAAAAAGCTTGCTTTGGAATATTTTATTGCAACTGTACCCCTCTACTTCATTGCTTAATAAAAACTTACTCAATACTTCTTCACTAGAAAAAATCACATTTTCTGTAAATGTAGCTATATCATGATTTACATTGTCCTGAACTATCATATAATTAAAAATTAATAAATCCAAATCATTTTTATAACACTTATCTATAAATTTAGAATATGAACTAATTCCTGATATATAATCATCACTATCAACAAAAGTAATATAATTTCCTGCTGCAATTTTAATCCCATTATTTCTAGCCACTCCCTGTCCCATATTATCTTGGGCTATTACTTTAACACAATTATATTTTCTTTCATATTCCAATAATATATGTAGTGAATTATCCATGGATCCATCATCGATTAATATTATCTCTTTTTCCTTTAAATCTTGCTCTAATATACTTTCAATACATTTAGATATAGTCTTATCTGAATTATACACAGGTATTATTATACTTAAGTCCAACTCTATACCTCCTCAGCCATATGTAACAATTATTTTTTTAACTGATTTGTTAACTTAATAATTCTCTCATATCCAAATACATTAATTAAAATTTGTTTCAACTTTGATTTTCCTATCTTACTTTTACTCCTCCATGATCCCTCATAATGATGTATTGTATATGTATTTTTAGTAACATCAGCTCTTTCCCATGAATGATTTTTAGGGTAAAAATATTCCTTTGGATAAATTGTAATAATATTTCTCACATTTTCTATTTTCTTATTTCCTTTATATCCTTCATGAGCAGCTAATTCGGTAATAATAAGTGGTATAGCCATCTTTTCTAAATCGTCTAAATAATCTATGAAATTTATATCATTATAATAATCAATTATATTTTTTATAAAATCATTTTTAGCCTTAGCACCTAAAATAGCAGCATTTATTATTTTGTCTCTTTCTATTCCTGCAAAAGCTTCATTTGTTATGAATTCATCTAAAGTTTTCAAAACTTCCATATCAGTATCTAAATAAATACCGCCATAATTATACAAAACCCAAATTCTACAATAATCTGCTACAAATGCCCACTTTTTAGCTTTATATGCTTTTTGAGTAAAATCAAATTCTTCTATCTTAAAATTTTTTTCACTCCATTCTATTATCTTATAATCTGGTAATTTTACTTTCCATGAATTTATACATTCTTTAATTAACTGTGGTTTTTCTTTTCCTCCAAACCAACAATAATGTATTACTTTAGGTATAGTATTCATATTATCCTCCGTGTATCTATAGCATTATTAGTATTATTATCATAATTTTTATCATTTTTAATTTTAGTATATATTCTATTTTCACCTAGATAAGTAGCCATTACCATAAAAATGAATATTCCAGTAACATCCGTAAAAATAGCTTCTGCCGTACTTGCAATTAAAATGTATGAAAACAGCAAAAATGCTGCCAGCATATTTTTTTTATTTAGATAATACCGTCTTTTTATTGATATAAATATAGATATTATTGCAGCAACAAAGAGTACAAATCCAACAAAACCAAACTGGCCATATATATATGGCCAAAACGTATCAGCCATATAGTCATACATATCCCTTGTTAATCCTATTACAGTGCTAATTGAATACATATCATATACTGGTGAATAATATTGGCCTGACAAATAAGATGCAAATGTTCCAAAGCCTGCTCCAAATGGAAAATGATCACGCGCTAACTTAAAACCAACAATATAAAGTGCAGGTCTTGCAGCTATAATCCCGTAGGATGCAACTTCTACTATCTTTTTATAGGTTATTAAAATTCCAAATATTCCAAGTATAAAAATATATTTTAATTTTATTTTCTTAAAATATTTTAACATTAGCTTTTCAAAGAAATATGCCAATATAAACACAAATGCTTTGTTTCTGAAGGTTAAAATTAATATGATTATTGACTCAATAATGAATATTAGATCACTCTTTTTATGTTGATCTGCTATTATTACACACATCATAATTACCATAGATGAAACCAAATACGTCGAATGACTAAATAAAAATTTATAGCTTCTTAAACCATACCTTACATCAATATTCATTCCTATTTCAAAAAAAATATTAATAATTGAGAATATGAATATAATCATTATGTAAATCCGTGATCTATTAGCTACGCTGGTTAACAGCCTTTTTTTATTCAATCCATTTGACAATACTAAAGCACATATATAGAAAACAGGAAATTTTATTATATTAAATGCATCTTTATAAATTGCACTTTTTTCAGGTTGAATTTTAAAAATCACTGTACTCAAAGCCCCTATAATCATGAAAATAAACATAAACCATGTAATTTTCTTTTCTATTGAAAAAAGTGCTTTTTTGCGAAATTTATTTATTAAAGCACAAATCGTTAAAATTAGTAATAAAAGTGTGTATGCTTCATCTATATTATTAAAGATTGGAAAGATGTAAACAAAACAATTTTGAAATAAAAATATTTCAAATAAAACATTAAAAAAGAAAAACATCCTTTTCTCCTTTCGAAAAAAGTTTTATAACTTCTTTATTAACTTACTAGGAACCCCTCCATAAATACCTTTCGCTTCTAAATTTTTAGTAACAACTGAATTTGCAGCTACAATTACTCTACTTTTTATATTTACACCTTTTGTTATAGTACAATTACTTCCTATCCAAACATTATCTTCTATCTTTATTTTACCCATTGTAAAACCTTGTTTTGTAATAGGTAAATCCTTCATATCATACCGATGGTCGTGATCATAAATTCCTATATTAGATCCAAAAAGACAATCTTCACCTATGTTTATTCCAACTAAAGCTATTAAATTACAATTTGTATTAAGAAAAGTATTACCTCCAATATATATATTCCCCTTTAGACATTCTATTCTGCAAAAGTCTTCAATATATGCATTCTCCCCAAAACATAATTTGCATCCGATATTTATGTTTATTTTTACATTTTTACCTATATACAAAGATTTTATATTGGCCAATTTAAATTTTATCTTTTTTCCGAACTTTAATTTGAGTATAATAATTCTTATAAAAGATTTTAAATACTTAACAATTTTACCTATCATTTTTTTACCTACTTCATGAACCTGCTATTTTTTAAATTTGCCTTATATACATCTAAGTGAGAATTAAAATATATTTCACTATTAAATTTCCTATTAAATATTTCTACACATCTTTTCTTCATCATTATATATTTCTCTTTATTCTGATATATATTCATTATTTTTTCCTTAAATCCATCAATATCTTTCATTTCAACTAAATAACCATTTATTCCATTTTCAATTTCTTCCTTCGTTCCTGGAATATTGGTTGCTATAACTGGCACTCCTTGTGAAAATGCTTCTAAAGGTGTTAATGGCAAGCCTTCAATATAAGAGCATAATAATACCAAATTTATATATTTTAATTGATTAATGACATTATCCTTATTTCCCAAAATAAATGCAAAATCATCCAATGCATTTTTTTTAATAAAATTTCTAATATTCTCTTTCTCTTCCCCATCACCAATAAGTATAAATCTTATATTACTTCCTTCTTTATTAATACTTTTAGCAATGTTCAAAAAATCATATACACCCTTATAATCAACCAGCCTGCTAATCTGTGCTATTACAAATCTGTTCTCAGCCTTTAATTTAAGCAGTATTTTATCTATTTCTTCATTCGCATTTTCAATATTAACAGTATTATAAATAGTAGTTATTCTACTTTCGTCTAAGTCACACTTATTCACTAAAGCTTCTTTAGCACCATTGCTCACTGTTATAATACTTACCCCTTCTAAAGTCATCTTAGTAAATTTAAATTTATCGTCAATACATAAATGCTGAGTATGAATAATTGGTACTTTAGTAATTTTTGATACTACTTTCGCAAGCAATGTTGTCATTCTATGGTGACTATGTATTATATTTATTTTCTCCTCTTTAACTATCTTATTTATAATTTTTACATTTCTTAATATGTCTAAAATATTTTTAGAATCAGTATTTATTATCTTATAATGCTTAATTCCCATATCCATTAATTCTTTTACTAATTCTCCACCCATACTGGCTACTACAATTTTATTGTCATTCATAAATAATCTAGTCAATTCAATGATACATTTTTCAACTCCACCTACACCCATTCCCCTGTTAATATATAATATATTCATTTTTCATTCCTCAAACTTTCTCTATAAGTATTGCAGTCACAACTTCAATTTTTATCTAAAATATAAATTAAGCATCATCAATTGCAACATATATTATGTAATTTAAGCTCCTACTCAATTAAGTTTCTACTAAATTATTTCCCATACATCACGCTTTTATGTAAAATGAATTATTTTCCACATAGAAATTTTTTATCGAATATATTAATAAAAAATGAGACCAATAAAAATCACTTTTCATTGATCCCGTTTCTATTTTGCTTATCTGTAATTGTAAATTATAAGCTCATAATCAATTTATCAAATTTTCTAATAAAATTATCTTTTTCAGAATCACCAATTTTACATCCCAATATCAGATTTTCATAATTATTAATTCTTGAAGCTAATTCATCAATATCATAAACTGCTAAAATTTTTTCTGAATTCTCTAACCTTTTTGTAAAAAGTATTTGATGATTATCAACATGCTCTTTAAATTCCGAATTTCTTGGTACTACTATTGGTATTTTATCATGTTGTAATGCTTGAAATATACTTCCTGGACCACCGTGAGTTATAATTATGTCACTCTTCTTTACATATAGTTCCATTTCTTCGTATCCAAGTAATTTTTTATATTTATAATTTTTAGGAATATAGTTACTGTATCCTATTTGAGCAAATACATTGTGTTTTACTTCACCAGTTTCTACTAATCTATCTAACTCGATTAACAATCTATCTAATCCTTGTTCATGTGTTCCTACAGTTACAAATATCATTAAAATATCCCTCCTAAAACTTGACCTTTAGAATAGAATTTCTTTTGTTCTTCCCATTGCAATATAAATAAATCACTTATTGGATGAACAATTTTTCCAGTTATAGTCGGTTTATCAATTCTATCATATACTTCGATATACACTACTTTTGCACCTAATAATTTTCCTATATAAAAGAATGGAATAGCAGGCGCAGCCCCTGTACTAATAATTAAATCTGGTTTTTCTTTAATTAAAACTTTTATAGATAGAAATGTATTTTTAATAAGATTCTTAATATTTCTATTGGTAGGGAAATAACACCAGTATTTACGCTCACCATTTAATATTGATCTTGAATCTTCCTTATCAAAAGTAACCCAGAATCTCTCTTTATCCTTCCACCATTCCTTTAATTGTATTAAATGTGTTAGATGACCTCCACTTGATGTTACAAAACATATCTTCATTTCATTGTTCCCTCCCTTAACTTGCATGCTCATCTCCAAAGAGTACAAAAAATGTTTTAAATATTAATTGTATATCAACTAGCAAACTTCTCTCCTCTACATACTTAACATCTAGTTTCATCCACTCTCTAAATCCAATATCATTTCTTCCGGACACTTGCCAATAACAAGTAAGACCTGGCTTAACACTTAATCTTTGCATCATCCAACTTTCAAACTTCATAACTTCATCTGGAAGCGATGGTCTTGGTCCTACCAGACTCATTTCCCCTCTTAATATATTAATTAATTGAGGAAGCTCATCTATGCTTGTCTTTCTAATAAATTTACCAACCCTTGTTATTCTTGGATCTTCTTTCATCTTAAACATTGGGCCACACATCTCATTTTTATCAGATAACTTGTCTTTTAATTCTTCTGCATTGACCACCATGGACCTAAACTTATACATACCAAAAGTTTTACCATCCTTCCCAACTCTCTTTTGAATAAAAACTATTGGTCCTTTTGACTCAATCTTAATTGCAACTGCTACTATAAGAAATATTGGAACTAATGCTATAAGCCCAATCAATGAACATATTATATCCATCATTCTCTTGAAAAAACAATACCTTCTTTTTCTTTCAATTTGCTCTCTAAATAAAGCTTCTTGTTGTTCTAGATTCAATTGTTGCAAGCATATCCCCCCTAATTCTTATTCCTAAATTACTATTTCTTTAATTTTATATTTTAATTTAATACAAATTTCAATTATATTTTAGTATTTTTTTTACATAATTTATTATAACACAATCTATATGTCCCGTTAATTAATAATTGTTTGCTATTCTTGCAGAATATGTATAATACGACATTTATATTTTTTCTTGTCATATAGTGTCGCAATATTTATTGTATGAAATAAATATAATCAGATTTAATTAATTCTATATAAACATTTTTAGCTACAATTAAAAGTAAAATCTTTCTTCTAAAACAATAGGCAAATGATAACCCAAAAGTAATAACATCACCTGATCTTATTAACTAAAAAAGAGCACCAAACATTTTATTTCCAAAATGTTTAACGCCCTTTAATTAAGTTATATATTAATATTATTTAGAATTGTCCCATATACATTTTATATAAATTCATTTCTTAAAAAATGAGAATATTGATTTCTTCTCTTTAATTTCTTCACCAAAGAAGTCAACCTGCTCACAGTTTAGAATTTTTACTGAACTATCATTAAATATTTTTTCAAGATTACTATCATACTTATTTATTAATGTTATTGCAGCAGATAATCCTGTATTCCTATTTTTATTATCATGTGCATCTGATCCAATGAAATTATATATTCCACTCCTTAAAAGAGTCTCTGCAGTTTTTTTTACATCTGCCCCAAACTTTCCTTCTAAACTTCCAGTATTCATTTGAAATAGATATCCCTCGTTAATAAACCTATTAATATATGAAGTTTTTTCAATAATAGTCTTATATCTTTCTGGATGAGCTATTATTGGAATAATATGTCTAACTTGAAGTTCATAAATTATATCTATAATATTATCATCAAATTTTCTCATAGGAAATTCAATTAACATATATTTTGAATCATTTAATGTTCCAATTTTCCCTTCCATATAATATTGTATTATATTTTCAGTATAATACACCTCTTGTCCACTATATACCTTCACATCTACCCCCTCTCGAGTCAGTATTTCATTAATCTCATTAACAAATTCCTTCACTTCTGAAATCATAGCTTCACCATATTCCAAAAGATAATGAGGTGTTGCAATTATTTGTTTAGTTCCATCTTTTTCTGCATTCCTTAACATCTCTAAGGTAATTTCCATATTTTTTGCTCCATCATCAATTCCCGGTATTATATGTGAATGAATATCTACTATCATATTTTGCTCCTAGCTAACTTTTCTATAATCTGTTTCTTGAAAGTTTCTTTAATTTCATTTTAAAATACTCTTTTTATTATTTTTAATCCTTATTCTCATCGCCACTTCCATAATAGTAATAATATTTTCCTCTAGTGTTTTCAACTGCATGTAAAACTGTACCTATTATATTAGCACCTACCTTATTCAAAAGACTCTTAGCCTCAATTACGGATTCTTTACTAGTTCTTTTAGCTCGTGTTACAAGAATAGTCCCATCTACTTTCGTTGAAAGTATTTGAGCATCTGTAACTGCTTTAAGTGGTGCACTGTCTAAAATAATAATATCATATTTTTCTCTCAGTCTTCCTATCAATGCAGTCATAGCTGTTGAAGATAACATTTCTGATGGATTAGGTGGAATTTTACCTGATGTTAAAATATCTAAATTATCATTACGCTTTTCTACTGCATTTTCTAATTCTTCTTTACCTATAAGCACTTCTGACAAGCCAATTAAATTTGATATCTTAAATTTTTTATGCATTGAAGGTTTTCTTAAATCACAATCTATTAATATAACCCTCTTTTCATTTTGAGCAAATGATAATGCAAGATTACCTGATACTGTAGATTTTCCTTCTGCTGCTTCTGCACTTGTAATAACTATTGTTTTTATTTGTTTATCAAATGATGAGTATTGTATATTCGTTCTTAAGGTCCTATATGACTCAGCTGCTATGGATTTTGGGTTTTGCTCTACTACAAAACCCTTATATTCTTGAAATTCTATTGCTTTTTTAATTCTTCTCGACTCCAACATAACTTTAAACCCCTTTATTCAACATCATCAGGAATTACACCAATAACAGGTATCCCTAGCGCTTCTTCCAGTTGACCTTTTGTCTTAAATGTATTATCTACAAACTCTAACAAAAATGCTAATCCAATACTAATAATAAAGCCAACTAAAGATGCAATAGATATATTCATAGTTTTGTTAGGACTAGACGGGCTTTCAGGAACTTTTGCACTTTCTATTACTTTCACCTTACCATTGGGTATAAGTTCTTTAGATGATTTTATAAATTCATTTGTAATTGAATTTACTACATCTTTAGCTAATGCTTTATCTGTACTTATATATTGAATTTCTATAATTTGAGTATCAGTTCTTGGAGTAACTGTCAAACTGCTAAGTACTTTTTCTGATGTTATATTTAAACTATCTGATTTAATTGCTCTATCAACTAAATCATCAGTCATCATTAATTCTGCATATGTCTTTATAAGCTTCTGATACATTTGAACGTCATTAGTATTATAACTTTGATCTTTGGTATCTTCCTTTCCTATAAATACTTTTTCACTTGCTTTATATTTAGGTGCAACCAAAAAAAAATTTATACCTACAGCTATCAAAGCTATACTTAATGTTATTAGAAGTATCATTTTCCATCTCTTAATCAGTATATCAAAAATATCTTCAAATTTTATAATTTCTTCATTCTTAATATATTCTTCATTCATTTTTCAAACTCTCCGCAATACTATTTTTCTCTTCAGATTTTAGTATTTACAAAAAGCTTTTCTTTATACTAAATCAACACCGTTATGTTCATAGCTTGAAGAAATCAAATATCTGAAATATAATAAAACCCGTTTCATACTATATGCAGCATGAAACAGGTTATTTTTAAAATAAAAATAATTCTACCTGAATCTAATGTATCTATCAACTATATTCTTTATACTTTTATCCAAATAAAGTTCTATCACTTAAAGCCTCTCCACCATTAGCTTTTTCAAAAAGCCCAAGAAGCTTACTAGTATCCAATTTTTCTTTTTCTTCGCCTTTTACATCATATAGAATTTCTCCTCTATGCATCATAAAAAGTCTATTTCCATTTTCAAGAGCATGTTTAAGATTGTGTGTAACCATCAAAGTAGTTATTCCACTATCTTTTACAATTGTTCTTGTTATATCCATGATTTTTTCTGAAGTCTTTGGATCTAGAGCAGCAGTATGCTCATCTAATAATAGCAATTTAGGTTTAGACATCACTGACATAAGCAATGTAAGAGCTTGTCTTTGGCCTCCTGATAACAACAATACTTTATTATAAAGTTTATCTTCTAATCCCAAGTTTAATTCTCTTACCATTTCTTTATAGTATTCTATTCTTTTCTTATTTATTCCAAAGCTAAGTCCAAATTTCTTACCTTTATTATCAGCTAATGCTATGTTTTCTAAAATTGTCATATTAGGTGATACACCTTTTGATGGATCTTGAAACACTCTACCTATTGATCTAGATCTAATATATTCTGGTTTATTAACAACTTCATCTCCATCTAATACGATCGATCCTGAATCAGCTTCTAAAGTTCCAGATATCATATTTAATAAAGTAGACTTTCCTGCCCCATTAGAGCCTATAATACTTATAAAATCCCCCTGATTAACTGATAAAGACAATCCATCAAAAACCCTGTTTTCATTTATAGTATTAGGATTAAATACTTTGGATAGTTGTTTGACTTTTAACATCAACTGCACCACCTTCCACAATAGTCTTTTTCTTTTTAAATTTAAAAATTCCATTATTAGAACATAGTGCAATAATTACAATTATTGCTGTCATTAACTTTAAATCATTAGGCGTAATTCCAACGACTGATCCATATTTTAATACTATAGCAATTGCACATTTATAAATAACTGCTCCAATTATTGATAATGTAGTTGCTTTTATAAAAGATATCTTTTCAAATAATGAAGTTCCAATAATTACAGCTGCAAGTCCCATTACAACAGTACCAGTTCCCATTCCAACATCACTAAATCCTTGATATTGAGCAGTTAAGGCTCCTGCTAATGCTGCTAATGCATTACTTATAGCGAGTCCTAAAACTTTAATCATATCTTTATTTACCCCAAGAGAAGAAACTACTTGTTCATTATCTCCTACAGCTGTAAGCAAAAATCCAGACTTTGTTTTCATATATAAATCAAATAAAATCTTAACTACTACAAGCATTGCAATAATAATTCCCATAGCCGGTATTCCTAATTTAAAGACATGATTAGCATTAAATAAAGGAATATTAGCTTTTCCCATTATTCTTAAGTTTATAGAATATAAACCTATCATCATAAGTATACCAGCCATTAAATTATCTATTTTAAATTTAACATGTAGAAAGCCTGTTATTGCCCCAGCTATTCCACCTCCAATAGCTGCCGCTATAAGAGTAATCCAAGGATTTACACCTTGAACCAAAAGAGCTGCTGAAATAGCTGCTCCCATTGGAAAAGTACCATCAACAGACATATCTGGAAAGTCCAATATTTTATAGGTTATATAAACTGCTATTGCTACAAGTGAAAATAGTAACCCTTGTTCTAAAACATTAATTAAAACATCCACTATTCAGCGCCTCCAGTCACTTTCTTAGCTTTATCTTCTATTTCTTTTGGTATAGTTATATTCAATTTTTTAGCAGTGTCTGTGTTTATAGTAAATGCCATATCACTTAAGGTAGTTATTTCAACTTCTGAAGGCTTCTTTCCATTTAATACATCTGCCGCTTTAGCTCCTGCTTCCTTACCTAATTTGTAGTAATCTATTCCAATTGATGCAAGACCACCTTTACTTACAATTGCTTCTTCAGCTCCTATTATAGGAACTTTTTTATCTAAGCAAAGTTTTCCTACTAAAGAATAACCTGAAGCTACTGTGTTATCTGTTGGTGTATACAATACATCCATTTCACCCAAAGCATTTGATAAATTTTGATTAATTTCATTTACATTAGTAACGCCAACTTCTTTTACTTTTAAGCCAGCCTTTTCTGCTGCTGCCTTAAGCTCATCAACTTGAATTACAGAGTTTGTTTCAGAAGTATTATAAATTACTCCTACTGTTTTTGCATTTGGAATTAATTTTTTCAATAATTCTATTTGCTTGTCCACCGGAACCTTGTCTGATGTACCAGTAACATTAGTACCTGAACTCTTCCAATCTTTTGCAACTTCTGCCTTAACTGGATCTGTTACTGCAGTAAATACTATTGGAATATCCTTTGTTGAATTATATGCAGCTTGTACAGCTGGTGTAGCAATTGCAAAAATCAAATCTTTTTTAGAATCTGCAAATTGTTTTGCTATAGTTTGCGCATTACCTTGATCTCCTTGAGCATTTTGTTGTTCTATTTTGATGTTCTTTCCATCTTCAAAACCTTTTTCCTTAAGACCATCAACAAATCCTTTATTAGCAGCATCTAGTGCATCATGTTGAACTAATTGTAAAATACCGATATTCTTAACCTGTGCTGAAGCATTACTTCCTTTATTAGAATCTGCTCCCCCATTTCCACAGCCTCCAAGAATTCCTCCAACTAAAACCGTACATAATAAAATAGCTAATTTTCTTTTTCCTACCATAATTCTATCCTCCTGTTATTTGCTATTATCAATTTCCTACTATACTACTTGATCTCTTTTAACCTTCTATAATTAATTTTATAAATATATAAATATATTTATGATAATTGCTTAATAAAATTGATAATAAATTATAAAACTTTTAAGTTATAATATCATATTTTATATTTTTTGTAAAGTTGATCATCCTTATTTTTGAATAATTCTTTAATATTTCACTACAAAAATTATATAAAATATGCGCTCCAATTATAAATCTTTAAATATCAATAAAAAAATTCATAGGAATTTTTCAAAACCTATGAATACATCTGATATTTTATTACTGTGGCAAAGATCTATGTCCTATTCCTATAACTACTTCATCTAAATGTAGCAATCCTATATTTAGAAATATGCAAACAGATATATGCTCCCCTCTCTTTGCTATTCCTATTTTTCCACCTACATTCAATCCATTTGCTCTATTGGCAATCTGCATTATTGCATCTCTTGTTGCTCCTATAACAGCCCCTTCATGTAAATGCTCTTCTCTTATTAACTCATTTCTTTTTGCAGCAACTAAAGCACTTTCAAGTATCTTCGTTATAGATGAATTAATATTTCCACCAATATTTACTGCTGTTACTTTTATTCCTTTTTCGCTGTAATACTTTTTTAATTGCTCTTCTTCATGTCTATCACATATAGCCATCTTTGTTGCAATCTTTGCAACTCTTGTACTATTACTCTCCATATTTCACCTCTATGCATTAACTTAAATATAATGTTTTCTATAAGCACATCCCATATACTATTAAGTATTTTACCCTTAACTCTATATTTATCACCAATTTTTATTTTACTTATTATATTATATCCCATAACTTATCTCAATTAAACAAAAAAAATAAGACTAAAGAGTTTTACTCCATAGTCTATACATTTATATATCTTTTGAGTTTATATATTAGAAAAATCCAAAACTATAATTCCATTAATAAAAATTTCCCATTTGTCTAAATTTATTGTATCTATCTTGAACTAATTCATTTAAATTTTTATCTTTTAATTCTTGTAATGAGTCTAAAATAACTTTCTTAATCAATCCCGCTGTTCTACCTGGGTTTCTATGTGCTCCACCTCTAGGTTCCTTTATAATATCATCAATTATATTAAAATCTTTTAAATCTTTAGCTGTAATTTTCATAACTGATGCTGCTTCTTTTGCTCTGCTAGCATCTTTCCATAAAATAGATGCGAACCCTTCTGGAGTAAGAATTGAGTATATAGAATATTCTAACATGAAAATTTTATCTGCAACTGCTAGTGCTAAAGCTCCACCACTTCCACCTTCACCTGTTAAAATAGATATTATTGGCGTCTTTAATCTGCTTAATTCAAATAGATTATTAGCTATGGCTTGCCCTTGGCCTCTTTCTTCTGCTCCAATTCCTGGAAATGCGCCTGGTGTGTCTATAAAACAAACCACAGGTCTTTTGAATTTTTCAGCTTGCTTCATAAGTCTTAATGCTTTTCTATATCCTTCTGGATTTGGCATTCCAAAATTTCTTTCTATATTTTCATTAGTGTTTGAACCTTTAGTGATTGCTATAACTGTCACATTTGTATCACCAATTGATGCAATTCCTCCAATTATGGATTTATCATCTCCAAAACTTCTATCTCCATGAAATTCAATAAAGTCATTAAAAATAGTTTCTATATAATACTTGCCAGTTGGCCTATCTTTATGCCTTGCAATTTCAACATTTTCCCATGGTGTCGTATTAATTTTTATAAAGTCCTTATCCATTATTTCTCACCCCATGTAAAACAAGAATTTTGTATATACAAGCCCTCATGTTCTTTCTTTCTACAATAGCATCTATAAATCCTTTTTCAAGTAAAAACTCTGCCTTTTGAAAATCGTCTGGAAGACTTTCTTTAATTGTATTTTCAATTACTCTTCTTCCTGCAAATCCAACCAAAGCATTTGGTTCACTTAATATAATGTCACCTTCCATAGCAAAGCTTGCTGTTACTCCTCCTGTTGTCGGATCTGTTAATACAGTAATATATAAAAGACCGGCTTCATCATGTCTTGCAAGAGCTGCACTTACTTTTGCCATTTGCATAAGAGAATATATACCTTCTTGCATTCTAGCTCCGCCTGATGTTGTGAAAATTATTATTGGAAGTTTATTTTCTGTAGCATATTCAACAAGTCTCGTGATTTTTTCTCCTACAACAGTTCCCATACTTCCCATCATAAAAAAACTATCCATAACAGCACATGCGACACTTAAGCCATTTAACTGCCCCACTCCTGTAACAACTGCTTCAGTACTAGTAGTTTTTCCACTCTTTAATTTTTCTTCATAGCCTTCAAATTCTAAAGGATTCGTTGTCTTGAATTCTCTCCAAAATTCTTTAAAAGTATCCTTATCTAAAAACATTCTTATTCTTTGTTTTGCATTTAATCTAAAATGATACCCACAAGTTGAACAAACATATTTAGAATTTTCCAAATCTTCGCCATAAATCATGGCATTACATTTGTCACACTTAACCCACATACCTGATGGAATATTAGGTTTTTCTTCAGAAACATTCTTTTTTATGCTTGAAGACTTGACAGTTGCATATGTCTTCTTTTTAAATAAATCCTTAAGCATTCTTCTTCACCATCTTTTCTGCTAAAAATGAAGTGTCATAATCCCCTTCTAAGAATTCTTTACTTTCTAGTATTGATAATTCAAAATCAATATTTGTTTTTACTCCACCTACTGCAAATTCTGCTAATGCCCTATTCATTTTGACAATAGCTTCATTTCTATCATTTCCAAAGGTAATTACCTTAGCCATCATAGAATCATAACAATGGGGTATTTTATAACCACAGAATATTGCCGAATCAATTCTAACTCCCATTCCACCTGGAATGCAAAGTTCTTCTATTTTTCCTGGACAAGGCCTAAAGTCATGATCTGGATCTTCTGCATTAACTCTACATTCTATTGCATGACCTTTAATTTCTATATCATCTTGAGTAAATCCAAGCTTTTCTCCTGATGCTATCTTTAGTTGTTGCTTAACTAAATCAATACCTGTAATCATTTCTGTAATTGGATGTTCTACTTGTATTCTTGTGTTCATTTCCATAAAATAAAAATTATTATCTTTATCAAATAAGAATTCTATAGTTCCTGCATTTTTATAATCTACTGCAAGAGCTGCCTTTTTTGCAATTTCACCCATCTTCTCTCTTAATTCTGGCGTAAGTACATTAGATGGAGCTTCTTCTAAAACCTTTTGGTTTTTTCTTTGCATAGAACATTCTCTTTCACATAAATGAATTACATTTCCATATTCATCTGCTAATATTTGAAATTCAATATGCTTTGGTTTTTGAACAAATTTTTCTATATATAAAGAATCATCCCCAAAACAAGCCTTTGCTTCTGCTTTAGCAGTTTTAAAGCCTAATAAAAATTCATCATCATTATGAGCAATTCTTATTCCTTTTCCACCACCACCAGCTGATGCCTTTATCATTATTGGATATCCAATTTCTTTTGCTATTTCTAAGGCATGATTTTCATCTCTTATTTCGCCCTCATATCCAGGAACAACAGGAACTCCTGATATTTTCATTATCTTTCTAGCTTCTGCTTTGTTTCCCATCATTTCTATTGTTTCATAATCAGGCCCAATAAATTTTATGTTACATTGTTTACACATCTTTGCAAATTTTGGATTCTCAGATAAAAATCCAAAGCCTGGATGTATAGCATCAGCTCCTGTTAAAACACATGCGCTTAAAATATTTGTTATATTTAAATAGCTATCTTTAGGCATTGCAGGACCAATACACACAGCTTCATCAGCTAATTGAGTATGTAGAGCTTCTTTATCTGCTTCTGAATAAACTGCAACTGTACTTATTCCCATTTCTCTGCAAGCTCTAATTATTCTAACTGCAATTTCGCCTCTATTGGCAATTAGTACCTTCTTTAACATTATTCTCACCTATCCTACTGCAATGCAAAAAGTATTTCTGCTTCGCAAACTGTTTTTCCATCAACTGATGCTATTCCGTGACCTATCCCTATAGGCCCCTTGATTTTTATTATTTCACAAAATAAATCTAATCTATCACCAGGTACAACTTTTCCTTTAAATCTAGCTTTATTAATTCCTGCAAATAAAGGAGTTTTACCTTTAAATTTTTCCATAGAAAGAATAGCCACTGTTCCTGTTTGAGCTAATGCTTCAATTTGCAAAACTCCTGGCATAATTGGCTCTTGTGGATAATGTCCTTGAAAATATGCTTCGTTAGCAGATACATTTTTATACCCTTTAACAAATAATTTTTCCTCAATATCCATTTCAAGAACTCTGTCTATTAATAGCATTGGATATCTATGAGGTATAATTTCTTTTATTTGATTAGTATCAAGCATTTATTATTCCCCCTTAACCTTAAATAATGGTTGACCGTATTCTACCATATCACCATCTTTAGCCAAACATTCAACTATTACTCCATTATATTCACTTTCTATTTCATTCATTAGTTTCATAGCTTCAATTATACATATAATTTTACCTTTAGCAACTGTATCTCCCACTTGCGCAAAAGGCGCACTATCTGGTGAAGCTGCTGAATAAAATGTTCCTACCATAGGTGAAGTTATAACACTAATATCTTTATCATCTACAATGGTTTCCTTTTCTGTAGTTTTTAATTCTTCACTTTCAACTATATGAGTTTCAGTTTTTTCTTTAATAACAGTAGTTTCAGCACTTGGTGGAATATTAGTCACTTGATTAATACCGCTTGATTTAACAGTATTATCAGCTATCCCTCTAACTAATGATTTATCCATTTTTATGTGATCATTGCCATTTTTAAGTTCAAAAAAAGCTAGGCTTGAAGCATCCACTAATTTAATAAGCTCTTTAATTTTCTCAAAGTCCATAATAATCCTCCAATTTATTCAGTTAGGAGTTAGGAGTTTTAGAAATAAATTTCTTCGAAATTTAATTTTTCTCCCATACCTCTTACCTCTTAATTCTTATCTCTTATCTTATCATATATCTTATCTAATATTATTTCCATTTTTTTAATAATAAAGTCGCGTTATGTCCACCGAAACCTAATGAATTAGTTAATGCATATTCTAATTCTTTCTTTCTTCCTTCATTAGGTACATAATCTAAATCTAATTCTTCATCCTTTGTTTCATATCCAATTGTTGGCGGAATAAAACCTTCTTGTAGTGCTTTTGCACATATTATAGTTTCAATTGCACCTGCTGCACCTAAAAGATGTCCAGTCATAGATTTTGTTGATGATATTGGAACTTTATATGCATCTTCTCCAAATGCTTTTTTGATTGCCAATGTTTCAAATTTATCATTTAATGGCGTTGAAGTTCCATGAGCGTTTATATAAGAAACTTCTCCTGTCGTAATTCCCGCTTCTTGTATAGCCTCCTTCATAGCTCTTGCTGCTCCAGTTCCTTCTGGATCTGGGGATGTAATATGATATGCATCACAAGTCGAACCATATCCTACAATTTCAGCTAATATGTTAGCTCCTCTAGCTTGTGCATGTTCTAAAGATTCAAGAATTACAACTCCTGCACCTTCTCCCATAACGAATCCACTTCTATCCTTATCAAAAGGAATAGATGCTTTAGTTGGATTATTGTCAGTATTTAAAGCTTTCATACTATTAAAACCTGTAATCCCAAGTCTAGTTATTGGTGCTTCTGCTCCACCAGCAAGCATAACATCAGCATATCCATGCTTTATTGATCTAAACGCATCTCCAATGTTATTTGTTCCTGTTGCACATGCAGTTACAGCTGATGTACATGGACCTTTTAAGCCATACTTAATAGCAACATTTCCTGCTCCTAAATTTATAATTGCCATTGGCACGAAAAATGGAGATACTCTTTTTGATTTTCCTGTTGCAAGTTTTGAACATTCGTCTTCTATTGTTTGGAATCCACCTATTCCAGAACCTAACATTACGCCAAATCTTTCTAAATCTTCTTTTTCTAAATCTATTCCAGAATCTTTTATAGCTTCATCTGATGCAACTAAAGCAAATTGTGCAAATCTATCTAATCTCTTAGCTTCTTTCTTCCCAACTAAAGTATCTGCATCAAAATCTTTAACTTCAGCTGCAATTTTTACTTCAACTAATTCTTTATCAATTAAAGTAATATAATCTATCCCTAACTTACCACTCTTTGCATTATTCCAAAATGAATTAACATCATTTCCAATTGGAGTTAAAGCCCCCATACCTGTGATAACTACTCTTTTTTCCATAACCCTATTCTTCCTCCATTACATTAACATTCCGCCGTCAACTTGGATAACTTGACCTGTAACATAATCCGCACTTTCACTTGCTAGGAAAGCTATAACTTCTGCCACATCTTTTGCTGTTCCAAGTCTCTTAAGTGGAATATTTTTCTTCATTTCTTCTTTATATTTTTCTCCTAAAGTTTCCGTCATATCTGTTTCTATATATCCTGGAGCTACAGCATTTACTGTAATCCCTCTTGATCCAACTTCTTTAGCTAGTGACTTTGTCATTCCTATAACCCCAGCCTTAGATGCTGAATAATTAACTTGACCAGCATTTCCTGAAATACCAACCACTGATGAAAGATTTATTATCTTTCCTTTCTTTTGTTTAACCATAATTGGAGTAATCGCCTTTAAACAATTAAATACTCCTTTTAAATTTACATCAATAACACTATCAAAGTCTTCCTCTTTCATTCTAAGTATTAATGTATCCTTTGTAATTCCAGCATTATTAACCATAATATCTATAATTCCAAACTTTTCTTTAGCACATGTAATAAGATGTTCCACTTCTTCTGCTTTAGAAATATCTCCTTTAACACACAAAGTGTCAACTCCCATGTTTTGTATTTCCTTTTCAACTTCTAAAGCTTCTTTTTCATTACTTCTATAATTTATAACAATATTAGCTCCAAGAGATGCAAGCTTTAACGCTACTGCTTTTCCTATTCCTCTTGATGCACCTGTAATAATTGCACATTTTCCTTTTAACATATAATTACCTCCATTCAATTGTCAATGTTTAATAATCAACTATCAATGCTTGGCAGTTTATTGATAATCAACTATTGATTATTGATTATTGTCAATCGCATTATTTAATGAAGTCATATCTTCAACATTTAAAAGTTTTACAGTCTTATCAATCTTCTTAACGAATCCTCTAAGTGCTTTTCCTGGACCAACTTCTATAAATGTATCTACTCCATTATCTAACATATGCTTTATAGTCTTTTCAAAAAGCACAGATGATCTTATATGTTTCTTTAATAATTCTCTAATATCATCTTGTGGTTCATATGGAAGACCTTTAACATTCGAATATACTGTTTTATTAAGTTCTTTAATGTTTACTTTCTTTATTGTATCAAAGAATTCTTCACTTGCTGGCTCAAGAAGCGAACTATGGAATGGTCCACTTACCTTTAATGGAATTCCAAGTCCCCCAAGTTCCTTAGCTATTTTTATCGCTTCAGCAACAGCCTTATTTTCTCCTGAAACCGATACTTGCCCAGGGCAATTAAAATTAGCACCTTCTATAACTCCAAATTCACTTGCTCTTTTTAATAATTCTTGTAACTTTTCATCATCTAATTTTAATATTGCAGCCATTGTACCTAACCCTTCAGGTAATGCACTTCCCATTATTCTTCCTCTTTCTTTTATAAGCAATAATCCATCTTCCAAAGAAAGAGCCCCTCCATATATAAGAGATGCGTATTCACCTAAACTAAGACCTGCTGTATAATCAGCTTCTATTCCATTTATCTCTAGAGCCTTTAATGCCATAAGTGATGCTACAAGAATTGTAGGTTGAGCATTTTCTGTTGCTGTAAGAACTTCTTCTGGTCCTTCAAACATCATTTGCTTAATTGGCATTTTTAAAATTTCTTCACTTCTATCTAAAATTTCTTTACATTCTGGTATGTTCTCATAAAGTTCTTTTGCCATGCCTATTGTTTGAACCCCTTGACCTGGAAAAAGAAATGCAGTTTTAGTACTATTCATGGTTTCCTCCAAATTTTCCAAATAATTCATTTGCTTCATTGAATAATTCTTCAATCATTTCCTTACAAGTCTCTTCTTTATTAATAAGACCTGCAATTTGTCCCGACATAAGTGATCCATTATCAACGTCACCATCTACAACAGCTTTTTTCAACGCGCCTGCTCCAAGTTTTTCTAACTCTTCAACAGATGCTCCTTCTTTTTCTAACTTCAAATAAGTTCTTGCAAGTTTGTTTCTAAGAACTCTAACTGGATGACCAGTTGGTCTTCCTGTAACTTCAGTATCTATATCATTAGCTTTTAATACCTTGTCTTTGTAATTTTGATGTATTGTGCATTCTTTAGCTACTAAGAATCTTGTTCCAACTTGAATTCCTTCAGCTCCTAGCATGAATGATGCAGCTACACCTCTTCCATCACCAATACCACCTGCTGCTATAACTGGGACTTCAACTGCATCAACAACTTGTGGCACTAATGCCATTGTAGTCAACTGCCCAACATGTCCTCCTGATTCAGTTCCTTCTGCAATAATAGCATCAGCACCTGCCTTTTCCATTCTTTTAGCTAAAGCTACTGAAGCTACTACTGGTATAACTTTTATCCCATGAGCCTTCCACTTTTCCATATACTTTCCTGGACTTCCTGCCCCAGTTGTAACTACTGCTACTCCTTCTTCACAAACTAACTCAGCTATTTCTTCAGCATTTTCTGACATTAACATTATATTTACTCCAAAAGGTTTATCAGTTAACTTCTTAGTTTTTTGTATTTGTTCCCTTACCCATTCAGTTGGTGCTGCTCCTGTTATTATTCCAAGTCCTCCTGCTTCGCTTACAGCTGAAGCTAAAGATGCATCTGCAATTCTCGCCATTGCACCTTGAAATATAGGATACTCTATTTTTAATAGTTCACACACTCTACTTTTTTTCACAATAATTTCCTCCCAGCATAATCAAATCCTTAATCATCTTTATGCCCATCAATAAACTCTTTTTGAATCAATTGTAGACAAATAACTTTAACATGATAAATAATTTTACTATATATAGTCTTTAGTTATCAATGAAATAACCTAAAAGTTAAAAATAAGTTCATAATTTATATAAATAATTGTTATTTTTATAATTCCTTGTTATTAAACCTTATTTTTTTTACCATTCAACTAATGTCGCACCATAAGTTAAGCCACCACCAAATGCAACTAAAATGATTTTATCTCCTTTATTAAATAAACCTTTCTCATACATTTCATTTAAAACTATAGGAACTGATGCTGCTGATGTATTCCCCACTCTATCTAAATTCAAATAGAATTTATCTTCACTTAAATTTAATTTTTCTGCTGCCAATTTTATAATTCTATAGTTTGCCTGATGAGGTACTACATATTTAATTTCATCTATTGAAATATCGGTATCCTTTAAAACTTCTTTAACAGCATCATCAATTGCACCTACTGCAAATCTAAGTACTTCTCTACCATTCATTTTGATAATTCTATCACTTACTGTTTTTTCTTTAGTAAAAGGTGTATCAAAATCAGTAGCTCCTATAGTCAATGCTTCCCCTTTTTTCCCATCCGATCTTAAATATGATTTGATTATTCCTTGTTTTTCATCTTGTTTTAATACAGCTGCGCCTGCTCCATCTCCAAATAGTATACATGTACTTCTATCTGACCAATCCATTACTTTTGAAAGAACTTCTGCACCAATAACTAGTGCATTCTTATAGTTCATTGTATTCATAAGTGCTCTTGCTATTTCTAATCCATATACAAACCCTGAACATGCAACACTTATATCAAAGCAAGCAGCCTTATCAGCATCTAAATTGCTTTGGACTAAACAAGCAACTGATGGTATAAATTTGTCTGGACTAATAGTTGCAACTATTATTAAATCTAAATCTTTTGGATCAACTCCAGCTCTTTCAAGAGCAATTCGAGCTGCTTTAGTAGAGATTTCAGATGTATTTTCTCCCTCAGAAATTCTTCGCTCCTTTATTCCTGTTCTTTGTACAATCCATTCATCATTTGTATCAACAAATTCACTTATTTTATCATTTGTAACTACTAAAGGTGGTAAATATGCCCCAATACTAGCAATCTTAACATTGTTCATAATTTTCTCCTTCATTATTCCAATTTATATTTTTTCACAAAAAAGTGATTTATTTTATTTAAAGACGAAACCAAAATTTCTTCTTCTTCCAAATTTAATCCGTCTATAGCTGTGTTTACCATTTCCCTATGAAATCTTTCATGAAGCCTAAAGGCTAACTTTCCTCTTTTCGTTAATTTAACTAAAACAACTCTTCTATCTTCCTCTATTCTTTTTCTTTCTACGTATCCTTTTTTTATCAATTTATTAATAGCCGTCGTTAAAGTACTTACAGTAATTTTTAACTTCTGTGCTACTTCAGACATTGTACTTTCCTTATACATTCCAATAGCTTCGATCGTATGAATCTCAGTAATTGAAAGATCTGAAAGTACGCCATTTTTTAAACTCTGTTCTTCTATTTGTATAACATCATTAAACAACTGTACTAAAAGTTCATTGATCATTATAAGTGTACTATCCATTCATCTGCACTCTCCACCTTGACATACAAAAAATACCCATAGAAATTCAATACTAATTAAAAAAATAGCTTTTTAATTAGTTTATCTTTTGAATATATATGGAATTAAAAGTTTTAAAATCAAATAGTTTGATAATCAAAATATACTATAACAAAAATATAATGTCAAACTTTTTTCATTTTTTCCCATTTTATCATATGCTTTAAAAATATACTATGATATGATATAATTTACTCAATTAATAATATATATTTACAATTAATTAATAAAAAAATCGCAGGCGACTGTGGAGCCGGAGATTTTTTTTACGCATCTGCCTTTTCGAACGCATGTGAGAAAAATCTGCACCTTAGAAATGGCAGCTATGCTGCATATGAGAACATTTTATGCAGGCGAATAAGATTTATTTTTTATTCTTTTTGACACATAAAACTTACTTAATTGGCCTTTTCAATAAGTTATCCACAGATTTAACTTTACTATAAATTCCTAAAGAATAAAAAATCCTATCTGTAAATTTATAATTGTAATTATAATATATATTAATTACAGACTCAGGAGGTGTACATATTATGATCAGAAAATTAATTTTATCTACAGTATTATTATTAAGCATTGTAATGGTTTCTTGTACTCAAAAAGCAAATGATACCACAACTTCAAAAGCAGACAGCAACACTACTGTGGAACAAAATAAAGATAACTCCAATGCTACTAAATCAGATGATACTCAATCAAAAAGTGAGCCAAAGGTAAATAAAATTAAAATTAATATATATAGTATTGATGAAAATTCTTTAGAACCTAACCAATCAGGCAATATTGAAGTAAACGAAAATTCGACCTTAGAAGATAAATTAAAACAATTATCAAAAGCATTATCAGAAAAGAAATTTGATAACCTACCTATTGAAATTAAATCTATAGATACTGTTAACGGTAAAAAAGTTGCCACCATAAATTTAGCTGACGCTAACAATAAGAAATGGATATCAAAATTCCAAGGTTCCACTGGTGGTTCTGTGACTTCTGGTACTTTAATTGAGAATTTTCTTCAATCTAATAATAAATCTAGAGGCGAATGGATAGATGGGGTAAAATTCTTATATAACAATGAAAAAATAGAATACGAACATGTATCAAATCTATCTGAAGTTCAATATAGAAACTAATTTTACAATCTATAAAAGTAAAAGCATTTATTATAAAAAACTACATAAAATATTAAATGGAAGCTTGTTCACCCTTCAGCTTGCTCTAAACATAAAGTTTTAGTAAGCAAACATCGGACAAGCTTCCATTAAGTTTTTAGTATTAAAATTATTTTATATGAACTTTGTTTACTTATTAGTTCATATTATTGTGCTTCTTCTTTCCATAATAACAACATCATACCATAAATTATCATGTGACATCTTTCCTGCTTTTTCCCAATATCCTACATGCCTGAATCCGCATTTTTCATGAAGTGCAATACTGGCTTTATTTTCCTTAATTATAAGTGATTGAATTGACCAAATTCCATGTTTTTCTGATTCTTCTATCAATGCATTAAGCAATGTTTGTCCAACCTTTTTACCTCTAGCATCTTCAGCAATATATAAGCTTAATTCTAAAAGACCATCATATACAGGTCTTTGAAATATTTTAGCTAAAGTAGCCCAACCTAACACTCTATCACCACTTCTTGCTACTAATCTACATTCTTTAATATGTCCTTCATCCCATGCCTCATATGTTGGTGATTTAGTTTGAAACGTTGAAATTCCAGTTTTTATTCCTTGTTCATATATTTTAACTATTTCATCAAAATCCTCTCTTTTAACCTTGTCAATAATAAATTCCATTTTGGTTCCTCCTAAATATTTTTCTTTAACTCTTTTGTATTTTTATTGTTTTGAAGTACCTTCAATTTCTTTATATTCTTTAATTCCTCGTATTGGATCTAATTCCCTATCCTTTTTCATATACCCCAAAAAATCTTCATTTAATTGTATACTTTTTTTAATGTCATTAATAGCCTTTAAATTTTCATTTATATTTACATAAAAGCAAGCCCTATTATAATATAAAAATCCTTCTTCCATATTTTCATTTATTCCATCCGTTATTATCTCAATAGCCTTTTCAAAATTTCCTTCTTCCCTATATATAACCGCTAAATTTAGGAAACTAAATGGATATCTTGGATTTTCTTTAATTGATTTATTATAGTATTCTTTACTTTCCTCTATCATTCCAAGCTTATTTAAAATAACGGCTTTATTAAAAAGTATCTTGTAGTGTCTCCTATCTACTTTCAATGCTTTATTTATATATTCCAAAGCTTCACTATTCTTATTCTGTTCTTCTAAAATACATGCAGTGTTTGCATAGGCCCATAAATCATAAGGATTTATATCAATAACCTTTTTATAATTAAGTATTGCCTTCTCTTTTTGCCCAATTTCATCATATATATTTGCTAAAAAGAAATATGCTTTATCATAATTAGGATTTTTTTCTATTGCTTTTTTATAAAATGTTTTAGCTTTCTCTAATTCATCATTTTCATCATATATAATAGCCAAACCATAATATGCTATGGCTTCATCTTTATCTAGCTTAATAATCTCTAAGTATTTACTTTCTGCCTCACTTGAAAGTCCAATTTGATCATATAGCAATGCCATATCCATAAGTAACTCTATATCAAACTTGCCTATATCTAGCGCATATGCTTTTTTATAGAAACTCATGGCCTTTAATAAGTTGTTTTCAGTTCTTAAGTTCCTTGCCATATTTAAATAGTTATTATACAAATAATTTTTATTTTCCATATTATCATTTAATCCATTCATTTTTCTTATCTCAAATTAATTATCTCTTTTCAATTTTCTATAATATACGTTTATCATAATTTTTAATATCAAAATCTACACTAACCATCTAATATTATATCCTATATGACCTATCCTTAAAATAAAAACTCCACTAAATTATTAATTTAGTGAAGTTTTTATCTACAACTTTAATACATTTTTACTACAATTATATATAGTAACCTATTATCCCAAAAACAAATCTACAACTTGCTCAGTTTCATAATGACCATAGTACCAAATATTAGTATATGAATTAGATTTAAAATTCAAATTATCTGCAAGCTTTGTTTCTACTCCATCTTTTGTCTTCCACAGACTATAAGAATTACCATCTTCTCGTACAAATAATATTTCATTATTTAATAAATATTTAGGCATAAAATCGAAAGCTTTACTATTTGTTATTTGTATTACTTTTTTTGTATCTGTATTTACTGCATAAATATGGTGCGCTTGGTTTTCCCATTCTTTATTACTTATCAATTTAGAATCTTTTATGCTATTGGTTCCTGAATATACTATGTTTTTTCCATCAGCAGAATAATCTGGTGTCATAGAAACTTGATCTTGCGGAAGTAAATTTGTAAAACTATTATTATCTACATTATAAATACCTAATGTTTTATTATAATACATATCTCTATATTCACCATTATTTACTGCAACAAGATTGCTATCTACTGGATTTTGTGAAATATTATCTTTATAAGCTAATGCTATCATATTATTATTTTCTATAAATTTATTATTTAAAATATCATATACTGAAAATTCAGTAGCATCAGCTGACAATGACCCTGACTTAGGTCCATTCCAGATATACAAGTATTTATCATCGGTTGAAACCTTTGAAACATTAGGTGTTGAACCAATTGATTCAAATAACTCAGAAATTGTATATTTCTCATTAATTTCTTTATTGGTACCTTCTTTACTTGCTAAAATAACCTTTTCTTCTTTAGTATTTAAGTCATAACAAATTATGCCCATAGTTTTTATTTTTTTGTCATTTCCTTCAGAATACTTTAATTCTTTATTTGCATATATTTTCCCTTTGCTATCACAGTTAATGTTGTAATAATCATATTCATTACTTATAAGTGTTTTTGAATTTTTATCTTCAGCATTATACATGGATATTCCAGAATTACTACTAGAATAAATTAAATCACCTGAATTATTCCAATCGTATGACTCTATATTTTTAGATACTTCCATTATTTCACGAGTTTTTATATTACATACATATAAATTTTCTTCCTTTGTATATGCAACAAACAATCCATTCTTTGATATTAATGGTTTTTTAATCTTCTGGCTTTTATCAAGAAGAATTGAATTATTTTCTTTCAATTCTGACATATATAAGCCATCATTTGCTACAAAAGCAGCAAATTCTGTTGTTTTATTATTCTTTTCCAAGTTACTATTATCAGCAAAAACTGCATTTGCAGTAAATAGGCTGGTAAACGTGAAAAACATAGCTGCTATAAATGATATACCTACAATTAATTTTCTTGATTTTTTAAAAAATATTATATTTTTCAATCTTGTTTCAAGCTCCTTTCTACCTTTACAAACTGATGCTCCTAAACTTAAAGATTTATTTTGAGAGTATTCTATTTGTTCTAAAATAATTTCTCCATAGTACTTTCTTTTTGATTTATCCATATTCCTAATTAAATGCTCATCTAAGGATAATTCACATTCAACATTTATTTTACTTCTAATAATATAAGCAATAGGATTAAACCAATTAATTATATTGACTACAAGCGCCATTATTTTTATCCATAAATCTTTTCTTTTGAAATGAAGTAATTCATGAGTAAGAATTATCTCTAGTTTGTCCAAATTTTCTTCCCTTTTAGGTATAGTTATTGTAGGTTTCAATATTCCTGTAATCATAGGGCTTTTAATGCATGAACATTCACAAAAAATTATTTTTTTACTTATATTTAAATTTTTCTTAGATGTCTCTAAAGCATTAATAATTATTTCATCCTCAATCATATTACTTGCAATGTTAAGCTTTTTATAAAAGGATCTATAATTATAAGCTTCCTTAGCTATAAATATTATTATACCTATAGCCCAAATATAAATTAATATCTCTTTTTTTAGTATCTCATTAATTGGTTTTGCTTCTCGTAAAGTAATTTCATTTGTATTTAGAGGTACCAATTCATTCTTATCATTTAATACTCGTATATCATCTTTATTCTCACCTTGTGAAATCTTTTTATTATCTAACTGTAATATCTTACTTGTAGTTTCAATAGGAACTGTTCCCTTGTAAACTACTATTTCTGGAAATTTAATAAAACTTCCTATTGGTATAATAAAAAATAATAATGTTATAACTAACATATAATAATTCCAAGTTGCACTAAAAACTTTTTTAGTAAATGGCTTAAATAAGCATAATATTAAAGACAATAAGCTTCCAGTTAAGGTAATTTGCAAGAGAATCTTAAAAATATCCATAGCCTCTACACATCCTTAAGCCATTTTTTTAAATCTGATATATCTTCTTTGCTTATTTTTTTATTATTAAACAAAGTTGCTATAAAATTTTTAACAGAACCGTTATGCATATCTTCAAGAAAATTATCGGCTTGAATTGCTTTATATTCTTCTTCAGTAATTTTGGCTGAATAATTATTTAACTTTCCTAATTTAGCTACTTTTAAAATCCCCTTATCAGTCAACCTTGATATAAGAGTCATCACTGTTGTTATCTTCCATGAATTTTCTTTCGGCAATTCTTCTAAAATATCTGCTGTAGTAACTTGCCTATTCTTATTCCAAATAATTTTCATTATTTCCATTTCAGCATCTGAAATCTTTCCAATTCTCATGAATATCGCCTCCTCAAACTTATTCTACAAACTGTAGTATATTTTCATACTACAACTTGTAGAATATATTGTCAATATCTAGTTTTTATAATTTTCTCCCTCTCAAAAATATTTCTGCGCAAAAAAGAGATCTTGCTTTTCTCCAAGATCTCTTCCTAATTTTATCTTCATATAATAATTGCATTTTTATTCAGTTACAATAACATCAAATGTGGTTTTTGCTCCATTTACGCTTATTGTTATAGTTGCTTTACCTGCTTTATATGCCTCTATTTTTGGATAAATATTTTTATAGAATCCATCTTCTAAACCTAAATCAACTGCTGAATAAACAACATTCTCATCTGTACTACTTGCCATTACCATTAAGTTTGGAAGTGCTGAACTTTTAGAATTTTCACTGCTAACTTTAATATTTCCCAAATATATAGATTGTTTAACCTTGCAGTATAAAGTTTTACCTTCAATTTTAGGTTTTGATTTTTTATTCTCTAGCTTGTAATCTAGTGCTTGTAAAATTGTTGTTCCATTTCCTGCGGCGAGATCTTTAGAATATGGATCATTTAAATTCATCATATTACTATCATCTAATTTAACATCATTTTTATCTGTGGTCGACTTAGTTGTTAACGCAGTTTCAACCCACAATTCATCCTCTGGATAAGTAATTCCCTTTACAAATTTCCCATCTTCACCTAAAAGATATTTGTTTCCGCTTTGTCCAGTGTATTCACCTTTCTGTAATACTCCATTTTTATCAAATACATACAAATCACCATCTATATTCCATCCGCCATAGGCATAAATACCACCTAAAATTTTGAAATATTTATTTCCATGCTCTTCGAACCAGCTAAAATCAGAAGTTTCTTCTAATGTTTTTGCTGATGGCTTCATACTATTATCTTTTAACGATTCTCTACTAGGAAGATAATTATTTTTCCATCTTCCATTGTCATAAAATTCATACGTCTTATCCTTAATTGAAATTTTTCCAGTGGCCATAACTCCATTATCCTTTAAGTAATACCACCAAGCTCCATCTTTAATCCAACCCTTTTGCATATAACCATCAGCCCCAAAATAATACCACAAATTATTAATTTGCTTCCAGCCAGTTATATATGAACTTCCTTCAGTATACCACCAGCCATGATTATCACTTTTCCATTCTGCAGAAGCTCCAATTGGTATTAGCATAATTATTGATATTGTAGCAATAACACTACAAACTAACTTTTTAATCATATTTCTCTTACCTCATTCTCTCTAAAATACACTTCTATTTCTTTTGCCTAATTTCATTATAACCTAAATTGAATTAATCTAAAATAATCTTTTATTAAATGCTTCTTTCTCAATTTCTTTCATGAAAAGCAAGTCTTAAAACATATAAAATCTGCATTAAAAAGAAATATTTTAATAAAACTAATCTTTTGATGCTCTAAAATAGACATTTAGATCATTTAATATTGTTTTTTTAATTGAATCAAACTACAATTACAATAATATTTTCCCATAATTAAAAATTTATAGAATAAAAGTTTCTATTTCCTAAGTTGGATATATATTCTTTACACGAAATGAGGTGAAATGTACAATAAGTAAACTTTGTCCAAGCAGTATATAGTTAGACTTTTATTATAAATTATTTATGCTGTGGCCTACTATCATCTTCCATATAAATTTAAAATTACACGTTACAGTGGCTAGGCATAAGATAACTATTGATAATAAAAAAATTGGGAGGGATAAAAATGAAATTTAACAAAGCTAGTATCAAATTCTTAGCATGTTCACTTGCAATTTTAGGGGCTTTAATTCCAAATCAAAATTCATATGCAGCTACTTTGCATCCAACTGGATTAAATCACTTACATGAAAAAATACCAGGAATTAAAATGGTTGTGAATTCAGATAGCAAAGTGCAATTACCTGCTAAAGTTGACTTAACAAATCAATTTCCTAAAGTAGGTAATCAAGGAGATTTAGGAAGTTGTGTTACCTGGGCAACTGGATATGCTGATAAGTCTTATCAAGAAGGACAAGAATGGAAATGGTCTCTAAACACAAACTCACATATCTTTAGTCCTGCATATATATATAGTCAAATACATGCAGATAATTCAGCAGATGGTGGTGGTTCTGATTTTTCAGATGCATTTAATATTTTAGAGACACAAGGCTGCACTACATTAACTGATATGCCTTATGACGGAAGCGAATATGCATGGGAAACTACTCCTACAGCTAGCCAAAAAGCTAATGCTGCTAAATATAAAGCTGCAGACTGGAGCCAGCTTCCAGATGGTAATTATAGTGCAATAAAGGCACAACTAGCAAGCAGTAATCCTGTCGTTATTGGTATAGAAGTATATCCCGATTTTGATAACTTGAGTGCTAGCAATCCAATTTATGATAAAATTTATGGAAGAAGCAGAGGCGGCCATGCATTATGTGTAATTGGCTATGATGATAGTAAAAGAGCAGTAAAAATAATAAATTCATGGGGTACAAGCTGGGGAATCAACGGTTATGGCTGGATTAGCTATGATTTAATAAAGAGCCAAAATATAGAATCCTATGTAATGACTGATGCTGAATAAATTATTATTCAGTTAATAGCTAAAGAACGTATTCTGAAGCAATAGATTTCCACTTAATACAAATATATTATCTTATATAATTAATGTGAATTCAATTAAGAACTCACATTAATTATATAAAAAAATGAGCTGTTACAAAACTATCATATTGCTTTGCAACAACTCTATATCTAAAATTATTTATGTGTTCCTATGTCCGTTCTCCAATAAGCACCTTCAAAAGTAACAAATTTTATATTTTCATAAGCATCTTCTCTAGCTTCTTCTAAAGTTTTTCCTAAACCAATAACTGATAATACTCTACCACCATTTGTTTTTAAAATACCATCTTCTGCCTTTGCTCCAGCTAAAAATACCTTATCTTTTACTTTTTCATCAATAGTAATTTCATGACCTTTAGTGAATTCTCCTGGATATCCTTTTGAAGCTAAAACTACATTTATACATACCCCATTATTCCACTTGATAATAGTCTTATCTAATTCTTCGTGAAGTGCCGCCTCTATTACTTCAACCAAATCACTTTCCATTAAGTAAAGAACTGATTGTGTTTCTGGATCTCCCATTCTAACGTTATATTCTAAAAGATAAGTTCCTTTCTTAGTAATCATAATACCAAAGAATATAATTCCTTTATAATCAAAACCTTCTTCTCTTATTCCAGTTAGAGTCTTAGCCATTATGTTATCTTCAAAATCTTTCATTACATCTTCTGTAACGTAAGGATTTGGCGCTAATACTCCCATTCCACCTGTATTAGGGCCTTTTCCACCATCAAATATTTGCTTATGGTCTTTTCCTGATATAAACGGAATAATTGTTTTTCCATCTGTAATAGAAAGAATTGAAGCTTCAACACCTTCAAGGAATTCTTCTATTACTATTTTTTGTCCTGCTCCATTAAATATATCATCTACCATATACGATTTTACTGCTGTCACTGCTTCTTCTTTATTTTCGCAAATTGCAACACCTTTTCCAGCAGCTAAGCCATCAGCCTTAACAACTGTTGGATATGGGCATTTTTCAAGGTATTTTAGCGCTTCCTCTACATTAGTAAAGGTTTCATATTCAGCAGTTTTAACTCCATACTTTTTCATAAATTCTTTAGAAAAACTTTTACTACCTTCAAGCTGTGCAGCACTTTCAGCTGGTCCGAAGATTTTCAAGCCTTCTTTTTTAAATTTATTTACAATTCCCTTTGTCAAAGGATCTTCTGGTCCAACTATTGTAAGATCTATAATTTCTTTTTGTGCAAATTTAACCAATTCATCAATATCAGTTATGTTTACATTTTCACATTTATTTTCAATTGCTGTTCCGCCATTACCTGGCGCAACAAATATTTTTTCTACTTTTGCACTTTTAGCCAATTTCCAAGCTAAAGCATGTTCTCTACCGCCTGAACCAATTAAAAGAAGTTTCATTTACATACCTCCAAATTCATTCAGTTATGAGTTTTGGCTAAAATTCCTTAACTCATAACTATTAACTCTAAACTGCCCTAATTAGTGTTTAAAGTGTCTATATCCTGTAAATACCATTGCAACTCCATATTTATTGCAAACATCTATGGATTCTTGATCTCTAATAGATCCACCTGGTTGAATTATTGCTTTTATGCCAGCCTTTGCCGCTGTTTCTGCAACATCTCCAAATGGGAAATAAGCATCAGAAGCTAAGATTGTAGCTCCTTTTCCTCTCTTTAAAGCATCTTCTGTTGGCCAGATTCTATTAACTTGACCTCCACCAATTCCAAGTGCTATTCCGTTATGAGCAACAACGATAGCATTTGATTTAACATACTTAACAACTTTCATTCCAAATAATAAATCTTTCATTTCTTCATCAGTTGGTTTCTTATCAGTTACTACTTTGATTTCTTCTATTAACTTATTATCCTCTTCTTGAATAAGCATTGCCCCATCAACCGTAACCATGTATTTGTCGGCTTTTGGTTTGTTATTAAATTTAAGAACTCTTAAATTTTTCTTAGTCTTTAATACCTCTAAAGCATCTTCATCATATTCTGGAGCTGCAATAACTTCTAAGAAAATTTTAACCATTTCTTCTGCTGTCTTCTTATCAACTTTCCTATTAAATCCAATGATTCCACCAAATATTGAAGTTGGATCCACTTCATATGCCTTCATATAAGCCTCATAGGAATCTTTCCCAACAGCAACACCACATGGTGTGTTATGCTTCAATGCGCAACAAGCTGGTTCATCAAATTCATTAGCACATTTCCAAGCTATATCACAATCCTTAAAATTATTATAAGATAATTCTTTACCATTTAATACTTCAAAGGTATTCATAGCCCCATCAAGCATTGTTGCTGAATAAACTGCTGCTGTTTGGTGTGAATTTTCACCATAACGAAGTCCTTGCATTTTCTTATATGAAACTGAAAGATACTCTGGATATTCTTCTTCATCATCAGCTAGTAAAAAGTTTGAAATAGCTCCATCATAAGCACTCATAAGATTAAAAACTTTCCCTGCTAATCTCTTCTTAGTTTTTAAAGAAGTTTCCCCATTTGTTTTAATTTCTTCCATAACAACATTATAATCGTTTTTATCAGAAATCACTACTACATCTTGGAAATTCTTAGCAGCAGCTCTAAGCATTGTAGGACCGCCAATATCAATAAACTCTACCTTTTCTTCAAATTCTAAATCTTCTTTAACTTTTTCAAAGAATGGATATAAATTTACAACAACATAATCAATAGTATGAATATCTCTTCCTTTTAATGTGTTCATATGCTCTTCATTATCTCTTATAGCAAGAATACCTGCATGAACTAATGGGTGAAGAGTCTTAACTCTACCATCTAGCATTTCAGGAAAATTTGTTACTTCATTGATTTCAATAACTTCAACTCCATTTTCCTTTAAATATTTATAAGTCCCTCCTGTTGATACAATTTCAACATCCTTAGATACTAAAAATTTAGCAAAATCTAAAACTCCATCTTTATCAAATACACTTATTAAAGCTCTCTTTTTCATAAAATCACCTTTCTCAGTTAACTGATCTTCGCTTTTCCGTTTACAAATTCAACTTTACCTTCACTGATTAATCTAATAGCTTCTGGCAATATTAAATGCTCTTTTTCTAAAATTCTTTTTTGAAGTGTTTCCGCGTCATCTTCAAAATATACTGGAACTACTTCTTGAAGAAGTATTGCTCCACCATCTACTTCTGAATTTACAAAATGAACAGTACATCCTGAAAATTTAACACCACTTTTTATTACAGCTTCATGAACTTTTAATCCATACATACCAGCCCCACAAAAAGAAGGAATTAAAGATGGATGAATATTAATTATCTTGTTATCGAATTCCTTTAATATATCTCCATCTAAAATTGCTAAAAATCCTGCAAGAACTATTAAATCAACCTTTCCTTTAGTTAATTCTAATATTTTATCTGAAGCTTTTTCCCCATATTCTTTCCTACTTATAACAAAAGTTTCAATACCATGCTTTTTTGCTCTCTCTAAAGCATAAATATTATCACGACTTCCAATAACCATTTCTATTTTTACATTAAGTTCTTTATTTTCTACGGCATCTATAACAGATTGAAGGTCAGTTCCTCCCCCAGAAACCAAGACCGCTATTTTAAACAAATACCTTCACCTCCAGATGTTACATATCCTATTTCATAAGCCTTTTCGCCCATTTCTACTAATGCTTTTATAATAGGTGCAACATCCTTTTCGTTAACAGCAAGCACAAATCCAATTCCCATATTAAAAGTATTATACATATGCTCTTTATCTACACCCTTTTCAATAATTCTTTCAAATATAGCTGGAAGTGGATATGAATCTTTATTAATTACTGCTGTGAAGTTTCCTCCATTAAACATTCTTGGTACATTTTCAATGAAACCTCCACCAGTAACATGTGCCATTCCTTTTATTTCATAGCTTTCTAATAGCTTAAGCACAGGTTTTACATATATTTTTGTAGGAGTAATTAATGTCTTCCATACTTCCTCTCCTTTAAATTCTTCATTTAAATCAGGAAATACTTTTCTAATTAATGAATATCCATTAGAATGAACCCCTGAAGAAGCTATCCCAATTAATTTATCTCCTTCTTTAATATTGCTTCCATTAATAATCTTATCTTTATCAGCAATACCAACCGCAAAGCCTGCCATATCATATTCACCTTCTGAATAAAAACCTGGCATTTCAGCAGTTTCTCCACCAATCAAAGCACAATCAGAATCTATACAACCATCTGATATTCCTTTAACTAAATCCGAAGCAACTTCTGCTTCAAGTTTTCCACAAGCTATATAATCTAGAAAGAATAATGGTTTTGCTCCATGGCATAAAATATCATTTACACACATAGCTACACAATCAATTCCAACAGTATCATATTTCTTATTTTTGAATGCTATTTCAAGTTTAGTTCCAACTCCATCAGTTCCTGAAACTAAAACTGGTTTTTCATAACCTGATGGTAATTCAACCATACCTGCAAAGCTACCTAGTCCATTTAATACATATTGACTCATAGTTTTTGCTGCATATTCCTTTATTAATTTAACTGATCTATATCCTTCTTCAATATTAACTCCAGCTTCTTTGTAAGTAATCATTTATTAAACCTACCTTTCAAGATCTTTTGATATTTCTTCTATTGGTGTTGCTACTGGGTAAATGCCATTAAAGCATCCCATACAGAATCCGTCTCTATCGCCGCAGCTTCTATAAACCCCTTCTTCACTTAAGTATCCTAAGTAATCTGCTCCAATCATATCTCTAATTTCTTCAACAGTATGATTAGCAGCAACAAGCTCGCTTCTATAAGGAGTATCTATTCCAAAATAACATGGATATTTAACACTTGGTGATGCAATTAAAAAGTTAACTTCTTTTACTCCTGCACGTCTAAGTGATTCAATTAAATGTTTTGAAGTAGTTCCTCTAACTATAGAATCATCAATAAGAATAACTCTTTTACCTTCTAAGTTTACTTTTAATGGATTTAATTTTACTGCAACTGCTCTTTCTCTTATTTCTTGTGATGGAGATATAAAAGTTCTTCCAACATATCTGTTTTTTATAAATCCTGTATCAAAAGGTATTCCAGATGCCTTTGCATATCCTATAGCTGCTGGTATTCCTGAATCTGGAACTGCTATAACTATATCTGCATCTAATGGATGTTCCTTAAATAATTGTTCACCAGCTTTTACTCTTGTTGTATGAACTTCAAGCCCATCAATTCTTGAATCTGGTCTAGCAAAATATATATATTCGAATGCACAGGTTTGACACTTAGTGTTTTCAGAATATCTATATGATTGTATTCCATCTGCATCTATTATTACTATTTCCCCTGGTTCAATATCTCTAATAAGTTCAGCGCCTATTGCATCTAAAGCACAACTTTCTGAAGTTAGTATATAACCTTCTTCAATTTTCCCCAATGACAATGGTCTTATTCCGTGTGGATCTCTAGCCCCGATCAACTTATCTTTTGACATAATAGTTAATGCAAAAGACCCTCTAATAGCTGACATTGCATCTACAACTGCCTTTGCAAGCCCCTTTTTTGCACTTCTTGCTATAAGACAAGCAATTACTTCTGAATCTGTAGATGTATGAAAAATTTGTCCAGCATCTTCAAGCAATTCTCTTATAACATCATCATTTACTAGATTTCCATTATGAGCCATAGCAATTGATCCGATTTTTGAAGTGCTTACTATAGGTTGAGCATTTTCTATACCCTTTCCTCCAGCAGTTGAATATCTAACATGCCCTACAGCTATATGACCTTGTAGTTTACTTAGATCTTCTGGTTTAAAAGCTTCTGTAATAAGACCTAAACCTTTGTGAATATCTATTTTTTCACCATCTGCAACAGCTATTCCAGCACTTTCTTGTCCTCTGTGTTGAAGAGCATAAAGTCCATAATAGGTCATAGTTGCAACATCTATTGGCTGATTGGCATAAACACCAAAAACTCCACATTCATCTTTAAATTTATCATTACTTGGATCCATTATTAATTCAAAATTTGAATTATTCATTTATACAATCCTTTCGTCTTTTAATTTTTTAATCAATGCCCAGTTGTCAATTATTAATGGTCAGTGCATTAACATTTAAGACTTACAATTAATAATTGAGAATGCACAATGCACAATTATTGATAAAATTTTATTTTTCCTCATAAATTGTACATTGTGCATTGAATAATTGTGAATTATTATTTAGAAATTCTCTTTAAGATTTCAACATAAGCATCTTTAACATTGCCTAAGTCTCTTCTAAATCTATCTTTATCTAATTTTTCACCAGTTGTTGCATCCCAGAATCTACATGTATCAGGTGAAATTTCATCTGCTAATACTATTGTTCCATCTGCACATCTACCAAATTCAATCTTGAAATCAATTAAGTTAATATTCTGTGCTGCAAATACTTCTTTTAATACATCATTAACTGTAGCTGTCATTTTTAAAATAACGTCTATTTCTTCAAAAGTTGCAGCTCCAATTGCTACTGCATGATAACTGTTAATTAATGGATCTCCTAATTCATCATCCTTATAAGAAAATTCGAATACTGTAGTCTTAAGCTTATATCCTTCTTCAAGCCCTAATCTCTTAGCCATGCTTCCTGCAGCCACATTTCTTACAATAACTTCAAGTGGTACAATTTCAACCTTTTTACATAATTGTTCTCTATCATTTAATTTTTTAATGAAGTGAGTTTTGACCCCCTTCTTTTCTAAAAGTTCAAATAAAATAGCAGTGATTTCATTGTTCATAACACCTTTATCTTCTATTTGACCTTTCTTTTCTCCATTAAATGCTGTTGCATCATCTTTGTAATATATAATTACTTCATCAGCCTTATCTGTCGCGTAAATCTTCTTTGCTTTTCCCTCATACATCATTTCTAATTTTTCCATTATAGTTCTACTCCTTCCGCATTTTCCTCTATGAATTTTTTCTTCATATTTAATCTAAATTCTTTTAATTTATTTTTTAATTCATTATTATTAACTGATAACATTTGAACTGCTAACATTCCTGCATTATAACTGTTGTTTATACCAACTGTCGCAACTGGAATTGATTTTGGCATTTGTACTATAGAATATAATGCATCAACACCTTCAAGAGCTGCTTTAACTGGAACTCCAATTACAGGAAGTATTGTCTTTGAAGCAATGACTCCTGGTAAATGTGCTGCAAGACCCGCACCTGCTATAATAACTTGGCATCCTTGAGCCTGTATTTCTTCTAATGTTTCTTCTAACTTTTCTGGTACTCTATGAGCTGAAAGTACAAAAGCTTTATATTCAATTCCAAATTCCTTTAAAGCATTTGCAGCTCCTCTCATAACTTCTGTATCAGATTTACTTCCAAAAAATATTGCTACTTGCATTTCTTTCTAACATCCTTTCAATTATCAATAGCTGTAAATTGCCCACTGGGTACCCTAAAGGGCATAAACTGTTATCTAAAATATCCAACTCCTGCTTTGAAGATCTTTTGATCAAAGTCTCCAGGAATATTTCTATAAAGGTCAGTTCCTATTCTTTCACTGTGTGCCATCTTACCAAGAACTCTTCCATCAGGGCTAGTTATACCTTCAATTCCGTACATCGATCCATTTGGATTAAATGGCATATTTAATGATACATTTCCATCAAAATCTACATATTGAGTAGCTACTTGCCCATTTGCAATTAATTCTTTAATTAAGCTTTCAGGTGCAACGAATCTTCCTTCTCCATGAGAAATCGCAACTGAATGAATATCTCCTAAATTAACTTCGCTAAACCAAGGCGATTTATTAGAAACTACTTTTGTACTTATTATTGAAGACATATGTCTATTTATATTGTTATAAGTTAATGTCGCCATATCTTCTTTAATATCAACTATTTCACCATATGGAACTAAACCTAATTTAATTAAAGCTTGGAAGCCGTTACAAATTCCTAATGCTAATCCATCTCTATTTTTAAGAAGTTCCATTACTGAATTGCTAATCTGTTCATTTCTAAGAGCATTTGCAATAAATTTACCAGAACCATCTGGTTCATCTCCTGCTGAAAATCCTCCCGGAACCATAAGAATCTGTGCTGTACTGATTTCTTTTGCAAGTCTTTCTATTGATTCATTAAGTGCTTCCTTAGTAATATTTCTAAATACTACTTGAGTTACTTCAGCTCCTTCTTTTTCAAAAGCTCTAGCGCAGTCATATTCACAATTGTTTCCTGGTAATACTGGAATTACAACCTTTGGCTTAGTAACTTTAACTTTAGGTGAAAGTGTTGATTTTTTATCATATAAAACAGTTTCAACTTTTTCTTGTACATCTTTAGTTTTAATCTTGAATACTGATTTTAATTTTTCTTCATATGTTTTTTCTAAAGCTGCAATATCTAAATTTAAATCATATTCCTTTGAAATTATAAATGCTGAAGCTATTGTCTTACCAACTTCTTTATATAAACTCTCTTTGAATTCATCTTTTACATTAATGCTATTTTTTACTTCTAATAATATAGTTCCATAGTTAAACCCAAATAATTCATCCTTTGTTAAATTATCAAGCTCTGCACCAATTCTATTTCCAAGTGACATTTTAGTAATTGCTTCTGAAACTCCGCCGTATTTTATAGCTGATGCTGAAATTACCTTTTCATCTTGAATTAATTTGTGTAATACTTCTAAATTTTTCTTAAGCTTTTCTATATTTATAGTTCCATCGTCAAGCTTTTCTGTTTGAAGTAAAACTAAGCTTGATCCTGCTTCCTTAAATTCTGGTGATATTACATGTTTAGCTTTTTCAACTCCTACTGCAAAAGAAACTAAAGTTGGAGGTACATCTAAATCTCCAAAGCTTCCTGACATAGAATCTTTACCACCAATTGCAGCTGTTTCAAAGGCCATTTGAGCTTCATAAGCACCAAGTAATGCTGCAAATGGTTTACCCCATCTTGAAGCTTCTGAACCTAATTTTTCAAAGTATTCTTGGAAAGTAAGTCTAGCTTTTTTGTAATCTCCACCCATAGCTGCAAGTTTAGTTATACTTTCAATCACTGCATAATATGCCATGTGATATGGGCTCCAAGTACCTAGTTCTGGATTAAATCCAAAAGTCATTAATGTTGCATCTGAACTTTCTCCATTTAGAACTGGAATCTTAGCTGCCATACCTTCTGCTGGAGTTTTTGCATATTTACCCCCAAATGGCATAAGTACTGTTCCATGTCCTATTGTTGCATCGAATCTTTCAGATAAGCCTTGTTGTGAAGAAATGTTCAATTTCTTTAAGTTATTAATCCATTCTTCATTAACCTCAACATCTCCAACTGTATATGGATAAGCTAATGGTGCAGTAACTTTAACATTAGTCTTTTGAGTAGCTCCATTTGTATCTAAGAAAGTTCTCCTTAAATCAACAATGTTTTTTCCTCTCCAGAATAATCTAAGTCTATCTGTATCAGTAACATTTGCAACTAAAGTAGCTTCTAAATTTTCTTCGTTTGAAAGTCTTATAAATTCATCTGCATTTTCCTTGGTTACAACAACCGCCATTCTTTCTTGTGATTCTGAAACCGCAAGTTCTGTCCCATCTAAACCTTCATATTTTTTTGGAACTTTATCTAAATCTATATCTAAACCTCTGCAAAGTTCTCCTATTGCAACTGAAACCCCACCTGCACCGAAATCATTACATCTCTTGATCATTTTAGCTACTGTTGCATTTCTAAATAATCTTTGAAGCTTTCTTTCAGTAGGTGCATTACCTTTTTGAACTTCTGCTCCACATTCATTTATTGAATCTACTGTATGTTCCTTTGATGAACCTGTAGCTCCACCGACACCATCTCTTCCTGTTCTACCACCAAGTAAGATAATCACATCTCCAAGTTTTGGTTCTTCTCTTACTACATTTTCTTTAGGTGCTGCTGCGATTACTGCCCCAACTTCCATTCTCTTTGCTGCATAATTTGGATGATATACTTCTTGTACCTGTCCAGTAGCAAGACCAATTTGATTTCCGTATGAGCTATATCCATGAGCTGCTCCAAGGGTTATTTTTCTTTGAGGAAGTTTTCCTTCTAAAGTATCTTTAACTGGAACTGTTGGGTCAGCTGCTCCTGTAACTCTCATTGCTTGATATACATAAGTTCTTCCTGATAATGGATCTCTTATAGCTCCACCAAGACACGTTGCCGCTCCACCAAAAGGCTCAATTTCTGTTGGATGGTTATGTGTTTCATTCTTAAACATTACCAAATAATCTTCTAAGCCATTATCAGTTTCAATCCTTACATTTATTGAACAAGCATTTATTTCCTCTGAAATATCTAAATCATCAAGCTTCCCTCTTTTTCTAAGTTCCTTCATAGCAATTACTGCCATATCCATAAGAGTTTTGCTTTTTTCTTTCTCACCATAAACATATTCTCTTGATTTCAAATATTCTTTATAACTTGCTTTTATAGGAGCTGTATATATGTTATTTTCAATTTGAACATCTTCTAATATGGTAGAGAAGGTTGTATGTCTACAATGATCTGACCAGTATGTATCTATAACTTTAATTTCAGTTATACTTGGATCTCTTTTTTCTTCTTTAAAATAATCTTGAATCATAAGAAGATCATCAATGCTCATTGCTAAGCCTTGTTCACTATGGAAAGCTTGTAATTGCTCTAATGTCTTATTGATAAATCCCTCTAAGATTTGAACATCATTAGGTATGCTTGAAGGTACTGATAATTCTTTACTATCTATATCTACTTCTCTTGAATCGACTGGATTGATATAATATTTTTTTATTTTTTCTATATCCTCTTGTGAAAGGTTTCCTTTTAAGATTAATATCTTGGCTGATTTAATTTCAACCTTATCTTCAGCTGTTAAAAGAGCTAAACATTCAGAAGCCGAATCTGCTCTTTGATCGTATTGACCTGGTAGGTATTCTACTCCAAAAGCAACTTCTCCCTCATTTACTGGTAACTTTGATTCATAAACCACATCTACTGTTGCTTCAGAAAAAATTGTATGTAATGCTTTCTTATAATATTCTTCAGATATATCTGAAATAATATACTTATTTACAAGTCTTACATCTTCCAATGCAAAAATCCCTAAGTTTTCTTTAAAATCATTTAATAAACTTTGGGCTTCAACATTAAATCCATTTTTCTTTTCAACGAATACGCTTCTAATATCTAACATCTTGATTCCTCCAAAAATATTATGAGATTTAGCTTAATCACTACCTCTTTGTAATGGCGAATGCTTTTTAACAACATCTCGCTAACTTTCGTATCGATGTTTTTAGATTATCATTAAAGACGGACATTGTCAACTTATATTGTGTTAAAATTTGATTTAATTTATGTTTTAACGAATTATATATTGCTATTATTTTTATATGATTCGTGTTTATTGTATTTTTTCTCAAGTTTTGATATTAAACTATCAATTGAGTTGCTATTTTATACAATAAAAAAACTGTCTCAAAACAAAAATATGCTTTAAGACAGTACTATTATTTAAATTTATCATATGAATAATATAGAAACTCCAACTATACTAATGACAGCTCCAAGTATTTCTTTTTTAGTAACTTTTTCATGAAATATCATTATTGAAGCTGGTATAATTATGATACGTGAAATTGACATAATAGTTGACGCAATACCTGTAGCAATATATTGAAGCGCTAGTAATGAGAAGGAAACTCCTAGAAATGGTCCAAAAAATGAGCCAAAAGTTATATACTTCATTACTTTTATATTTCTAAAGGTCTTAAATACATTCCCCCACTCCTTTGAATATGTAATTATTATTGAAAATCCTATAATTGCCGCAATAGTTCTAATTTGAGTTGAGGCAAAAGCATCATAATTTTCCATACCTATCTTACTAAAAATAAGTCCAACTGCTTGTCCTACTGCTCCCATTAAAGCATAAAACAAACCTTTTAATGGTTTAGAAAACTTAATAGTATTACTATCTTGATTTTTAACCAAAATTACAATTGCCACTCCATACATAGTTATAAGCATGCCCACTATATCCGTCAATGTAAGACTTTGTCCTACAATAATATAATCAGCTATAGCAGATATAATAGGCACCGTTGCCATTATAAGCATTGTCAAACGTGCCCCTATTTGAACATACGCTTCAAATAAGAAAAAATCTCCAAGCACAAAACCAATAATTCCCGAAATAATTAACCAAATCCAATTATTCATCGTAGCATCTAATGGAAGAAACATTCCTCGTGAAAAGTAAGTATATATTCCTATAAATATAAAGGCTACAATTAATCTTATAAAATTTACCGATAATGATCCTACTTTTTTTCCTGCATACTCAAAAGCTATAGGTGAAATAGCCCAGCATATAGCTGTTATTAATGCTACTAATCCTCCGAAATAAGTATTTGACATACTCCCTGCCCTCCTAAGAATTCAATTTCATCAAACCTCTTCTGCAGCTAATAACTTAATTTTTCTAAGACATTCCGCTGCTTCAAACTCATTTGTCATAACAACTAAATAATCTCCATTTAATATTTGGGTATCACCTTTAGGAATTATTTCTTTATCTCCTCTTTTTATAGCAACCAATAAACTATTTTCTGGCCACTGTATTTCTTTAACCAGCTTTTCTTCCATATAGCTTTCCATACAAACAGAAATCTCTAATAAAGTCTTTGTTTTTCCATTCCATTTCAGCTCTTCTTCAGATTTATCTTTACTATTCTTTTTAAGCAGTCGTTCAAGCAAACTTTCATAAATTGGAGTTAAATTCATAAATTCTGAAATTAAGTATGACGTTATTACAACTATAGTTAATGCAAGTAAATGTTCAAAAGAACCTGTCATTTCTGTAATTAATACAACTCCAGTTATTGGTGCTTTTACTGTAGCAGCAAAATGCCCTGCCATAGCAAATATTATAAAATTAATAATATAAATTTGTGGTAAATTACTCATTTTGCAAAATAACACCCCAAAAATATTTCCAGCTAATGCTCCTAGTAATAAAAGTGGGAAGAATATTCCCCCTGGTGCACCTGACCCAAAACATACTAATGTTAGGATAAATTTAATTATCAAATAAATTATTAAAATCTTCAACGTGAAATTTGTTTTTGACATTGCCATTATTAATTCATGACCACCACCAAGCAAAATTGGCGAATTAACACCAACAATACCTGTAATCAAAAATGGGATTGCAACTTTTAATTCCACGGGCATATTTTTAAGCAGTGCATATATTTCTTGACTTTTCAAGATTCCTTTATTAAATATCTTTCCTAAAATCCCAAGTATAATACCTAAAATAGGTAGAGAAAAGTAATAGGCAAGCGGAAATACTTTTACACCAGTAAAATCTAATGCTGGTTGTATTCCCAGGAATTCCTTACATACAAAATCCGCCATTATTGAAGCTGCCATCGCTGATAATAGCACTAAAGGCGAAAAATTTTTATGAACTTCTTCAAGAGCAAACATAACTCCAGACACTGGTGCATTAAAAGCTGCTGCAAGCCCTGCACTAGCTCCGCTTGTTAAGAGGTAATTCTCTTCTGTTGTATTCCTCTTAAAAAACCTAGAAAAGACTTGTCCTACACACGCTCCCATTTGAACAGATGGGCCCTCTCTTCCCGCAGATAATCCCACACCTAAAGCTATAGTTCCTCCAATAAATTTATATAGTAAAACTCTAAGAGGATTAACTTTAATCTCTCTCATTAAAATACCTTCAACCTGTGGTATTCCACTTCCTGAAATCATTGGATCCTTTCTAACTAAATAGCCAATTCCCATTCCTATTAAAGTTAGTCCAACTAATAATACGATTAACCGTAATGTATTAACTGCTGAATATTTATAAATATATTCAGCAAAATCACTTAATTTTGAAATCAAAATCCTATTGCATACTATAATTAATCCAACTATTATTCCAATAGCTGCTGATTGCATCACTAATTTAAATTTTAATTTTTTTCTTCCCTCAAGTATTTTTTTTATTGAATGTTTATTATTAATTACTCTGCTTTCCATAAAACAACACCTAAATTCTTTTACTAAATTTCAACACAAAAAAACAAAGGGCCATAAGATTACTCTTATGACCCAATAGCATACTATCTGTCGAAGTTTCTATTGTTTCTTTGTTGCTTTCTAGCTTTTCTACAATCTGGACATCTAACTGGATCGTTATCAAATCCTTTTTCTTTGTAGAATTCTTGTTCTCCAACTGTGAAAATAAATTCCTTTCCACAATCTTTACATACTAAAGTTCTATCTTCCATTATAAAAATCCTCCCTTTTTCCAAAGATTATAACCTGATACTTGACCCAATCTCTGAAACAGAGGCGAATGTGCAGTATTGATTAAATCTTGAATTATCTTACTATTTAAGAATAGCACATTTTATCTTATAATTCAACACAAATTATCGTAGTAATTTATTAAATATAAACCTTCTCAATTTGCAATTTATCAAAAAATAAATATAATATTAGAACTTTTATCAAAAAAATATAGAAACTAAGAGTCTATTCACTCTCTTAGTTTCTTTCAAACATTAGGCCTTCTTGTAACTGTCCTTTATCCATTGATACTATCCTATCTGAGACGTCCTTTGCAAACTCCATGTCATGAGTAATAATCATCATACTCATACCTTTAGTACTTAAACTTTTAATTAAATTAGCAACTTCTCCAGTTAAACCTGGATCTAATGCAGATGTAGGCTCATCAAAACACATAATTTTAGGTTCTAGCACTAATGCTCTTCCTATAGCTACTCTCTGTTTTTGTCCTCCTGATAATTCAAATGGATAATTATTTTTCTTTTCAATCAGATTTAAAAATCCAAGTGTTTCTTCTGCTTTTTTTATTGCATCTTCTTTTTTCCATCCCAATACTTTTTGCGGTGCTTCTATTAAATTCTCTAATACAGTCATATGAGGAAATAAATTAAAATTTTGAAACACTAATCCTATATCTTTCCTTATTTCTTTTAATTCTTTTTTACCTACATATTTACCATTTTTACATAATACTTTACCATTGATCTCTATATCGCCTTCGTCACAGTGTTCTAATTCATTCACACATCTAAGCAATGTAGTTTTTCCACCGCCTGAATTACCAACAACCACTAATATTTCACCTTTTTTTATCTCAAGGTTAATTCCTTTAAGAACTTGTGTATTTCCAAAACTCTTTTTCAAATTTCTTATTTTCAGCATGATAATTCCTCCACTTAACTATAGTAGTCGTACTTCTCTTCAACTTTCTTTAATACTTGGCTTAAAATCGCTATTACTATTAAATAAACAACTCCAACTATTAATAGTGGAACCAAAGAAACATCACGGTTAGCAGCTGTTTTTCCTATCTTTAACAATTCATCCATTCCAAGAACATAAACTAAAGATGTATCCTTTACTAATGTTGTTATTTCATTTGCAACTGGTGGAATCACTCTCTTAAATGCTTGTGGTAGTATGATTCTAAAAAACGTGTCTTTTGAACTTAAACCTAAAACCTTCGCACCTTCAACTTGTCCATCATCTATTGACGCTATTCCAGCTCTAAATATTTCACCAAAATAAGCTCCATAATTTAATACAAATGCCAAAATTGCAGCTGGAAACCTATCGAATGTAATTCCTACCATTGGCAATCCAAAAAATATCACAATAATCTGCAATAATAGAGGAGTTCCTCTCATTATAAGAATATATACTTCGCTTATTTTATTAACTATTAAAGCTTTAGAGGTTCGCATCACAGCAATTACTACACCAAGTGGAATTGATAATATTAATGTCAGTGCAAAAATCTCTAATGTGACTTTAAGCCCCTCTAGTACTTGAGGCATTATTTCTAAAATATAACTCAAAGTTATTTCCTCCTCTTTATTGTTTGTTCCTTATTTAATAACTATATCTTGTTCAAACCATTTCTTTGATATTTCTCCTGCAGTCCCATCTGCTATTACTTCATTTAAAGCTTTATTAAAGGCTTCAACAAACTTAGTATCACCTTTTTTAATTCCGACACCATATTGTTCACTTCCAAAATTCTCAGTTAAAATTTTATACTTTTCTTGGCCTCTAGCTTTCATATAGTATCTTGCTAAAATCTCATCTACTACAATAGCATCTAATCTCTTAGCTTCTAAATCCATTAATGCAGCATTATTATCTTCAAAAGTAACTAATTTACCACCATTAAAACTCTTCATTAAGTCTGCTTCTTTTTCAACAGCATCCACAGCTGTAGATCCATTTTGAGCTCCTACCTTTTTACCTTTTAAATCACTTTTAGTTTTTATATTTGAATCTGCTAACGTTACAATTACTTGTGTATTATTTAAATAAGGTTTTGAGAATTCAACTTTTTGTTTTCTTTCGTCAGTAATTGAATATCCATTCCAAATTAAATCTATGTTTCCATTGTCCAGTTCTGTTTCTTTCATACTCCAGTCAATTGGTTGAAATTTTATTTTTTTATTAAGTTTCTTCCCAACTGCATTTGCTAAATCAACATCAAAACCAACTATATCTCCGCTTTCATTTTTAAATCCCATTGGAACAAAGGTATCATCTAGACCCACCACTATTTCATCTTTATCTAATGCACTTTTTCCTGCTTTAGCTTCTGATGCCTTATTTTGAGCACTTCCTCCACATGCAACTAAACTAACTCCTAGAGTAACTATAACAGCCATAATAGCTAATTTCTTCATTAAATTATTAATCTTCATAACTTTTACCCCCATTAACATTCTTGTTATTTAACACTTTATCACACTAAAGCGAAAAATTCAAGTGGTTTTTCTTATCAATTTTCAAAAAAGAATGGTTACCATTCAAATTTAACATGGTAACCATTCTTTTTTATCTAGTTGAAGATACTCTATCCATAGCTCTTTGTAAGTTATCCATATGCGTTGTGAACTCATCTACAGCATTTGTAACTTGTTTTTTGTCAACAGGATTTTTATATGTATCAACTCTATCTTTTGCATCGTCTGCATTAACTTTAACTTCATCTAATTTATCTGATATTTCATCAAGCTTGTTTTTGATGTCTTCACTTTTCCCTTGAAGATCTGCACTATTCAATGCATTAGTTAATTCATCTGCTTTTTGATTTAATTCTTTCATTGTTCTTGTTGTATCACTATCAACCTCATCTACTTTATCTGAAATTTCTTTAGGTTTAGTTTTTAACTTATCCATTAAATCCTTCATTTTTTGTGAATCGAACACTTCATTTACCTTATCACTAGTTGGTTTTTCATCAGTATTTTCTTTTGTTTCAAGTATATAATCATCTTTAAGATTACATCCTATTAAAGAAAAAGAAAGTAATATTGCTAGAATCAAACTCATCATAGATTTCTTTTTCATTATTTCACCTCTACTTATTTTGTACTACCTAGTATAATATTAATATTTTTTTATTATTATTTCAATATTTAATACTATTATAATTTATCATTTTATATAAAAAATAAGTTATAGTCTTGATAATAATCTTTTTTTATACTTAATACTTGCTAGTTCACTTATATCTCTTATAAGTTTATAGTTAGACAATCCCCCATATACACCAACTAAAGGTATTCCTTGAATTACTTTTGATAAAATTATATTCTCAGATAAATTCTTCGAAGTAACTTTTATCATTTCATCAAGAGCTATATTTGAATTAATTTTGTTATCAATATTATAAGCAATTTTATCAGCTTCCTTAGAATATAAAATTCTATCTGAGCCCTTATTTGCACTTGCTGAAATTATATTTAGTATAAATACCCGTTCTTCTTCCGAATCATATCTAAAACCATAATTCAAACAAATTTCATACACTGTTTTTAATACTACTCCTATAAAAACAGGTATATCAGGAAGTCCTATACCGAATATTCCAAGTACTGTCCCTTCTGCTGTTGTGATCCCCTTATTTATAATAACGCTCTTCTTTACTTTTTTATCAATCTGATTTAAATTTTTATTATTTATTCTTTTAGCTAAAATATACTCATTTATATCAGCTTCATCCTTTAACCTTTCACAATTATAACTTTTTTCTATTATAACAGTTCCTTTTTGAAATACGTAATAAAATCCTTTTTCAAAAGCTTTTTCGAACGTATTTATCATTTTTTCAGGAATTCTTTCTTCTAATTTTTCTTTTATGGGAGATATCTTATTTTTAATATATTCATTTTCTTTTTTATTCAAAAATTTTTCTTCTCTTTTCAATAACTTTTTCTTTTGATTACTTAAGGTTTTTTCTTTTCTTAAATCATTGTAATTCATATATTTTATTATCTCCACTTCATAAAATTATTGTTTTCTATTATTCTATGTTATATAGTATATAATTCTATTAATTTTTAAATATCATGTTATAGATATCCAAATTAATAATCAAACTTATAAATGGAATATACATGCATCATTGAGAAATTATAATCATAACACTACACTAGAAATTAGATACATATTTGTGCAAGCGGCATATGAAATTAAGCTGTGATGGTTATTAGTGGAAGGTTGTTCCACTTTCTGCTTGTCATAAATTTACTTTAGGAACATGCAGAAATGGGTGCATCCTTCCACTTAGAACCCATCCAGCGAAAATTTCATTAGTCCGCTGTAATAAATATGTGTTTAATTTCGGTAAGTTCCGCATATGTCTAATTCTCGCATTGGATATCTATAATAGAAATCCTGGCTATACTTCTTCTTAAAATTATTATAAAAAAACATGCATATAATAGTATTTCTCTATTATGCATGTTTAATTTTATATTAATTATAAGCAACTTGCATTTAATATGTTATTTATTTCCCTTAAGCATTTCTCCAATTGCAGCTATGCTTCCAAGAGATGATAATGTTTCATTTGGTAATATAAGCTTATTAGCTGGATTATTAGCCATTTCCTTAAGTGCTTCAACTTGCTTTAAGGCAATAACAGTTTCATTAGTTCCAGATTCAATAATAGCTTGGTTTACTTTTCTTATAGCTTCAGATTCTGCTCTAGCAATTTGTTCTATAGCCTTTGCCTTACCTTCTGCTTCTAGTAATTGAGATTCTTTTAAACCTTCTGATCTTCTTATATTAGCTTGTTTTTCAGCTTCTGCAGATAATATTTTTGCTTGTTTTTCACCTTCTGCTTTTTCAATTTGAGATTGTCTTAAACCTTCAGCTTGAAGAATCATAGCTCTCTTATCTCTTTCAGCTTTCATTTGCTTTTCCATTGCTTGTTGAATCTCTGCTGGTGGCACTATGTTTTTAATTTCAACAGAAAGAATTTTTATTCCATATGCATCTGTTACTTCATCAATAATACTTAAAAGCTCTTGATTTATAGCATCTCTTCCAGATAAAATTTCATCTAATGACATGTTACCTAATATATTTCTCATATTAGTTGTAGCAGAATATACTATACCTGATTGGAAGCTTTCAATATTATAAACTGCATCCCTTGCATTTAAAACTTTATAGAAGATAACATTATCAACTAATATTTTAACATTATCTTTAGTAATAACTGATTGTGGTTCTACATCTAAAATTTGTTGTTTAGTAGAAATTCTTTTTCTTACAAAATCTACGAATGGAACAATAAAATGTAACCCTGGCTCTAATACTCTATGAAATTGTCCAAATCTTTCCACAACATATAAATATCCTGTATTTACAACTTTAATTGATGATAGCACTACTGCTAAAACTAGCAATAAAATAACTCCAAAAACTATAATAGCACCCATAACTCTAATCCTCCTGAGTCTTTCTGATTTTTAATTTAATTCCTTCTATTCCTGTAATGATAAACTCATCACCTTCATGGATTTTTTCTCCTTCATTAACAACAGTCCAATATTCTCCATTTACTTTAACTTGAGCTTTATCACTAATTTCTTTTTCGCTTTTCATAACCTTACCAATATAGGTTTCTTCCATACGTGGTAAGTTCATATGTGCAACTTTAAATTTTTTCTTCAGCAATGGATAGCCTACTGATAATGAAATTATGTTCAATATTGCAAAAACAATTACCTGCGCCATAAAAGAAATTCCTAAAACTTCACATATTGCAGCTGCAACAGCTCCTACTGAAAATAGCATAAAGCAAAAATTACTGGTTAATATATCTATTGCAAATGCGCAAACAGCAACAATTAACCAAAATGCAATTAAACCGTCCATATCTTCTCCCCCCTAATAATAAATACTTACACTCACTAATATATAATAACTAAATATGATAATTTAGTGAAATGTATTAAATTAATTATACCTCTAAACACCTTTTTATTCAAGGTATTTTTCTCTATTAAATAAAGTATTTTATAACTCTTCCCAATTTTATACTGGATAATTGCAGCTATTATACCAATATTATGTTGTTAAATAAATAATATTCTAAGGCAACTACTCCTTAACAATTCCTTATTCACTAATTATAAGTTTCACATAAAAAATTATATTTTCATCCTTTACTTCAGCCCATATTTCTCCTCCATGTAACTCGATTATACTCTTAGATATTGCAAGACCTAATCCGCTTCCCCCTGTAGCTTCTGATCTAGATTCATCAGTTCTATAGAATCTATCAAATATTTTTTTAAGCTGCTCATCATTTACATTTAAACATCTATTTTCCACTGATACCATTATATATTTTTCTTCACTCCATAGGCTAACTCTTACTTCTCCCGGCTTAGGCACATAGCGAATAGCATTCATCAAAAGATTTTCAAATACTCTGGCAATCTTATCACCATCTACTTTAGCTGATATTTTTTTACTCCAGGATTGTTTTTTTATTACTACATTATTTTCTTCACATATTACATAAAGTTCCTCTATAAGTTGTTCTAACAAATCATTTAAAGAAACCAGTTCTAAATTCAAACTTATCCCTTTGTTATTTAATTTTGTATACTCAAAAAGATTGTTAATAAGCACTTCCAATTTTTCCGACTTATTATAGGCTATATTAATAAACTCATAAAGCTCTTTTTCATTTTTGTATTTTCCTTCTCTTACTAACAATAGATACCCCTTAATAGAAGTAAGAGGAGTTCTTAAATCATGAGATACATTTGTAATAAGTTCTCCCTTTGTTTTCTCTGCGTTTCTTTCTCCTTCAATACTTCTTTTCAGTTCTTTTGCCATAGAATTTATATTATCAGCAAGCTTTGCTAGCTCATCTTGTCCTTGTATTTCTATATTATAATCTAAATTGTTTTTAGCTATTTGCATAAGTCCATCAGAAATTTTTTCGATATATCTCATTTTCTTCATAGTCAAGAAATAAAATAACGCTATAAAAGCAATCAATCCTTGAATTATCGATATAGGCGAACCACTAGGTCTTACATATGAAGTTTTTGCTAAAGGTATACCAGTTACTATTAAGTAGGTATCTTTATCAGAAAAATTTGCTCCATCAATCTCCACATATTCCTGTACCTTATTTAGTACAACTCTCTTTTTAGTTATACCATTATCTGTATCAATTACAGTTGAGTTATTATAATTCTTTCTATATTCTGAAGCTCTTTTTATTATCTCATGTATATTTAGTTCATTTTCTTTTGCATTGGATGATTTATATAATATCTTTCCATCAATATCTGTCAGATATAACTTAACTGTATCATTATTTGCATTTATCGCTTCAGCAGATTTCATAATCTTATCTATATCTTGATTATTCGTTACATTTAAAGACTTATCTTTGAATTTTTGTTTCATATATTCACTGGCATCTGCTATACTTTGTATACCACTGCTATAATCTATTTCTTCCATAACATTTTTTTCTTTATAATAACCATCATAAAAACTGGATACAATAGTAGCTGCAAGCAAACACATTCCAAAGGCTACCATCAATTCCAGACGTATGCTTTTACTTATCTTTTCCCTAACGAAATAATAAAAACTAAATAACTTATTAAACCTCCTTCTATTTTTCAATTTTATATCCAACTCCCCATACAGTTTTTATATACTTTGGTTTTCTAGTATTCTCTTCAATTTTTTCTCTTATTTTTCTTATATGTACCATAACTGTATTTTCAGATTCATAAAATTTATCCTTCCAAACACTTTCATATATCTTTTCCGCACTAAATACCATTCCTTTATTACTTGCAAGAAGTTCCAATATCTCAAATTCTCTTTTAGTTAAATTTATAATTTTATTTCCTATTTTCACTTCATGACTAGCTTTGTTTATAATCAAGTCATCAACTTCTATTACTTCTTCTGTTTCTATAATTTGAGTATTGTTTAATTTTGTATATCTTCTAATTTGTGACTTTATTCTTGCGATAAGTTCTAATGGATTAAAAGGTTTCGTTAAATAATCATCTGCTCCTGTAGTAAGTCCAAGTATCTTATCCATATCTTCACCTTTAGCAGAAAGCATGATAATTGGCATATTTTTATCTTCTCTTATTTTCAAGCATACCTTTATTCCATCCATTTCTGGCATCATTATATCAAGCACTATTAAATCTATTTCTTCTGTTTCTAAAATCTTCAAAGCTTCTATACCATTACCTGCTTTAATAACTTTGAATCCTTCATTTTCTAAATATATACTTATTAAATCTCGTATTTCTTTTTCATCATCTACAATAAGAATCGTTTCTTTTATCATTTTCTTACTCTCCAATTGCTTTATATTATTAATTTTCATAAACCTTATATTCTTATAAATTATATCAAAATAAATAAATACATTTGTTATAATTAAGAAAAATTTAAGATTTCTCACATTTTTATCTTAAGATTTTATTAGTAAACTTAAAATAACAAATTTATTAACAATTAAAGGAGTGGTTGTATTTTGAAACCTTCAAAAAAACTCGCATTATTTTTTTCACTTATGCCTGGAGCCGGGCACATGTATTTAGGACTTATTAGGCAGGGTATTCAGTTAATGCTATTATTTTTTGCTATTATGTTTATGTCACGTTCTTTCGATATGGATTTTCTCGAAATTTTCCTTCCAATAATATGGTTTTATAGCATTTTTGATGTGAGAGCAAAGAGTAAAAAAGAAGATCCTTTAGTAGATGCTGATTTACCTCTTTTTGCAGATGTGGCATCCATGAAATATTTTTCAAACGAAAATTTAGTTGAAAAATATATAGCTTATATTCTAATACTAATGGGAGTTTTTTCAATGATAAATAATTTTTTAATTCCTATATTAAGTAAATATATTGATTATTATTATATAAGATATGGTAAATCCTTAATTATCTCTATTTTACTTATATCTACAGGAATCTACATGATTAAAAATAAAAAACTTAAATTAAAGTCAGGTGATAAAGTATGCAATCCAGAAGAGTAGGAACTCTTACCTTAGGCCTTCTATTAATAATTTTAGGAATTCTTTATTTTTTATTTACAGTTTTTAATATACCTTTTGAAAAAAGGATATTAGATTTTTGGCCCTTGATTTTTATATCTCTTGGTATTGAGGTATTAGTTCTAAGTAATAAAGCGTTGAAAAATAATATTCCTTTAAGATATGACTTTATAAGTTTTATTCTAATTGCAATAATTATAGCCTTCTCTTTTTGCACTTTTACAGCTAGTAAATTTCTAGGAGTGTTCTTAGATCCAAGTTCACCTTTACATTATAGGTATCACATATACTAATGTGATATCTATAATTATGTATATGAATAAATTTCATTTTCTTTTAATGATATTGTTTCATTTGACAATTAAACCTTGAACCTTGATAATTGCTATATAAAGTTATTTTTTAAGGAGTGATTACATGGATTTTATAAAAGTTGCTGCTGCTTGCCCTAAAACAAAAGTTGCAGACGTTAGTTATAATGTTGAAAATATTTTATTATGCATAAATGATGCAGTTAAAGATGGAAATAAATTTATAGTTTTTCCTGAACTTTGTATTACTTCATATACTTGTGGAGATCTATTTTTGCAAGAATACTTAATCAACAAAGCTTTAGACGGTCTTAAACAAATCTTAGATAAAACTAGTAATATGGACATCTTAATTGCTGTTGGTGCTCCATTACTTTATGATTGCACACTATACAATTGTGGATTTTTATTATTCCAAGGACAGATTTTAGGAATAGTCCCAAAATCATATCTTCCAAATTACAGTGAATTTTATGAAAAACGATGGTTTACTGAAGGCTTTAACATAGAAAATGAAAAAGTAGACTTGCCTTTCCAAAAAGATATTCCATTTAGCACCAATTTAATTTTCTCATCAAATATTGCTGATTTTGGAATTGAAATTTGTGAAGACTTATGGGTAGCAATTCCACCTAGCTCATATCTTTCACTTATGGGTGCACATATAATTGGAAATCTTTCTGCCTCAAATGAACTTGTAAGTAAAATGGATTATAGAAAAAGTCTTATATCTAATCAAAGTGCTAGAACAATTAGCAGTTACATATATTCCTCTGCTGGCGTTCACGAATCTACTACAGATGTATTATTCAGCGGACATTTATTAATAAGTGAAAATGGTTCATTATTAAGGGAAAATAATAGGTTCCAAAGAGAAAATGAAGTAATCTCTTCAATTGTTGATGTATTTAGATTAAAGGCAGAAAGAATGAAAAATCTTAGTTATAGAGATTCATCTAGATTCTTAAATAAAAAGCCTAATAAGATTAAATTTGAATTTACTGATGTATCAGTTAATACTTTTGATAGATTTGTAGATAAGCATCCTTTCGTACCTTCTTATGAAAAAGAAAGAGAAGTAAGATGTAAGGAAATATTCAATATTCAAGCTGCTAGTTTAGCTAAAAGATTAGAACATACTGGTTCTAAAAAAGCAGTAATTGGAATTTCTGGAGGCTTAGATTCAACTCTAGCACTGCTTGTAATTGTTAAAACTTTTGAATTGCTTAACTTAGATAAAAAAAATATTGTAACAATTACTATGCCTGGCTTTGGTACGACTGATAGAACTTATAACAATGCAGTTAATTTATGCAAAGAATTAGGCACAGATCTTAGAGAAATAAATATAGTTAAAGCATCTCTTCAACATTTTGAAGATATCGGACATGATAAAGATATTCATGATGTTACTTATGAAAATGTTCAAGCAAGAGAAAGAACTCAAATCTTAATGGATGTTGCAAATAAGGAAAGAGGTCTTTTAATAGGTACTGGTGATTTATCTGAACTTGCTCTTGGCTGGTGCACTTATAATGGTGATCATATGTCAATGTATTCAGTAAATCCTTCTATCCCTAAAACTCTTGTTAGATATTTAGTACAATATGTAGCTCAAAATGAGTCTACTGACATCATATGCAATACCCTTATGGATATATTAGATACTCCTGTAAGTCCAGAATTATTGCCAAAAGATCAAAATGGTGAGATAGTTCAAAAAACAGAAGATATTGTTGGTCCTTATGAACTTCATGATTTCTTCCTATATCATTTTATTAAGCACGGCTCTACAAAAGAAAGAATATTCTTCCTAGCTAAAGCTGCATTTAAAAATGATTACTCTGAGGAAGAAATACATAAATGGCTTGAGAAATTTATGTTCAGATTTTTCACACAGCAATTTAAGAGAAGTGCACTTCCTGATGGGCCAAAAGTTGGTAGCATTTCTTTAAGTCCAAGAGGTGATTGGCGTATGCCATCTGATGCTGCTCCATGGAAGTAAGTTGCGTTTCGCATTCTTTTTATAGGGGAAAGTTCCGAATTGCGCTTCGCGCTCTTTTTATAGGGGAAAGTTCCGAATTGCGCTTCGCGCTCTTTTTATAGGGGTGGAAATTTTTTTTGAGTAGTGCTAAAATAGAGGTTATTAAATAACAATGGCAATAAGCCTATATAGATTTGGAGGAATACAAAATGGGGAAAAAAGCTGATATAGACTGGGGTAAATTAGGATTCGAATACATAAAAACGGATCTTCGTTATATTTCAGTTTGGAAAGATGGAAAATGGGATGAAGGCAAACTTACCGAAGATAATATGGTTTCAATAAGTGAGGCTTCTACAGTTATTCATTATGGTCAAAGTTGTTTTGAAGGCCTTAAGGCCTATACAACAAAAGAAGGAAAAATACAATTATTTAGACCAGACTTAAATGCGGAGCGTATGAACGAAAGCTGTGATAAACTTCTTATGCCCCACGTGCCTGAAGAAAAATTCATCGATGCTGTTATGCAAGTTGTTAAAGCAAACGAAAAATATGTACCACCTTATGGAAGTGGTGCAACTTTATATATCAGACCATATTTAATGGGTGTTGGTCACAATATTGGTGTTAAACCAGCTCCAGAATATATTTTTGGTGTATTTTGTATACCAGTTGGACCATATTTTAAAGACGGAGTATCACCTTGTAACTACATAGTCCTAGACGATTATGATAGAGCAGCACCTCACGGTACCGGTGGTAATAAGGTTGGCGGAAATTATGCAGCATCTTTACAAGCACATGCTGTAGCTGCTGAAAAAGGATTTGCTGATTGTATCTACTTAGATCCAGCAACTCATACTAAAATAGAAGAAATTGGAGCTGCAAATTTCTTTGGAATAACTAAAAATGATGAATTTATCACACCTAAATCACCATCTATTTTGCCTAGTATAACTAAGCGTTCACTTCTTTATATTGCAGAACATTATTTAAAAATGCCCGTTTATGAAAAAGAAGTATTAATAGATGAAATAGATCAATTTAAAGAAGCTGGTGCTTGTGGAACAGCTGCAGTAATTACTCCAATTGGTGGAATACATTATAAAGATAATTTACATGTGTTCTACAGTGAAACTGAGGTTGGTCCTATAACTCAAAAATTATATGATCTACTTTTAGGAATTCAACTTGGCGATGTTGAAGCCCCTGAAGGTTGGATATTTGAAGTAAAATAGTTATTGAAAATGGAAATAGAGGGAAATCATTTTTTAAGTGATTTTTCTCTATTTTTATTTGTTTAACACCTATTATAATTCTAAATTTTTGTAACTGACATACGATAATATAAATACAAATAATATTTTTAATATAATTACTAATGTGTTAAGGAAGTGATAATATGTCTGATAATAAAATTAGTTCTATTAATAAATATTCTGTAAGTAGTGTTTCTAAGATTTCCACTAATACTTCCATAACTAAAAGACCTTATGATGGCACTTCATTTTCTTCAGGAAAAGGCAATGATAACTCAAAATCCTTTAAGCGTACTTTAAAATCATCAACTAAAAAAGATCCTTCTAATGAAGAAACTCATGATTTTACTAACTTACTAAGTAGTGAATTAAATGATAGATCAATTTTAGATAGTAGAGAAACTTCAAGAATTATTAATGTACATCACGACCACACACCTGAAACTAAAAATGCTTCTACTTCAGACAATACTAGTTCACCTGAACGACAAGCAAAACTTAGAGCTGCAATGACGGTAAAAGTTGATACTTCTGAAATATATAAAAAACTTCAATTACTAAACTCAATTAAAAATGACTCCAATGATTAAAGAAGGCTGTCCACAAAACAGCCTTCTTTATATTTACCAATATAATATATTTTTTTAAGTTACACTGCTGCAAATTCATGCAATTTGCTATATTCGCCTTGTTTCTTAATAAGTTCTTCATGAGTTCCTTTTTCCATTATTCCAGTATTACCAAGTACAATTATTTCATCTGCATTTCTAATTGTTGATAGTCTATGTGCTACAACTATTGTTGTTCTTCCTGAACATAGTTTTTCTAAAGATTCTTGAATTATATGTTCTGTTGCATTATCTAATGCTGAAGTTGCTTCATCCAATATTAATATTGGAGGGTTTTTAAGAAAAACTCTTGCAATTGAAATACGTTGTTTCTGCCCACCAGATAGCTTAACCCCTCTTTCACCAATATACGTATCATAACCTTCTGGCAAAGTATTTATAAATTCATGTATATTAGCCATTTCAGCAGCTCTTATTAGTTCCTCTTCTGTTGCATCAAATTTTCCATACAAAATATTGTCTCTTATTGTTCCAGTAAATAAAAATACTTCTTGTTGCACTATACCAATATTTTCTCTAAGCGAATCTAATTTAACATCATAAATACTCTTATTATCAATTAGGATATCACCATTGTCTATTTCATAAAATCTAGGAATAAGATTGCAAAAAGTTGTTTTTCCTCCGCCTGATGCCCCAACTAATGCTAACATTTTTCCTTTTTCTATCTTAACAGAAATATTCTCTAAGACTTTCTTACCTTCATAGCTAAAATCAACATTTTTAAATTCTATTTCTCCTTTTACATTTTCAAGTTCAACTGCATTGTCCTTATCTTTTTCCCTCTCAGCATCCATAATCTCCATATATCTTTGAAAACCAGTTATTCCATTTTGAAATTGTTCCATAAAATCGATAAGTTTCTTTATAGGAGTTATAAATATCTTTATAAACAGCATATAAGCCATAAAATCCCCAACATTTATAATCCCAATAAACGTAAATATTCCTCCACCAATTAAACCAACATAACTTAGTATATCCATTCCAAAACCAGCGCCTGAAGAATATTCAGCCATAACCTTATATGCTATTTCTCTTGCCTTAATAAACTTAGCATTCCCTACTTCAAATTTTTCTTCTTCTGATTCATGACTTACAAAAGCTTTTGATATTTTTATTCCTGAAATACTATTTTGCAAATTTGCATTTACAGCTCCAGTTTTAACTTTTGTATCTAGGAATGCTTTATTCATTTTCTTTCTCTCATATAATGTGAACCAAACAATAAGTGGTATAAATGCGAAAATCAATAATGTAAGAGGAATATTTATTGTACATAATATTGCAAATGATCCAATAAGCATAACAATAGATATAAATAAATCCTCTGGACCATGATGCGCTAACTCTGAAATATCCATAAGATCATTTATAATCCTAGACATTATATCTCCAGTTTTATTATTATCAAAAAAACTATTAGGAAGTTTTTGAAGGTGTTTAAAGATATGTCTTCTCATATCCCCTTGCATCCTTACACCAACAACATGTCCCCAATATTGCATAAAATATCCACAGGCTGCTTTAATTAAAAAAATAATTAAAAGTGTTACTGCAAATACTTCAATCATTCTAACATCTTGATTGGGAATCGAATCATTAATAAGATCTCTTGTCATTATTGGATAAACCAAATCACATAGAGATGCTATAAATGCAACTATTAAATCTAAGGTAAATAAAACCTTATAAGGTTTATAAAACGAAATAAATTTTTTAATCAATAATTTTCACCTTTCCTTTTATCTTAATATTATATTGACGTACTAATACTGTTCATTTCTTGTACTAATTTTTGTAAACTATTTAGTAAATTATTTATGTCTATTTCATCCATATTAAATATTGAATTAAATAAATACTTGCTACTTGCTTCTTTTTCAATTGCTTCAAGTACCGCTCTCCCCTTTTCAGTTAAGACTACTCTGCTTATTCTTTTATCACTTACATCTCTAATTCTCTTAACTAAAGCTTTATTTTCAAGTCTCGTTATTCTTTCAGACACTGTATTTTGAGAATTATTAATATTTTTAGCGATTTGCCCCACTGTTGGTGCTTTGAATTCATCAGCAATATCTATCATAAGCTCATCTAATTCTATTAATAAATGAAATTGTTCCAAGCTCAACTCATACTTTTTAGCTAATTCATGATATTTATTATGTATCAATGTATTTATTTCTTCTTTATATTGAATTATCTTTTGTATTTTTTTTTCTTTTTCCATATATACTATCAACCTCCTACATAAATCGTTACACGATATAATCGTCATACGATTTATTATACTATTCATCCTTATTTTGTCAAGAAAATAAATTTGGATAGGAAAATTACTTAGATAAAATTCCCATCCAAATCATTCATATATAAAATTTCCAAGCTTAATTGCATTGTATATGAATAAAACATCAATAGCTTGTATATAATTTAACATAATAAATATTTTTAATAAAAGGTGGCATACGTAATTTATGAAGAAACTATATTATATAAGTAATTTCATTTTAGCAATTGTATTACCCTTAATTTCAATTAATCTAATAATAAATAGATCTGACCCTAATCATTTTTTCCCTATAATTTTTATATGCCTAGGTCTTTGCAATACGACAATTGGTATACAATTACTAAATGCAAACAAAAAAGTTTTAAGCTTTTCTAATTTTATATTAGCCAGCTTTTTATTTATTTTAGTTGGAAGCAAATTATATCTATCCAACTAATTAGATTATTCTTAGTATTTCTTCTTTACAATTTTTTAAATCACTATTAAACTGTCCTGCTATTATGACAGGTTTGTTGCTAAAAACAAATATATTTCCTTGGAAATATATAGCTTCATCTAAATCATGAGTTACTAATATAACCATTCTTTTTTCTTTATTCAATAGATTTTTAAACTCATCAATTATAGTATATTTTAATTTATAGTCCAGAGATTTAAACGGTTCATCCATTAAAATTATTTTTGAGGGCTTTCCAAAGGCCCTTGCAATATTAATCCTTTGTCTCATTCCACCACTTAACTCATTCGGATACTTATTTTTAATATCATAAATTCCAACTAATTCTAAAACCTCATCTATTTTAGCACCTAAAATAGAACTATCAAAATACTTTTTTAATGTCAGTTCTAAATTTTCTTTAACATTAAGCCATTCTATCAATCTATCTTCTTGAAATATATAACTTATGTCACTTAAGGCTGCTCCATTTATTTCTCCACCTTGTATATCAATAAGTCCTGCTATTATATTTAAAAGTGTACTTTTTCCACAGCCTGATTTTCCTACTATGCAATTTATATTATCACCAGAAAATTCTATATTAAAATTTTTAAAAATCTGTTCGCTTCCATAAGCTTTATTTAAATTTCTAATATTTATATTCATTTATTCCACCTATATATCTTTTTCTTCAATAATTTATTTATTATTTCTAAGACCAGAGATATAATAACAATAATTACAATCCATGCAAAAATTCCTGGTGTATTAAAATTTACTTTTTCCAGTTGTATCTGAGACCCTATTCCAAATTTAGGCTGTCCATGAACTTCTCCTGCTATAACAACTTTAAAGGTTAAAGAAAAAGTTGATACAAAAATACTCATAAAATAAAATTTCATTACTGGAAAGTATATTTTTCTTATTTTATCAATTAAGCTAACTTCATATATCTTAGTCATATCAATTATCTTCTTATCTATTTGCATTAAATTATTTCTTATTCCTTCATATAATATTGGTAATATAATAGCAAAACCAACTACATAAGGAGTTTTTTCCTTATCAAACCACACTAATGAAAGAACAACTAAAACCATCGTAGGAATTGTTTTTCCAAAGGAATTTATAGGCTCCATTAAATATTTAAAAAAGGGATACACTATTGAGAGTACCCCTAAAAGCATAGACAAAAGCAAAGCTGCCACATAGCTAAATACAGTTCTATAAAAACTACTTGAAACAATTAACCAAAAGTTTTTATTATTAACAATTTCCTTAGTAGCTTCAACTACTTGTTCTATCCTTGGTATATATATATCATTATTTACTTCTATAGCTATTAACTGCCACATTCCTATGAAAAATACACATGATAAAAAAGTATAAAGTTTACTTTTCCATGAATATTTCGTCATCTGGCACTTTTCCTCCTATAGTCTTAGGATCAAACCCATTTAATTTTTCAAAATATGTTTTGTATTCTTTTATAGAATCCTTAATATCTGCATATTTTAAATTTGCTCTATCCACTGCTTTAATTACTACTGGCTTTTTAGCTGAAACACCAATCTCTTCACAGTAATTTCCTAGAGTTTCTTTATCTTTATTTGCCCATTCCTCTGCTTCTTTAACATTTTTTAAAAGTTCCTTCACGAAATCCTTATCTTTTTCACATAATTCCTTTTTAACTATAATTGTAGATTGAGGATATCCATATTGTGAATTATTTATTTTTTTCCATTCTTCATTTAAATCTATAAATACTTTAAACTTATCATTTTTAGCTTGAACTGTAGATAATGCTGGTTCTGGAATTACAGCATATTGAGTCTTTCCAGCTAAAATTATTGGTGCAAGCTCATTAACCGAATTTACATAACTGAAATTAACATCTTTATCAGCATCTATCCCTTTATCCTTAAGAATTGTTTTTGTAATTATATCTGGTGTTAAGCCTTTACCTATATTGTAAACCTCTTTTCCTTTTAAATCATTTATAGTTTGATTTTCGTTAGTTGTTCCTATATAGAATGATCCAAAACCTATAGTTCCTGCTATTTTATATCCTTGATTTTTATTATAAACTATAGCAGCAACATTAGAAGGTACTATTGCCACATCTGGCTCACTCTTCATAACACTTGTAACTAAATTATCAGAACTTTGTTCTATTGTATAATTAATGTTATATCCTGATTTAATTTCCGGTTTCTCCTTTATAAGTTTTGCTACGGCCATAGCTGTAAGTCCATCTGGTGTGACAAATTTTATCTCTTTCGTTTCTGTTGCCACTTTTTTAGTTTCATTTTGACCAGAATTACCGTTTCCACAACCTGCAAATGTTAATATAGATAATATCATAACTAGCATTAATGATAATCTCTTTTTCATTTATTATTCCCCCTTGATATTAATTTGCCTTAAAAGTAAGCAATAAAATTATTATATAGCAATTATACTAAATAATAGTTACTATTATTTATAATATCATAATAGAACAAAAATACAAATTTCACTTTTCTAATATCTTAGCAATTAAAATCCATTCCACACAAATAAAGACATGTTAATCATTTTTTCTTAAAAACATGTCTTTGTATACTCTACTTTTCTAAAAAAATATCTATCTATATATATCCACAATCATGCCCTGTATTTCATCTATAGTTGCAGCTATATTTATATTTTCTCTTTCATCTGAAAGAAGACCTTGAGTTAGTTCTTCTAACTTACCATCAATCGTATCAACAGTTACAAAATACTGTGTTTGCCAAAAACTAATATCTTTTTTAGTTTCGTACATAAATTTTAATATTGATTCTAAATACTCTTTTATCATCTTCTTATACATAACTACATCAACATACGTTTTAGTCGTAATAAGTTTATTTCCTCTTTTCTTGATATCATCTATCATTTTATTAAGCTGTTCTTCAGATTTCTTCTGTCTTTCTTGATTAAAACTTCTTGAAAAATCCTTCTTTTCTGAAACAACTTTTCTTTCAGATGTAACCGCACCTCTTCTTACTCTTCCAATTTCCATATCTTCACCTCTTTCTTAACTAAGGTATTTTACAACATATATCAAATTTCGAACATAATTAGACTTTTGTTAATTATTAATATAAATTAAGATTATATTTCTCAAATCAAGAAATCCTGAAATGATTTCACCATTAAATAATAATTCTTTCAAAATACAAAGATTTCTAAATGAAATAAACATTCATTGATAATTGAGCATAAACATTAATAATTGCAACATACATAATATTATGTAATTAATTATATCAAAATTCTACTTTTTTCTCTAGTTATATTACAATATTGTACTATTTTAATTATGAAATTTTATGAATATTGCCAAAGTTTTTTTATAAAGAATTTTATAGTTGAAACGAATACATAACTATACTATAATCAATCTATAAAAGGGATTATAGGAGGTATAAACATGATAGTAAAATGTATAGATAATAATCTTTGTTCAACACTTACTCTAAGCAAAGAGTATATTGTAATAGAGGAAGCACCTGAATATTATGTAATTCTTGATGATAAGAATGAAGAAACAACTTGTAGAAAGACTAGATTTGAAATTATCGAAGATGGTGGTTTAACTAAAAAAGCTAAAGCTACTATTACAGAACTAAATTACCAATTGGAAAATGATCTTAAAGATGTTAGACAATTCACAATTAGAAAGAATTCTCAAGGTGAAATCAAAGAAATATCAATAAAATTCAAATACAATTAGTTTAGTAATTTTAATTAGAGAATTTGTATTTCAAGTAATTATGAAGCACAAATTCTCTAATTTTTTGTTTTATCATTAATTTGTATAATTAAATCAACAAATTAACCTTATATTCCTCAAGCCATATATTTACTTGAATTAAATATGCAAGTAATTGTGGTCCTGTCATTAACTGTCCATACCATGGTACTTTATAAGACGCCCCCCGCGTTTCTATTATTTCTCTCACTACTTTTTCATCGATGATAGCATGAATTGGTGATGATTTTTTATTTAAAATTTCAGTCATCATTTTGCATACTATATCAGTATATATTGGATTATGAGTTTTTGGATACGGACTCTTCTTTCTATATATAATTTCCTCTGGTAGTATTCCCTCAAGAGCAGCACGTAGTAAACCTTTCTCTCTGCCTTTATACAATTTTATTTCTGCTGGTAAATTAAAAGCATATTGAACTAATCTTATATCTGCAAAAGGTACTCTTACTTCTAAACTATTTCCCATACTTACTCTATCTTTTCTATTAAGAAGATTTACCATAAACCATTTTAAATTTAAATATGATATCTCCTTCATCCTATAATCTCTTTTACTTTCATTATCAAGATGAGGTACTTTGCTCAATGATTTTTCATATTGAGCTCTTACCAATTCTTCAAGCTTCATATTTTTTAATTCTTTATTTACTATAGCTTTCCTATCATTTACAAATCTTGCCCAAGGAAAAGTATCTAAGTAAAACATTTCATCTCTAGTAAACCATGGATATCCACCAAAAATTTCATCTGCACATTCCCCTGAGAGACCTACTACAAAATCTTTACGTATTTCCCTGCAAAATAATAATAGTGAAGAATCAATATCTGCCATACCAGGCAAATCTCTTGCTATAACCGCATCCCTAAGTGCTGAAGCTAGATCTGAATGATTTAAAACCACTTTTCTATGATCACTGTTAATAAATTTTGCCATCATTTCTGCATAAAATTCATCAGAGGTAGGCTGAAATAATGATGCCTTAAAATACTTATCATTATCTTCGTAATCAATTGAATAAGTTGTTAGCTTTTTACCCTTCTTTTCAAACTCTTTGGCTGAAATTGCTGAAATTGCAGATGAATCTAAACCACCTGATAAAAATGTACAAAGTGGTACATCTCCTACCAATTGTCTATTTATTGCATCAATTAATAATTCTCTTGTATGCTCTATAGCTTCTTCTGGTGTTTCTTTAAACTCCTCTGCCTTAACACTCCAATATTCCCAAACCTTAATATTATTATCTCTAGTAATCAAAAGACAATTTGCAGGAGCTATTTCTTTAATATTTTTATATACTGCACTCCCTGGAATAGTAGCTGGTCCAAGGCCAAAGAGCTCTGTCAATCCTTCCATATCAATTTCTCTTTTAATTCTCGGGTTTGCTAAAATGGTTTTTATCTCTGATCCAAAAACAAGAGTATTATTATGCATAGTATAAAATAACGGTTTAACTCCCATTTGATCTCTAGCTAAAAAGACTTCATTTTTATCCTCATCAAAAATCCCAAAGGCAAAGATACCAATTAATTTATTAATGCAGTCCTTTCCCCAATAAATATAGGCTGTAAGAAGCACTTCAGTATCAGAATAAGAGTTAAATTCAAAACCTTGTGCTTTTAATTCTTTTCTTAAATCTTCAGTATTGTATAACTCACCATTATAAATTATTGTATATTTTCTTCCTTCAAATATTTTAGTCATTGGCTGTGTTCCACCTTCAGGATCAACTACAATCAATCTTCTATGACCTAATAAAACATTCGGAGAAATATAATAGCCTTTTGCATCTGGTCCTCTCTTCTCTAATGTTTTTACCATACTTTTCAATATATCTGTCTCATTAATTATATTTTCTTTAAAATTTACTAATCCAGCTATACCACACATTTATTTCACCTTCCAAAAGTATTCATACTTATAAAATATGACCCAATATGTATCTTGTGCAAAACTCTTATTTAAATTCCAAAAGAAATATGAATACAATTCTTTATATATCACATACTACGAATATGATAATTTCATAAAAGAGAGAAGGTAAGATAATTTGAATGTCACAGCCAATTACCAAGATAATATACAATTAATCCATTCGCATTTGGCAATTGATAAAACTTTTGATATTGTTGAACGGCCATTTGTAGTAGGTGGAAAGAATGCTGTTTTGTATTTTTTAAATGGATTTATTAAAGATGCTATCATGCAAGATATACTAAAATCTTTTTTTAAAATCCCTCCTGAAACTATGAATTCATATAAGACTATAAATGATTTTATAAATAATCAAGTTCATCATGTATCTGTTAAAAGTGAAAGTAATTTGGACAAAATTATTTTAGCATTATTAACCGGTCAAACTATAATGTGCATAGATGGCTATGATGCTTTTATACTTCTAGATTTGCGTACTTATCCAGGTTCTGATTCATCAAAACCAGAAAAAGAAAAAACTTTACGCGGTGGAAGAGATGGCTTCATTGAAAAATTAGTGTTTAATGCAGGTTTTATAAGAAGAAGGATTAGAGATCCTAGATTAGTTTTTGAAATACATCAAATAGGTGATGTATCAAAGACAGATGTTTGTCTTGCATACATAGATGGAGTTGCGGATCCTAAGGTACATGATTTAATAGTTGATAGTTTATCAAAAGTCGATATAAAAGCCTTAACACTTTCTGACCAAAGTTTAATTGATGTTATGTGCAGAAAAAATTGGTTAAATCCTCTTCCAAAGGTAAGATATACGGAACGGCCTGATGTTGCCTCAGCACATATAGTTGAAGGTAAAATTATAATTATTGTAGATAATTCTCCAAATATTATAATTCTTCCAACTGGAATTTTTGATTTTTTACAAGATATAAATGATTATTATTTTCCATTATTTACCGGAAACTATTTAAGAATTATACGTAATTTAGTAATGCTTGCAACTATATTAATAACTCCATCTTATTTACTTTTTGTCAATGGAAATATATTTCTTCCATCTTTTTTTGATTTTTTAAAACCTCAAGACTACTTCGCTATACCTATATTATATCAATTTATACTCTTGGAATTTGCTGTTGATGTTTTAAAATTAGCAGGATTGAATACCCCAAGTCCACTTGGAAGCGCAATGTCTTTAATTGGAGGTTTGATTCTTGGTGAATATGCGATAAAAACAGGCTGGTTTATTCCCCAATCAATATTATATATGTCTATAGTAACACTAGGAGACTTTACACAACCTAGTATTGAAATGAACTTTGCTTTAAAGTTTGCAAGAATGATTTTATTGGTTCTTAGTGGCTTTTTAGGTTTCTGGGGTTTTATCGCCGGTATAGCATTAATATTATTTGTAATGGGTAGTACTAAAACAATAGCTGGTGATAAATATTTTTATCCATTAATACCTTTCAATTGGAAAGCACTAAAAAACTTATTATTCAGAACGCGAATATCAAAGGATGTACAATAATAGTTAAAATATTAAAAATAGAAAGTGACGAGTTAAATTTCCAAACTCGTCACCTTCTATTTCTAAACCTTATTTTATAAAAGTTTTGTTCCTTCTTTATCTTGAGTAATTAATTTCTCCTTCATTAATCCCCCTAAAGTCATCTTAAAGTAATTCTTGCTTGTATTAAATTGCTTTTTTATATCTTCAGAAGAGGATTTGTCGTTAAATGGCATAAAGCCTCCATTTTCTCTTAAATATTTGAGGATTTCCTCACTTAATTCACTTCTTGCTTCTAATCTCTTCTTTCTAGTTGTTACTCCAATGGTACCATCTTCATAAATCTTTTTAATTCTTGCCTTAATTTCTTGACCTGGATATATATAATCAAAATGTTCATTAGCCAATATCAATCCTCTATATTCACCATCTATTGCAACATTTAAAGTCCCATTTTCACAGGTATCATAAACAATAGCATTTACCTCATCTGAAACCTTGTATTTTCCTTCTTCCGCAAGAGCTAGATATTGATCTATTCTTGTAGTTGCTGCCAATCTATCAGTTTTATCTACATACATATAAAATAAATATTTTTTTCCTTCTTTAAGCTTAAAACCTTGTTCTTTTAATGGAACAAACAAATCTCTCTCAAGTCCAAAATTTACAAAAGCTCCGATATTATTTTGGCTAACAACTTCTAAGTAAGCAATTTCCCCTACTGTTAAAAGTGGCTTTTTTAAAGTAGAAATTAATCTATCCTGTGAATCTCTATAAACAAACACTTCTAACTTATCGCCTTCTTTTATTTCATGCCCTTTTGCAGCACTATTAGGGAGCAGTACTTCGTCTCCAAATTTATCTTCAAGATAATACCCGAAATCTACTTTTTTACTAACTTTTAAATTGCAATATTGTCCTACTGCTATCATCTTTGTTTCCTCCATTAATCTAATTTATATTCTTTACTAGCATCGATGTAATTTTTACACGACTTTCTGTTTTCCTCAATTTCTTCTTCTGTTAATTTTCTTATCACCTTTCCAGGATTACCCAAAATTAAAACTCCATCTTCAAATTCTTTATTTTGAGTTATCAAAGTTCCCGCTCCTATGATAGTATCATTTCCTATTTTTGCACCGTTTAATATTATAGCTCCCATTCCAACTAAAACATTATCTTTTATACTACAACCATGTATTATTGCATTATGTCCTATAGTACATCCATTTCCTATAACTACATTATTGTCAAAATCAACATGTACTACACAATTATCCTGAATATTAGTGTTTTCTCCTATAGTTATTGAAGCTGCATCACCTCTAAGTACAGCCCCAAACCAAATGTTTACATTTCTTTCAAGAGTTACATCTCCAATAATTACCGCTGTTTCTGCAACATAAACTTCACTAGCTAAATTAGGCTTTTTTCCTTTAAATTTTTTTATCATTGTTACCACCTCATCAATTCCTAAAGCTATTTTAACATTTCATTAAGTTATTGTCATTATATCAATTTTCATTTGTCACTGATCATTAACCTTATTTAATTTTTCCATTATAATCAAATAACTATTTTATTCCATGATTTATATTTATGAATTGTTATTTGATATTTGCAATATATATATATTATAAATAATTTTTAGGAGTTATGATATTGGGTAGAAAGAAATCATCTGAAAATAATTTTAATATAGATGAATTTAACTTTTATTATGGAATTCCTCATGCTCATTGTGGTTTTTCAACAGGTCACGGAACCCCTATTGAAGCTTTTAACTACGCTCGAAATAATGGCCTCCATTTTTTAATACTAACTGACCATAATAATTATTTAACCAAAAATGTACGATTAAGAGACCATGAAATAAGTAAATGGGATGCAGCTAATTATTTAGCAACACGTTATAATAAAAAACATGAAAACTTTTTAGCAGTAATTGGATTTGAAAGTAAAACCAACCCTTTCGGAGACATTAATATAATAAATTCAAATAGATTTTTTACAGGTACAGTTAATAATATACAATTATTAGTACTTTGGATGCTTAACAATCCGAATGCCTTCATTTCAATTAACCATCCCCATAAAACCATAGAGAATTTAGAATATAATGAAGTTGTAAATAAAATAATAACCTCAATTGAAGTTGGAAATGGATCAGCACCAAACAAGTATATAAGATACGAAAAATACTACTATCATTTGCTTGATAACAATTGGAAATTAGGCGCCATAAACGGGCAAGACAATCACCAATTAAATTTCGGTGATGAAGAAAATTTAACTTGCTTAATTGCCAAAGAACTAACACTTCCTTCATTAGTTAATGCATTTAGGAATCGCCATACATATTCAACCGAATCTAGAACCTTGACTATGTATTTTACAATAAATAATAATTTTATGGGTGATATAATTCCAATAGAAGATCATAACTTACATTTCTTAATTTTTGCTCAAGATTATCTCCATAAAATATTAGAAATAGATATTATCACTGTTGGAGGAAGTATAATAAAAAAGATAACAGATTTAAATTTAAACAAAGTAAGGTATTTATATTATCATGATGCTCTCCCAAATGAGACTTGGTATCTTATAAGAATAACACTAGATAACCATAAGATTGCTATCAGTTCTCCAATTTTTAGAAAATAAAATCACTCTTATCTATGAATAATTCAATCTATACCCTCGTAATTCTATAATTTTTTATACTATAAAATAGTCAATAACTTTAAAATTCACTATCTTAAAGTTATTGACTATCATAATAATACACATAATTTTACTTATTTTTTTTAACTCTATTTGGCTTAGCTTTTGGTCTAATCGCAATTTGCTTTTCTTTCTTTCTAGGTCCACCAGTTTGAATTATATCCATAAACCATAAGAAAAATAATACTGTAAAAATTGATAATGCACTTGAAATATATAAATTGGAATTACCTACAAACATTTGGATTACAAAAAAAACTATTGCTATCCCTAATGGAATCCACTTATTTACGCGTATTTTAGTAAATATATATTTTTTACATAATGCATTAACAGCTAGTATTACTAATAATATTGCTGCAAACATAAGAATGGTTGTTAAAGTATTCATCTCGTAACATATCCTCCTAAATATAGTCTATATGGTTATAATAATTTATATATAAATTATTATCAAGCACTTATGTTATTTATTTTTACACCAAATTATTTTTTTTATATATAATAATACTTAATCCCATCAAATTTTATTAAAATAGCAATATAATAAAATTTATTTTTACAGTTTTATAGTTTTATCTTTAAATTCTCTAATAAATTTGATAAAATATAAAAAAGTATAGTATATAAATAATATGAGGTGATATTATGACTTTAGTCCCAAATAACAATTTAGATGAATTAGATTTACAAATACTTGATTTATTAATTAAAGATTGCAGAACTCCATATTTAGAGATAGCACGTATATGCCATGTTAGTGGAGGTACTATTCATGTCAGAATGAAAAAGATGGAAGACATGGGTATTATAAAAGGTTCTAGAATAATATTAGATTTACCTAAATTAGGATACGATGTATGTTGTCTTGTTGGAATATATGTCGATAAAACGTCTTCTTTTAATTCAGTATTTGACAAAATGTCAAAAATAAATGAAGTTGTTGAATTACATCTGACTACAGGTAACTATTCGATGTTTGCTAAAATAGTATGTACTAACATTACTGATTTGCAAGATGTACTACTTAACAAAATAAATAACATTGATGGTGTACAAAGAACCGACACATTCCTTTCATTATCTCAACCTATTGATAGAAATATTTCTTTATAGAAATTGCGTAATTTATGAATAAAAATATATTTTTTATGGATACTAATATTAGTACTACATAAAGGAGTGTGTTTTTATGAAAATATTAAATGCTATTTCACTTATTTTAATTATTATTGGTGGCATAAATTGGGGACTAATTGGCTTTTTTCAATTTAATTTAGTTGACTTTCTTTTTGGAAGCTTTTCAGCATTATCAAGAATTATTTATTGTTTAGTTGGTCTTGCTAGTATATATTCTATTTCCTTTTTTGCTAAAGAGAGAGTTTATTAATATATCAATTTTTTTACATTAAGAATTCTTTAATTATTTAATAAGAAATTTTTAATGTAAAATTAATGTTATTCCATTAATTTTTGATATATAATATAATAAATTAGTAACGCAGATTATATTTATGGGAGGGAAGTATATCCTTGCACACAATGTTAAATTTTAACCTCTACAATCTAATATATTATTTTGTAGTTTATTCTTTTGCTGGCTGGTGCCTTGAGGTTTTATATTATTTTAAAAATGAACGAAGATTTGTTAATAGAGGATTTTTATACGGCCCTTTTTGTCCAATATATGGATTTGGTGTTGTATCACTTGTGACTTTTTTTGATGGCTATAAAGATAATATAATCTTATTATTTTTATTAGCATCTGTTTTTACAACTGTTTTAGAATATTTTACCGGAATGTTTTTAGAAAAAACTTTCAAGACAAAATGGTGGGATTATACTGATGATCCTCTTAATCTCCATGGAAGAGTTTGTTTACCATATTCATTACTATGGGGTATAGGAGAACTTTTAATAATTTATATAATCCATCCTATTGTTGAGAATATTATTGATCTTATACCAAAATCATCAGGTGAAATATTTATTTCAGTCGTTATTATTTATTTAATTATTGATTTTACTTTAACAATAGCTTCTTTAGTGCAATTTGATAAATTATTTTATAGTTTTCAATTTGTACCAGTAAATTTTTTATTTGATAAACCACCATTCTTATTTGGTTTATCAAAAGGTCGAACTATAGATAAAATTAGAACTTTTGAATCTATTATTAACAAATTTAAATTTAATTTAAATAATAAGAACTTAAGACATAACTTTTCAAATTTTTCACCAAAGCCACTAAATCATCTTTTAAAAGTCTTAAAAGATAAAATAAGAAAAGATTAAGGTAATTTTTATCCTTAATCTTTTTTTATATTTTATTTCTTCATCTTTCTTATTTCATCAAATAGCTCAATAGCTGCATTTCTTGGTCCATCTTTTTCTTGTCCTTTTACTCCTAAACAAGTTTTAATCTGACCAACTTTAACTTTGTCTTGTTCAAACATTGCATTAAAATATTTTTCTATTATTATATTAGTTTCTGCTTGTTTTTGAGCTGGTCCAAAAGGATTTGCAAAAAATGATTCAACTAAGCCCTTCTCTGTAGTTGTTCCTTTTGCCATTCTTGCTCCAGCCTTAAACACTTTTATTGCTTCTTTAGGTGTTGTAAAATAATTTAAATATTTTTCTCCAGTTGTAACTTCATCATAATTATTTGCATAAAAGAAAAAGTCAACTGGATGTCCTTTCGTGATATCTTTATAAGAAGCTACTGGCACAACCAGTCTTGCATTAACCTTATCAGGATTCATAAATATACTTCTATCCATTTCTTTAAAAGCGTATCCTTGATCTAAATCATCTAATCTAACAAATGCCCCTATTTCAGTCCCATAGCCTACTATAACATCACCTTCTAGTTTAAAGGTACCCATATCATCAAATATAATGGTCATATCAGATATATAATCTTCACTCAATCCTCTAAAAGCTTCCAAACTTTCAGATTTTCCTGCTCCACTATCTCCCATTATAACGACATTTGCTTCATCACCACTTTTTAATACAATGTTTACCATTGAACCATGTATTGGTAGGTATCCACGTTTTATCATAATTAAATTATAAAGAGTTAATGTCATCTTTTTAATATATCCAAAATAATCAATTTTCTCTGAATGATTAACATATCCTAGCATTATATCATTTTGAGCATCATCAAAAAATACAGTTTTTAGTTCATCATCATCATCTTTAGCTCCAAAAACATAAATAATGTCTGGTTTTCTTCCTCTTGTTTCTTCACTTCTTGCCATCTCAAATAAATTACACAACGTTATTCCATGTTCCATAAAATCCCTATGAAAATAAATAAAAGTAAGTAATCCACCAATCTTAGCTGGATAACAAAACCAATGTTCTTTGTTTATTTGTGCATATTTTAATGGATTATAATTTATCTCAGTAAACATTCCATCTCTAGTATTCTTTTTAGGATAAGTAATAAATGGCGTTTCAAGTAAAATATGATCAATGAATGGAATTTCTTCTAATGCTTCATAACCATCGGGCCTTACCCATTCCATTTCATGAATCATAATACACGCATTCCCACCTGCTGGTATTTGTCTATATACTTTAGGTTGATATCCAACAACATGCATTTCAATTTTTCTATATAACTTTAATATAAGATTAGAAAAAATAGCATTTGCTTCTGTAAAGCTGACCGCTGCAAGACCTTGTTGAATCTTATATCTATGAACTATAGTATATCTTTCAAGTCTCCTCCAAAATAAATATAAATCTTCTATAAATGTTATGAATTTGTCTCTGTCTTCTAATAACTTGTAATAGGCTATACTTATTTCCACAACTTCTTCAACTGTCATAACAGTTAAATATTTTATTATCATTATTAAATCTCGTCTAATATCTATAAGGCTATCAGTTTCTAATGCCTGATTTAAATATCTATATACTAAAGAATTTTTCTTTTTTGTTCTTCTTAAATAAACTTCTAAAATTCGTCTGAATCCATCACTTTCCAATATAGATTCAAAACTATTACAGTATTTTGCTGTAAAATTTATCATTACTTTATCATTACTCATAGAAAATTCTTTTTTCATTTCCTCGCCCCCATATGAAATTTTACCAACTCAAATATTGCATTTTTATTTTATTTAATGCATATTTAATTAATTATAACATATTATTTGCAATATTCAACTTAACTTTTTTGCAATTATCATATATATGCTGATTACTTTATATGAATTTTTTAGATTAATTATATTTTAATTGGCCATAATAAGCCTTCTTCCCAATTATATTGATATTTTACTAATTATAAACATTCCATCAACATTTTATGAATATTTATTTAAAAACTATCCTACTCATTCGTCTTTTATATTCTTCTTTCTATTAATCAATTGGCATTAACTTAAGATTAAGCAATTATCATGTATAAAATCATTCTATTTATGACACAATCAATTAATATAATATTATTCTAAGGAGTAAAATATTACCTATGAACAAAATTTTTAATTTGAAAAATAAAAGTTTATTAGTTATTTTAATAATTTTAATCTTTTTCTCTTTTAAATTAGGCTACAATTATTTTATAGTTAAAGAGAATGAACCTTTTAAGCCAGATCCAAATATTATGTTAGTTCATTATATAGATGTAGGACAAGGAGATAGCATACTCATTCAAGTTAATAACAAAAATCTTTTAATAGATTCTGGTCCAAATAGTGATGAAAAAAAACTTTTTAATTATTTATCAAGTTTATATATAGATAAATTTGATTATGTAATTGCAACCCATCCTCATGAGGATCATATTGGAAATATGGCTAAGATAATAAAAGATTACAGTGTTTTAGAATTTTATGCTCCTAAGATTCAATCTACAACAAAAACCTTTGAAAAAATGTTAGATACATTAAAAAGTAAACATTTGAAGATTAATGTAATAAAAAAAGGTACAAATTCCATTGATTTGGGGCACAATACAAAAGTTACAGTCTTTTCACCTATTAAAGATTTTTATGAAGACTTAAATAATTATTCTCCAGTTATAAAAATCGAATATGGCAATACATCATTTCTCTTTACAGGTGACGCTCAAAAAGAAGTTGAAAAAGAAATACTTGATAATAATGAAAATATCACTGCTAATGTACTTAAAATTGGTCATCACGGTTCGTCAACTTCAACCAGTACTAATTTTCTTAAGAAAGTAAATCCGATGATTTCTGTTATTTCAGTAGGTAAAGACAATATCTATAATCATCCATATGAAGGTACTATCAACCTTTTAAATATGAATAAAATTACAATCTATAGAACGGATATAGATGGAAATATACTTCTTTACTCTGATGGTTATAAAATAACAAAAAAGCACTGAAAAATTATTAATTATATTTTCCAGTGCTCTCACATAATAAATTTTTTATAAATTAGAATCATCTTCTAATACTTCAACGTCCATAAGATCATCTTCAAATTGAGTATCTTTAATATTACTATTATTAAAGATATATTTTTTCCAATTAACATATATATAATATAAATTTATAACATCTTGTTCATTGTATAAAAGGATTTTTTCTATTTTCTCTTCTGGCATTCTTTTAAAATACCCTTTATCCTTCATGACTTTATGAAAGGTTTTAGCTAAATTAGATCCACTTATAACTTCTCCTTCTCTAAAAATACCAAAAACCTTTTCTAATTTTTTAAGACCGATAGATAAATTGTTAAACTTTTCATATTCTTTTTGAATATCAACAGAATCAAATTCTTCATCAAAGTTGTAATATATGCCATTTTCTTTAAAAAGATAATTTATAACTGTAAAATCATTATTTCCTGAAAAAGTGATTATCGCTTTTTTCCCTTTCTCTTTCATTTTCATAAAGTATTCTTTAGCAAGATATAATATATCTTTTGCCTCATCTCTATCTTCAATCATATATTGAGTAACTAGAATATTATTAGCTTTTTTATCATATTCACACGCTCCAAATACCCCAATACACTTTGGTTTTTTATAAACATAATGTTCAAGGTCAAAGAATATAACATCTTCAGGACCATATTCCTTATTTTGCGACTTCATAATATATTCATCTATATATTCTTCCACCTTGACTCTATTTTCACGAATAATCACAGTATCACTCTTTCCTATAAGAATTGTATATCTTCGATGTCTAAGTTATATATTACATCTTTCCTTTCAACAACAACATTAATCTTTTTAATTAATTCTCTATCTTTAATAACCTTTTGTAAAAGTTCTTTAGTTGGATTCATACAATAAGGATGCTTTACATTTTTAAACATTGTATAATCTCCTGCCGTATCACCATATGCATAACTTTCATTTAAATCTATATCATATTTTATTGCAAAATCATTAATCGCCTTTTTTTTACTTCTACTATCCCACATTGGAATTACTTCTCCAGTATATATACTATCTTTATCTATAATATATTTTGCACCAATATAATCCGTAAATCCATATTTCTTAGCCATCTCACTAACAAGTTCTGATGGTGATCCAGAAATTATAATTAAAATGTGACCATTGGCCTGGTGCCATTTAATTCTGTCCCTTGTAAAAGTATATACCCTATCACCCTTTTGTTCTACAACTTTTTTTGCTATATAATCCATTTGATATTTTTGTAAGCCTTTAACGGATTCAATATATATATCTATCATTTTTAAAAGATAATTATCATAATCCCCTTGTCTTTTATCCCATTTGGTGAAGTATGGTCTTACATCATTATACCATCTTTCTTCACCTATAATCTCATACTTTACCATCTTTTTGAATACTTCTGTTATTAAGCCTTCTCTGTATAAGGTTCCATCTAAATCAAAAAAAGCACCTACATTAGCCATAATCTCACATCCTTTTTTACTTATCTATTATACTTTATTTTTTTCTACTGGAAAAGCTTACAATAACCATAAAAAATATTTTTTTGTTAAAATATATTATAATAATTTAAATAACATAATTAAAACACTATCAAATTACTTTTTTATTGATAGTGTTCTTTAAAATTTATTTACTTATTCTATAAAAGTTGAAATTTCATCTATATTCTTTCTTACTTTCTTCCGTACACTACCATCTTCTGGATATCCTATAGCTATAACTAATCTAATTCTTTTAAATGCATTAACATTTAAAAGCTTTTTAAGCTCCTTTTCATTGAACCAACCTAAAACACATGTCCCAAGTCCTTGCTCTGTTGCTGCGAGGCATATGTGTTCCGTTGCAATCCCCAAATCAATAGATCTATAATCTTGATGCTTCATTAAGGCACCTGCACGTGAAGTTAAATTTCCATTTTCTTCTATAACAATAATAAATGCTTGACATTGGGTAGTGAATTTATTCATAATCTTATCTTGAAGACAAGGTGCAACTTTAGCCGCTAATTCTTTATTGTTCACAACAATAAAGTGCCATGGCTGACTATTGCATGCTGATGGTGCTGCTTGAGCTGCTTCAATGCATTTTAATAGCTTTTCTTTTTCAACAGCTATATCTAAATACTTTCTACAACTTTGCCGTTTACTAACTAGTTCAAAAAAATTTTCCATAAAAATCTCCCTTATTATTTTTTAATAAATATCTATTTTCCAATTTTAGTATCATCAAGATTTTCTTCTTTAACAAGGCGAGGATGGCTATCTTTAAATTTAGAAAATAATTTTTCGTAATATATTTTTATAGTTGCCATTGTAGGAGAACCTAATAACATTCCTATAGGGCCTAAAAAACCGCCACCTATAGTAACTCCTAGAATAATTCCAAGAGGGCTAATCCCAACCTTTTTCCCAACAAGTTTTGGTTCAAGAAACCATGCATCAAATTGTTGAATACAAAGCAAAAGAACAAAAACAACAAACGCCTTCATAGGTGAAACAAATATAGCAACCGTCATCGCAACAATAACACCCATAAGCGGACCAAAATAAGGAATCATATTGGTTATCCCTACAATAAGCGCAATCAAAGGTGCATATGGTTCCCCAACAATTAATAATCCAAATAATGCTATAATACCAACAATTGAAGAATCTACGGCTTTTATTCCAATATAAAACCCGACCATTTTATTATATGTTCTAACAAAATTTATTATCCTATTCCCATTTTCTTCTTTAAAAATCATATATGTAATTCTTCTAGTATTCTTTAAAAGCCTTTCTTTATCAACTATAACATAAATTGAAATTAAAAAACCAAAAATTACAATCACTAAATTAGAGGTAAAAGAAAGTAAATACATAACTAATCCTTGCAATAATACAATTGCAATATTTCCTATTTGACCAGACATTTCCTGTAACTTTCCTAATAATCCTGCTTGCTCAATTAGTATTTTTATTCTTTCATTTTGTAAGGCTGTATTAATCCATTTCTGTATGATTTCTACATACTTAGGTACTTCCTTTGTTATATTGAGTATGCTGTCAATTATACTTGGAATAGTAAAAAATAAAATAATAAAAACTAAAGTAACAATCATCAAATAAGTAATTGCTATTGAAATTGCTCTCTTAACTTTTAATTTTCGCTCAAAAAAACTTATTACTGGATTTAATATATACGCACAAATCAAAGCATATATAAAAGGTGTCATAATTGTTACTATCTTTTTTAACAAGCTAAAAAAATAATCATAATTATCTATAAGCTTATATCCTATTACACCTATTAGTGCAAATATTAAAATATCTCTATACTTAATATTATTATTAAAAAACAATTCCTTTCAAATCCCTTCAAATAATTCGTTAGTTGTACCTAAATTATATCATATAATTATTTGCAAAATTATATCTTTCTAAATTATATCCAATAATTATATATTAAAATGCTTTATAAAAGAAAATTTTTCTTTATATAACGATATATTTATTTCATCATTTCATAAAAATTTCATAATATTTTTTCTAAAGTACCAATTCCAAGTAATTCTAATCCATTTTTTATAACCTGTAAAGCTGCTTTAACTAGGTTTAATCTAGCTACTTTTAATGTCTCATCTTCTAGATTCATCATAAAATACGGATCATAAAATTTCTCTAATCTTTTAGCGACTTCAATTATATATTTAGTTAAAATTGAAGGTTCTAATTTTTCTATTGTTAAAGTTATAATTTCATTAAAGTTACCTATTCTTTTCACTAATTCAAATTCTTCACTCGACGATAATTTCTTATAATCAGCCTTCCCTGTACATTTAACCCCTTTAATTAGAATACTACCCCAACTAGCGTAAGATGCTTGAACATACGGGCCATTTTCTCCATCAAATCCTAATATTTCCTTCCAATCAAGAATAACATTATTTTCTTTTAAATTTTTGAGACAAGCAAACACTAATGCTTCAGCTTTAAACATATCCTTCATCAAAACAGTTGTCCAATCTCTCATAAATAGGTTTCTCTCTGAAAACTTAATTAATCCCAGTCCAATACAAATGCAATCTTTTGCCCATTCATACCCTACAAGCTCTAACACCTTAAATATTTGTTTATAATATAATTCTTGCGTACTATCAACTACATAAATATATTTATCGAAATTATAATATTTCTTTCTATAAATTACAGCTGCAATATCCCTAAGCGCATATGTAAATGTACCATCATCTTTTAAAATTATACATGGTGGCATATTATATTTCTTAAGATTAACAACCTTAACTCCATTACTTTCTACCAAAATTCCATTTTCACTTAATTCATTTATCACCTGATTAATATTATTATTATTAACTGCCTCTTCAACTAGAAATTCAGTTACTAAAGACTTATCAAATTCCGTCCCAAAAGCCTCAGAATTAGATATTTCAATGACATTATATCCTTGCTTCTTATACATTCTAGTTAAAGCATTACCTATAACTTTAGTATAAAAGCTGCTTATCTGAAAAGAATTTTTTATGCACAGTTGAGAATACTCAATACATATTGTTTTTTCATTTCCACTATTTGATATCCCATATTCATCTCCTTCTTCTAAAACCTTCTCAATTATATTTTCTGCAAATACTCCCTTATCCACAAAAAAATTTAGATATGGTCCTAGATTTTCAATTTTCTCAAAAACTTCTGTCACAATATTGTTTTTTAGATCTTCTGCTATTATATTAGGTGCCTTTTTCATAACCTTTGATAATTGGAAGCATGGAAATGCATAATCTCCCATTTCTGGTTTTGGTGGTACTTCAATTAAACTTTTTATATTATCAAAATTCAAATCAACATAAGATTTTATTAATTCAACAATCTCACTTTTATAATCCATAAAGGTTCCTCCAAGTATATTAAAATAAAAAAATCAAAACTAAGGTCTAATCCTTCATATAAACTCAATATTTCCCCAATTTTTTTATATTCTATACTCAGTATAAAACAAACTAATGTTGCAATATATAGGAAATTGTATAAAATTAAATAATGTATAATTAGTATTTGGAGGGTTAATATGGAAAAGAAGAAAATATTAGTTGTTGAAGATGAATTTTCTATTAATGATACTTTAAAATTTGCTCTTTCAAAGGAAAACTTCGAAGTAAAAGGAGCTTATAATGGAGAAACTGCTTTGCAACTTTTCAAAGAATTTGAACCTCATTTAGTTTTATTGGATCTAATGCTTCCAGACATAAGTGGTTTTGAATTATGTAAAATCCTAAATCAAACAAGTTATGTTGTTATGCTTACTGCTAGAGATGATGTTATTGACAGAATATTGGGTATGGAAATAGGCGCAGATGACTACATAACAAAACCATTTGAAATAAGAGAAGTTATAGCTAGAATTAATGCTATTTTTAGACGGGCAAACAAAAATATTATTGCTAGCGAAAGTACTACTTCTTCGCCTTTTGAAAATAATAAAAGCAACGCTATTGTTGATAAGGTTGAAAAAGATGAAATTACAATTAATTTTGATACACGAACAGTAATAAGAGACGGTCGGGAACTTTTGCTAAAAAGAAAAGAATTTGATTTATTAAGTTATTTATATAAAAACAAAGGAATTGTTTTCACAAGACAGCAACTTTTAAATGAAGTATGGGGATATGACTATTATGGTGATACAAGAACTGTAGATGTTCACATAAGACGATTAAGGGCAAACCTTGGGGATGATAAAGAAAATTCTATAATAGAAACAGTTTTTGGTGTAGGATATGTAATAAGATAAAGGCATACAGTTAGGAAGTGAAAAATATGCTAAGAACACTAAAAGGAAAAATAATGACTGCTATTATTTTTGCTCTTATTATATTTAATCTTGGATTAAGTATTTTAATTTATAATACTTTCTATAAAAGTATTAAGAACAATATCAAGGATGATATGGAGAATATCAGTAAATTCAGTACAAGCACTTTAAAATACAGTTCTATGGTTATTGAGGATGACTCTAAAGTAAAAAATAAAACCGTCTATGAAATTAACAATAATTATGATTGCTATGTTGGGTTATATGATTCAAATAATAAATTAATAGATTGTAAAGGAAATGTATTACTTGAAAATAGTATTGATAATATATTAGAAAGTTCAAAAGGAAAAAGTTCAGTAATAATCTTCAATATAAAAAATGGATTAATTTCTACATACATATACCCTGTTTATCTTAATGGAAAATATGATTCAAGTTTAATCATCCAAAAAAACTACGATGAGTATTACAATAGCATTAAGAACACAATGACAAATATAATAAGTGCACAAATTATCCTTTTTGTGGTCATAATAGGATCATTAAATTACTTTATAAATAGAATAATCAGTCCTTTAAAAAAGCTCAGCATGGAAATGAAAAAATATGGAGAAGGAAAAGATGTTGATAAAATTTCAGTACGATCTAAAGATGAAATTGGACAAGTAACTAATTCTTTTAATGAAATGATTGAAGAAAAGAAAAAATTAGAAAATATATCAAAAGACTTTTTTAACAATGCCACTCACGAACTCAAAACACCAGTTACTTCAATATATGGTTATGTACAAATATTAGAAGAAGAAGGTCTAAACAGTATTGATGAAGAATTTAAAAAAAGAGCTGTTAACCGTATAATGCTTGAATGTGGAAAGTTAAAAGAACTTATTCAAAAGCTTCTTGAAATTTCAAGATGTGGAGTTGGAAAAAAGGATATCAAACAAGAAGTGGAACTAAACACATTAATTTTAGACATTTGTGATAGATTGATTGACAGGAGCCGACGACTTAATAAAAAGTTCATTACTAATATAGATGAAATTAGTATTTTAGCCGTAAAAGAAGATATTGAACATATAATTTTAAATTTAATAGATAATGCATTAAAATACTCAAAAGGTAAAGAAATATATATTTCACTTAAAAAATTTGATAATGATACTTTTATCTTTGAAACAAAAAATAAAATTTCTTCAATCCCCAAAAATATTTCTGAAAATTTATTAGAGCCCTTTATTAAATATAATGAATTTGATTGCAACAAGGAAGAAAGTATTTCAAGTTCAGGCTTGGGATTATATTTATGTAATGAATTAGCTCAAAAGAATATGCTTACTTTAAAATATAATATAGAAAATAATAAAATATCATTCTATTTATCAAACATAAATTAGTTATGAAAAAAGCCACTAGGCTTTTTTTCATTAATTCTAAATTATAGTTTTCGTTAACGAACGATATTACAAGAATGTTACAAAAATATTAAATAAGTAACAACTAATATCCAAATCCTACAAGAACATTACAAAAATGTAAAAAGCATTGAAAGTATTTGAAATAGGTTTATTATGGGTAATGTACTAAGGGTACAAATCAAATATTTATTAAATTACTTTTATTTAGGAGGAATAGAAATGAAAAAAAAGATATTAAATCAATTAATTGCAGCTGCTTTGGTTTGCGGAAGTCTTTTAACAGTAGGAAATTTACCTGCCAATGCAGAAACAACATTAAACGGACTTAAAACAGAAAATGGACATACTTATTCTTATGACAATGGTGTGAAAGATACAAATCAATGGATCTTGTTTGGAGATGATAAGGGTTCAGTATGGCATTATTTTGATGAGAATGGTGAAATGGTAAAAAATAAAACTATTCTAGGTCCTAACAATAAAACTGAAGTTAAAATTGATGAATATGGAGTAGGAGAAGTTAACTGGGAATATGGAGCAAATTGCAATCTTGATAATGGTAAGTGCTATTATTTAAATGCATCAGGGCAAAAAACAGGCTGGGTTGAAGATCAAGGTAAAATATATTATTACAATGAAAAGGGAGAAATGCTCAAAGACACAACTGTTAAAAATCAATTTGGAAAAGAAGTTAAGTTAAATAAAGATGGAGTACTTGTTGGTGAGCATGGATATGATCTCATCGATGGAGTTGAAGTTACTTATGATAGTTCAGAAGCATATAAAAAGAGTCAAAAAGAGTGGAAACAAGTTGGAACTGACTGGACTTATAATGATGGAAATCAAAAGAAAGAACACTTAGCTAAAGGTTGGGAACAAATTAATGGAGTATGGTTCTATTTTAATGATAATGGAATAATGCAAAAGAATACAACTATTAAAGATGGAAAAGGTAATGACTGCGTATTAAATGCAGATGGGGCATTAACTAATAGAGCTAAGCCAGAAGATAAAGATCCAGAAAAAACAAAGGGTTATAGCCAAAAAGTTATCGATGGAAAAACATATTTTGTAGATGATAACGGAGTGAAAAAGATAGGATGGGTTATATATAATGGCAAATGGTATTATACAAACAAGGATGGTGTAATGCAAAAAGATACAGCTATAATAGAAGGCGATAACAAATATGTTTTAGGTTCAGACGGGGTATGGATTCGATAATATATATATCAATTAAATTATTTTACTTCGTAATTAATTATCTACTAAATATATTGCATTATATATGTACTTAATGCTATCCAATATATCTAAAAATCAACAAATGTAACTAATCAACATTAAATTAACAAAAATAAATTATTGTAAAAAAACTCTACAAATTAAATTATTAAAAGTCTATGAAAAGTTGTCAACTTAATACAGTTTCAAAGAAACTGATTAAATGTTGGCAATTTTTTAAATTTGTATAAAACTCAAGATTTCCAAATAAAATGCCATAACTTTGATAAAATTCCTTATTAAATAAATTATTTAACAATTATGTAATAAGTTTAGTTTATAATTGTTTAGATTAATAAAGATATCCAAAGCGAGAATTAGACTTATGCAACAATTACTGAAATCAGATGCATTTATCTTCCTCAGGACTAGTGAAATTTTCGCTGGATGGTTCTAAGTGGAAGGTTGCACCCATTTCCGCATGTTCCTAAAGTAAATTTATGACAAGCAGAAAATGGAACAGCCTTCCACTAATAACCATCATCAGCTTAATTTCACATGCCTGCTTCCAGAAAAATGTATCTAATTTCTAGTGTAGTGTTGCGATTATAATTTCTCAATGATTCATGTATATTCCATTTATAAGTTTGATTATCCATTTGGATATCTATATCAAATAAAAAAATATATAATAAATTCATGATTTATTTACATTATTAGTTTATTATGTATGCTTATTATATCGGGAGGAAAAATGAAAAAAATACTTAGTTTTATATTATTAATAATAATTATATTATCCTGTATATTTTACAAAGTATACATACTTAAAGGAAATGAAGAAATAGAAGTATTAAATGCAGACGTAAGTATCAATAATATAAAAAGTATTATTAATATTGAAAATGAAACCAATGATGATTTTGAAGAAATTCCGTTAGGTTATATTAATGGAAATATATATTTAATAAAATATGATAACATTAATAAAAAGTTATATGATACTAATATATTTATTTTAGACAAAGCTGGAAATACAAATACATCTGGTATAAAGTTACCAGATGATTATTTAAACTTTAACTTAAATATTTATGGTGATAAGATCTTTGGAAAGAATAGCTACTTTAATTGGAAATCTGGAAAAGAATATCTCCTACTTTCCAATACAGATGATCAATCACCTACTAGCTGGTATTCCATTTCTGGGAACAGTGATTATTTTTTATGTTCAAAAAACCTATCTCAGAAAATAAATTACATCTTATATAATATTAGCACCAACGATCAATATAAATTTGAATGTAGTTTTGATAGTGAAGATATTATTGGTGGAATATTTTATGATAACACGACAAAAAATTTCTACGCAATTTGTCAAAACAATGTAGTAAAAAAAATAAACTTTGATGGCAGTAATTTTACACTTGTAAAATATGATGATATAAAAACCAATAATTCTCAAAGTGAAGTTCCTAATAATCATTCTGGAAACTACTTAAAATATACATTTTGTTCAGAAGGTCAAGCATACATAGGTTTAGATTATAATGATAAAAACAAAGACACTATTAATCTTAATCAATATGACATAGCTGGCAGGTTTATAGAACCATTAAGCAACATAACTCTATATGGATATGATAATTTTTATAAGGAATATATATTAATAAAAAAAGACGACAATAATAATTCTAACAAAATATATTTAGCTAAACTTGAAAAGAACAGCTTTGATATGCTTATTGAAATACCTAAAACATATAGTGATGATAGTAATATTACTATTCATATGGTTGATTCAGAAAATGTACTAGTGAAAGAAGAATTTCATGATAAGGAAAATAAAAAAATTAAAAATAGATATATTGTATATGATCTAGCTGAATATTTTCAAGATAACACAAATAAATTAAATGGTGACTATGATAAATTAACCTTGAAAAATACCTATAAAAATATTAATGACTTTAATAATTATGATTCTAATATTAAAAATAAGTTAAGTGAAGAAAATAAGAATCCTATAGAAAATACACAAGCCAAATCTCCACTAAATGAAAATACAATATCAAAAGATAAAGCAAGCAATAAAGCTACTTCTGAACAAAAGGATTATAGAGAATATGATTCATCCTGGAGAAAAGGAAATGGCGATTGGTATTATTATAAAAATAATGATGAAAAAGTAATAGGATGGTTAAAGACAGAAAAAGGATGGTATTATTTTTACAAAGATGGAACCATGCAAAAGGATGCAATAGTTATTGGAGAAAACCATGAAGAATATGTATTAGGGCATGACGGATTGCTACAAAATCCAGATGCTTCCTTAAACTATGATTATGATGGAAGCAAAGAAAAAGCTCCAATTCCTAATAATAATAATAATAATAATAATAATAATAATAATAATAATAATAATGTTTCAAGTAGCGCTACTAATAATACTACAACCTCAGACGATACGCATAATGTAACTGACAAATCTAATTCATCAATTGATACTAAAACCAATAAGCAAACAAATAATGATACTAAAAAAGAAACTATAACAAATAAATAACTTATTAAATAATCCGTCTCTTTTTAAGAGACGGATTATCCTTAGCACACTATTGATTGTATATTTACTATAATTTAAAAAACATGTAATACTACCGATACTAATCTTAATAAAAAATTCAATATTGCTGTTGAAAGAATACCTATTATTCTTCCTCCAAATAGAATTAATGCTATAAGAATTAGTGGCTGATATTGATAAAACTTATCTTGAAATTCATAAAAAATTCTTGGCTTAAAATATTTAATAATCTTGAATCCATCTAATGGTGGAACCGGAATTAAATTAAATAATCCTATACTAATATTAACAGAAAGTATATAAAATATCATATCATGCAAAACTTGTGCCACACCTTCTGATAACTTAAAATAAAAAACTTTAATGAACAATGCATATATTACAGTTGCTATAATAGCAACAATAAAATTTGAAATTGGTCCAGCTAAACTCACTTTCAAACTATCTTTACTAGGGTTTTTATATGCTGATGGATTTGTTTGCACTGGTTTCGCCCACCCAAATATAAAGAATACTGCCAAAATAAATCCAATAGGATCAAGATGTGCTGCTGGATTCAAAGTTACTCTTCCTTGAAATCTTGGTGTTTTATCTCCTAACTTATCTGCAACAAAAGCATGTGCAAATTCATGAACTGTAAATGCAACAATAAGTGCTGGTATTATGACAATCTTGTCATAAATTGATGTGTTTAAATTAAGTAAATCCATATAATTCTCCTTCTATTTTAATTTTTTTCACAAAATTATTTGCAATATTTCTTTAAAATGCATCAACTTATCCTCACCCAATACATTTTTGGGTTTACTATTAACTGTTTATTCCAATAATGATATCATAAAAAATAAATTGTCACAACTTTGGATTTTTAACTTACACTTTTTTATCCTACATAACTAACTTAATCACACAAAAGGTTAATTAATCAGAAAGAGTATCCAATTTCACATCAAATTTGAATACTCTTCTTTAAAATTATTTATCTTTTAAACTCTTATACGATAATTTTCCACTATTATCTTTTGTAGCAATAAAATCTTCCTTTATTTGAACAAGCTTACCTTCGTACTCAATTTCTTTTCCGGTAGTTAGATTTTTAACGCTTCCTTTAAGATTATCATTAATCAATATCTCACTGCTATTACTTAAATATATATCATCAGCATTAGCAACTGAATCAAGAGTAATCTTCTTCCATGTAGAGGTATCTTCATCAACCTTACCATATGTTATAGTTGCAATTTTATCTCCATTAAGTTCTCCCATATATACAACATCATTTTTATCTATTCCCAAAAGAATCAACTTCTTATTAGAATTAAAATTAAGCTGTTTATTAGGTGCTGTAACATAAAAGGTTCCTTTTATTTTATCTGCATATATTAACCTGTCAGCATGAGGAATAACTTGTATATTACCTAAAATATAAGTGTTAAGCTTAACCTCACTCATATCATTATTTCTATCTATTCTATAAACAGTATCCTTAGCTCCACCCTTATCAATATCAACATAGAATACCCCCGTAAAAACTGATGCACTTATTTTTTTAATTTTCATATTTTCCTGATATGCACATATCTCTTTAACAGGTGATTCTGAAGCATTAACTGCATCATATGTTATAAGTTGGATTTTAGCTTTACCATTTTTATTGACTTTCTCTACTATCATTAAAACATTTCTATCTGGAACCCAATCATAATAAAGTATAGTTCCTCCATTTTCTGTTTTAACCTGAGTACTTGTTCCTGTTTTAGTATCCTGCAAAAATAAATTTTCAGCTTCTTTATAACTTAAATATTTACCATTGTATGAAATATTAACATTTTCAGCCTTATCTGCTATTGTTGCTTTTATATCTTTAGTATTATCTTTTTTAATATTTAATGCATTACTTTTAAATTCTGAGTTCTGCTTAAATGCATGATTATTTAAAAAATATAAAACACCAATTTGAAGTATTATAGATAGCATTGCCCATGCAATTATCTTTTTAAATATCTTCATAACCTGTTCCCACCTTCTGTTTATTTAACAATAATTGCTGTTGCAATAGTTCTCTCTCCCATGCTGTTTGATGGTTTGTTTATTATATCACCATCATAATACATAGTCGTTGATTTTCCACCATCTAAATTAATAGCATTATAGGCACCCAATTGATACATAATATCTTGTACTTCCTTTACTGTAGCACCTAAGCTTCCAAGGTCATTTCCATCAATAACCATAAGAATTATTGAGCCATCTTTTTTTTGTCCTATTGCAGTCTTTGGTCTTATACCAAATCCACCATCTCCATTAATTGTTAACTTTTTACCACTAATAATTAATGCTGGGTAAAAACTTACTGCTTCTTGAACGCCTTGTTTCACAAGCTCATCTAAAGTATAATTACCTACCATCATTTTTCCTTCTTTAGTTATACCAAGACATGATACTTCTTTTCCACCAGTATCATCATTTTTAACTTTTCCACCAGTCATAACAATACCAGTTGGTACACCACCATTTCCTGTCCATGCCTGTGTTGATGATTGGTCAACAAATCCTCCTCCATTAATTGCCGCAATTGCTCCATTTTCTTCTGCAATTTGAGAAGTAGTTTCTCCTTCTACGCCTATCTTAGAAGTTACTCCAATCTTAACCCTTGTTGGATCTTTTACAATCATATAATAACCACTATATTTTGAATTACCTTCAATTGTCTGTATTTCTATTGTATCATCCTTAACCTTAGGAATATTTATTTGATCTAAATCAGTTTTCTCACCATTATCCTCAACTGAATTTTGTCCTTGAATTTCTGCTATTTTTGCATCTGACATAAACCATCTAGCCATAAATTGATAACTTGTTGAAGTCATAGCTGCACCAACATAAGTAGATTTTGCAACATCAAAAGGGCCATATAAAATCATAAATGGAAATGTACATGCTGAAAAAATCAATTCAAAAACCAAAAACATAACTATTGTCTTAATTGATATCTTTTTTTTTGATTTCTTTGATTTTTTTACTTTTAATTTCGGTTTTCTATTCACATTTTTATTTATATTCTTATTTTTATTCATTTTGCTATCCTCTCTAAAAAACGCCTTAAATACTGACGTTTATTTAAATTACACCAAACCCTATTATATATTATTTTTATTTATATTACAATAAGGTGATTTTTCCTGCAATTTATTCTCCTTCAGACTTAATTTTTACATATAATCAAATATTATTATGTTATAATCAATTTTAGGAGGTATTACTTTATGGAAGAAAAAATATTAAATGAACTAAAAAATGCTGATGACTATATTTCTGGTGAGATTTTAAGTTCAACTTTGCAGGTATCAAGAACTGCTATTTGGAAGCATATTAATAATTTAAAAGCTAAAGGTTATATTATAGAAGGAGTATCTAAGAAAGGCTATAAATTATTATCATCTCCAGATTTAATAGATAAAAGTAAAGTAATATCATTACTTGAAACATCACAAATTGGTAGAAATATAGTATATTTTACTGAAATAGATTCTACAAATATTAAAGCTAAAGAGCTTGCACAGCAAAATGTTGAGACTGGAAGCTTGATAGTTGCTGAGAAACAAACACTTGGAAGTGGACGGTTCAATCGTGAGTGGGTTTCTCCAAATGGTGGTCTTTGGTTCACTTTAGTATTAAGGCCGAATATTTCTCCTATGGAAGCACCTAAAATAACTCAAATAGCTGCTGCTTCTGTATATAAAACCTTGAAAGACCTTAACATTGATGTAAATATAAAATGGCCTAATGATATACATTTAAATGGCAAAAAGCTATGTGGCATATTAGCAGAAATGAAATGTGATATGGATAGCGTTCATTATTTAGTATTGGGCATTGGCATGAACATTAATATAAATAGAGATGATTTTAATGATGATACAAATTCTATTGCTACATCTTTAAAAATTGAATTTAATAAACAATTTAGTAGAACAGAAATACTGTCTAGTTTTTTAAACCATTTTGAAAAATTGTATTTAAGATTTGTGAATTATCTTGATCTTTCTGAGACAATTTCAATTTGCAGAAATAATTCTAATATATTGGGAAAGCAAGCAAAATTAATTACATATAATAAAGAAGAAATAGTCACTTGTGTTTCTCTATCTGATGCTGGAGATCTTATTGTGAAGGATAGTCAAGGAAATGAAAAAGCAGTACTTACTGGGGAAATAAGCTTTAAAGGAATGTAATTAAGTTTACAGTTGAGGTAGAAATCCATTAAGGGATTTCTAAAATATATATGTTAAGAAGAAAAGCCTTAAGCTTTTCTTCTTACTCTTTACATTATTAAATGTAAAGACTACATCTTTAATTGAATATATATGAGATAAGTTGTGAGATTGAGTGAATATTCCTAAACATATTTTCAGAAAATTATCATCGCCTTGTCACTTATCACACTTTACTAATTTTTATTATATATATTGCAGTTCAGCACTTAAAGATTTCCAATGGAAATTAACCTTGGTTTATCATTGAGCATTTAACATTAATATAATTGCAATATATATCATTAATTAGGAATAACTTTCTTTATGTGTTCCTTTAATACCTTTGCTGATTCTTGTAATTTTCCTAACTCTTCAGCATCTTTTATCACTGGATTTACAATTCCTACAACTCCTGTGCTATTAACAATTGTTGGTACCGCAAGATATACATCATCAATTCCATACTCACCTTGCATTAAACATGATACAGTTAAAATTGCATTTTCATCTCTTAAAATAGCTTCAACTATTCTGTTTACAGCTAATGCCACTGCAAAATAAGTTGCATTCTTTCTAGATATTATTTCATAAGCAGCATTTTTAACATCATTTTCAATTACTGCCTTCACTTGTTCATCCCATTCTAAGTCAAATTTATCAGCATACTCATCTAATGTTCCACCTGCTATACTTGCTGTACTCCAGCTAACAACTTCACTATCCCCATGCTCCCCTAAAACATATGCATGAATATCATTGTTATTTACATTAAAATACTTTCCTATGACATATTTTAATCTTGATGAATCTAACACTGTACCTGATGCAATAACTCTTTCCCTAGGGAACCCAGATAATTTATATGTTATATATGCTAATACATCACAAGGGTTAGATACAACTAATAAAATTGCATTTGGACTTGCCGCTGCTATTTGTGGAACAAAACTTTTAAATATTTTATAGTTTTTTTCAATTAAGTCTAATCTTGTTTCCCCTTCCTTTTGAGCTGCGCCTGCTGTAATTATTACAATATCTGAATCCTTAGTTTCTTCAATACTTCCTGCATAAATACTTACTGGCTTTACAAAGGATGTACCATGAACTAAATCCATTACTTCTCCCATAGCTTTATCCATATTTATATCAAATAAACATATTTCTGTTGCCACTCCACTATTCATCAAAGCATAAGCTGTTGTTGCTCCTACAAATCCAGCTCCTATTACAGATATTTTACGTTTTCTATCAATCATTATTAATTCCTCCTTAAGTTATGCAATTATATATTGCAATTACAAATATTAAATTATCGATTATTTCTTGTCAATTATAATTAGACTAAACCTTTCCCAATTAAATTTATGGCTGAATATATTTAAACAATATATAAAACTTTTTATTAATTAATAGTTATTATCAATTATAACTCAATTGAATTTTTTCGTAAATACTATATAATTAAATTTAACCATATAATAATTAATTTATAACTTGGATGTTTATATTTTTAAATATCCTTCTTGCAAAGATGGAGGTACACTTTAATGAAATTACTATTTTTTGATACAGAAACTACTAGCATAAAGCCAGGAAGCATCTGCCAACTAAGCTATATAACTGTTGATGCTAGTGTAAAACCTCAAGTGACAACTGGCAGAAACTTTTTCTTTACAGTAGAAGAAATGGATCCTTCTGCTGAAGAAATACATGGTTTTTCCCTTGAAAAACTATACGATTTATCAAATGGGCGATATTTTGAAGATTTAGTTCCAGAATTTATTGATGATTTTATAAATTCTGATTTCATAATTGGACATAATGTTAATTTTGATATTAGATTTTTAAAACATGAGTTATCATTATTAGGTGAAGATTTTATTCCTAAAAATGTTTTCTGTACAATGGCTTATTATAGAGACATATGCAGAATTCCAAAAGCTAATGGTGAAATTAAAAATCCTAAACTATCAGAAGTGATTGAATGGCTCAATATTTCAAGCACTCAAATTGCCGAAACCTCTGAAAAATTGTTTGAAGGTAGTGGAAATTATCATGATGCTAGATTTGATACAGCTGCAACTTATTTAACTGTAATAGAAGGCTTAAAAAAAGGCCATTTCCCAAAAGGCTATTTTTCAAATCTTCTAAAAGCTTCTGATAGAAAATAACTAAGATAAAATTTAAATCTATATTTTTATTGTTAACACCTCATTAATAAAAGCATATAATATATTATAATTTATTGACTATCCATGATTTTCTATTTTATTGACTTTAAATTAGGCAATTTTAATCTATGTTAGTCTTGTTTAAAATATTAATGAGGTGATTATATGGAAAAATATGTTTGTGAAGTATGCGGATATATTTATGACCCAAAACTTGGTGACCCTGATGGTGGCATTGAACCTTATGTAGATTTTAATGATTTGCCTGATTGTTGGGTGTGTCCTATTTGTTCTTTTAACAAAGATAATTTTTCTATGCTTGAATGATTTCTATTGTAAATGTTTTACTTAGTTATTAATAAAACCCAATTGCAATTCTAATTATTCTATCTAACTAAATCCTAAAGAGAAAGACTATAGGAACATAAATATTATGTTCCTATAGTCTTTTTCAGTTCACAGTTTACAAGTCACAATTTACAATTACTTATGTAAAGTACATGAAGAAAAGCCCTAAGCTTTTCTTCATACACATATATTTCAGAAATCCCTTAATGGATTTCCTCCTCAACTGTAAACTGTTAACTGAAATACTGCACTGTTAACTGATAACTGTCTTAAATGCTTTCATGGAAAGTTCTACTTATAACTTCTAATTGTTGTTCCTTAGATAATCTGCTAAAGTTAACAGCATATCCTGAAACTCTTATTGTTAAAGTTGGATATTTATCTGGATTTTCCATTGCATCAATCAAAGTTTGTCTGTTAAGAACATTAACATTTAAGTGATGTGCTCCTTGTACAAAATACCCATCTAGTATTGCTACTAGGTTAGTAGTCTTTTGATTTTCATCTTTTCCTAAGGCATCTGGTACTATTGAAAAAGTATTTGACACTCCATCTTGGCATATTTCATTATATGGTATCTTAGCCACTGAATTTAATGATGCTAATGCTCCATTTATATCTCTTCCATGCATTGGATTTGCTCCTGGCGCTAATGGTTCGCCTTTCTTTCTTCCATCTGGAGTTGTTCCTGTTTTCTTTCCATACATAACATTTGAAGTTATTGTTAATGCTGATAATGTGTGTTTTGCATTTCTATATAAAGGATGTTTCTTAAGTTCATTTGAGAATCTAGTAACTAATTCAACACCTAAATCATCTGCTCTATCATCATCATTTCCGTACTTAGGGAAATCCCCTTCAACTTCAAAGTCTACTGTTATACCTGCTTCATTTCTGATTGGCTTAACCTTTGCAAATTTTATTGCTGACAAGGAATCTATAGCTACTGAAAGACCTGCAATACCAAAAGCCATTAATCTTTCTACTGCTGTATCATGAAGTGCCATTTGGCCTGCTTCATAAGCATATTTATCATGCATAAAGTGAATTATGTTCATAGTGTCTACATAAACCTTAGCAACATATTCTAATACCTTATTATAATTTTCTTTAACTTTCTTAAAGTCTAAAATCTCGTCTTTTATAGGTTCAATTCCTGGTACAACCTTAATCCCTTTTAATTCATCTACTCCACCATTGATTGCATATAAAAGAGATTTAGCTATATTTGCTCTAGCTCCAAAGAACTGCATTTGCTTACCAACCTTCATTGCTGATACACAACATGCTATGGCATAATCATCACCATAAACTGGTCTCATAACTTCATCGCTTTCATATTGAATAGAATCTGTTTTTATTGAAATTTCTGCACAATACTTCTTAAAGTTTTCTGGTAATTTATCTGACCATAAAACTGTTAAGTTTGGTTCTGCTGAAGTTCCAAGATTAATTAAAGTATGAAGATATCTAAAAGAGTTCTTAGTTACAAGTGATTTACCATTTATCCCCATTCCACCAATTGATTCTGTTACCCATGTAGGATCCCCACCAAATAATTCATTGTATTCTGGAGTTCTTAAGTGTCTAACCAATCTTAATTTTATAATTAATTGATCTACAATTTCTTGAGCTTCTTTTTCTGTTATAACTCCTGCTTCTAGATCTCTTTCAAGATATATATCTAAGAAAGTTGAAGTTCTTCCAAAAGAAGTTGCTGCTCCATTGTTTTCTTTAATTCCTGCTAAATATCCAAAATATAAATGTTGTGCTGCTTCTTTTGCATTTGCAGCTGGTTTTGATATGTCTATTCCATATTTAGCTGCCATAGATTTAATTTCACCTAAAGCTCTGATTTGCATTGATACTTCTTCTCTTTTTCTTACTAATTCATCAAGCATATCTCCATTTAAATTATCTAGATCTATCTTCTTTTCCTCTATTAAATAATCAATTCCATAAAGAGCTACTCTTCTATAGTCCCCGATTATTCTTCCTCTTCCATATGCATCTGGAAGTCCTGTTAAAAGGCCTGCACTTCTTGCTGCTCTGATTTCTTTAGTATATCCATCAAAAACCCCTTCATTATGAGTTTTTCTATACTTAGAAAAATGCTTTTCTATTTCTGGATCTAATTCGTATCCATATTCCTTTAAGGAACTTTGAACCATTCTAAGTCCACCAAATGGATTTACTATTCTCTTTAGTGGTGCATCTGTTTGAAGTCCAACTATAACTTCATTGTCTTTATCAATATATCCTGCTTCGTAGTTATCAATTCCTGATACTCTATCTGTAGCAACATCAATTATTCCTTTTTTAACCTCTTCAACTATAAGAGCATATGCTTTTTCCCATACTTTACTTGTCTTTTCAGTTTTATCTTCTAAGAAGCTTGAATCACCTTCGTATAATTTATAATTTTTTTGTATAAAGTTCCTTACATCTATTCCTTCTTGCCAAGTTCCTTCTTTAAAGCCTTCCCATTGTTTAAACATAATTATTTCCTCCTATATAATAAAAAATAATAATCTAATTAATCATATTTTTAATTCACACCAATATTGTATACTTAGCATCTCCTTTCTGTCAATGACAACAATTCTCAATTAATAACACTTTTCACATATTTTAATATGCTTCACTTTTCTCCATTTATATATAAAAAAAGCCGACAATCCAGGCTTTTTTGCCCAGACGGTCGGCTTATTAATAGTCATACTTCATGTGGTAAACCCACTTCCGTCAGTCATATGACTAAAGATCTTACTATAAGAATAATACTAAAGTATTTATTTTGTCAATAAGAATTATATTACATTTTAGCACTAAATGAGTTTAGAACTATTAAATAGTATATTACAATTCTAATCTCTAGTATACCACTTCCATAATTTTGTCAACGTTTTAAGTTATTTTTAACTTAAATTTAACACTCTAAACGTTTAATTGCTCTGAATTAATGTTATAATTTTCTTAAAAGCGTAATTTACACATACTTAAAAGGAGCGGAAAACAATGCACAGAAAATTCAAACCACTTTTATTTTCGTTTTTAGTATTAATTTTATTTCTATTTACTTTCTATAATATCCTTTCTTATTTCAATTTTTTCAAAAAAAATCTAACCATTGTTAACAAGACATTATATTCAAACTTACTTCCAGAAGACAATTTCAAAAGTACATATACTCCTAAACTTAAATTTGCGGACAGGCCTATATCCAAAATTAATGGTATAAGCTTTAATATTTTGAAGGAAAACAATATTAGTAATGTCCCAGTTATCCTTAAATCGCAACGATATTATATTCCACTTAGTTTTATTTGTACTAAATTAAATTATACATTAAATAAAACCAATGGTTCTTTTTCAATTAATAATACTGATAATACTATTACCTTAACAGAAAATTCCTATGAAAGAAATTCTAAAAAGGGATCTCTTAGAGGTAATGTATTAAATTACAATGGAACTGATTATATTTCAATATCGGATATTGAAGAACTTTTTGACTTAATTGCCGTATTTGATTTTCAAAATAAAAAAATCACTTTATTAAATAACGACATAAAAACACCTGAAGAACCTTCAGTGATCTATAGTGACAAAATTGCGTTAATTCGATTTGAGGACTTTGGCTGCGGATATTCCAATCTTGAAGATAAAAACCAAGCAAAAGTAAAACTTATGTCTAATTTACTTTACTCAAATGGTATAAAATTCCACATTGCTTGGATACCAAGATTTATAGTACCTGATGCTAATTTTGATAATGACTTATTAACAAATGATAACATTGTAAATGTCGGCTTTGTTAATCTATTAGATTATATGGTAAACAAGGGTGGAGAAATTGGTTTACACGGATATACTCATCAATCTGGTAAAGAATCAAGTGCTGTAGGTGAAGAAATGTCAAAAAACACAAACAGTACGGTTTCTGAAACTAGAGCTGTAATTGAAAAAGGAATTGATACTGCTAGTGCATTAAACATTCCTATATCCTTCTACGAAAGCCCTCATTATAGGGATACTGAAATGCAAAAGAAAATTATTAGCGAGTATTTTCAATTTGTATTTGAACCTTATGATAATTCTAAAAAGAATATTTATAGACCTAATGACTATAATTTATTTGTTCCTACTCCATTAGGTTATGTATCAGATATAGTACCAGATACAGATTCTATAATTGATAAATTGAAGAAAAATGACCCTGATATCCTTAGCAGCTTTTTCTATCATCCATCTATAGAAATAGATTATATTAAATTTAATACAGATGGAAATAAATTAAATGTGACTTATGATGAGAATTCACCACTTCAAAGAATTACAAAGGCACTTAAAGAAGATGAATATACAACTATTCATATTGATGACCTTTTAGATAAATAATGTGAGAAAAATTTAAAATAGCCTTATGTGTGCTTTTAAGAACTATGAAAGTTTCTTCATTGCATACATAAAGCTATTTTTATTATTTTTCAATTCTCAATTAATTGCTAAATCATTCAATATAGATATCCAAATTAATAATCACACTTATAAATGGAATATACATGCAGCATTGAGAAATTATAATCGTAACACTACACTAGAAATTTGATACATACTTGTGCAAGCGGCATATGAAATTAAGCTGTGATGGTTATTAATGGAAGGTTGTTCCATTTTCTGCTTGTCATAAATTTACTTTAGGAACATGCAGAAATGGGGCATCCTTCCACTTAGAACCCATCCAGCGAAAATTTCATTAGTCTGCTGTAATAAATATGTATCTGATTTCGGTAAGTTTTGCATAAGTATAATATTCTTGCATTGTATATATATATTTATATTGAATGATTCAATTTTTATTAGAACCTATATAGGAATAACTTATCTTGTTATTTAGCACCATATTGTTTATAATATTCATCTATTCTCGCTTTAATTTCATCAGTAATAAGTATATTTCCGTTAATTTCTTTATTATATAGATATTCTATAACTTCAGCCATAGTAACTATAGCACAAGTCTTAAATCCAAATTTTTCTCTGATTTCAGTTAAAGCTGATTGTTCTCCTTGGCCTCTTTCCATTCTATCTACTGATATTATAAGCCCTTTTACATTCACATTTGCTTGACTTTTTAAGATAGGCATAGTTTCATATATTGAAGTTCCTGCTGTTGTAACATCTTCAACAATCAAAACTCTATCACCATCTTTTAATTTACTTCCTAATAGGATTCCAGTATCACCATGATCCTTAACTTCTTTTCTATTTGAACAGTATTTTACCTCAGCATCAAAAGAATTTGAAAGTGCTATTGCAGTCGTCACCCCTAATGGAATTCCTTTATATGCTGGCCCAAATAATACATCGTAGTCATCGCCAAAATTTTCATGTATAGCTTCTGCATAAAATTCTCCAAGCCTTTTTAATTGACTTCCTGTTTGATAATTACCTGTGTTAACAAAGAACGGAGTTTTTCTTCCACTCTTAGTAACAAAATCTCCAAAAGTTAAAACACCACATTCAATCATAAATTCAATAAATTCTCTTTTATAAGCTTTCATAAAACTACCTCCTATATTGGTTTACAGTTCACAGTGCATAGTTTACAGTTAAGGAGGAACTTCATAACTGGATTTCTGAAAAGTCATAGGCTTCTCAGATCTAACTGTAGACTGTAAGTTGTAAACTGTTAATTGCCTAAATTATTCCAATTATTTCATTAATATCTTTAATCCCTTGATCTTTTAAGAAACTTTCCATTTCTTCAATGATTTCTTTCCCAGCCATTGGATTCACAAAATTAACTGTTCCTATTTGAATTGCACTTGCACCTGCCATCATAAATTCAATTGCATCTTTTCCACTGCAAATTCCACCAAGACCTATTACTGGTATCTCAACAGCCTTAGCTACTTGATGAACCATTCTAAGTGCTACTGGTTTTACTGCTGGACCTGATAGACCTGCTGTAACATTGTTAAATATTGGTTTCCTATTATATATATTAACTGCCATTGCATTTAATGTATTTATAAGCGAAAGTGAATCTGCTCCTGCTTCTTGACATTTTACAGCCATGTCAACTATATTTTCTGCATTTGGTGATAATTTTACCATTAATGGCTTTTTACTTATAGCCTTAATTTTTTTCACCACATCATAAGCAACATCTGACTTAATACCAAAGGCCATCCCGCCATGTTTAACATTAGGGCATGAAATATTAAGTTCAATCATATCAACATCTGTATCATTAATCTTAGTTACAGCTGCTTCATAATCTTCAAAGCAACCTCCGCCAATATTTGCTATAACATTAGTACCTAACTTTCTCATATTAGGAAGTTCATATTTTATAAATGCATCTATTCCTGGATTTTGTAACCCTACTGAATTCATCATTCCAGATGGTGTTTCAAATACCCTTATTCCTTCATTTCCTTGTTTAGGATTTATAGTAAGTCCTTTAGATGATATGCCTCCAAGAATTCCAACATCATAAAAATTGTTATATTCAGCTCCGAAGCCAAAAGTTCCTGATGCGGCAATTACAGGATTTTTAAATTCTACATTATTAATAGTAACTTTCATCATATAGATTTTCCCCTTTGCTCTTATAATTCCACATAGTATCCGTCAAAAACTGGCCCATCTTTACAAGTTCTCTTGTGGCCATCCTTTGTTTTGCATGTGCATACTAAACAAGCTCCAACTCCACAGGCCATATGCTTTTCCATAGAAACATATACACTTACATTTTTTTCTTTGCACATATCTACAACTTTTTTCATCATTATTTCTGGTCCGCAGCATAGGACCGTATCATAATTTTCAGGTTTTAAAAGTTCAGTAATAAACCCTTTGTGTCCATGCTTTCCTGTATTTGTAGATATGCTAATTTCATCTACATATTCTTTTAACTCATCTATTAAATAAATTTCATCTCTAAACCCTGCATATAAATCTATTTTTTGATTTTTATCTTTTTTTCTTAATTTTTTTGCAAGTTCTAACATAGGTGCAGTTCCTATTCCTCCTGCAACTAATGCAACTCTATTATAATTTTTTTCTATATCAAATCCGTTTCCAAGTGGTCCTGTAATATTAATGAAATCATCTTTTTTAAGCATTTTATATTCCTTAGTACCTTCTCCAACTACAGCATATAAAAATGTCAATCTATTTTCTGTTTTTTCACAAATACTTATTGGTCTTGGAAGGAAAGTTACTCCATTAATTTTAAGCATATAAAATTGTCCTGCTTTTATTTCTGAATCATCTTCCACTACTAATTTATATATATCCTTTGAAATTTCCTCATTTGAAATTACTTTTGCATTTCTATAAGTTATAGCCATACTAACCTCCTAATTATTAACTGCCTTCTTTATTGCGTCTCTCATTTTTATCGCTTCTTCTCTTGCACATAATGCAAATTCTTTTTCTCTATTTTCCTTCTTGTAAGCAAGCAATATTCCTCTTGACGAATTAACGACTCCACCATTTCCATTATTTAAATATAATGCAACATCCTCTGCAGTTCCTCCTTGTGCACCATATCCTGGTATTAAGAAAAACATATTATTATAATTAGCTCTTATCTTCTGTCCCTCTTCAACATAAGTACAACCAATAACTCCCCCAATTGCTGAATACCCACACTTTCCTTTTATATTTTTACTCATTTCAGTTATCTTATCTGCTACTACCTCATAAACCTTCTTATTTCCTATGGTATCCAAATATTCAATGTCTTCTGCTCCTGGATTTGATGTTCTTACCAAACTGAAAACACCTTTATTTCCTTTTTCTAAATAAGGTAGATATGGTTCGATGCTATCCATCCCCATATAAGGACTTAATGTTATGAAATCAGCTTCAAACTCTCCTTCAAAATGAGCTTTTGCATACATCGTTGCAGTTGCTGCTATATCTCCCCTTTTTATATCAGCTATTATTATTTCATCTTTTTCTCGTAAATAAGCTAAGGTTTTCTTATATGCAATTAATCCTTCTAAGCCTAAAGCTTCGTAATATGCAATTTGAACCTTAAAGCATGCTGCCACATCAAAAGTTGCATCTATAATTTGTTTATTAAATTCAAAAATAGCTTCACTTGGAGTTCTTCCTTCTTTTATATGTTCTGGCAAATAGTCTAAGGCAGTATCTAAGCCTACACAAACTACTCCTCTTTTTTCAACTCTATCATATAACTTATCAATTATGTAACTTGTCATTTAAAACACCCTTTCGTTCAGTTATGAGTTAACAGTTATCAGTTATGAGTTTAAAAGAAACTTCCCAGAATAAAATTCTACAAGAATTTTTAACTGTTACTTATTAACTGAATTAAATTTAATTTCTCCACCTTTTATTGTTGTAAGTACTTGCCCATAAAATTCCATCCCAACAAATGGAGTATTTTTGCCTTTTGATTCAAACTCTTCTGGATTAATTTTTATCTTATTTTCAGTATCTATAACAACTAAATCTCCACCTGCGCCAACACTTATTTTTCCTTTATTCATTCCAAGAAGCTTAGCTGAATTATAAGACATAAGTTCGCTTAATTTATTTAAAGAAACATTATTATCCTTAACTAATTTTGTGTAGCAAATTGAAAATGCAGTTTCAAGACCAACCATTCCTGGAGAACCATTTTTCTTTTCTTCAGCTGTATGAGGTGCATGATCTGTTCCTATAGTATCAACCATTCCCAATTTTATTGCCTTTATTATAGCTTCTACATCTTCTTTTTCTCGTATTGGCGGATTAACTCTATAGTCATTTATATCTCTTGTAAGACCTATATGATGTGGTGTTATTTCCATAGTGATATTTGCACCACTCATTTTTCCTTCAATTATGTATTTTACTGCTTCCTTTGTACTAACATGACACATATGCAGTCTAGCCCCACTTAACTTGGCTAGTTCAACATCTCTTAATGTCATCATGTTCTCAGCTATTCTCATATCGACTTTTGAAAACTCTGGACTTTCTGCATGAGACATTATAACCCAGTTATTCTTTTTTGCAATTTTCATAGCTTCAAGCATTGTATTTGAATTAGCTACACCAACTCCATCATCTGAAATTGCCTTTATTTCCTTATCATCTTCAAGATCTTTTAGGTGGTCTAATGTAATTCCATCGAAGTTCTTTGTGATAGATAAGCATTGATGAACCTCTATCAAATTAAGCTCATTCGATCTATTTCTTACAAATTCTAAAGTCTCTTTAGATGAACATATAGGTTTAGTATTTGCCATTAAACAAACACCAGTATATCCACCTTTTAAAGCTGCTTTGGAACCTGTTTCAATATCTTCTTTCCAAGTAAGACCTGGATCTCTAAAATGAGCGTGAGTATCAATAAAAGCTGGCATTACAATTTTCCCTTCACAGTCAAGTATCTGCACATTATCTTTTGTTATACTCTTACCAACTTCGTTTATTATTCCGTCCTTAATATATATGTCTCCATGAAAATCTTGAGTTACATCTATTATCCTTGCATTCTTAATTAATAGTTCCATATAAACACCCCGGTAATTCAGTTTATAGTTTACAATTTACAGTTAGTAGGTATAGATTATAGGTTTGAGAGTTTTGTTATTTCGTCACAATATTCACATCTATATCTTCCATTTTCTTTATCTACTAAGACAAATGAATGAGGCACATATTCTTCAGTGCTAGTTATGCAACTTGGATTTTTACATTTAATTATATTTTCTACTTTACTAGGAAGCTGTGGCCTAATTTTATCAACAATTCGTTCATCCTTAACTTCACATATAGTAACTGTTGGAGAAAGTAATGCCAACACAGTATAATCAATATTATCACAATTTTCTATTTTTATTATATCTTTCTTTCCAAGCTTTTTGCTGTCAGCATTAATTATTAGCGCAACACTATAACTACTAGTATCTAAGCCTAAATAATTAAATATTTTGACACCAACTCCTGCTTGTATGTGGTCTATTACTATTCCATTTTTAATACTTGTAATTTCAAGCATTCTACATCACCCCCAAAAGTTTGATCATTAATGCCATTCTTACATACATTCCGTATTCAGCTTGCTTAAAATATGAAGCTCTTTCATCATTATCTACTTCATGGGCAATTTCGTTAACCCTTGGAAGTGGATGCATTACAATCATATCGCTCTTAGCAAGATTCATTTTTTCTTTGTCTAATATGTAGCTGTCTTTCAATCTTAAATATTCTTCTTCATTAAAAAATCTTTCTTTTTGAACTCTTGTCATATATAAAATATCAAGATTTTCTATTACATCTTCTAATTTTTCTACTTCTAGGTATTCAATATTATTTTTTTGCAGTATTTCTTCTCTTATGTATTGCGGTATTGAAAGTTCTTTTGGTGATATCAAAACAAACTTATTATCTTTGTATCTTGACATAGCTTTAATAAGCGAGTGCACAGTTCTACCAAATTTTAAATCTCCACAAATTCCAATCACATGATTATTTAATCCATTTTTTAAACTTGTAATTGTAAGTAGATCTGCTAAAGTTTGAGTTGGATGTTGATGTCCACCATCACCTGCATTAATTATAGGTACATTTGAATAAAGGCTTGCAACTTTTGCTGCTCCTTCTTTTGGATGTCTCATAGCTATAATGTCTGAATAAATTGATACCATTTTTATCGTATCTGCTAAAGTTTCTCCTTTAGAAATTGAAGTTGAATTAGGTTCTGAAAACCCAAGAATTTTTCCACCAAGTCTCATCATTGCTGCTTCAAAGCTCAATCTAGTTCGTGTGCTTGGTTCATAAAATAAAGTGGCTAAAATCTTCCCATCACATATGTGAGAAAATTCCTTAGGACATGCTATTATTTGATGTGCAAGTTTGAATAATTCATCTAATTCCTCTATAGTAAAATCCATAGGTTCAATTAAATGTTTAATTTCTGTTATCATTTATCATCACTCCTTCTTAACCTCTCTGTGTTAATTTAAAGGTAGGAAATTATATAAAAAAAGCTTCCTTTAAACAAAGGAAGGCATAATAATCCTAAACTCATGGCATTATATAACTTCCTTATTGATTTCTCTGAATCAAATTAAAGGTTATTCTTTGTGTAAGAATAACATTTCTTAGAGGCCGTGTCAATAAAAATTATGCTATATATTGAAAAAATAACTCCTAGCATCCTAGGAGTTATTATGTTAATTTTTCTAAAAATTATTCATTATACTATCCCACATCATCTTTCCACACTTTGCAAGAGTTACTGTTCCATATACACTATTAGGAATTCCCATTGAAAGAACTGTAAATGTAAATGATCCTTTATGAGTATGAATTAATGCTGTATCATTTTCAACATTAGCCTTATCACCTGTTTTACTTGAAATTTCGTATTTCAAATCATCTGGAATATAAAGAGCTAACTTATTTTTCATTTGCTGTCTTCGTAATATATCCATAAGCATTATGCTATTTTTCTCATTTAAGAAACTCGAATTAAATAAATGCTTCCATATTTTTGCTAAGTCTAGAGCACTTGTTATGTTTTCTATTCCATTACTAGCTGCCCTTTCATCTGAAGTCCTTCTATTTAATTTAGTATTTTTTAAACCTTGAGCTTCTATATCATCATTTATTCTATCTATGCCAACTATATCAATAAGTTTATTAGCTGCTGTATTATCACTTTGAATTAACATGGCAACCAACAACTCAAATACAGTGTATTCTCTATTATCAAATTCATGAAGAATTCCAGTTCCATAAACCTTATCTGCTTCCTCAATCTTTATTTTATCTAAAAAATCAATTTTACCTTCCTCAACATACTTTAATACTGATACTGAAATTGGTAATTTCATGCATCCAGCACCTATCATTTGTACATTTTCATTATATCCATAACTAAATCCGCTTTCCAAATCTTCAAAGAAAAATGCATAAGTTCCAATTCTTGATTCTAAATATCTTTTAACTTCTTTCATAAATACCCACCGCTTTCTAAAATACTTCTAATGTCATTAGGTATCCTATAAGCACTAATTATTAAAATCAGTGCCTATATTAATAATTTAATCTGCAAAGGATATACCTATTTTCTTTGCCACACTTACTAATTCTCCATTTGGATCAACTTGTTTGTTATTTCCAATGACATTTTCTAAACTATCATAAGTAATTTCTTTACCTTTTAAACATACCATACTTCCGAATTTACCACGGTTAATAAGATCTACAGCTGCAACACCATATCTTGTTGATAATATTCTATCAAATGTACCTGTAGTACCTCCTCTTTGAATATGGCCAAGAACTGTGCATCTAACTTCTCTTTCTTTAACTATCTTCTCTAAATCGTTTGCTAACTTATTACCAATTCCTCCAAGTCTAATTGGATCTGGACTATCAGCTACTATTTTAGCAACACTTACTTCCCCATCTTTTGGTTTTGCACCTTCTGCAACTACTATTATAGTAAATAACTTTCCATGTTTCTTTCTATCTTCAATTTTTTCTACAATTTTATTTATATCATATGGAATTTCGGGTAATAAAATTACATCAGCTGAACCTGCTATTCCTGATTCTAATGCTATAAATCCTGCATTTCTACCCATAACTTCTAAAATCATTATTCTATGATGTGATTCTGCTGTAGTATGCAATCTATCTAGTGCTTCTGTCGCAATAGCTATTGATGTATTAAATCCAAATGTTATATCTGTTGAACCTAAATCATTATCAATAGTTTTTGGAACTCCAATAACTTTTACTCCTTTTCTGGAAAAATCTCTTGCTGACGTTAAAGTTCCATCTCCTCCAATAACTATTAAAACGTCTACACCTTCCTTGCGCAAATTTTCAACAGCCACATCTGATACATCTTTTTTTATAACCTTACCTTCTTCTTCTACTGCATAATCAAATAAGTTATCTTTATTAGAACTATAAAGTATTGTTCCTCCTCTTGATATTAAGCCTGATACAGTTGTCATATCTAGTTGAATAAAATCGTTATTATATAATCCTCTATATCCGAATTTATATCCAATAACCTCATATCCATAATTTAATATTGCTGATTTAGTTACAGCACTTATTACTGCATTTAATCCAGGGCAGTCTCCTCCTCCAGTCAATAATGCTATTTTTTTTATTTCTTTGGACATACTCTTAATCCCCCTATACCATAATCTTATTTTGTCTACTACTATCAAAAGTAAATTATCATTATTTTCTGACTATTTAATTAAATAATATCACAAAGTTTAATTTATGAAAAGTATTAATTTACAATATATTCTTTCTCTAAAAAGAATTTGTAAAAATATATAGTATCACCTGATAATTATCAATATTCAATTGTCAATGATCATTAATAATGAGCATTGACAATTGTTAATTAACAATAGACTATACTGTTATTACCTTTAGGAATATTAGAATCCCAAATACTATACCAGCACCTATTCTGTATACTGCAAAAACACGCATTGGTCTCTTCTTCAAATAATTTATGAACCTTCTCATAACTATTAATGCAACTATAAATGAAACTATAAATCCAATTGCTAATGCCAAAGCATTTGTAAGATTCATTTGAGAATAATCAAATTTAATTAGGTCTAAGCCTGATGAACCTACCATTGCAGGTATAGCTAAGAAAAATGAATATTCAGCAGCAATAGAAGTTGATAATCCTGCAACCCATCCTCCCATTATTGTTGATGCACTTCTTGACATTCCTGGCCACATAGCAAGACATTGAAATAAACCAATTTTCAATGATTGCATTGGAGTTATTTTATCTATATCCCTGATTGCATGTTTGTTTTTTCTAAATTTATTTTCAATAATTATTAAAAGAATACCACCTACAAGAAATGCAATTACAACTGGTTCTGGACCAAATAGTATTTTTTTAATTTTATCATGAAGAATCCCACCAAATATAACAGCTGGAATTGTTCCTACAATAACATTAATTCCAAATCTAAAACCGACTTCTCCTTCTTTTCCTTTTGTAAATATATATTGGAAAAAATCTACTACACTATCCCTTATTTTTTCCCAATACAGTACCACTACTGCAAGTATAGCACCTAATTGAATTACTACTTCAAACATATCAGCAAAATCACCTTTAAAATTAATAATGCTTCCTGTTAGAATTAAATGTCCTGTTGACGATACTGGTATAAATTCAGTAATTCCTTCCACTATACCCATAATAATAGCTTTAATTATAAATAAAATATCTAATCCCACTCTCTTGCCACTCTCTTTCTATTTTTTAATTGTATTTTTTAACAATTAAGGAGCAACTGTATGTTCCTCCTTAATTTTATTTCATTATTTTTTTATTATACCTATTATTTCCTTTTCCTCATTTTTTAAACTTGGAACATAGCTTTTTAACAAAGTAAAGTTTCCTTTTAGCTCATATTCTCCAAGAGTCGCTGGAATAAGAATACTATCTCCCATATAGATTTTTTCTTCTCCGCCATCATATTTTATTAGACCATTCCCTTCAACACATGTGAATAAGAAAAATCTATCTTTATCACTTGCTTCTTTTGCAGATAAATTAATTTTATATTTTTGTATTGTAAAATATTCACTTAAACAAAGATATGTCTTGTCATATCCATCTTTTTGCACAAAAATTCCTGTTGAATTTTCTCCCTTAAGAGAAAAATCAATAACTTCCAATGCTTTTTCAACATGAATTTCCCTGCCTCTATTGTAATCATAAACTCTATATGTAGTATCACTGCTTTGCTGAATTTCTGCAATTAATACACCTTCACATATTGCATGAACCAATCCACTTTGAACATAAAAGAAATCGCCTTTCTTTACAGGAATTTTATTTAAATATTTATCTAAATTTCCTTCTTCTATAGCTTTTTTAAATGTTTCTTTGTCACAGTCTTTTGTTCCTATTATTAATGAAGCATTTTCTTCTGCATCTACTACATACCATGCCTCTGTTTTCCCAGAATCTTTTTCCACTTTATTTGCATATTCATCATCTGGATGAACCTGAACTGAAAGTTTATCCTCTGCGGTAATCAGTTTAATCAAAAGTGGAAATTCTTTTATATCAATTTTCTTACCTAAAAGTTTTTCACCATAAATTTTTATTATTTCCTCAAAAGTTTTTCCTCTTAATTCGCCGTTTGCTACTATACCTGTACCATTTTTATGACAAGCAACATCCCAACTTTCTCCAATTACACCTTGAGGAATATTATTTCTGAACTTTTCTAAATGCTTTCCTCCCCATATTCTTTCATAATACAAGTTTTCAAATTTAATTGGATACATAATCCTTCCTCCTGTTACCAAAATTATAATATTACATTATGATTTTAGTTTATTATTTTGCTAACTTATTAATAAAATAATTTAAGATCCGGTATTTTTAAAGCTGCTCCATTTCTTTTATTATACGCATCAGATAAATTCTTAACCCTATTATAATTTTCAGTAATAGTTGTTTTATCCTCAGCGCTTGTATTAGCATTTATTCCATCATATGCAGCTTTTAAGTTTGTTACTCCCCTGCTTATATCACCTTCTACCGAGCAATAATAAATTCCTGCATTATTTAGTGTCTTAATGTCATTTTTATCAAGATTATATGCATTTCTTATTTCTTTAATTCCATCTTCATTCTTTTCTTTATTAATATATACCGTTCCTAGAGCTCTATGATACTTAGGAATCTTGCTATTTATTGCTATACTCTTCTTTAATAATTCAATTGCTTCATCTTCCCTTTGATTACTTATCTTTACTAATGACATATTATAATATATCTCTGCATCATTTGGACTTAGTTTAGAAGCAGTATCATAATATTTAAGTGATTTATTGCTATTTTTTAATGTATTTCCATAATACTCTGCAGTTCTAAGTAATACTTCATAATTAAATGGATCTTTATATAAAGCAGTTCTAAAATATGCTTCTGCTTCTTCACACTTATCTTGCTTAGCTGCAATTTCAGGTATTAAAAATGTATAACTATCTGAATAATCTCTATTTATTTTTATGCTATTTTCACAGTCTGTAAATGCATCATCATAATTTCCTTTATTGTATGCTAGCCAAGCAGCTGCATGTAATCCACTTAATGATTTATCATCATTTTTAATAATTTCCTCTAAAACTTCATTTAGCTTTTCTGTATCACCTAAAGTATCATAAACATTTGCCTTTATAAAATTCAAACTTACCTTTCCGGCATCTTTATCTTCTAATTCAGTAATTAATTTCTTTGCATTTTCAACTGAATCTTTACTAGTTGAATAAATTTTAGCTGTCCACACTTTATATGCAAGTTCACTAGGTTCTTTCTTTTGTAATTTTGATATTCTATCCAGAGCATCAGTTTTATTATAATCAGTAATTTGTTCTATAACATCAAATACTTTCATTTCATTTTTATCTTTATTCCATGCATCTTTTAACAAAGAAAGCCCTTCATCCATATTGTCAATTAATATATTCATCCTAGCTAAATCAGCCAAATCACTTGCTGTTAAATCATCACTCTTATATTTGCCAATCATAGTCTTAGCTTTCTCTTTATCTCCATTAGCTACATAAGTAGTAAACATAGTTTTTAAAAGTGCTTTATCGTTAGGATAATCCAATGAGAACAATTCACCATATTCTAATGCGTTTTTGTATTCACCATTCATAAGTGATGTAAATGTTATGCAATTTGCTAATTCTTTATCCTTCTCTTCAAAGTTTTCTATCTTTACCTTAGTATCTATTATCTTATTTCTACCTTGATAAGCCTTTCTAAGAGCTTCATTAGATTTTACAAACTCACCTTTAATAGAATAAATTTCAGCAATTTTTACAGTCCATATTGGCCATTGATCCTTTTCCTGCATTTTTGTATATTCATCAATTGCTTCATCAAATTTACCATCATAAAAGTCTATTTCCGCCGCATTTGCTCCTATTGACATAGTCTCAACAGTCTTAGCTGATTTAAATGATTTAGTTATTGAAACTAGTCCTGCAATTATGCTAAAGCAAATGACAATTGAAATAGTAGGTGTAAAATATTTATTTCTTACTATTTTTCTTAGCTGCTCATTTTGGTCTATATATTCTTTTATTGAATTTATGTACTTATTAGATTTTATTCTATTTTTTATACTATTTATGTGCTTATTCTCTCGTATCTTCATTTTAATTTTGTTGATATGTTCGTTTTCTCTAATAAATTTTTTTGCATTATCTATATGTTTATTCTTTCGTATGTTCTTCATTATATTTTTTTTTAACTCTACATCCAGCTTTTTCACTTTTGAATCACACCTTGCTTATTTTATTCAGACTCATACTAAATTTCATTTTAACAAACTCTACTATAAAAATCTACCTAGTTACATAAAATTCACTTTTTAATCATAATTATCATTACAATTTCCTGGAATTACTTCAATCAATAGTTAAATAGAAATAGTTTCACCTAATAATAAAAAATCTTCAATAAATACGAAAGTATTTATTGAAGATTTTTCATTATTTATACGTTAAATCTAAAATTAACTACATCTCCATCTTTCATTATGTAGTCTTTTCCTTCAAGTCTAAACTTACCTTTTTCCTTTGCAGCTGCTTCTGAACCACATTCAACTAAATCTTCGTATCCAACAACTTCAGCTCTGATAAAACCTCTTTCAATATCAGAATGAATCTTACCAGCTGCTGCTGGTGCTTTAGTTCCTCTTTTAATTGTCCAAGCTCTAACCTCTTGAACACCTGCTGTTAAGAAACTCATAAGTCCAAGTAATTTGTAACTTGCTTCAATTAATTTATCTAAGCCTGATTCATCTAATCCATATTCTCCTAACATCTCAGCCTTTTCTTCATCCTCAAGACCTGATAATTCTTCTTCAATCTTAGCACTAACAACCATAACTTCAGAATTTTCACTAGCTGCATATTCTTTAACTTTTTTAACATAATCATTATCAAAGTTACCTTCCATAACATCATCTTCTGAAATATTGCAAGCATATAAAACTGGCTTCGAAGTTATTAAAAATAATCCCTTTATGAAGTCTTCTTCTTCATCAGAAACTTCTAAAGTTCTAACTGGCTTACTTGCTTCTAAATGTTCTTTTATTCTCTCCATAACACCATATTCAAATTTAGCAGTCTTATCTCCTGATCTTGCAAGCTTAATCGATTTTTCCATTCTTCTTTCTAAAACTTCTAAATCTGAAAATATTAATTCTAAATTTATAGTTTCAATATCTCTAATAGGATCAACTGATCCTTCAACATGGACAACATTCCCATCATCAAAACATCTTACAACATGAACTATTGCTGCTACTTCTCTTATATGCGATAAGAACTTATTTCCTAACCCTTCACCCTTTGAAGCACCTTTTACTAATCCTGCTATATCATAAAACTCTATTGCTGTATATACTTTCTTTTTAGTATTATACATTTTTTCTAAAACATCTAATCTTTTATCTGGAACACTAACAACACCAACATTTGGTTCTATTGTACAAAATGGATAATTTGCTGATTCAGCCCCAGCTTTTGTTATTGCATTAAACAACGTACTTTTACCTACATTTGGTAAACCTACCATACCTAATTTCATCTATGTACATTCCTTTCTAACTTCTAACTATTTATATACCTTTAAAAATTATACTCTAGAACATTTTTTATTTCAACTTAAGTTTAGGATTTTATATTTTCTAATAACTTTATAGATATCCAAATTAATAATTCAACTTATAAATGTAATATATATGTATTATTGAGAGATTATAATCGTAACACTATACTAGAAATCAGATATATTTTTCTGGAAGCAGGCATGTGAAATACTTTACCTGCAGATCCTTGAATTATAGATATAAATTACCATGTGTATTACTTTATAAATTTCAAATAATATTAATGTTTAAATATCAAAATTCTAATTTCACTGTAATATATAATAACATAATTTTATGTGTTGCAATTATCAATATGCTCGTAGATTATTTTAATATTGAAGGTGGTGAAGTCTAAAATGAATAAATCTATAAAATCTATAATTGCATTTACTTTGACTCTAAATTTTATAGGAATCTCTCCTTATAAAACTGTGAAAGCTATAGATAACGAAGAAGATATTTATGCTAATGAATGTTTCCAGGAAGATGGTGTATTTGGAGATATTTCAGACATTGATAATGTTCTAGATATGTTTTCAGCATTTAGCGATGAAGATGAATTAAATTGGTATTATGTAGGCAAAGGTAAAGATCAAATTGCTGAATGCCCAAAAGAATCAGCTGGCTTTTTAAAAGAAACTTCTTCTTATTATTTAGGTGATACTTCAAAAAAAGTTTTATACCTCACTTTTGATGAAGGCTATGAAAATGGAAATACAGGTAAAATTCTCGATATATTAAAAGAATATAAGGTTCCAGCTGCATTTTTTGTTGTAAAACCTTACATAGATACTCAACCAGAATTAGTAAAAAGAATGGTTACTGAAGGACATATAGTTGGAAATCATACTGTTCATCATCCTTCAATTGCTCAAATACATGATAAGGAAAAGTTTAATGGGGAATTTACAGGAGTAGAGAATGCTTTTAAAGAACTTACTGGACAGGATATTCCTAAATTTTTTAGACCCCCAATGGGAAAATACTCTAAAAAGTCGTTAGAAATGACTAAAGGTTTAGGCTATAAAACTATATTTTGGAGTTTTGCTTACAAGGATTGGTTAGTACACAATCAACCTTCAGATTCATATGCTATTGAAAAAATACGTAAAGGCTGTCATCCAGGGTCAATAATGCTTTTGCATGCTGTTTCTGACACTAATACAAGGGTGCTTCCAACAATTCTTAAAACACTTCAAGAAGACGGCTATGAGTTTAAGTCATTGGCTGAATTACCTGAATAAAAGTTTAAAAGAAAACCATCTGACCTACAACTATTCTCAGATGGTTTCCTCTTGAATTTTATTTTATAAAATTATCAACTTCTTCTTGAACTTTCACAGACGGATTTTTCTTCAAAATCGTATTTTTAATAGTTTTTAAATCCTCAGCTCCATAATTCATTGGATTAATTAAATAATTATCATCTTTGCTACTCTTTTTTCCCTCACTATAGGAAATCGTAAAAAAATCCTTTTTCTTGCTTTTTGCGTCCTTGCCTTTGCTAATTGAAAGAGTATTTATGTTACTATATTTTATTTCTTTAATCAAATCATTATTTTTATAAAATTCAACTTTATTTTCTTTTAAGTATATATCTTGATTATATTCAACCAAAACAGATAGCGCAGTAATTATCCCTACAAACACAAATATCCACAATATAGGACTTTTAATTCCATCAGTTGTCATACCTGTAACTAATCCAACAAAAATTTCTAAAATTGAAACTCCAATCATAAACCCATTTCTCTTTTTTATAACAATAGGAAATTGCGTATTTTCCATTATGAATTCCTCCTATATCTATTACATCGTTTACTTTTATTTCAAAAAGTTAAGACTCTATATGTTAAATATATTCTTATACTAAAACATTATACACTATTCATACCATATTCTTCAAGGTAGTGACTTTCTAATCTTTTATAAACAAACATATTATTTTTAATTAGTTATATAATTACTTTTCTAAAAACAATACATTATTTTTTAATAATAACAGATAACTTATAATTCTTCTAGTTAAAATTATTTCCTTCCCTTTATAGATATCCAAATGAATAATCAAACTTATAAATGGAATATGTATACACTCTTGAGAAATTAAAATTACTAAACTACACTAGAAATATGGTACATTTTTTCTGGAGCAGGCATGTGAAATTGAGCTGTTGAAGGGTATTAATGTGGGCTTGTTTCATTTTTAGCTTGTCCAAAAGTGAATGTCCAAAAAGTAAGTGTCCAAATTTTATATTTGGAAACACGAACTTTCTCCCTGGAGCTTTTACATCTGGAACACGCTGAAATGACGACAAGCCCACATTTAGAACCTTCTAGCGAAAATTTCACTAGTCCTGTGGAAGATAAATGTATCATATTTCGGCAATTGTTGCATAAGTCTAATTCTTGGTTTGGATATCTATAACTATGTAATTATGATAAAACAAAAAATAATTACTGATTTAACTGATAATTTTTATAACAATCTTCTTTTAATTTAAGCGTATCAAAATTTCTTTTAAACACAAACTAACAATTAAAGGAGGTGTCTATATGTCTACTAAAGATGGAGTACATAAGCCTGGATCATCTAATCCAGAACAAAAAGGATTAAGAAGACAAAAACTTCACTCTTCTCAAAATAACGTTGGAGACTCAAAAAACATACCACAATATGAGAATTTTGATGGTGAGCCAATAAAATAATAATAAAGAGATACTTAGAATTTGTTTTAATCTAAGTATCTCTTTATTACTTATTATATATTAATTTGGGTAAATACTATTATTTACTGATTCCATAATACTATTTTTTTCACTAAAAGATTTTTCCATAATCGTATGCAATTCATTATCAATCTTCTCAAAAAATTCTTCATTTCTAAGTCCATTTAAGTTTACTTTAATATTTACAATAGAGCTTTCTATTGCAGAATGAAGCAAGATTGCCGAAATCCCCAAATCTGACAATAGCATCTTATTTCCATACTTAGCCATAACATTTAGATTTTTATAAAATTCTAAACTTTCTCTAGCTAAAACTAATGGAGCCTCCATAGACTTTACGGTATTTTCTTTTATAGATAATGCTCTCTTTTCTTTCTCTTCCTGAGTCTCCTTAGGTAACTTATAAGAATCCATTAACTTTAAAAAATTATCTCTATCTTCTTCCATAAGTTCTAAACTTCTAGTAGTAAATTCTCTACATTCAACTTGAAATTTGTTTATAATTTCTTTTTCATCATCATCCAAAGCTATATATGACTTTTTACCTACAGTTAACGAATAAACCATAGAATTTAATGCTGATGCTAATGCAGCTATAAGTCCAGCTACACTCCCTCCACCAGGCGCTGATAAATCCGAGCCCAATTCTTCTAAAAATTGATTAATACTTTCTTCACAAAATTTCATACTTCGTCTGCCCCACTTTCATTTTTCACTGCTCAATTAGCGCTTGTCAGTTATCAATGATCAATTGCCAATTTGAATTATTGCCCACTGATTATTAAAAATCAAGCATTTACAATCGATCATCGCCCCTCACTATTCCACATTCTTATTATCTAAAATAGATACTAAATATCCTAAGTATATCCAAAAAATCATTGATATAAAATTTGCTGAATTAATTAAATTACTTTCAAATAAATTAACAGCAATAATTCCCACTATGAGTGAAGTTAATGTTGTCATTTGAATTTTTTCTTTACGCTGCAGCTTATCTAATTGTTCAACAATAAATGCAAGTATAATACCTAAAAAGCTAATAAATAATAATAGCGAAATTGTACCATTTACCGTAGCTGTTTCAACATAAATATTATGAAGACGCCCAACATCCAAACCTGGCAAATCACTTATTGGTCTAGCTGCTTTAACTTCTCCTATCATGTCATTATATCCTACACCTGCTAAAGGATGCTGTTCTACTACCACAGCTGCTGACTCCCACAAATTACTTCTTCCACTTGTATAAAGCCTTATATTTTCTTTGTTAACTTGCCATACACCTATGCAAGCCAATATTGGGATTAATACAAGTACGGTTCTGACATATTTATTTTTATTGTATACAAAAACAAACGTATATACTACAGCAATCACAATTAAATCTGCGCTTCTTCCATGAGATCCTACCATCATTACTGCTACCTGCAATACTATATTAGCCAGCCAAAACAGCTTAAGTCTGTGGCTTTGAGTCACATAATTTAAATAAATACACAAAACTATAGCTAATGCTGCTGCTATAGAAAGAGCATTTTTATTTTCAAACACTCCTCCATTAACACCATTCAATTCAAAAACAACATTTTTAATAGTTAACTTCATATTAAAAAGATACATAATTAATGAAGCTCCTGATGCTAAAAGCATAAAAACAACATAAAAACAAGAAATTATATTCATTTCTTTAATTAGTTCTTTTTTATTTCTGAAGACATCTACAGTAAATATTATAGTAAATACTATTAGGTTAACCATCCAAACCTTTATATTATCCATATCCCTATATACAAAAAGATTAAAAATTAGAGTTAATATCATAAATATACCTAAAGGGATATCAAACTTATAAATTTTTCTCCTTTTATAATCTTCAATTATCAAAAGTAATAATAATAGTATTCCCCATGCAAATACAATGTTCTTTACAATATTAGTTCCTGGTATATATTTTAGAATAGTTACATAAGTTAACGTTATAAACAAATACAATAGTTTAAAATAAAATTTATTATCTACATATTCATATACATTTTTAATTATTTCCTTCATATACTTTTTTATACACTCCTTTTAGCTTTTCAACTAGTACTTTTTCAGAGTAGCTAAAAATTGTTTCTTGCCTTATTTTATCTTTATCATACCTTATATAATTTTCTTTAATTTTCTTTAATGCTTTGGTTAAATCCTCCACATTATTCTTTTTAGCAATTATTCCATTTCCATCATTAATTATATCTTCTGCTCCACCATTGTTTGTTCCAATAACTGGCTTTCCGCACGCAAGAGCTTCAATATATACTACCCCAAAGGTTTCATTTTCTGATGCTAATGCAAATGCATCACAACTTTTCATTTCTCGGGCCACTTCTTCTCTTGATAAGGCTCCTAAAAGTTCAATCTGATTGTCCATTTTCAAATCTTTAACAAGTTTTTCTAATAATGATTTAATAGATCCATCTCCACCTATTTTCAAGCTTACGTTCTTACCTCTAAAGGCCTGTGCAAATGCTTTAATTAAACATTCCATACCTTTTCCCTCTTCAAGAAAGGAACATGAAAAAATATTAAATCTCTCATTGTCAGATACATTTCTATTATTATTTTTATCAACATCAAATAATTTCAAATCCACCATATTGTGGATAACTTCAATAGGTTTGTTAACATATTCCTGCATTTCTTTCTTTAAGCCATTACCAACTGCTATTAAACAATCAGCCATTTCATATGACTCAAAGATATACTTATTATAACTTTCTCTTGCATACTTGGCATATTTCAAGGATGAATGTTCTGTTATAACTAATGGAATATTATATTTCTTGCTGAGATATGCCCCAGCTATAGCTCCCCAAAAAGCAGAATGTGCATGAATAATATCAACCTTACCCTCTCGCTTAATTATTTCTTGATAAAGTTTATCCATTCTTTTATTAAAACTCCTAAACATGATAGGCATCTTTGGAAAATAGTTATAATCTTTATATCTATAAGTTCTTAAATTCTCTTCTATATTAAATTTTAGCCCTCTCTCTTCATCTATTTTTCCAAACATAGTAATTGGCCAAATTTCATTATATGCTACAGTAATCTTTTCTCCACTATTCGAAAGAGCTATAAACTGTTCTTTAAAAAAACTCCCATGAACTTTATTTCTTGAAGATGCATACCAAGATGGAATGACCATTATATGCATTTAATCACTTCCTTCTAATATACTGTTAAGTCTCTCTACTATTGAATTCCACTCATAATTTAAATCCGGATCACTATTTATAGTATTATCTTTATACATTTCTATTAATTTGTATATTTTTTGCTTTATTTCTTCAGATTCATTTTCACTTGTGAAACACTTAGGATTATTTTCCACTATCCCCTTTATTGGATCATCTTGATCTCCATAGATAACCAATATCCTACCCTTTGCTCCAAAGTAATCATATATTTTTGCTGGAATCTGCTTCGAATTCTTATTTCCAAATAAAAGCAAAACATCACCATTTAGCATATATTTAAGTGCCTCATTAAAAGGAATTCTAGGTGATACCTTAGCTATTTCTAAATTTTGCAGTCTTTTTTTTCCTTCTATATCATCTATATTTCCAAAAAATAAAACATTTAATAAATTATAATAATCTTCATTTTCTTCCTTAATATCTTCTAGAGCTTTGATAAAAGGTTTAATATCCCTAAGTTTTGAGAATATTTCTCCAGTGTAAATTATGTTAATCTTATGTTTTTCAATAAATTTTGGACGTTCTTCCTCAAGCAATTTTTCATATAATTTAGTATCAAAACCTCGATTTAATATAAATGTTTTATTAACATCTTTCAAAAATTCATAATCCTTTATATATTCATTCCTATTTGCTTCAGTGACAAATATAAATTTATCTGCTAAATTAACAATATTTTTTTCCATATTCTTTTCAATAATTTTCTTAACTATAAAAGAATTTTCTCTTGTTGAATCCTTAAGCCAAGGGTCACTCCAATAAGTAATCCAAGGAACCTTTTTATAATGCTTTTTTATGTAATATGCACATAAATGAGAAGATGGAGGTTCATGCATTGAAAATATAACATCAAACTTTTCTTTTTCCATTAATCCTATTCCATATTCTCCTGCTTTTCTTGACCATCCATAGTACATGTCTGGTATAACCACAGAATTTTTAACCTTACGCAGTATTTTTTTCACACTTCCGTTTTTATTATTTAACGAAACTTTATTTGAACTGTCATTTCTAGGCATTAATTTTTTAAAAACAATGCCTCCATCCACAAGGTGAACTTTTATTTTTTTATCCATCATTGAATATAATGCTTCATCATAATATATTGAATCCTTTGGAAAATTCACAGTTAATAAATGAACTTCATTATTGTCAATTTCACTTAATTTATTTAAATACTGCAATGTTTCTATAGCAGCTGAATTATTTATTAATGGCGAATAGCAGGCAATAAATAATATTTTCATATACCCTCCTATCTATTTATCTTCTTTAAAATAAAATCTTTTATTTCAATTACTTCTTCTATTCTAAACAAATAACATAAAATAAAATATACTATACTTCCAACAATAACCCCAAGTAATAAAAGTGTTAATGAACTTAATTTATTTTTTAAGTAAACTACTAACGTTATAATTATAAGGCCCATAATCAAGGAATTTATTGTTATTATTCCAATCTTCTTTACTATTTCTTTTATACTCAAACTCTTTTCTAGCTTTACTATGCTCCTGAATAACAGAATTGCTGTCACTGCCATAGCTATAACTGAAGCTAATGCAATTCCCATTATCCCCATATACTTTGATAATATTATACAAAAAATAATATTAATAATTACTCCAATGATACCATTTATTGTAGTAATCTTTGTTTTTCCCATTGTAAATAATGTTGAATTTAAAATATCTCTCATTCCAGTAAAGAATACACCAAAACCATATCCAAATAAAGCAGGGCTTGTGGCCTCCACAACTTTTGCATCAAAGGCTCCTCTTTCATATGCAAGGCTTATGATTTCCTTATTATATATTATAATCCCGATTGTTATAGGAATTAATAATATGGCTAAATATACAATAGATTTTTTAAGAATATCTACAAATCCTGCTTTATCTTCATTACTTTGCATATTTGCCATAAGTGGATACACTATACTATTAACAGAAGTAACTATAATTGTATTAATAAAAACAATTAATTTTTGGGCATATTCCAATTCTGAAACTGCTCCATCCTGATGCAAACCAAAAGCCATATATTTATCAACCAACATATTTAAAGAGTTTGCTCCAGCCCCAATAACAACTGGTATAATTAAAATTATAATTGCCTTTAATCTTTCATCTTTTAAATTTATGCAAAACTTGTACTTATATCCATGAGTAATAAGTGATGGTACTTGAACAGCTACCCTAAAAAAATTTCCTATTACATTTGCTATTGTTAATCCTAAAATATCATATTTTCTACATAACAATAAATATAATATCATAGGTAAGTTAAAAAACAAACCTAATATGGATGGAATAACAAAATCTTCATTTACTTGTAATAATGCTGTAAAGCAAGCATTTATTGATAGAAATAATATATTTAAAAGTGTTATTTTTAACAAACCTATAGCAATAGTTGCTGTTGCTTCTGAAGGCCTAAATGAATATACAATTTCCTTAGCAAAAAAACTTGATATAATAAAAATAATAATTGAAACAACCAAAAGTATACTTATTACGTTGTTTGCAAAAGCATACATTTCCGCCTTACCCTTCTTAGCTTTAATTTTACTAAGTGTTGGTAAAAAAGCTGTTGATATTGCAAGTCCAACTAAAGCAAATATTGTTTCTGGTATTGGTACAGCAATATTATACGCATCTGTATATACTCCAGCCCCAAACCCTTTTCCAATAAGTAATTCTCTAACTAAACCTAATAATCTACTAACTAAGGTTACTAACATTATTATAAAAGTAGATTTAATCAAGGTACTTTTATGTTTCATCCTATCACCATTTCCTCATCAATCAATTGTCAATGTTCAATTGGTTGATAATTCATAATTGAACATTTATTTTTCCTATTTATTTCTATGCTTTAACACTAATAATAAAAACTTAGGTATAGCTATTAATCTTTTTATTCTAAATGGTTCTTTTGCAACTCTATATAGCCATTCTAGACCTAAAGTTATCATCCATTTTGGTGCTCTTTTAAGTTCTCCAGCAAATATATCAAAGACACCTCCAACTCCCATAAATATGTGAGTATTTGTTTTATCCATGACTTTTTCAATAAAAATCTCCTGCCTTGGAGACCCCATAGCCACAAAAATTGCCCAAGGATTAGAATTACTTATCTCCTCAACAATATCATTGCAATTATTTAAATCAAAAAAACCATTATGAAAACCTGCTATTTTTAAATCTGGAAATTCCAACTTTATGTTTTCTACACATTTATTTATTATTTCTTCCTTTGCTCCTAATAAATAAATTGATTTTTTTTCTTTATTTGCTTTAATAAGTACCTCTTTAACTAAATCTATTCCTGCAATCTTTTCCTTGACTGGATCTCCAATTAATTTTGATGCTATTACGGTTCCAACTCCATCTGGAATTATTATAGAATTCTTATGTTTAAAAAAATTTGTAAGTATAGGATCATCTAAACCATTAAACAATATTTCAGGATTTCCTGATACAATATTCACTTTATCAAACGTATTTACATAATCCATTAGAGCTTTCATATCTTCTTTAAAAATTTTAAAATCAAGTATATTCGTAAACATCTTATCTCCTAAAACTATTTTACTGTTCTATTTAACATTTGATCTATTTCTATAACTATCGGGTCTTCTAGCGCCAACTTTTTAGCAATGTCCAAGTTAAGTTTCGCCTGTTCCTTATCCCCTAAGTTTATGTAACACATCACTATATTTGTGCATATTTCTACTTCTTTAGATGCTTCAAAGGCTTTTCTAAAATATTTGACTGCTTCTTCGTAATCTCCTAAGCAAGCATAATTCATTCCAAGTTCATTAACAGTTTCAAGACTTCCTGATTCAATAGAAAGACTTTGAGTTAAATAATGAATTGCTTTGTTATAATTCTCAATTCTTCTATAACCAACACCAAGATAATAATAAATTAATGGATTTTCCTTAAATTCTTCACTTAACGGAAGTAATAAATCAATTGCTTTTTTAGGCTCATCTTTTAAATATTCAACAGCTTTTTCAAAGCCACCTATATTATTGATGTCCGTTATTATCTGCTTAATTTCTGGTGTTTGCTTGCCGCCTTTATTCATATATTCATTTATTTCCACTTGCGCGCCTTTATAATCACCTTTATCTTTAAGAATTAAAGCTTTATAAAGATATGGTTCTGGAGATTTTTCAAAATTATCTTTACACTCATCTATATCTTCAAGTAGTAATTCTCCAAAACTAGAATCTTTTTCCCTAATAGTTTCTCCCACTGCTAAAAGCTTAGTTAATATTTCTTCCTCCTTTGTATACCTATATAAGCCCTTTAATAAAATATAAGCATCTTCTAGTCTATCTTTTTTTATTCTATCTGCAATAAGACTTTTCACACATTCCTCGCTATCAGGAATATATCCTAAAATTGTTCCATAATCGTCAATATACTTAACATTTTTATCTGCTCCAAAAACAATAAACATACCTTCAACAAAATAATATATTGGTAAATTATTTAGCTTAATTTCATTATTAGCATTTGCTGCAACATACTCAGCACTTATAGGCATATACAAATCATCACTTTTAAACTTTACTTCTTGTGGTATATTAAGATTTTTCTTAAACCCTTCCTTTTTCATTTCTAAAAATAATAATTTACTTAGTTTGTCTTTATATAGTGTTTTATAATTACTCATTTTCCACCCCGTTTGTTCAGTTTACAGTTTACAGTTTACAGTTTACAGTTAAGAGTCACTGCAGAAAGACATTATTTCATTACTAAAATTAATTTATATATATTGTAATTGTCAATGTTCAATTCTTAATGATCAATTAATGTTGATTTCGTTTGTAAATATTTAATTTCTGAACAATTCTTTTCGCAATATATATTTTAAATATTCTTTCAATGTTTAACTCTTAACGCATAATTGTTAACTCTTAACTGATTAAAAATGCTATCACCTATAAGATGATAGCAATTTACTTAGAGATATTAGCTTAATTTTGCATTAATTTTTTCCATTACTTTTTCTTTAAATTCTGCAATATCTTTACCTGCATTATCTAAACTATTGCTCTTTACTGCTAAATAAACCTTCATCTTTGGTTCAGTTCCTGATGGTCTTACAACAAAATATGAACCATTCTCTAAGATGTACTTTAATACATTAGACTTAGGTAAGTCAATAGTAGTTTTTGTATTATTTACTGTATCTTCCTCTGTGCTTAGTTTATAGTCTAATCTTTTAACAATTTTAATGCCATCTACTTCATTTAGTGGGTCATTTCTCATTGCTTCAATACAACTAGCTATTTTTTCTTGACCTTCTTTTCCTTTTAATTCTATAGAAACAAGATTTTCTGTGAAATATCCATACTTTTCATATAAATCAATTAATGCATCATAAAGACTCTTTCCTTGTTGTTTATAATAAAGACACATTTCACATATTAACATCGAAGCTATTACAGCATCCTTATCACGAACAAAGTTACCTGCAAGATATCCATAACTTTCTTCAAAACCAAATAAATAAGTTTTGTTTCCGGCATCTTCAAATTCTCTTATTTTTTCACCAATATATTTAAAGCCAGTTAATACATCCATAAGCTCAATATCAAAATCTTCTGCAATGCTTCTAGCACCTTCTGTTGTTACTATTGTTTTAATAACAACACCATTTTGAGGCAATTTATTAGTTTCTTTTAATGAACTTAATACATAGTGAGTTAAAAGTAACCCTGTTTGATTACCAGTTAAAACTTTGTATTCTCCTGAACTGTCTTTAACTACAACACCAATTCTGTCGCAATCTGGATCTGTACCAAATATTATATCTGGATTTTCATCTTTAGCCATATCCAAAGCTAACTTAAATACATCTGGATTTTCTGGATTAGGATACGACGCTGTTGGGAAGTTTCCATCTGGAGCTTCTTGTTCCTTGACTACTTTTACATTACTATATCCTAATTCCTTTAACACAGCTCTTACTGGAACATTCCCTGAGCCATGAATTGGAGTATAAATTACATTTAAATTATCAGCTTTTTCCTTAACTAAATCAGTTCTTATAGTTAAACCTTTAACTCTATCATAGTAAGCTCTATCAACATCTTCACCAATATATTTTAACAAGCCTTTTTCTAAAGCTTCTTTTTCATCTATACTTTTAATTTTTGAAAAATCATCTACAGCATTAACACAATTAATTATTATGTTAGCTTTTTCATCAGTAACTTGACCACCAAATTCATCATATACTTTATACCCATTATATATTTTTGGATTATGAGAAGCTGTTACTACTATACCACCAGCGCATTTTAACTCTCTAACTGTAAATGATAATACTGGAGTTGGTCTTAAACTTTCATATAGAAATACTTTCACATTATTTGCACATAAAGTTAAGGCAGCTGCTTTAGCAAATTCTTTAGACATATTTCTTGAATCATAAGCTATTGCTAGTGAAGGCTCCTTAAAATTTGCATTTAAATAATCAGCAAATCCTTGTGTAGCTTTAGCAACAGTATATATATTCATTCTGTTACTTCCAGCACCAATAATTCCTCTTAATCCACCAGTTCCAAAATCAAGGTCTTGATAAAATCTATCTTCAATTTCTTTTTCATCAGATATACTCTTTAATTCGTTTTTTGTTTCCTCATTAATAACATCAGATTCAATCCATAAATTGTATTTTTCTTTATAATTCATTTTTAATCCCCTCTCTGTTTTGTTCTCTTATATAGTATACAATATTTACCGGTGTTTAAAAATACTTTTATCGTTATAATATATAAAATTTTATCATAATGTTTTGTTAAGTTTACTTTATTATAACACTTCATAAAAGTTCAAGTGTATAAATAAATTTATTTTTTCACTTCAAAAATTATCCAAACTTTTTTTAATAAGTTACAATATTAATATAAACAAAATATTTTAACATATATCTTTTATTTACATATTAGGGGGTGAAAATTCATGGCAATAAAAAAACAAGTATATAACATATCTAAGATAGTATTGGTATCTATATTCTTAAATTTAATACAAATAATTTCTATTACATTATTTATATATTACAAATACAAGAATCCTTATATGATTGAAGGTAATTTTATTCTTAATGTTATCGCTATAAGCATAGGTGTTAATAGCATAATTACTGGCGTAATATTTTATAATCTTTTGTTTAAAAAAGGGAATAATAATTTAATCGATACATTAAATTATCTTGAAGCACTTAACAAAACATTAAGAACTCAAAGACATGATTATTTAAATCACATCCAAGTTATTTATTCATTGATGGAACTTGAAGAATATGATGAAGCACTAAAATATATAGAACCTGTTTATAAAGACATAATAAGAGTTAGTAAAGCTTTAAAGACCTCAAAACCTGCTGTAAATGCACTACTCCAAGCAAAATTACAAGTGGCTGAAAAAAATAATATAGATATGGAACTGGAAATAAAAAGTGATTTACAATATCTTAATATTGAACCTTGGGAGTTTTGTAGAATTATTGGGAATATAATAGACAATGCTATATTTTCTTTAAAAGAAAAGCCTGATAATAAATACATCCTAGTAGAATTTTCAGAAGACTTAGAAAATATTAGAATTAACATCTCAAATAATGGCAATATAATACCTAAAGATATTATAGATAAAATATATGATGCAGGTTTTACCACTAAAGGTAACAAAGGAGATGGCATGGGACTCGCTATAGTTAAAGAAATTGTAGAAAACTTTTCTGGTACAATTTCTGTTATATCGACAATTCAAAGAACTTCCTTTGAAGTAGTTATTCCTAAAAAATAATTAAGCTTGAAATTAATTTAAATTATGCTCTTCAATTTCCTCTTTAATCTATATCAAATGACATTTTAGAATTAAAAGTGTATAATTCAGAAAATTTATCTTATCATTCTTTTTTAATAGAGTTAATATAAACATATAGAAGCATAACAGTTTATTGTTAATCATACACTAAATCTGAAATGAAAGGTGGTACAAAAACATGAGCACATTTTTACCTGATATAACGCTTTTAACCTTATTATTGTTAATAATAGGCTTTGGTCTTGTATTTTTAGAAATGCACATTCCCGGCTTTGGAATTCCAGGAATTCTAGGTGCCATTTGTTTAATCTTAGCAGTCGCACTAACAGCTCAAAATTTCGCAGAAGGTTTAGTTATGACATTAGGAATCTTAGCCGTCCTCGGAATTATGCTCGGTGTAGTTCTGACTTTTTTCACTAAAGGTAAATTTTTCAAACCGTTAATATTACCAGATGTACAAAGAAAGGAACACGGATATATTAGCTCTTCTGATTTAGACTATTTACTTGGTAAAAAAGGAATTGCACTTACTGATTTAAGACCATCCGGTTCGATCGATATAGATGGAGTAAAATTTGATGTAATTTCTGATGGAGAGTATATTTCTTCTGGCACTAAGGTTGAAATATTTAAAGTTAGTGGCGTAAAGCTATTGGTGAAAAAAACTAAAGATTAATTAACTTGTCAATTTTAATCAAAATTGACCAATTACTAGTTAAAAAATATTAATTTAAAGGAGAGATTATTAATGATTAATTTAATTATTGTAGCAATAGCAGTCGTATGTTTAGTATTTTTATTTATAACATTTATACCAATAGGATTATGGATATCCTCTTTAGCAGCTAATGTCCAAGTAAGTATCTTTAACTTAATTGGTATGAGGTTGAGGAGAGTTGTACCTTCTAAAATTGTAATTCCACTTATTAAATCTACAAAAGCTGGTATGGGATTAAATGTTAATCAACTAGAAGCTCACTATCTAGCAGGTGGTAATGTTGATAATGTTGTAAATGCATTAATTGCAGCCCATAGAGCAGATATAGACTTGCAATTTGAAAAAGCAGCTGCAATTGATTTAGCTGGTAGAGATGTTTTAGAAGCTGTTAAAATGAGTGTTAATCCTAAAGTAATTGAAACTCCAAATGTTTCAGCAGTTGCAAAAGATGGTATTGAACTATTAGTTAAAGCAAGAGTTACTGTTAGAGCTAACCTTGAAAGACTAGTTGGTGGTGCTGGTGAAGCAACTATTTTAGCAAGAGTTGGTGAAGGCATAGTAACTACAGTTGGATCTTCTACTAGCCATAAAATAGTATTAGAAAATCCAGATGCTATTTCAAAAACTGTATTAAGTAAAGGCTTAGATGCTGGTACTGCCTTCGAAATTCTATCTATAGATATTGCTGATGTGGATGTAGGAAGAAATATAGGTGCACAGCTTCAAACATTACAAGCAGAAGCTGATAAGAATATAGCACAAGCTAAAGCTGAAGAAAGGAGAGCAATGGCAGTAGCTAAAGAGCATGAAATGAGAGCTGCTGTTGTAGAAGCTGAATCTGAAGTGCCTAAGGCAATGGCTTATGCTCTTAGAGAAGGAAAACTTGGAATAATGGATTATTATGACATGCAAAATGTTATTGCAGATACAAGTATGAGAAGCTCAATATCCAATGCTGGTAATAAAACTCAGATTTCTAATAATGATACTAAAAAATGAAATAAAAACTCTTCTCCTAGGAGGTTAAAAACATGAAATCTAATGAAATATTTCAGACTACCTTAACTGCTCTTAAAGATTCATTTATTACAAATGATAAAATAGGAATACGCGTTAATTTTCAATACCCTTTTGGCACTCTTCCAAAAAACGAATTTACCATTAGTACTTCCTTAAAGCCTGAAGATGATAACGGAGCATCAGATGTTAGTATTCCAGTAGGTGATAATAAAGACTATACTGAAGCTAACTCTAGCTATAATAAACAGCAATCTGCTTCTTCAAATCCACAAGGTGTTATTGATTCTATTACTCAAGAACTTACATCGGTTAAGCTTCAACAAGCTATTATCCTTTCCGAAATAGTAGGTAAACCAAGAAGTAAAACCAGAAGGCAAAGACGAAGATTTTAAATATTAGGAGAATTTTATATGAATATAAAAGTGCTTATAGTTGATGACGAACAAGGAATGAGAACCATAATAAAAAAAATATTAGATAAATCTAGTGGTTTCGAGGTTGTTGGTGACACAGATAACGGTGAAGAGGCTATAAAAATATTCAAAGAGCATCGCCCTGAAGTGGTGTTCTTTGATATTGAAATGCCTGGTTGTAATGGAATTGATTGTGCTAAAATACTAACAGATATAGATCCAAAAACTATAATCATCTTTGCTACGGCTCATCAAGAATATATGTCAGATGCTTTCCAGCTATATGCTTTCGATTATTTGGTAAAGCCCTTTAAAATAGAAAGAGTGCTTCATACTTTAGATAGAATTAAAACATTAAATAAACCAAACTATGAAGATGGAATAGATAAAATAATAAAACACGAAAAAGGCCTCGATAAGCTTATGATAAAAAATAAGGAAGGTATAAGCTTTGTAGATACAAAGGAAATAGTCTTAATTCAAAGAGAGGATAGCTCTACCGTTATATATACACAAAGTGATAGTTTCACTACTTCTATTTCTTTATCAGAAATAGAAGAAAAATTGGATCATTCTCAATTCTTTAGGAGTCACAAATCATACATTATAAATTTATCTTTAATAACAAAAATCTATCCTTACGGCAGATGGACCTATATAGTTAAACTAAAAAATACAGAAAAAGATGCTTTACTCACTCATGAAAAATATGAAGAAATAAAGAAACTTTTTAGTTTATAACTTTAATTAAAATATTAATAATTTAAAAACATTAATATTTAATAGTTTTTTCAAGCAATAATATTGCAAAATCCCCTCAACATACAAATTTTTTCCTTTTTTTCGATATTTTATTGTATTTATTAACATCTTTAGTGTAAAATAATATTGAGAATATTCAAAAAAAATCATAAGTGAGGGGATTGATATTATGGTTCAAGAGATGTTTTGTTTTCAATGTGAACAAACTGCTGGTGGTAAAGGATGTACTAAAATAGGAGTATGTGGAAAAACGCCTGAAATTGCAGCTATGCAAGATCTATTAATTTATCAATTAAAGGGATTTAGTATTTACGCTAATGAGCTTATAAAAAAGGGTGAAGTAATTGATAAAACAATAGTTTCTTTTGTCGAGGATTCATTATTTATGACATTAACTAATGTTAATTTTGACCCTGCTGCTCATTTGACAAAACTAAAAAAATCTCAAGAAATTAAAGAAGCACTAAGAAAAAAAGTTAGTACTGACAGCATAAAAGCTCCTGAAGCTTTATATGACCTAGCTGCTTCCACTGAAGCTATGCTCGAAGATGCTAAAAAAGCTGGAATCATGTATGATGAGAATTTAAATCCTGATATCCGTTCAGTTAGAGAAACTATCAAATATGGTTTAAAAGGAATTGCAGCATATTCACATCAAGCAAGATTTATAAAACATAGTAGTGATGACGTAGACAATTTTTATTTTAAAGCTTTAGCTGCTTTAACTGATAACGATTTAACTCTTGATGATTTAATTAAGTTATTAGTTGAAACTGGAGAAAAGAGCGTTAAAATCATGGAAACTCTTGACACTGCTAATAATGGTCTTTATAGTTCACCAACACCTACAAAGGTTAATGTAAACATAAAGAAAGGACCATTTATAATAGTTTCCGGACACGATTTAAAAGATTTAGATATGCTATTACAGCAAACTGAAGGAAAGGGTATAAACATTTATACTCATGGTGAAATGTTACCTTCTCATGGATATCCTGAATTAAACAAATATCTACACTTAGTAGGTAACTTTGGAAGTGCATGGCAAAATCAACAAAAAGAATTTGATAACATTCCTGGATGCATTTTAATGACTACTAATTGCTTGATGAAACCAAAAGATTCATACAAAGATAGACTTTTCTCAACAAGTGTAGTTGGCTGGGATGGAGTTAAACATATAGAAAAAGATGAAAATGGACATAAGGATTTTTCAGAAATTATAAATAAGGCTTTAGAATTAGGTGGATTCAAAGAAGATGAAGAAGTTAAAGAAATTCTTGTTGGCTTTGGACACAAAGCAACCTTAAGCCATGCTGAAACAATAATAAATGCAGTTAAAGATGGAAAGGTTAAGCATTTCTTCTTAATCGGAGGTTGTGATGGAGCTAAGCCAGGCAGAAATTATTATACTGAATTTGCTGAAAAAGTTCCAAAGGATTCTATTATTCTTACATTGGCATGTGGAAAATATCGTTTCAACAAATTAGAATTTGGCGAAGTTGCTGGACTTCCTCGTTTACTAGATGTTGGACAATGTAACGATGCCTACTCAGCAGTTAGAATTGCTTTAGCTTTGGCTGATGCATTTAATTGCGGAGTTAATGATTTACCTTTATCAATAATACTTTCTTGGTATGAACAAAAAGCTGTTGCTGACCTTTTAGCATTGCTTTCATTGGGTGTCAAAGGAATGTATCTTGGGCCAAGCCTCCCTGCATTCTTAACACCAAATGTACTACAATTCTTAATTGATAATTTTGACATAAAACCAATCAGTACTCCTGATGAAGATTTAAAACAAATATTAGACTAAAACATAAATTTATTTAAATCACATATAAAATGAGCATTAGATTTTCAAATATTCTAATGCTCATTTTCCATTTCTAACTTCTTTCAATTCTAACTTTACTTCCACCCATTCCACATTCTGCTGGTGTAATCATAAGCTTAATTGGTACTCTATTTTTTATAGCTTCTACATGACTTATTATTCCAACCTTTAATTTTTCATTATGAATCCTTTCTAATGAACTCATAACAACTTCAAGCAATTCATCATCCAAAGTTCCAAAGCCTTCATCAAGGAAAAACAATTCCAATGGTGCTGTTCCCTTTAATTGAATCTGGGCCGACAACGCAAGTGCTAAAGATAGTGATGCTATGAAAGTTTCCCCACCTGATAAAGTAGATGAATCCCTTTCTGCTCCACCATTCTTATAATCTCTAATCATAAACTTACCATTTTCATCTACTTCTAATCCATAATTTCCATGGGTAATTTCTCTCAACCTTTTAGAAGCTTCAATTGAAATATATTTCAACTTATTAATAGCTACAAATTCAACAAATTTCTTTCCTTTAAATAACTTTTCTAAATCTCCAAGTAGTGCTAATTTGTGTTCCAACTTATCCTTTTTTTCAAAAAGTTCCCTTTGCTCATTAAGTTTAATCTTTATTTTTTTTAGTTCTTCGTCAACTTTTATCTTATTTTCATTAACCGAACTAAACTCTATTTCCTTTTGTTGTTTTAATAATTTAACTTTTGTATAGTCTTCTTCATTCAACGTCTTACCATCAATCTTATTAAGTAAACTTTCAATTGTTCCCTTTACCTTTGATAAATTTTCTCTATAATCCTCTATTTTTTCCTTATACTTATTAATTTCTTCCTTTTCTATCAGATTTGCTTTTACCTCTTCTAAAGACTTAAACCCCTCACTATCTATTGCAATTTCCAATTGTGCTTCTTCATCTTTTTTTCTCTTGATTAATTCTTTATATTTGCTGCCTATATCAATAAGCCTTTCATTATTATCAGTAAATTCCTTCTGTATTCTATCTTTGTTTTTTTGAGCACCTAAGAATTCTTCATTTATATTTTTTATATTTGCTTGTACTTCACTAAGCATTTTATCTAAGTCACTTTCTTCACTGACTTTACTTTTTATGGCCAAAAGTTTTTCATCTCTATTTTTTTCGTATGCTGCTAAGTCAGCACTATATTTAACCAATAGTTCTTTTATAGAAATAACTTCATTATTTAATTTTTCTTTTCTATTTTCCAAATTTTCAATTGCTACTCTATTTTCCTTAATCTTTTTTGCTAATCTTTCTCTTTCTTTTTCAACTGCCTTAATTTCTTCATTTTTTTCAATAAAATTCGTTATTAAAGTTTCAGACTTTAACAAATTCACCTTATTATTTAATTCGTTAAACTCTTGAGTATTAACTTTAATATTTTCCTCTAATTCCTTAAGCTGTTTCATATTAGTTCTTACCACAGCTCTAAGTTCATTTATTTCTCCATTTTTAATGTTAATATTATTTTTAAGTTCATTAATAACTTTATCTAAACCTTCTTTATCCTTATTATAATTCTCCAAAGCTTTTTCCATATTTATAAATTCTTCTTGAAGCTTTTCTAAAGTTTTTTCTTTAAATTCACTTCCAAGTTTAATTATTTCACTTTCATTACTAGAAATTTTCTCATTTAAAGTAATAACCTTTGTTTGATTTTCGACAATATTATTATTAACAACTTTAATCAACTCTTCTTTTTCTTTAATTTTATTTTCTATTATGCTGATATCTGTTGCTGCAAAAACTTTTATATTTTCTTTAATATGATGAGTAGCTCCACATACTGGGCATGCTTCTCCATCTTTCAGTTCCATTCTAAGAGTATGAGCAATATTTTCTGTCATAATCTCCTTTTCTTTTGCTTTTAACTCTTCTAATTCTTGATTATTCTTTACTTCTTCAATTTGAATTTTTTCAATTTCAATATTTAATTTTACTATTTCTTTCTTTGACTCAACTATTTCATTAGTGAATTTATTATAATTTGACCATTTTTGTTCATTTTCAAGTATGAATTGCTTTAAATTTAATAAATCTTTTTGTTCTCCTGGTGGATTATTAAGTAAATATTCATATTGTTTTCCTTTTTCTTCTAATTCTTTTGTAGCTTTCTCAATTATTTCTTTTAAAGCTTTACCACTTGCGATAATATCATCATTTTCCTTCTCAATTTTATCTTTCTTTTCTGTATCCTTACTAATATTATTTTTTAAACTGCTGATTTTTTCTTCACAAAGTATCCCTTCTTGTACCTTTTCCTTGATAAGTTCATCAATTTTTATTTCATCGTATCTCTTTTCATCATCTTTGATTTCCTTATCCTTTATTTTAATTTCTTTTTCTATTCCAATAAGATCTTTCTGTCCCTTTTCCAATTTGATTTTAACTTCTTCAATATGTGTCCTTAACATATTTATTTCGGCTAATATTTTTTCTAATAACTTTTTTTCTTCAATTGCATTTTTAATTTTTTCTTCTTGTATCATTAGTTGTGGAAGTTTATTTTCCTTTTTATCTTTTATTTCATTCCATGATTTTTCTATATTTTCTTGTTCTTCTTTAATCTTTTCACTCTTTACCTTTAGGTCCTGAAATTCCACTTCATTTTTGGTAAATTCCTTTGTAGTATTTTCGTAGGCTTTTATATATGGTATAACTTTTTCTCCAGCTTCTCCTAGTCTTATTTTTTCTATATCCTTATTTATTTCTTCTTCTTTTTCCTTTAGAAGTTTTTCCTTATTCTTATATTCCAGCAATTCTAATTGTAATTTCCATAATTCTTCATTGTCTTTATAATTTTTCTCAATGTCATCTAATTCCTTTTTTAAATTCTCTAAATTAAGTATAATTAACTGTAACTCAGCTTGTTTTTCCTTTAACTTTTCATCACTTATGTCACTATAAACACTTAGCTGACCAATTAAAACACTGTTTTCTGTTCTTTCTTTACTTATTTTAGTGTTTAATTTTCTTGCTAAATTATCTCCAAATTGTTCTAAATTAAATAGCCTTTCTAACATATCCCTTCTGTCTTTACCTTCAAGTTTTAAAAACTCACTAAATTTACCTTGTGGCAATACAACCGTTCTTGTAAAATCCTCTAAATTAAGGCCTATTATTTCTTCAACTTTTTTATTTATATTCTTAACACTATCTGCTAAAACTTCTTCTGAATCAGTTATATCAACAATTTTACATTTTCCAGAATTTATATTTCCATCTTTTTTCCTTCTAAATTCTCTATCAATAATATATTTTCTAGTTTCACTCCCTGATATTTGAAATTCAAAATTGACATTCAATCTATCACAATTTGTATTTATAAAGTTAGAACTTTTTCTAGCCAAGTTTCCATATAACGCTAAAGTTATTCCATCTAAAATTGTTGATTTCCCACTACCTGTTGGTCCAAAAATGCCAAAAAAACCTCTATCAGTTAATTTATCAAAGTCTATAGTCTGCTCATCTATAAAACTGTTTAATCCTCTAATCTTCAATCTTACTGGTCTCATTTATTTCCCCTTCTTCTTCATTAATAATTGATAAAAGCAAACTTACCACATCTTCCTCTGGTGCTGTTCCTCTTTCTTTTGTATAGAAATCTATAAATATTTCTTCAAATGTTTTTTCATTTAAATTAAAATCAACTTCTTCTTCAGTTGTTCCTTTAATCTTAGGCATTATTTCTAAAATATCCTTTTTTAATTCCTTCATTTGTTTTATTTCATCTTCTCGAATATATCTATCAGTTTCTATTTCTAAATAAACAAAACACTTGCGAGCTTTATTTTTCTCACATTTAGCTATGGCATCTTCTATATCTGCACATTTCCAAATTTCTATAGGCTTATATACTTTTAAATTTAATTCTTCTATTTTACATTCTTCCTTAGCCTTAACCTCGATAATATAGCATTTTTTCTCAAAGTTAATTTCTTTCTTATTGTAATGAATTGGTGAACCACAATATCTAGCCCTTTTATTTGTCCCTGGAACTACTTGGGGCTTATGTACATGGCCTAAAGCTATATACTGAGCTTCCTTCGGAAAACAATTTCCATCAACAATATAAGTTCCTCCTAATTGAATACTTCTTTCTGAACCACTTTCCTCACTCCCCATAGCAAATAAATGCGATATCACTAAATTAATAGTATCTTCTCTATAATGACTTTTTAAGGAATCAAATAAAGAGAATATTTTTTCACTATATGATTGGGCCTTTTCCTCTTCGTCTTCCATATAATTATAAATTACCTCATTTAATCTCTTTTCACTTGGATAAGGAACTGTTAATATAACAGTCTTCTCATTATTTATCTCAATTTCAATAAACCCTTCTCCCGAGTCCAATATTTTATATTTTCCATAGTCACCACAGGGAACTACCGTTTTAGGCGTTCCAACCATAATTATTCCATGTTCTCTTGCTAGAGGTCCTGCTGCAACTAATCTGTCAGGGTTATCATGATTGCCTGCTATAACTAAAGTAAGTCTTTCTCCATTTTTAGATAATCTCTTTAACGTATCATAAAACATTTTTTCAGCTCTTGCTGGAGGATTAGAACTATCGTAAACATCTCCTGCAATCATTATTAAATCTATATTATTTTCTTCTACAATCTCAACAAAATCATTTAAAAATTCTTCCTGCTCATCCATTCTGCTTATACCTTCTAAATTTTTACCCAAATGCCAATCTCCTGTATGCAATATCCTCAAAATAAACATCCTTCCTTACTTAATAAGTTATTTCATTGCAAAATTTATTTATCTATATTATAGCCTAGTTAAATGTATTCTTTCCAATATTATTATAAATCAAAAAAAATGCTGGAAACCTAAGTTTCCAGCAATATTCTGAATTATTAAAATTATAGGAACGTAATATTAATAAATAACTTATTTAATTTTTGCTAAGAGCAGGCATAAATTAAATATAGTTGTATTAGTTTTTTGTGCAAATAATATATCTACAATGTATTAGTTATCTAATCCACGCTCCGCTGCTTCCTAATACATATCCATCAACTGTTGTATTAGCTAACATAGCACCTGACCAGTTGAAATAGTACCATGCTCCACCAATATATTGCCATCCTGTCTTCATAGCACCTTTAGTACCATCTGAAATTGGATTTAAGTAATACCATGTACCACCAATATATTGCCATCCAGTTTTCATTGCACCTCTAGTACCATCTGATGTTGGATTTAAATAGTACCATGTACCATATAAATTCAACCAGCCAGTTTGCATTACGCCAGCGCCATTAGTGTAATACCAGTTTGAGCCATCTTGAACCCATCCAATAGCCTTACTTCCATCAGCATTGTTGTATGACCAAGATCCATCACTAGCTTGTACCCATCCAACAGTTACGACTGGAGTATCTACATCTGGTTTATTATCATCTGATTTCTTTTCACCTATTATTGAATACACTTCATCATTTTGGCTCCAAGCAACCATGTCATCTTTATCATAAACAGATAATGCATCTAGAGATCCATCTACCTTATAAAGTTTATTCCAATCATCAGTTCCATCAAACTTTTTAATATATCCACCATCTATTATATAGATATTTCCATCTACATCTGTATCAAACGCTACCTTATCTAAATATTTACTATATTCTGCTTGAATTGTATTTTGGTTTTCAGAATCAGCATAGTAATATCCATTCTTATTTTTCAAAGTAGCAGCTTGAATCATAACATTATCGCCACTTAAATTTGAAGAATTATCAACTTTAAATAGAACTAATTTACCACTAATAACCCTTGCTCCTACAACAGTATTAGATTGTTTTGAATAATTATCAAAATTCAATACAAAGTTTCTGAAGCTTAGATTGTCACTTGTTGCTGCTCCACCATCATCATTTGTTAGTATATAATTAGTTACACTGTTAGCATATTTCCCGCCATTAATATCACTTGAATCTTGCTTCTTAGATATTTTTTGTATAACATCTAATGTTATATAATCAACAGTACTAGTTCCAAATGTAGCTACACCAGTTTTAGCCATTGGCTTACCATTTATATTGAAGTATCCATTTGAATCAGCTACTGAATATACATTTATTTTAGCATATCTATAAATATTATCTTTATCCTGACCTAATACTCTTGATTGAGTAATTGCTGCATAGGTATCATCATTATTTCTCAATTTATAACCATCTTTTGTATTTTCAATTGTTACAGCTGCTGATGTTGTTACTTGATTTACACCTACTATTCCAGCACTAGTTGTTGATACCTTTATTTTTCCTATATTGTAATCTGCATCAATATAATTTCCTTTTGCATCAGTAAATATAGTATAAGCATTTAGAGGTACTCCAACTGGATTGCTTGTCTTATGAGATGAATCTACTGCATACGCTGTTTCATACCAATTACCACCAAATTTATTTCCATCGATTAAAGTTAAATCTGCAATGTCATTATCTCCATAAGCACTACCTATTTTAGTATCACTATATCTATCTTCGTTTTTAATTCTCTTTCTTAATGCTGATGCTGCATCATCTTCATCATCTGAGACTATATTATCATCTAAAACTTTACCAGTTTCTAAATCTACGTTATAATCTGAACCATCGTCAACTTTTGCATATTTTGTTCCATATGCAGCCAAATCTGAACCAGAATCAATATCATCTAATTTATTATATTTTCCATCTTTATATAAGTAAACTCCATCATTATCATTTACTTCTGCATCAATTACAGCTGTTCCATTTTTATATGCTACCGCACCATATATCGTGCCATCCTTTGATTCAACTTTTTTTACATCTGCTGCATATGCCGGCACCATTGATACAACTGCCGCCGCTGCTAATACTAATGATGTTATTTTATTTGCTCTTCTTATCATAATTATCCCTCCATTTTTTTAATTATATTAACTAAAATTATTATCAAAATACTGTGTATGTGCCTTAAATCTCAAATACGTTTGATCAAACTTCCTTTTTGTTACAAAATATGATAATTTAATATATATTACCTCATATTTCTTACCCTCTCGATATATAATACAAATTCTAACATAGCTTTGGGTACCTTTTTAATATATATTTCAAATATTAATAATCATTATCAATAATATAAATTAATAATCTGAACATATATATTAATTTTATATTTAATTACCAAATAAATTCCTCTTTTATATTTAATACAATAAGAGAGTAAAAATTTCAGTACTATTTTTATTACATTCTTATTACAAATAACTATAAAAAAGAAGAAGCCTCCTTAAAAGAGCTTCTTCTTTTCTATAATCATGATAATCTCAGAAAATAATGCGAGCTACTTTTTAAGTAATTCTTCAATCTTTTCTGCAATTTTTTCTGGTTCATATGTTGGTGCAAATCTTTCAATTACATTTCCTTCTTTATCAATAAGGAATTTAGTGAAGTTCCACTTTATTTCATCTCCTTCTGTAGAAAAACCATATCCTTTCAACTTATCATAAAGTCCTTCTGATGCTTCATCTTCTGCAGCCTTTGGAGCTTGTTCTCTCAAATATTTATATAAATCACTTGCATTTTCTCCATTTACATCAATTTTTGAAAATGTCTTAAAAGTTGTTCTATACTTTAATTGACAGAAACTAACTATTTCTTCATCACTTCCTGGTGCTTGTTCTAAGAATTGATTACATGGGAAATCTAAAATTTCAAATCCATTATCTTTATACTTATCATACAATTTTTGCAAACCTTCATATTGTGGTGTAAATCCACATCCAGTAGCAGTATTAACAATTAGTAATACTTTTCCCTTATAATCCTCCATTGAAACTTCTCTTCCTCTAACTGCTTTTACTTTAAAATCATAAATCATTTTTCATTTCTCCTTTATATATAAATTTTTATTTTTTTACTTATTATCTATATTTTAATTTTAAGGCTAATTATATATGTTGCAAAAAATAATTGTTCAAAACTTAAAGATTTCTAAAGGAAATCAACATCCATTTATCATTGCAATATATACCTTTTGCCCTATAAATAAATATCTATTTTTTCTTTAATATTTTCCTTTGGGGAAAATCCAACTAATACATCCTTTTTTTCACCATTCTTAAATATGAAAATAGCAGGTATATTAGAAACTTCATATTCATTAACAATTTCTGTACAGCCATCTACATCAACTTTTATAAATTTAACTTTCCCTTCCATTTCTGTAGATAAGTCATCCAATATAGGAGCTACCATTTTACATGGTCCACACCATGTAGCAAAAAAATCTACTACTACAATCCCTTCACTTATCTCACTTTTAAATTCATTTTCTTCTACTACTTTTACCATCTTACTTCCTTCTCTCTTTATTTTTTGTTAATTTCATCTATATATGAAACAGCTGAAAGTGCTGCTATATTTCCTTCTCCTGCCGCTTTTATGTATTGATATGGTACTCCAACTATATCTCCAGCTGCAAAACACCCTTTCAAATTAGTTTTCATCTTTTTATCAACTTCAATATGGCTTCCATCCATTTTTAATCCTGGAACCAATTGCCCAGGCGCCACACTATCTCTTAAAATAAAAATTCCATCTGTCTCAAGTTCTGAGTTTTTTAGTATAAGTTTATTAGCTTTTTTATCACCAATTATTTCTAAAGGTATATCTTTAATTATTTCAACTGACTCATTAACCTCAACCTTTTCTTTATACATTGGAAGATAGTATACTTTTGAAGCAATTGTTGATAAGAAATTCACTTCTGCTTCTTCATGTTTGTTGTAAGCTATTATTGTAACAACTTTATCTTTATATAATGGAGCATCACAAGTTGCACAATATCCTACTCCTTTACCCAAGAATTCTTCTTCACCTTTAAATGGTTTCCCAAAATTAACTCCAGTGGCTAATATTATAGAAGTTGCTTCATACATTTTTTCATTTACCATTAGTGCAAAATAATCACCCATAGCATAAATATTGTTTATCTTTTCTTCTTTTATACTTATATCCATGAAATCTAAATGCTTAACAAATTCATTCCTTATTTCTGCTCCACTTTTACCATAGAAACCTAGATAATTATTTATTTTTTCTGCCTTAGTCAATTTAGCACTTAATTCATTAGTTCCAAAAATAATAAACTTTTTCTTTCTAATTTTTGCATTTAATGCAGCTGACAACCCTGCTGGTCCGCTTCCAACTATCGCCAAATCATATCTTTCACTCACAAAATATCCCTCCAACAAATTCAATTGTTTTATTAAATTAAATCTATAATAATTTTTCTATATCACTTTTTATTTTCTCAGGTGTAGTTATAGGTGCATATCTTTTTATAACATTTCCTTCTTTATCTATTAAGAATTTAGTAAAATTCCATTTAATTTCACTTCCAAAAGTTCCTTTTGCATTTTCCTTTAAAAATTTATATATTGGATGTGCATTTTGGCCATTTACATCTATTTTCTCAAACATCGTAAAAGTTACACCATAATTTATTAAGCAAAATTCACTAATTTCTTTGTTTGTTCCTGGGTCTTGATTAGCAAATTGATTGCATGGGAATCCAAGTATTTCAAAATTTTTATCTTTATACTCTTTATATAAATTTTCAAGCCCTTCTAATTGTGGGGTTAACCCACATTTACTTGCTGTATTTACTATCAAAAGAACTTTCCCTTTGTACTCATCCATCTTTATTTCTTTTCCACTTACCTTATTAGCAGTAAAATCATAAAAATTCATACCTTATTCCTCTCTTCTATTTTAATTTAGCATTTTATAGTTTTGTAAAATTTAATTTTACTCAATCATTTATTTTAATTAAATGTTCTTAAAATCATTTAATTATCAAATATTTTAAGAACATCATTTAATCTATTTTTAAGTTCTAATGCATCTGCTCCACTCATTTGTAACTTACAAAACATATTTTGAGGAACTTCAAGTATATCATCTTTAAGTTTTCTTCCTTCCTCAGTCAGTTCAACTACAACAACTCTATCATCTTCTTTTGTTCTATACTTTATTATTAAATTCGTAGACTCTAACTTTTTTAATACTGGAGTAAGTGTTCCCGAGTCTAAATGAAGCTTTTTCCCTAGATTCTTAAATGTTATTTTTTCATCTTCCCACATAACAAGCATAGTAACATATTGCGTATAGGTAAGATTAAATTTATCGAGAAACGGTTTATATAATTTTATTATTTCCCTTGATAGTGCGTAAATTGGGAAACATAATTGATTTTCTAATTTTATGCTATTATATTTATCCATACTCACTCCCCCTTTCAATTTTTACAAATTTAATTGAGTCAAATTAATTATATTTAAAATTAATTGTTTTGTCAACCATATAATATAATTTTTTATAAAAATATTTTCTATTAATATTATCATTTTTTTACTTTACAGGTATTACATTTATAAATATTTTATGTTATTATACAAATAATAGTTATCCTTTGATAAGTATTATTGATTCAAAGAATTATTTATTTAAATACAATAAAAGGAGGAGTTTATATGATTAAACCTTTATTCTTAGCTCATGGTTCACCTATGATGGCAATTGAAAAAAGTGTATATACAAAGTTTCTAAACAGTCTTGGACATTCTATTAATCCAAAAGCTATAGTTGTCTTTACTTCTCATTGGACTACCGAAAAAATCACTATTTCTTCCATTGATTCTATATATGACACTATGTATGATTTTTACGGATTTCCAAAAGAGTTATATCAAATTAAATATCCTGCTAAAGGTTCTAGTTCACTTGCCTTGACTATTCAGAATAAGTTAATAGCTTTCGGAATTCAAGCAAAGCTAGATTCAGCAAGAGGATTAGATCACGGTACTTGGACAGTTTTGCAACATCTTTATCCTAATGCTGATATACCTGTTATCCAAGTTTCAATAAACTATACGTTATCTGTTGAGGAGCAAATTAGAATTGGCGCTACTCTCAAAGACCTTAGTCAAGAAGATATTTTAATTATTGGCAGTGGAAATACTGTACACAATTTAAGACTTGTAAACTGGGATAGTTCAGATACTGACTCATGGGCGCAAGAATTTGATGATTGGTTAATTAATAAAATTGAAACTAAAGATTTTAAAGCTCTTTATGATTACAGAAATTCAGCACCTCACGCCAATTTAGCAGCCCCAACCCAAGATCATCTTGTACCATTATTTATAACTTTAGGTAGCAGTCCTAATCTGTCTCCTAAAATTATTTATAGGGACTATCAATTAGGAAATTTAAGTTATCTTTGCTATGAATTTTAAAGATCAAATTTCATTTTAATTGCAAATACTAATATCAACTTTAATTAAAAAGAAAAGCTCAACTATTTTTTAGTTAAGCTTTTCTTTTATGTAATTTATTATGATTTCATTTTATATTGTTTACTAATAAATTAAATTTACCTTTTTTCACGACTTTCTATCATTTTAGGCATTAATACTGATAAAGCTAAAGCTACTATACATATAACTACAAATATTATAAAAAGTACGTGAAGTGAACTATTCAAAGAAAGACTAATCTGTTCACTTGTTAAAATAGCATTTCCTGAAGAAGCTTTATATAAATCACTTGGTTCTACTCCATTTATCCCCAATTTAACAAAGTATTTAACTATATATAAATTAAATATACTCCCAAAAATACTTACGCCTATTGTTTGCCCCAATGTTCTAAGTAGTGAATTAGTAGCCATTGCTACTCCTCTTTGATTAAACTCTACAGACTCTTGTACTATTATAGTTAATGTAGTGAAGGCACCTCCAAATCCAAAGCCCATTATAAATACATATACTAACACTATTACTAATGAAGATTTTACATCCAATGCAATAAGTAAAACGGTACTAATAAATAGAATTATATTTGACATTACTATTACAGCTTTCCCACCATGCCTCATTATCATTTTTCCTAAAAATACTGAAGCAATAAGCCATGATGCTGACATTGGAGCCAAAGCTAATCCCGATATCTTAGGACTAAATCCAAGTACGTTTTGTATATATATCGGCATATATACATTAGCGCCTATTAAAATAGTTGAATCTAAAAGGCTTACTAAATTAACAATTGTACTCGATTTTGTAAAAATATCAAAAGGAACAATTGGTTCCTCTGCTTTTTCTTCTATTTTATAAAATAACATTAATAAAACTATTGTTGTTACCAATGATATTACTATGAATTTATTTGAAGTAGTATTTGTGTTTTCAGTTGACATAAAAATATTAAGAAAAACAAGCATTGCAGCTGATAAAGTTATTATTCCTGCAAAATCTATTTTGTGTTTTTTCTTTTCAAAAGATTCATTTAAATTTCTTTGAATTAATATCACAGATACTATTCCAAAGGGAATGTTGATAAAGAATATCCAATGCCAAGATAGTATATCTATTAGAATTCCACCTATAAATGGACCTGCAAGACTCGCTATTCCCCAAACTGCACTTATTATCCCTTGAATTTTAGGCCTTTCTTCTATTGTAAACACATCTCCAATAATTGTATAGGTTACAGTAAATATCGCCCCTGCACCAATTCCCTGAATTGCACGACATATGATTAGCATATACATATTTTGTGATAATCCACATAAAAAACTACCTATTAGAAATATTATTATTCCAATTGAAAGTATATTTTTTCTTCCATATAAATCTGATAATTTTCCATATATAGGTGTTGAAATTGCAGAAGTTAATAAGTATACTGAGAAAACTGAACTAATAATTTCAAATCCTTGTAACTCCTTAACGATTGTTGGAATAGCAGTTGTAACAACAGTTCCCTCAATTGCTCCTAAAAACATTGCAACCAATAATGCTATCATTATGTTTATTTTTCTAGAATCCATTCCTCATATCACGTCCTTTTAATGCTTTAGTCAAATCTATTATTTAGATTTTATTATTATATATTTAATAAACTATTTATACAACCTAATAGAAATATTTATTGCTTATGAAACTAAAGACTGTATATAATTAATATATACATAGGTAAAACTTTACATTAAACAAAATATATAATAAATCTAATAATATATTAAAACAACGGAGGCATAACTATGACGATAAGAAGATTTCCCGAAGGATTTTTATGGGGTGGTGCTACTGCTGCCAATCAAGTTGAAGGTGGCTGGAAAGATGGTGGCAAAGGTATCAGTGTTTCAGATTGTGCACGTCACCATTTAGATGTGGATGTAACCAATTACAAAAAACATAATGCTGTTACAAGTAAAGATATAGAAGAAGCTTTGAAAACAGATGATGAATCTTTATACCCTAAGCGTCACGGCTCAGATTTCTATCATCACTATAAAGAAGATATTAAGCTTTTTGCAGAAATGGGCTTTAAAGTATATCGAATGTCCATTGCTTGGTCTAGAATTTTCCCAAATGGTGACGATATAGAACCAAATGAGGAAGGGCTTCAATTCTATGATAATGTCTTTGATGAATGTTTAAAGTATGGAATAGAGCCACTAGTTACTATGTCCCATTATGAACCACCAATAAATTTAGTTTTGAACTATAATGGATGGTATTCAAGAGAATTGGTAGGTTTTTTCGAAAAATATGTAACAACTATTTGCAAGAGATATAAAGATAAAGTTAAATATTGGCTAACTTTTAATGAAATTGATTCAATGATAAGACATCCTTATACTACTGGGGGATTAATTGAAGATAGGTTCCCAGAAATGAACTGGGAACAGGTAATCTTTCAAGCAATGCATCATCAATTTGTAGCTAGCGCATTAGCAACAAAAATCTGTCATGAACTAATTCCAGATGCAAAAGTGGGTTGTATGCTTACAAAATTAACTTATTATCCATATACCTGCAAGCCTGAAGATGTTTTAAAGGCACAACAGGATATGCGTGCTACTTATTGCTATAGTGATACTCAAGTATTTGGAGAATACCCTTCATATCTACTTGCTAGATTTAAAAATAATGGGATTATAATAAAAAAAGAATCTGGTGATGATGAAATTATGAAGAATTATCCTGTAGATTTTGTTTCATTTTCATACTATATGTCTTCTTGCACAGCTGCATCAACAGAAGGTTTAGATATATCTGCTGGAAATACAATTACGGCAATAAAAAATCCTTATTTACCATCTAGCGCCTGGGGATGGCAGATAGACCCAATTGGACTTAGAATCTCTATGGTGGATTTATATGATCGTTACCGTAAACCTTTATTTATTGTAGAAAACGGACTAGGTGCTAGAGACGAGGTTAACACAGATGGAACTATTAATGATCAATACCGTATTGATTATTTCAATTCTCACTTTAAAAGCATGCTGGATGCCATTGAATATGATGGGGTTGAATGTTTAGGTTATACCTCTTGGGGATGCATCGATATTGTCTCAGAATCAACTAAACAAATGTCTAAACGCTATGGTTTTATTTATGTTGATTGTGATGATTATGGAAATGGAACTTTTAAGCGTATACCTAAAAAATCATTTTACTGGTATAAAAATGTAATTGAATCAAATGGAGAATGCTTATTTGAAAATTAACCTTATATTCCATGCATTAATATGATTCTAACTTCAAATACTAAAAATTGATTACTTAACTGTTTTAATATTTATAGAAATTATCTAAGGAGTGATTACATGCACAATGAAAAGAACCGTAATAATGCAAATACTGGGAATAATAGTGAAGATCTCATAATTGATATTTCTTCTTCAAAATCACCTGCTTCTGACACTGAAGACATGCTTGAAACTAATAATTCAAATATTTCAAGGTCGTCAATATCTCCAGAAACTATTGATGTTAATGATGATGATGACGATGATTAGTTAGTTATTCTTCAAACAAAATGAAAGCTTGTAGATTATTAACTCATTATAATTTACAAGCTTTCACTTTTATATTGCTCTTTTATTGTGCAAATACTATTCTAAATCTATGTATTATTCTTCTTCATTAAGTATTTCTTCTACTTCTTCGATACTCAATCCTGTTGCTTCAGCAATTTCATCCAATTCTTCAAAGCCCATTAAATCACGGGCCAATGAAATCATAAGCTTCTTCACATTTTCTTCAACCTTTGGAGGTAATTCTGACATATCTGTTAGGTTTTCAGTTAAATCAAAATATTCTTCCTGTTCATCATCTTCTTCCTCTAATTCAAAAAGACGCCTTTTCTTTGCCTTTTCTCTATCAAATTCATTAAGATATACCAGTTTACTATTATTAATCTCTAAATCTTCGTCTGAAAATACTGTTATACCTTCATTTTCAAGTATTTGAGCAGTTATACCCTTGCCATTAATTCTATTTCCAGTAAATGTACCATCATGTACAAAATTAGCTCCACAAGAAGGACTTCCTTCCTTCAATATAGCCTTAGTAGCTCCAAGTTCTTTTGCTATTTTTAAGGTTTCATATGCTCCATTTATAAACTTTTGAGTTACATCTTCACCCTTATTGCTCATAGCTTTTCCGTTGCCTTCTATTATTTGACTTGCTGTATTATCTAATTCAACAGGATTTCTAGGCGTAGGTAATCCACCTAACTGTTCTGGGCATACTAGAACAGCTTTACCTTCTCTAAATAACTTTAAGCATCTTTCATTTGATCCACTTTTTCCATTATATCTGCAATTCACACCGCATAAGCATGCACTTATTATATACATAAAACCACCTCTAATTCAGTTTACAGTTTACAGTTTACAGTTTGCAGTTAAAAACAAAATTTCGCATAAACGTTTATGTTTCTAATTGCATGCTATTAACTGTTAATTGGATTAGGCTTTTAACTCTACCATTGTTACTCCATCTCCACCTTCACCATATGCACCAAGTCTATAAGCTTTCACATGAGGATGTCTTTTTAGCATATCATTTATGGCTTTTCTCAAAATTCCTGTACCTTTACCATGAACTATTGTTACTTCTCCTAAATTAGCCATGTAGGCATCGTCTAAATATTTATCTGCCTTATAACAAGCTTCTTCTGCATCTAGTCCTCTTAAATCTACTCTTGACTCAACATTACTTAAATTTAATTTTACTTCTCTTTTCCTTCTAACTTTTTCTTCTTTAGTAGCTTTTGTTTTTCTTAAATCACTAAGTTTAACATTAATTTTCATAATTCCAGCTTCAACTTGAACTTCACCCTTATTATCTGGCATAGAAATAATAATTACCTTTTGATTTAATGATGGCAACAAAGCTTCCATGCCCAAAGTAACCTTAGTTATAGCTTCACCTTCATTTTCCTTTGTATTGTGAATGCCTTTTTCTCTTTCTTCTAAATTCGCCTTAAGTTTTTTACGTTCTTCTTCAAGTCTATGTCTTCCACCACCTGAGATTCCAAGCTTTTCAAGCTCTCTCATGGCTTTTAAAATTTCATCAGCTTCATCTTTAGCTTCTGAAATTATTTCTTTTGCTTCACGTCTTGCATCCATATAAGCCTTTTCTCTTGTATTATCAAGTTTTTCAAGCTTTTCCTCATACTTTTTCTTAAGTTCTTCTGCTTCTTTTTTGATTATCTTTGCTTCTCTTGCTTCTTGTTTAGCAACAATACTTTTTTCCTGAAGCTCTCTAATTAAATTTTCAAATTGAAGATTTTCTTCTGAAATATATTCTTTTGCTCTTTTTATTACACCTTCAACAAGACCTAATCTCTTGGATATTTCAAAAGCATTAGACTTTCCAGGCACTCCAATTAAAAGTCTATATGTTGGTCTTAAGGTTTCTATATCAAATTCCACCGAAGCATTTTCTACACCTTCAGTTTTTATTGCATATGCCTTAAGTTCGCTATAGTGAGTTGTTGCTATCAATTTTGCCCCTCTATTTTTCAAGGTCTCCAATATTGATACAGCTAATGCAGCCCCTTCTGTTGGATCTGTACCAGCACCAAGTTCATCGAATAATACTAACGATTTATCATCAACATGCTTCATAATTTCAACTATATTAGTCATATGAGATGAGAATGTAGATAAACTTTGCTCAATACTTTGTTCATCTCCTATATCAGCAAAAACCTCTGTAAAAAATGCTATTGATGAATTATCTCTAGCTGGAATTAAAAGTCCACTTAATCCCATAATATGAAGCAATCCAACAGTCTTAATAGTAACAGTTTTACCACCCGTGTTTGGTCCTGTTATCATTAAAGTTGTAAATTCTTTTCCTAGATAAACATCCGATGGTACTACTTTATCTCCAGCAATTAATGGATGTCTTCCTGATAAGATGCTAAAGGTTTCATCTTCATTAACTTTTGGCTTTATAGCATTTAAAGCCGATGCATATTTTGCTTTTGCAAATATGAAGTCAAATTCAATTAATACCTTTAAATTGCTTAAACATTGTTCCCCATTAAGTTTAACCTTTGAAGAAAGTTCTGAAAGTATTCTTTCAATTTCAGCTTTTTCTTTAAGAACTAATTCTCTTATTTCATTATTCAAATTTACTAAGCTCATAGGTTCAATAAAAAAAGTTGCCCCTGTTGAACTCTGATCATGAACAAGTCCAGGAACTTGGCTTTTATATTCTGATTTTACAGGTATTACATATCGGTCTCCTCTCATAGTATATAAGTCATCCTGCAAATATTTTGAATTACTTTTTACTATAGAGCTTATTTTCTCCCTCACAGAAGAATTCTTTTCTTTAAGACTTCTTCTTATGTTGTATAAAGTTTGACTTGCCTTATCACTAATCTCATCTTCTGAAACTATAGCTCTTTCAATCTCTTCTTCCAACGTTTTTACTGGCACTAAAATATATGCTAAATCTTCAAGTCTTGGATATGACCTTTCTACTTCATCTCTCTTAAAGAATTCCTTCATAGTTCTAGAAGCTCTAAGCATTCCACCAATTCTTAATAATTGCTCTGGGCTTAAAGTTCCACCTTTTTTAGCTCTTTCAATTCCTTCATGAGTATCAGCAAGTCCTTCTAAAGGTGGATTCCCTTTAGAGATCAAAATTTCCAAAGCTTCATTTGTATCTTCTAACTTATTATTTATTTCATACAAATTATTATACGGTTCAAGTTTGTCTACCAAGTCTTTTCCAGCATTTGTTCTTGCATATTTTTTTATTTTTTCTTTTATTTTATTAAACTCTAATACTCTTAGAGATCTTTCATTCATTTACAACACACCCTTATGTCAGTTTACAGTTGTCAGTTTACAGTTCACAGTTATTCAAAATATTTTACTCCCCAACTGCAAACTGTACACTGTAAATTGTAAACTGTTATTCAACGCCTCTTCTATAGTGGCCTTTTGTATATTTTACATTTTCATTTTTCTTCTTATTAGAAATTTGATTTAAAATTTCCTTAACTTCTTCATAACATTCATCCTTAAAATCTACTCTAAAACTTGAAATATTAAAAGATTTAAGTTCTTCTACTTCTTCAATTAAATTTGTAGCTAATGAATTTAAAATATAACTTCTACAGCTATTATCTGCTAAAACACTAAAACTTTCGTTCATTCTATCTATTAATGTAAAGGTATCTTTCATACATGATTTACTGCATTCCTTTTTAGCAGATTTATTACCAAAAGTACTGCCTATTGGGCAATATTCACTAACCATAAGCTCTGTTTTCCCATAAATATTCACAGCAACCTTACAATTAATATCTTTCATTAGTTCTTTTATTTCTTTTCTATTTAATTCTAAGCTTACAGAAGAAATATCTACATCTTCAGCATAAAATTCAGCTGCTTCCTTATTGAATATATTTAGTTTATAATCGCCTATTATAAATAGTTTATCTTTAAAAAGTTTAATTATTCCTGCATTAGAAGTTATTATTCCTTTTATATAAGGTGTTAATTCATCAATTATCTTAACAATATAATTAAACTCACCTTTGATTATATTAGGTACATTTAAATATATGTTTTTATTTTCGATTCCTTGCTCATATAAATTCTTTAAATCTTCTTTATTCAAAGCTGTATTTTTTCTACTAAAAAATACATTTAAGGCTATATTTTTAACTGTTTCTTCTTCTACTAACGCCCTCAACTGCTCTTTTGTAATGCAGCTATAAATATATCCTAATTCCTCAGCAGATTTTATATTCTTAGCTTTAGGAGCTTCTTCATTTCTTCTTCTCCTATATCCACTAACTTCTTTTAAGATTTTATCAAATAAATCTCTTCTTAAATTATTAATTGAAGCAATTCTTATAAATCCATCATCGAAAACATCAAAGAACACTTTATCAAACTTGTAAGGAATATCTCCAGATTTCTTTAAAGCTTCCTCAACTCTTTCTCTTGTTAAAGGCTTATTTTCAGCGGATTCTACTATCTCTCCATAAACCTTGTATTCCTTATTATTAAATTTTGTTTTAATGCACAGTGGTGCATTAACCTTAAATTCAATTTCTCCTACTAGATTTATTTTTTTCTTGTAAGGCTTTAAATCTTCTTTTAACTCATCATATAATCTTTTATCAGACATTTTATATAATTTATAGCCTTTTTTGTAGCCGCCAGTCGGAAACAACTTAACCTTATCGCCTATAAAAGCTTCTTTTACTTCTTGATTATTTTTTAAGATTTTACTTAAGGTAAACCCATCATCTAAAAAACGAATTCCATCGCCTAATCCAACATTTTCTTCCAATATTACTTCTCCACTATTTGTAACCTGTCCTATAAAAACTCCAGTATTTTTAGGATAATTATAGCTCATCATATCCTTACCTACATTTTTATATAAATATGCTTTAGCAAATCCTTCTCTATTAAATAATTGGGCTAATTCATTTCTGCCTTTATGTAAATCAAATTTTGTATTTACTATTACCTTATCAATTGCTCTTCTATAATTTCTAGTTACACCAGCTACATATTCTGGTTTTTTCATTCTTCCTTCAACCTTTAAAGATGCAGTACCACTTTTAATAATTGAATCTATATCTTCAACTAAACAGGTATCTTTAGGACTTAAGAGATAGCCCTTTCTTTCTCCTAAAGTTTCACCTTGAAGTGTATATTGCATTCTACATGGCTGAGCACATCTTCCTCTATTTCCGCTTCTGCCACCTATCATAGAACTCATTAAGCACTGACCTGAATAACATACGCATAAAGCGCCATGCACAAATATTTCAGTTTCAATATTTAAATCCTTCGATATGTACTTAATTTCATCTAAAGTTAATTCTCTAGATAAAACAATTCTCTGCATGCCTTTTTCTATAAAATATAAGGCACCTTCAGCATTGTGAATTGTCATTTGAGTTGACGCGTGAAGTTCAAATTCAGGATACACATCTCTAATTAAACTAATTAAGCCTACATCCTGAATTATTAATGCATCTACTCCAATTTCATATAGGTATCCTACATATTTTAGAGCTTCCCTTAATTCATTTTGTTTTAAAAGCGTGTTCATAGTAACATACACTTTAACATTATAACTATGCGCATAATCCACTGCTTTTTGCATAGTTTCATTATCAAAATTAGAGGCATAAGCTCTCGCAGAGAACTTATTCCCCCCTAAATATATTGCATCAGCACCATTGTTAATGGCTGCAATTAGACTCTCCATACTTCCCGCTGGAGCTAATAATTCAATCTTGTTCATATTTCTCCTTTGCACTATCTTTTCTTGTTAACAACAGGTCCTACTTGCATTTTTTTAATTTTAGCAATTTCTATATCTTTATTTATTATTTCAGATTGTAATTCAAATAGTCTATGTTGAAAACCTCTAGACTCTTGTGTAAATTTTTCATTTTCATTAGCTAACTTTTCTTTTTCACTAGCCAAATTTGAAACTTTTTCTTGTAACTCTTCAATATTGTTCTTACTATTATCTAATTCCTTTTGCTTAGCTTCTATTTCTCTCTTTAATTTTAAGAAAATCCATTCTTTATCTTCAAGCTCTTTTTCTAAGCGCTCTACTAATCTTTCCTTTCCTCCTAATTCTTCTTTAATTCTTCTTAATTCATGCTCTGCAGCCTCTATCACTTTTCGCAAGTCTTCTATTTCTTGAATTTTTGTATTAAGCTGCTTTTCACTTTCTTCTTGAGTTACTTTTAATTCATATTTTAATTTTTCATTATTGCTTCTTGTAACTTCAAGTTCTTCCTCTAAAATTTGTTTTTGTTTGTCAGTTTTTTCTATTTCTTGTGATAATCCATCATTAACATCTCTCATGTTTTTTATCTCAATATGTAAGTCTTCTTGCTCTACTTTTAATTTATTAATTTCTGTTGCCAATACATCCTTTTCTTCACTTAATAAATTAATTTGGTTAACTAAATCTTCATTTTCTTTTGTAATATTATTTATTTTATTTTTACCTTCTTTTATTTCCCTATCTGATTCTTCAATCAAATCATTTAATTCTTTTTTAATTTTATCATTTTCAATTTTACTTATTTCTATTTTATTATTTAATTCAATAATATTTTCTTTTTCGCTTTTTAAATCATTCTTCAATTCTTCTTCACTTAATAATAATTCTGCCACCTTATTATTTAATATTTCTCGTTCTTCCCTAGCCCTATTCTTTAACATAGTGTATTCATTAATTTTATTATCTAAATTTTTCTTACATTCAGTTAATTCATTGATACATTTAGTATACTCTCCATTTAGTTTATCTAAGTTTATTTTACATAAACCATAATCCTTATTTACTAATTCCTTACTAGCAATTTCTGCTTGTAAATTTGCTTTAACTTTTTTCAACTCTTCATAAGTATTGTTATAATCAACTTCAAGAGTTTCCTTACTTTTCTTTAATTCTAAAACTTCACTATCTAAATTACTATTAATTGAAGTGAATCTTTCTATTTCTTTAGTTAAGTGTAAGTTATTATCACTTGTTTCTATTAACTCTTTATTGATTTTCTCTTTTTCAGCATTTACATTGGCAATTTGATTTGTTAAATTTCTCACTTGTTCATTTGCTTGCTGTAGTTGTTTCTCTAATCTATGTTCTTTATTCTTTGCATCATCTGCTTTTTTATAAATAAACTTATTTTTTTCTTTGATTTCAGCAAGTTCTTTACTTAATGCTTCATTTATATTTCTGTTCTTTTTTAATTCCTCATTTACCAATTTATTTTGATTTTTAAGTTTGTCATTTTCTACTTTTAAATTATCTATTATATCCTTTAATGACTTATAAGTTGCCTCTTGGTCTTTATATCTAGTGTTTAATTCTTGCTCTTTCTTGTCAAACTCACTTTGAATACTCGACTTTTCTTTATCAATTGTCTCTATATTGAGCCTTACTTGTTCAAGTTCTTGCTTAATTTCTTTAATTTCTGCTTCTAAATTTTCTTTAACTTTTACTGAATTATCTAATTCTAAATCACAATCATAAAGCTCATCTGCAATATTTACAGCAGCCAAGACTGCTGCTGCTGTCGAACTAAAGCCAGCCTTTTTAGAAATTATTTCTTTAATTCTTGTATCAACATAATTTGCTACCCCTAGCAAATATTTTTCATCTTTTTCCCCTGTTAAAATATAATTCATGCCATTTATGTTAACTGTTACCTTGATCATAATAACACCTCGTAAAATTCTTTATTACCTTAATTATATGGCATAATTACTAATAAAACAATTGTCTAGACCTAACTGTAAGCCAATTGTTATAATTTCCTGGATAAATTCCAATTATATCCAAGTATTATTTATTGAATTTTAAAAAAACTCTCGTAGTTATCAAATTTTGTGCTATACTTATTGTGATTATTTTATTGTTTAATGATATAAAAATGATTAACTTTTTCATATTATGTTAATCATTTTTACTATATGACTAGAATTGGACGGTGAGTACGATAAATATTAAATCTATTTTAAGCATATTATTATCTAAAATTACTGCTTTTGCTGCAAAGCATATTGTAAAAGGTGGAAGTAACTTTCCTGGAAAAATTGCATTAAAAATTGATAAATCAATTTTGAAGACTGTTAGTAAAGGATATAAGGTTATTTTGGTAACTGGAACAAATGGTAAAACAACAACTACTAGTATGATTTATAATATCTTAAAGGAAAACAACTTTAATGTTATTACTAATAATACTGGTGCTAACTTATATCCTGGTATTGTAGCATGTTTTGTTTCAAATTATTCATTTTTTAAAAAGAAAAGTAATCCTTACGCTATAATAGAAGTTGATGAAGCCAATGTAAAGTTTATTACAAAGCATTTAACTCCTGAAATAATAACTGTAACCAATTTATTTAGAGATCAATTAGATAGATATGGTGAAGTGTACACAACTCTAGTTAAAATTTTAGAAGGTATAACTAATATTCCAGAAACTAAGCTTGTTTTAAACGGTGATGAATCTTTGCTTGGCAAATTAGATGTTAAAAATCCATCTGTATATTATGGATTTAATACTCCAATTAAAGAAGATACTTCTTTAGATATTAATGCGGATGCTAAATTTTGCAAATTTTGCAAAACACCCTATTCCTATAATTTAGTTACATATAACCATCTAGGCGATTTTTATTGTCCTGAATGTGGATATAAGCGTCCTGAACTTAGCTATGCTGTAAATAAAATTTTTGATTTAACTACTGAGAATTCATCAGTCTTAATAAATGATACAGAAATTTTTATAAGTCAATCAGGAGCTTATAATATTTATAATGCCTTATGTGCTTATTCAATTTCTAAAGAGCTTGGTATTGATGATTCAATAATTAAAAATTCTCTTCAAAAACAAAGCTCAAGTTTTGGAAGACAAGAACAAATAAAAATTGATAATAAAGATATTCAAATTATATTAGTAAAAAATCCTGCTGGATATAATCAGGCATTGGATACACTTGCACTTAATCAAAGTGAATTTTCTGCAGTATTTATGCTAAATGATAATTATGCTGATGGACGAGATGTATCTTGGATATGGGATGTGGACTTCGAAAAAATTTCCACATTAAAACTAGAAGATATTTTTGTTTCTGGCCTTAGAATGTACGACATGGCTGTAAGACTAAAAGTTGCAGGTTTAAATGTTGATAAGTTTATTTTAAAGGAAGATTATGAAGAACTAACTGAAAAAATAAAAGAATCGGCTTCTAAAAAAATATATATTCTTGCAACTTATACTGCGATGATTAATTATAGAAAATACCTTCATTCAAAAGGTTATATTAATAAGTTATGGTAAACTACGGAGGTTAAAAATATGGAATTGACTATTTGTCATTTATATCCTGATTTATTGAACGTATATGGTGATTTGGGTAATGTACTCATTTTAAAGCATAGAGCGGCTCTTAGAGGAATTGATGTGAATATAATAAACTCCTCGCTAGGTGAAAATATTGATAAAGAAACTGTAGATATTATTTTCTTTGGTGGAGGCCAAGATTATGAACAATCTATCGTATCAAAAGATTTAAATGAAGTAAAAAAGGAAGCTATGATAGATTATATTGAAGAAGGAAAGGTTCTTCTTGCTATCTGCGGTGGATATCAATTATTAGGTAAATACTACACGGCTCCAAATGGTGAAAAGATAGATGGACTTGGAATTTTAGATCTTTATACTGAAGGTGGAGATACTAGATTCATTGGAAATACTGAAATATATAATGAAAACTTCAATGAAACCTATGTAGGTTTTGAAAATCATTCAGGGCGGACTTATATAAATAACCATACACCACTTGGAAAATGCATCCATGGTTATGGTAATAATGGAGAAGATGGACAGGAAGGCTGCATCTATAAAAACACTTTTGGATCATATTTTCACGGCTCTTTCTTATCTAAAAATCCAGAATTTGCTGACAGGCTATTAATGTTAGCTTTAAAAAATAAGTATGGTCAAGATATACAATTAGATTCCTTGAATGACGAATTTGAGATTATGGCAAAAAAATCCATTATAGAAAAATTAAAATAAATCAAATTTTATGCTATATAGTTAAATTTTACACTTAATATTTAGTGTTACTTTTATTGTTATAACATTACATAAATGTTATACTAAAAATGTTTTAATAAACAATGGCATGTTTAAAGAGATTATCTTTAATTGTGCCTAAATGGAATTGGAGAGATTATACTTGAAAAAAAATTTAATTTTAAAAACACTTATATTGACTGTTTCACTTTCTTTGTTTAGTCCCTTTGCTATAGCAAGTTATGCTGTGAACAACAATTCAAAACAGAAAACTGAAGCCACCTCAAAAACTGCCCCAAAAGCAAAAACCGAGGCTTCAACTAATACTACTTCAGAAGCAAAAACTGAAACTAACGCAGATGGCTTACCTGAAATAAAAGGAGAAGCAGCTTTAACCTTTGACTATGACACAGGTGAAATAATTTATTGTAAAGATGCTGACAGTAAAAGATATCCAGCTAGTACTACAAAACTTTTAACAGCTTTATTACTATCTGAAAATAAAAAACCTACTGATCAGCTTGAATATACTGAATCGGCAAAAAAGCAGCCTGAATATTCTTTAAATCTTAATTATATGCACAACACCATGCAACCTGGTGATACAGTAACTGCTGATGATATCATGAAAGGGCTATTACTGTTTTCAGGTAATGACACAGCTTATGTAATTGCAGATAATGTTGCAGGTGATTCTACTGCTTTTGCTGATATGATGAATAAAAAGGCAAAAGATCTTGGAGCTAATAACAGTAATTTTATTACACCTAATGGCTTACACAATGATAATCATTACACAACTGCTTATGACTTATCATTAATATTGAAAGCAGCTTTTGAAGATAATTGGGTTAAAAGCACAATGGAACTTGACAAAGCTCCTATTACTTTAAAAAATTCTAAAATTATTTTAGAAAACAGAAATCTGACTCTTGGAAAAAATGGTAACCTTGCTGGAAAAACTGGTACAACTGTTCCAGCTGGTGGATGTTTAACTACAGTTTATGAAAGAGAAGGTAGAAAAATCGTAGGAGTTGTATTAAAAAGTAGACAAATTGACAATGCTGATATGACTAAATTTAATGATATGGATGCTATAATGAATTATAGCTACGCAGCTACTAAATCAGTCTATAAAACTAAAGGTGATGATGTTGGAACAGCTGATGTAAGTTATAAACCATTTATTTTATTTGGACCTACAAAAACTATTTCTGTACCTGTTAAATTAACTCAAGATGTAAATTACTATAAAAATGCAATTAATGATACTGAATCTAAAATAACTTTTGATGGAACTAATTCTAGTGCATGGAGTTTACTTTCTAATAAAAACATAAAGTTAACTTATAATACAAGACATTATTCTGAAGAAGTTACTGGCTCAGTCGATATTACACTTAGTGCAATACTTAAGGATAACCTTATAATATATATTGCATCACTAGTAGTGTTAATTATTATTATTACCTTAATTCTTCTTATTAAAGCTATGGCTTCAAATGCAAAACGTAGAAAAAGAAGTTATTCAAATAGATCACGTAGAAGAAGATATTAAAATTATTTATAGAATTTATTTAGGCATCTCTTAATATATAGGTTGATATTTAAGCTCCTAGCTATTTTGAGGATGCCTTTTTTGAAGGAGTAATTACATATGAATAAAATCAATTTTAAAGGAAGTGTAATGCTTAATCCTACCCCTGTAGTATTAGTTACCTCTAAAAACAATGCTGATAAAGTTAATGTATTTACAGTAGGATGGGTTAGCACAGTTTGTACTAAAGAACCTATTATTGCTATGGGAATAAGGCCCGAAAGATTATCACATGAATATATCAAAGAAAGTGGCGAATGTGTTATTAATTTACCAACCAGAGAAATGGTTAAAATAGTTGATTACTGTGGTGTGCGTTCTGGTAAAAAAGAAGATAAAATCAAACATTTTGGTCTACAGCTTAATAAAGGAGATTCAATTTCTACACCTTCACTACAAAAATCTCCAATAGCTTTAGAATGTAAATTAAAATCAATTACCCCTTTAGGGACTCATGATTTATTCTTATTTGAAGTATTAAACATTAAAGTAGATGAGGATTTACTAGATTCAAATGGTAAGATATGCTTTAATAGAGCAAATCTTATCTGCTATAGCCATGGAGAATATTATGGTTTAAATGCAAAACCTTTGGGTACTTTTGGATATTCAGTAAAAAAGAAAAAGAAAAAAAGATAGTAATTAATAATTGCCAATTATCAATGTTCATGAAATAATTGAGCATTGATAATTGGCAATTGTCTATTGAAATTTCACCCTTCAACTATGAAATGTTTTTCTAACGCGCAAATCATTTCCTCTCTAAAATTTTCAAAATCACTTATATTTAATACTTGCCCATTTTTTTTATCATATATTACTAAAGATATATATACCTCATCATTTTTATATGATAGCAAATATCCTAACTCCATATCTTTTTCTAAATCAATTTTCTTAAAATCAGAAACAGTGATTTGATACAGCTTAGATTCCTTTTTTTCTAAAACTACGCAATTTCTTTTAGTACTCTCACTTTCTTTACTATTGCAATATCTTTCATCATTCAATGTAATAAACATATTATTTATATCATATCTTCCAAAAGGAAAATATAGATATCGCTTTTCTTTCAAAAAAGCTATTACATAGTCTTTTATTTCAGACTTAGGACCATGATATCTTTTCCCATTCCTATTTATTGAAAACATTAAGCTTGTATAATTTCCATCCCATTCAAAATATTTTTTCTGCCAAGTTTCTAGAAATAATAACAGGTTTAAAAAATCAAGATTTTTATATTCATTCTTGATTAAATAATTATTTATATTTTCATATTCTAATTCTTCCCTTATTAACTTCTCTTCATTATTTAAAAACATTACTTGTCCACGTTCACTTAAAAATTTATAAAATTCACTTCCAAAGTTAGTAGTTAAAATAATTTTTAGAATAATCTTATTGTATGATAATATTTTTTCACTTGCATTCTCGCTATTATTTTCTAAGTCTCCTGAACAATTATCTATATATTTTTTTACTAAAGTTGAATCTTTCTGTATATATCCTTCTTTTTTCAATCTTAATTGAATCAAATCACTTTTTATGTACTCTTCCATAAGATAATCTTGTCTTTTTTGATCTTTTCCTTTAATTGAAATAATTATTGGTATAATCTTCGATAATTTCTCTTCCAAAGCTTCTTCAATATCTCTAATATAATTTTTAGAAGAGTTCAAAGTACATTTTTTATTCAAATTTTCTTTAAATTTATTAATAATATTTATCTCTTCAATAATATCTATTTCTTTTTTTAATACGGTTTTTTCTTCAATCTCTGAAACAATTAACAATTTACTTTTCTCAAAAGCATATCCTAATCCATAAGTTATAAGCAATTCATCGTCATAAGCCATCTTTACACGTCTCCCGCACTTCTTATTATTTGCTGTAATAATCCTTTGTTAAAAAGTTTAATATAACTATATTTAATTATAATTTGCTTTTATTCTGATATTCAACAAGTAAATATTGCTAACCCTATTTTATAGTATTCTTCTTTTAGATGTTTTAATTTATTACTTATTAATTATCTAAACTTTTGAACCCTTTTCCTAAAACTTCACTGGTTTCATTGACTGTAATAAAGGCTTCTGGATCGTTAATACTCATAAATTGTTTTAATTTAATAAATTGACCTCTTTTTAAAATAGTCAATATAACACAATTTTCATTCCCAGTATAACCACCTTTTCCATAAAATACAGTACACCCTTTGTCTATATCGTTAATTATAAAATCAGAAATAAGTTTTTCATGTTCTGTAAATACCATTACTTGCTTTGATACATTAAGTCCATCTATAAATTTATCGATTAGATTTCCTGTTAGATATATGCTTAATAAACCAAACAATGCTAGTTCAGTTCCAAAAGTGTACATAGCAAGTAAAACTACAACAGAGTCGGATATTAAAAGACTTTTCCCAAAATCTATATTCAAGTATTTATTTAAAATTTTTGCTATAATACTTGTTCCACCAGTTGTTGCATCTTGAGTAAGCATAATTGCTGTACCTAATGCTAAAAGTACACTTCCAAATATTGAAGCTAGCATTAAATTATTTGTAAAAGCTATCGGTGTATAAACCTTCTCTAATATTGCTAATGCAAAAGATAATGCAAAAGCTGCATACATGCTCTTTATTCCAAAATTGCCTCCAATGAGAGTAAATGCTAATATAAACAATATAACATTACATACTATCATAACAAGTCCTGTATCAAATCCTAAAATATTATTTATTACTAGTGCTAGTCCAGACACTCCACCAGAGGCTATTTTATTAGGAAAGAAAAAGAACTCAAATGCTACTACTACAAGTGCTACACCTATTGTTATAATTCCATATTCCTTTAGTTTTTTCATATTTTCCTCCTTTGTTTTACGAAAATTTTATCTTAACTACAAAATCTACTTATATTATAAGTATTTTTATTATTCCAATACATATATTACCCATTTTTCCTTAAAAAATAAAGCCTTCAAAAAGAAAAAACTAGACTTGTGTAAAATAAATTACTTCTAAGTCTAGTTAATATAGAATTTTATCTATATATTTTTCGAGGTTTAGTTGTCAATTTATAGATATAGAATTCTATTGCAAATACATCTAGCTTCTATCTTTAGCAAGTTTATTTTCTATTATTGCAACAACCTCATACATGATAAAAGCAATTACAGAAAGAATAACTATACTCATCATAACCATATCTAACTGGGCAACTTGTCCTCCATATACTATCAAAAAGCCCAAACCATTTCTAGCAACTAAAAATTCTCCCATTATTACACCAACCCAAGATAAGCCGACATTTATTTTTAAAGCTGCTATAAAAATCGGAATGGAATATGGAAATATCAAATACCGTAATATTTGTATCTTAGAAGCTCTAAATGTATTCATGAGCATAATTTTTTCTTTATCAATTTCACTAAAGCCTGTCAATACACTTATAATTGTTGTTATTACAGATATCAAAAGTGCAATAACTATTATAGCTGGCATACCATTTCCAATCCAGAAAATAATAATTGGAGCTAGAGCAACTTTAGGAAGTGCATTTAAAACAACTAAATAAGGATCTAATATTTTTGACAACTTAGGAGACCACCATAATACTATGGCTGCAAGCACTCCTAAAATTGTTCCCAAAGAAAAACCTAAAATAGTTTCATAGCAGGTAACACCTATATGCTTAAATAAACTTCCATCCTTATATAATCCAATAAAAGAATTCACTACTCTACTTGGACTGGAAGTCAAAAAAGGATCAATCCACTTAAAGTCAGCTGCTATTTGCCATAAAGCAATAAAAACAAATAAGATCATAACTCTGATAAAAGTTATTTCTTTCTTGGTTTTTCGCACTTTTTCCAAATAGACTTCATGTTCCTTAGAAATCTTGTTTATATTATTCTTCTTAAACACTTGTATGATTCAACTCCTTCCATAGCCTATTAAAATAATCTGTAAATTTTGGCTCTCTCCTCTTTTGAAATGGAGTTAAATCAGCATTGTTAAAATAAATTGGAACTTCAACTTTTACTTTTGATGGTCTTTGGGATAATACTATTACCTTTTCTGATAAGGATATAGCTTCAGCTATGTCATGGGTTACCATAATCGCTGTCTTTTTTTCAGATTTTATTATCTTATATACATCATCACATACCAAAAGTCTAGATTGATAATCCAAAGCTGAAAATGGTTCATCTAAAAATAATATTTCAGGATTCAAAGCTAAAGTTCTTATTAGTGCAACCCTTTGACGCATTCCTCCAGATAACTCACTTGGATAGTGATTTTTAAATCTTACTAAACCATAGGCATCTAGTAATTCATTTACTCTATTCTTAGCTTCATTTGTTAACTGTTTCTTTATTTTTAACCCAAGAATTACATTTTCCCAAACTGTATTCCATTCAAAAAGATGATCCTTTTGAAACATATACCCTATTTTATCTAAGTTCTTCTTTATAGACTCTCCTTTATATAAAACATCCCCTTGAGAAGGCTCTAATAAACCACTCATTATATTGAGCAAAGTCGATTTTCCACATCCTGATGGTCCTAGTATAGAAATAAATTCTCCATTATTTACTTCAAAATTAATATTCTTAAGGGCTTGAGTTTCTCCTTTAAGAGAATGATAATTCATAGATATATCTGTAACTCTTAGCAAATTCATATAAAATCACCACCTTTTAGTCTTTATGTGATTTCTATTTAACTGCTTTTTCAGCATAAGAGTTATCAACTATCTTGGAGAATTCTGGTCTGGCAGGAAGTAAACTCTTATCATAATCCGATATTATATCCATAAGTCTATTTAAATTTTCTTCTTTGATTTGTGGTGTATGTGCTATAGCATCTATCTTCTTGTAATTATCAATGACAGTCATAATAGTAGCTTTATCAGTTCCTGGAAAATATTTAATTATACTGTCAGCTACTTCTTCTGTGCTATGAGCAAAGAACCACTCTTGACCTTTATAAATAGCCTTTGTAAAACCTTCAATTACCTTTGGATTTTTTGTCATATAAGATTTTGTAGAAAAGAAACAAGTGTAAGGAATCTCCCCAGATTCTTCACCAACTGATGCTAGTATTGCTCCTGTGCCTTCCTTTACAAGAGCAGAAGCTGTTGGTTCAAAAAGTGCTACATAGTCGCCAGTACCTCCCTTAAATGCTCGGTACATAAAAAAGCGATTTTAGATAAGTGTATTTTGAGAGTTGATTTAAAAGATGAATTTAAAGATTTGCCAACAAATTCAATTGCTGAAAATTTGATTAGGTTTAGGAAGTTAAATAATTTAACTCAAAAAGAATTATCACTTCTTACTGGTATTAATAAATCAAGTATTTCTAAATATGAGCGTGGCGAGTTGTTTCCTTCTAGAAAAAACTCTATTATATTGGCTGATTTTTTTAGACTCGATACAAAATATTTTCATGATGATTACTTTGAAAACTTAGCTGTTCATTGCTAATTTTTATCAAAAAAATAGTTAATGAATCCGGAACATTAACTATTTCATATCCTTGTTATATAATTTATATAAAAATACCCTATAAGATAGATTTTTTTATGTTGTCCATCCTATAGGGTTCATTTTATTTGTCTTGGTTTTATTACATGTTTAGCACTAAATTTAATATTTCTTATATTCTAATAATCTTTTAATTTATTTTAACTCATATTGTGATTTTGTATCTAACTTATCATCACTAAAGTTAAATGTAGCAATTGAACCATCTTTATTAATATATGAATATAATTTAGCATCTGAATCCATTATTTTAGTTTCCGTAGATAATTCTCCATCCCCTAAAATTCCTTTAACTTGCTCGTAAGTCATACCATTTTGTATTTGATTATATTTATCCATTGTTATTTTAGCATCATAATCTTTTAAAAATGCTTGAGCCTTTATTGTCGCAGCACCATTTTGAAATGTTATACTTATATTTCCAATTCCAGAACCTTGCCATTGATACATTATTGTTTTTATTCCACCATCATCACTTGATGATGATTCTTTACCATCTCCAAGCAAGGCTTTTACCTCATCATACGATTGTCCCATTTTTATATTCATGAAATTTTCATATGTTATTTTAGTATCTTCTTTTTTAGTTTCTTCTTTCTTAGGCTCTTCTTTTTTATCATCTTGTTTAGCATTTGTATCAGCACTTTCACTTGATGTATTTGCAGTTTCTTTAGAATTATCTGATTTCTTATCATCACTGCATCCTGATAATAGAGCCATACTCATCATAGTTAAGACAATAATTGTAATAAACCATATATTCGCAATGGTTTTTTTACTTTTCATGGAATAATTTCCATTGTTCTTACTTTTAATCATTTTTAGCATTATTTATCCTCCTTTAAAGTTTATATACTAATTTTATATTATTTAAGTTTTTTGTCAATAAATTGCAATAGAAAAACTATATTGTAATATTAAAAATAATTTTGACAAACTTATCATCATTTCTGTATGTGATTTGTTATAAAAGAGTACTTTATAATATGTTGACATTTTTATTTTAATATGTTACTTTAATTGTATCAAATTAAATTTAATCAAATTTAATTTAGTATTATCACTTATCGAATATTATTAGGAGGTTGACTTATGAGTTTAATTGGATTGACTAAGGGTACTGATTTAGAAAAAAAAATTGATGAAATGTGGAAAGGTGAAGCAATGGCTGCGGCTGCTTATCATGCTTTTGCTATAGTTGCTAAAGAAAAAGGATTATTGGAATTATCAGAGTCATTAATGAAAATTGCTGCTGATGAAGCACGACATGGAGGTCTGTACGCTGCATTAAATGGTCACACAAATGAAAATTTATTAGAAACATTAAGTTCAATGGCTAATGGTGAAATTTCTGCCAGCGAACAAATAAAGGAATTATCTAATGAAATACATAAATTAGGTTTTGAGGAAGCTGCCCAAGCTGTAAAAGCTGCTGCTGAAGATGAATATGGACATGGCACACTTCTAAAAGAATTAGTTAAAAAATATTTATAAAACCGTTAAAAAGCAATTGTTATTAGAATTTTCCTAATCCACACAATTGCTTTTCCTTTTAAGTATTTATAATAAATATAGTAGCTGTTCTCGCTAGTTTATAGCATAAAACAAACTTCCTAATTTTTCTTTTAATTCTAAACATTTATCCATATCTAAATCCTGGCTCTCTATCCAAACTCCTTTTTCATTTCCTCTGGCATAACACTTTATGCCCTGAAAATAATTTAATACATAATTGAGATCCACCCCTTGAAAGCTTCCATCTCCATTATTACCATTTGGTAAATAAGTTGTAACTATATATCCTTTTTTAGATGATACATTAATTTTTTCATCAAGTTGTTTTGATATTTTTGAATCTATAGCATTACACAAAGCATACGCAAGATCATCCCATGAATATTTATTATAAATATCAATATCATCCTTCGAATCACAAAAGCAAATCTCAGAAATTAAATTTCCACATCTTATATGATTCATTTCATAAAGCCTTTCTAATTTAACACCACGATTATAAAAACCTAATTCAGCAAAATTATTGACTAATCTTTGCGCATATGGATATGCTGTACTTGCTTCACTTGAAACTAATACTTCTGTTCCATGTGCTGATCCATTATAGCAATTCATATGTAATGAGATAAATAAATCACAATTAGCTGAATTGCATTTCTCAGCACCTTCACTTAATTCTCCATTTTGAGTACCTGCATTTGAATTACAATCTATTACTGTATGTCCATATTTCTCGAATACTGCTTTAACTGCTTCATAATACTTTTTCATTTGCATATGCTCATCAACAATTCCTATAGCTCCTGTGCAATTATCGCTATGTCCTGCTCTTAATCCAATTATCATTTTCATCACTTCTTTCTTAAAATTTAAAAGTGATAAAAATAAGAATGGCTTTATTTATAACTTTTCATCCTATTTTTATCACTTAATATTCCTGGTATTTATTTTGGTTTTTTATTAATTTGCTGCAACTAGTGCCTGAACCTTGCTTAATTGATCTTTTAAACTTTCATTTTCAGCTGCTAATTTAGTATTATTGTCCTGTAGTTGTTTAAGTGCATCTACTTGAATTAATTTTTTACCTAATACTTCAACTAATAATTTTAAAATTGTTTTTATCATTTTACACTACTTCCTTTCAATCTCTCTTTTAATTTCTTTTACGTCTTCCTTGATATCTTCAACAATATTAAATTTATCTGTCATCTTATCCAATAAATTTTGGTAATTTGCTTCTCTTATTCCTGTTGTCTTAAGTACATATACTAATAAACATGCAAACATTCCATAGCCTAATCCTTGACTTAATGCAGCTCTAATCATTTCATCCATATAATACCTACCTTTTTTCAAATTTTTTGTAAAGAATAATAGACACTTACATTTCTGCAAGTGTCTAAAAAGACCTGTATTAAATAATTACTGTTACTGGTATTGTAATTTTTACTGTACCTGAAGGTAAAATATCTCCAACATTAACTACAATATTTGACCAAGTTGAACTAGAATCTACTTCACCTTGAGTAGTTACTATTCCACTAGTTATAAACTTAATATGTTTAGGCGCACTATCTTTAATTACTACTTTTTGGGCAGTTTTTGAACCTGTATTAGTAACTACTATAGTATACATAAATGTATCACCTACACATGCGGTCTTTGCATCCGATATTTTTACAACACTCAATGTGGTTTCTGCTAACCCATTGAATATTATTTCAGTTCCACCACTTGAAATATTAGTGTTATCTCCTTTTGCATATGCAGTATTCACTAGTTGTACCGACTTTTCTATTACAGTTACTATGCATGTTGCACTTAAATTGCCTTGTACTGTTTTAGCAGTTATTGTTGCTTGCCCTTCTTTTACTCCAGTTACATTTCCATTCGAATCCACTGTAGCTATTGAAGGATCACTTGATGTCCATGCTACTTGCATTCCTGCTGGTGTTGTTGTGGCTACTAAGTTTTGTGTATCTCCAGTATTTAAATTCAATGATGACTTATCTAAATTTAAACTAGTTATATACTTATATTCATAATGAGTAGTTTCTGAAGCATTTCCCGCATTATCTATAGCTCTAATATGAACATAAATAGGTTTTAATAGATCTAAGCCAGATAAGGATGCAGATATTGATAAATCTAAAGTGTCAATTTTATTATCAGGTTCTGTGTCCTTTACATTATCTACAACATATGAGTAACCTGCAATTCCTGATGTATTTACAGCTGAAACTGTATTTGAAATTATGTCTTGAGCTTCATTACCATTACTTGCTTTAACATAATATTCATAACTTGTACCATTATCATTTGCTTTAGAATAAGTTACATTTAAATTTGCATTATTACTTGATACATCAGTGATTGTAACTTTGTCTGGTACTGCAAAATCTTGACTCTTATGGTCATCGCAAGAAGTATCACTTGTTAATTGAGCTAAATAAAATAATGTATTTGCAAGTATTTTTTGTTCGTCTTCTGTTGCGGCTCCATTATTATTTCCTAGCTGAATCATTGCACAATTGTTATATGACATTAAATAGAAATTAGATGTATCTTTATAATCTGGGGATACTGAAAACTTCATCCAAATATCACCATCGGTTTTTTGACTAGTAGTATGGCTTATTGGAATAGTTAAAACTTCAGACAATTCATATGGATAATTAACAAGTAATCCTTTTTTATTTATTTTTACTTGTGTTACTGCTCCTTCTTGTACCTTAGATACACCAGAAGATTGAGAGGAAAACTCCATTTTCAAATAACTTCTTAAACTCCAAAAATTCGGATGAGCATCATATATAGTATCATGTCCAAATAGAACTCCCCTACCTGTACTTATATATTCTTTGATTGCTGTTGTTGCCAAACTTGATAAGTCATATCCATTATTAGTATTCCAAGCACCAAAATAGACAACATCATATGCCCAATTTCCATTGCTATCTTTTAAATAATTAGTTGGATTTGTATTAAAGTTCGTAATATCAACTTCATCAGTCGAGATTAAGTTTTTCCCATACTCATTCATCCAATCACGTGCATTATTGCCCTTACCTGGATATACATTTAATACTTTCACATTAATCTTTGAAGGAATACTTTGATAAACTTCCTCACTTTCACTTTTTGAATAAACTGTATAGTTATATCCCTCTCCAAGGTTTGTCCATTCAAGATGTATATAATTTTTTTCATTAATCGGTGTAGCTGTAATACTTAAATTATTATTTGATATATTATTATCCATTAATTTATACCTCCTTGTATTGTATAATTTAAAATACAATAGCTAGCTAACTATTTAATTTGTTTACTATTTTTTTACTTATAATATTGCAATATTAAAACTTTAATCTAATTTATCATCTGTATTTAATTCATTTATTTTTCAAAAATGTTTTATCTTTAGTTCTTAATATTATTATAAATCTATCGCTTTACTATTTCTTATAGGGTTTCTATAATTTTCCTCTACTCTTTCTATAATTATCCTATATAAAACAAAAAAAGCACCTTCATGGTGCTGCTATTAACTACAGTATTTAGTAAAAGTAAATCTATTACTTGTTTCATCACGCTAGAATATACCTTCATAAAATTTGAATATATTTTCTCTCTGCATTTGTTTATTTCTTTATCTTCTTTAATTTTTTATTCTCCTTTTAAATATGTTTAAAATCAGTTAATTTGCTTTCAATATCTTTAGTGCATTATCTAAAATCTGCATTCTTAATTCTGGTGGACACATTTTCATAACAATAGACACCTGTAGCTTTGCTAATAATTCATTAAAACTTTTTTCATCGTCCAATCCTATTATTGTTACCTTTAATTCATCGTCTTTCATTTCTAATCTCCTAAAATATAAATCATTTTATAATATTATCTAACATTTTAATTTGTTACTTTATTAATTATAAAAATCAAAACATATTCTACTGCATATTTAAATTTTTCAAGTAATAAAATCAATTGATTTATGTTAAAATGTGATTAGAATACTTATTAACGATACAGTATATAAAATATGTATGAAAAAATAATTTGAATTTCTTAGTTTAAATAAAGCATTTCTAAATTTATTGCATTATAAAAAGCACCTACATTTTAGTACGTGCACTATTAATATTATTTATTATTTTAATTTCTTGTATATCCATTTATATCTAAGTTTATAACTTTATCATAAATATCTGGTGTTATCAATGAATCCAATATGTCTGTAAACTTTTCTACATCATCTACATTTATTTCTTCTATTTCTAAATCAACATCCCCATGTGCATATGAGCATCTATCTAATATTATCATATCCAGTGATTCAACTAAACCAGTTCTATCACTTATGAATATTCTTTCTACTTTAGCTAATTTACTTACCAAATTATGCATTGCACAATCATTCCATTTAATATACTTAAATGCATAATATACTTGATAGTAATCTGCTAAAAAATAAGTACCAAGCATCTTGAAGCATTTAATGCAAATACATTATCACTTTCAACTCTTATGAGTTCTCTAATTTGCTTAAGCTTACCTTTTAAATCTTGTAAGTTCACTTTTAATTACCTCAACTTTTGCATTTCCATATTTATTTGTGCCCAAAGCCATCATAGCTCTAGTAGCCACTAATGATGCTCTTCTTTTATCTAAATGTGTCTTTACTGTAACAGTATTGGCAATAGGATCTACTTTTAAATCTTGAACTAATCCTTTTCTTACAAGCTCTTTTTTAACTAAATCAACATATTTATCTTTAAAATGTTAAAATATAAAATTCATTCCATAGTTGTAGACGAAAATAGATATAAACGTATTAGATTAGCATTAATGAAAAAGGAAGTCTCATATAATAGTTGTGAAATATAGTATTTTCCCTACTACTTTTATTTAAATGTATGTAGTCATGCTCAATTAACTTAACTTATTTATAAAACTACAATCAATGTATAAACACTTTGGAGGTATACTATGAAAGCAGCTATTTATTCAAGAAAATCAAAATTTACTGGTAAGGGTGAAAGTGTAGAAAATCAAATAGAGCTATGTAAAACCTATGCTAAAAATAATGGCTATGATGAATTTTATATATATGAAGATGAAGGTTTTTCAGGTGGTAATGTGAATAGACCTGAATTTAAATCTATGATGAAGGATGGCAAATTAAAAAAATTTGATGCAATTATTTGTTATAGGCTTGATAGAATTAGTAGAAATGTTTCTGACTTCTCTAGCCTTATTGATGAATTAAAAGATCTTAGCATAGATTTTATTTCAATCCGTGAGCAGTTTGATACTTCTAGTCCCATGGGTACTGCTATGATGTTTATTAGCAGCGTATTTGCTCAATTGGAACGTGAAACCATAGCTGAGCGTATTAAAGATAATATGTATGAGCTTGCTAAAACTGGGCGCTGGCTTGGTGGGACTCCACCTTTTGGTTTTTCTTCTGAACCTACATATTATTTAGATAATAATTCAAAGCAAAAAAAGATGATGAAATTATCTCCTATTGATGATGAAATATCTTTAGTTAGAATTTTATTTGAACAATATTTATCTCTTGGAAGTCTTGGAAAACTTCAAAAGTATCTTATTCAAAATAATATTAAAACCAAAAGAAATTCTAACTGGGATATAAAAGCTCTGCAGCTTTTACTTAGAAATCCTGTTTATGTTAAATCCTCTGACCTTGTAATAAGTTATCTTTCTACTAAAGGAGCAACTGTCTTTGGTGATCCAAATGGTAATGGAATCTTAAGCTACAATAAGAAAGATTCTAAAGATAAATATAAAGATATCAGCGAATGGATTCTTTCTGTTTCAAAACATGAAGGTGTAATTGATGATGATTTGTGGATAAAAGTTCAAAGACAGTTGGATAAAAATAAGGATCTTGCACCAAGACTAGTTAATGGCAGCGAATATGGTGTATTTAACTCAGTACTTCAATGTGCCAAATGTGGTGGTAAGATGATTCAAAAACAGGGCCATACCTCTAAAAAAACTGGAGAAATTCTTAGATACTATATATGTACAAATAAAATCAATTCCACAGAAACTACCTGTGATTCTAAAAATGTAAGACTTGATATATTAGAAAAGCATGTTATGAAAGAACTTTTTAAAGCTACTGCTGATAAAGGATCATTAATTAAAGCTATTGAAGAATATAAAAAATCTTTAGAATCAGAATATATTGATAAAGATAATATTAAAACTTATGAAAAACAAATTTCTCAAAAAGAGCTGCAGGTAAAAAACTTAATAGATAAACTCTCTTTAAATCCTAATATTTTTGATTTACTTTCTTCCAGAATTGAAGAATTAAATAAAGAGCTTAAAGAATTGAAATTTAAAAAGTTCGAATTAGAAAATACTAATAGTAATTTAAAAGCAGCCATTAAAGAAATTGATGCTTCTACTTCTATGATCCTTAATTTTAAAAGTATGTGGGAAAAGGCTGATTACTCTATGAAAAAGCTTCTTATAAATTCCTTAGTCAATTATATTTCTTATAATTCAGATACCAAGGAAGTAGTCATAAAGCCATTTTGCACTAATAAAAAAAAAGGCGCTCTTTAATGTAGCGCCCAAATGCTCCTGCAGTGGCAGCAAAATCAATATTAGTAACCATGTTCACATCCGTTTTAGGATTAATATTGTTTTTCTTCATAGCAGATTCTAACGCCATAGCTGGAACGCCCCCTGGTCTTCCTCCAATAACACTATGCCCTTTGATATTTATCCATTTAAAATTATCTTCTTTAGTTCTTCCAACTAAAAATGAGCCGTCCTTTTGTGTAAGCTGTGCAAAAAGTATTGGATAATCTTCTCTTCCTTGATTATTTGTATAAATTGTTTGTTCTGGTCCACAGAAACCTATATCTGCCGATTTACTCAAAACTGCCTGCATAGTTTTATCAGCACCTTGACCTGTTTGTAAATCAATATTAATACCATTTTCCTTAAAAAAACCTTGACTCATTGCTACATACATTGGTGCATAAAAAACAGATCTTGTTACTTCATTCAACCTTACCGTCACAGTTCCATCATCAGTCTTAGAATTGCTGCAGCCAAACAATGAAATAGCCACTATGCTTGAAATTAATATGGCTGTTGCCATTTTTAATTTCTTTATCATAAAAAGCATCTCCTACTAGTATTTATGTTGTATAATATGATTTTTAACAATAGATTGTTCTAGCATTGATTTTTTTAATTTATTTGTCGTTTTTCAAGTAATATGTTAATATATTATTGTTATTTTTATAAATATAATATTTTTATTTGGTGATTATTATAAAAATGCTATAATAAGTGTCACATAATTTAAAGGGGGAATTTTATATGCAATTATGGTCCATTATTGCAATTGGAGTATATCTGCTCATTTTGCTTGGGATCGGTTATTATTCTTACAGAAAAACGACTAATCTTTCAGATTATATGATTGGGGACAGAGGGCTTGGTCCTTTGGTAACAGCACTTTCAGCTGGAGCAAGTGACATGAGTGGCTGGATGCTTATGGGGCTTCCTGGTGCAGTATATGCAACTGGAATTTGTAATCTTTGGACAGGAATAGGATTAACTGTTGGAGCCTATTTAAATTATCTTTTACTAGCTCCAAGGTTTAGAGTTTACACAGAAGTAGCAAACGACTCCTTAACTGTGCCAGATTATCTAGAAAATCGATTTAAAGATAAATCAAACATGCTTAGACTTGTATCCGGTATGGTAATACTAGTTTTCTTTGTTCTTTATGTTTCATCTGGTCTTGTGGCTGGTGGAAAACTATTTGTAGATACCTATAAATTAACTTATACCATGGGAATTATAGTAACTTTATCTGTTGTTGTGCTTTATACATACTTCGGTGGCTTTTTAGCTGTAAGTCTTACAGATTTTTTCCAAGGAACACTAATGTTTATTTGTTTAGTTACTGTTCCAGTTGTAGCTTATATGAATATAGGCGTAGATCCTGGTACCTTTGTTAATAAAGTAAAAAACATTGATCCTGCATTATTTGATATGTTCAGAGGAACCAGCATAGCCAGTATTATTAGTTTAATGGCATGGGGACTTGGATATTTTGGTCAACCTCATATTATAGTTCGTTTTATGGCAATAAAATCTGCAAAAGAATTAAAATCCGCAAGAAGAATTGGTATTGGTTGGATGGCTATCGGTCTTCTAGGCGCTGTTGTAAGTGGTATTATTGGACTTGTATATTTCACTGATCATAATAGTCCTTTAAGTGATCCTGAGACTGTATTCCTTCGTCTTGGGGATATTTTATTTCATCCTTTTATTACAGGAATTATATTATCCGCTGTATTAGCAGCAATAATGAGTACTATTTCCTCACAGCTTTTAGTTTGTTCAAGTTCAATTACAAAAGACTTTTATCTTACTTTCTTAAATAAAGAAGCTTCTGAAAAGCAACAAATAGTAATAAGTAGATTAGCAGTATTAGTAGTTGCCGCTATAGCAACAATATTTGCATACTTACCAAACAAAACAATTCTTAATATAGTTGGTCAGGCATGGGCTGGCTTTGGTTCATCTTTTGGACCAGTACTTTTAGTAAGCCTTTATTGGAAGCGAATGAATAAATGGGGAGCACTTTCTGGTATGATTGTTGGTGGATTAACGGTTATTATATGGATATTATCTGGTCTATCAACTTATGTTTATGAAATGATTCCAGGCTTCACTCTATCACTTATTTCAGTTATAATTGTAAGTCTTTTAACTGAAAAACCTACTGAAGCTGTAAATGATGAATTTGAAAAAATGGAAAACATCTTAAGAGAGATGTAAGAAAATTTAAAAAGGGATATTTCAAAACTTTAAATTGAAATATCCCTTAATATATATATGTTCCAATTATCAATGTTCAACTATCAATTGTCATTATTCACGAAGCTCACATAGAAAGTTCGAATAGCGAAATGTACACCTATAAAAGAAGCAGCTATGCTGCAACCAAGAACTAATCTCTTTTTCGATTCTCACTTTTTCCTTCAGTATTTCTTGATATGAGCTGTAAAATCTTAATTATAACTTATTTATTATCTATTAAATCCTGAATAGGCTTCTTCTCCATGTAAATATACATCTAAACCTTCAGCTTCTTCATTTGAAGTTGCTCTTACCTTCATTACTGCCTTCATAATTTTAAGTATTACAAAAGTTATTACTGCCGCATATAATGCAGTTGCACAAGTTGATATTAAATGTGCTTTCAATAAAGCAAAATTTCCATATATTAATCCATCAGCTCCTGCTGGATTTATTGCTTTCGAAGCAAAGATTGCTGTAGCTATAGATCCCCAAATTCCGCCTACACCATGACATCCAAATGCATCTAAAGCATCATCATAGCCTAATTTTCTCTTTAATACCGCTATTGCAAAGAAACTTAAAGTCCCTCCAACTAGTCCAATTAATATAGCCGATGTAGGGCTTACAAAACCTGCCCCTTGGGTTATTGCAACTAATCCAGCTATAGCTCCACTGACTATTCCAAGTGCAGTAGGCTTCTTATATATTATCCATTCACAAGCTGCCCATCCAATTGCTCCTGCTGCTGCAGAAGTATTTGTGGTGAAGAGGGCATTTATTGCTACATAATTCATAGATAAAGCACTTCCTGCATTAAATCCGAACCATCCAAACCATAAAAGTCCTCCTCCCAATATTGCCATAGGTATATGGTGTGGCTCTGGACTTGGATGTCTTCTTTTCCCAATCACTATTGCTGCAACTAAACCAGAAATACCAGAATTAATTTCAACAGGATGTCCACCTGCAAAATCAAGAACTCCTAAATTCTTTAACCATCCGTTTGTTCCCCATACCCAGTGAGCAATAGGATCATAAACTAGGGTACTCCATAAAATTATTAATACCAAGAAAGCTGGAAAGGTCATACGTTCAGCAACAGAACCTGAAATAACTGCTGCAGTAATAGCTGAAAACATAAGTTGAAATATTACAAATTCTAAATGTGGTATTGTACCTGCATAATCTGCATTTGGTGTAATCCCTATATTACTTAAGAATCCCCAATCTAAGCCTCCAATTACACCTTTAATATCTGGCCCAAAGGCTAATGTATACCCAACAAAAATCCATTGTAGTGATATAATAACAAGGGCTGCGTAATTCTGTATTGTTATACTCAATACATTTTTGCTTCTTACCATTCCACCATAAAATAAAGCTAAGCCAGGTACCATTAACATTACTAATGCAGCACAAATAAATACAAATCCCATGTCTGCGCCATTTAACAATTCCATCTTTCTTATTCCCCCTTGAATAATTTAAGTTAAATTATAATTTCACTTAACATTTGATGACAAATAAAAAAGCGCATTCACTTCAAAGGTACACCTCTTACAAGATATATCTTTCTTTGAAATGAAAACGCCATTGTTTTCTACAAAATTATATATTTTTCTTATTAATGTTATTAGTTTACTATCATCGATTTTCTATGTCAATATAAAATGTAAAATTTTTTTCATATTGTATTGATATTTGTATTTTTATATTTCAATTCACAAGTACTATGTATATTATCATGAAATTTCATTATAATTTCTTCAAGGAATAAAAAAGATACTTATAATAACTTTTCAATTATTATAGATATCTTCGTTTTCTATAATCTTCACTTACCATAGTTTTCTTTTCAATTAGATTATTTGCTCTCTATTTTCAGTTGAAAATTCTTCTCCTGGATTAATATCTAAAACAACACGTCTAGGCTCTGCAATTGATATTTCATGCTGGCATTCCCATTCATCATTTTCTGAAATTCCTTGTATTATTTTTATATCTGCAACAGCATCTCCCTTATCAAAAATATAGTATCCATAAGAATATAAAATGTTTGCTATTTCATTTGGATCTAAATTTTTAAAATGACATTGTAAATCATATAATCCTATTGCTGAAAGACCTAGTGTATCCATCAAATATTCTTTTTCATTTCCTTCAATATTAAAAAGCCTCACATTTAATATACCAAATAAAGGGTCATAATCATCATCTAATGGATTATTTTTTAAATAATCCTCTCTGCTTATTACTTGTTCTGAAATGTAATAATTTATTCCTTCACATTGTATTAATTCTACTATAGCATAAAGTGCTTTTTGAAAAAGTTCTATTCTTTTAGCATAATCTAGCCCAACAGCCATTGTATCTGTTACTAAAACATTATATTTACACTTTGCAATTAATTCTTTCTTATTATCATAATTCCATGATTGCTCTAATGATCTTTTCAATTTCTCATTTTGTGAATCTTCATCACATAAGCTAATTGTTATAGCAACAGGAAGACTTGCATTTTTATATTCCATAATGTACTCTAAAAACCCAAATGTAATTGATGTCTCTTGTTTAGATATAATTTCAATTTTTCCACAATACTTTTTTAAATTTTCTAATAAATTATCTTCTAAATTAATTGGTTGTTCTTCCATCCAAAGTTCAACGCCATACATTGCTACAAAAGCATCTGGTTCATCTTCTAATTTTCCTTCATCATTTACTTCAAATTTATTCATTACACAAACCTTCTTTCTTATTTGAATATATACTTTCATCTATTTGCATATAACCATGCTTGGCACACATAAAAAAGTTGTCTCAAAATATAATTACTTTGAGACAACTCTGCCTATTAAATATTAAATTAACAGTATTATACCATTATCTATATAAATTTAATACAAAAATAATCCTCTATATTTGATTTTTCTTCTGAAATATTACACACTTATATATTATTAGCCCCTTTAGTTGCAGGACCTTCCACCCAGTTTCCTTCATAATCAAACCTTGAGCCATGACAAGGACAATCCCAGGTTAATTCATCTGCATTCCAATGAAGTTCACAGCCTAAATGCGGACACTTTGTTGATATAGCAAATATCCTTCCATCATTATTCTTATATACTCCTGCCTTTTGACCTTTATATTCTATTATTCCCCCATGACCCTTTTCAATATTCCCCGTATGTTCTTCTGGAATATCAATTCTTTGAGCTATAAAATTCTTTGCTGTTATTACTAAATCCTTAGCTGCAGTTTTCATAGATGCAGACATATCAAAACGTCTTGGAGAAAATATTTCTGAAAAATCATTTTCCTTTTCAAGAATAATATCACTTATAATCATTGCAGATACCATCGAACTTGTCATTCCCCATTTCTTAAATCCAGTTGCAACATAAACATTTGGAAGACTTGATGAGTAACGTCCTATATATGGTATATCATCTAGTGTCATACAATCTTGTGCTGACCAATGATATTTTTCTATAGAATTAGGATATAGTTCTTTGGCCGCTTTTCTTAATTCCTCATAAGCTCCGCCCGACTCATTCTCCCCTGTTCGTTGAGCTGATCCTCCAAATAGCAACAAGTTTTTATAATTTCTAAAAGAATATCCTTTTTTATCACCAGATTTATACATGCCATCTACTTCTTGCGCATTTTCCAATGCAATAACATATGACCTTTCTTGATGCATTCTCATGAAATAATACCCTGGAACATTTAAAAATGGATAATGTGTTGCAACTATAATATGACTTGCTTTAATTTCTCCACCTTCTACAATTACTTTATTTTCTTTAATATCTATAGCTCTAGTATTTTCATATATAGTTAACTTTTCAGAAATTGGCTTTAGAAATTTTAATGGATTAAATTGAGCTTGATTTTTAAATTTTAATGCACTTTTAATCTCAAAAGGAAGGTTTACTGACTCTGCTAATTCTGCATCAATCCCTAACTTTTTAGCTGCATTATATTCTTTTTCAATATTTTCAGCACTTTCTAGAGAATATACATATGAATCTTTACATTCAAAATCACATTCTATTTTTTCTTCATCTATTATTTCCTTATACCTCTTTATAGCAAGTTCATTTGCCTTAGCATATTGCCTAGCTCCTTCTTCTCCAAATTCCTTAAATAAAGTATCATAAATTAATTTATGCTGACTTGTTATTTTGGCTGTAGTATTCTTTGTATTTCCACTTGCAATGCTTTTTGCATCAATAACTACTACATTTCTTCCACTTTTGTTAAGCATATATGCTGTTAACAATCCAGTAATGCCTGCACCTATAATAACAATGTCACATTCTAAATTTTGATCTAATTTTTCTCTTTCTTTAAACTTTACTTCTGAACTCCATATACTTTCCACAATATTCACCTCGTCATTAGTGTCCCTTACTTCTCTAATAATATACAATTAATTAATACTGAATGATTTGTGTTGAAATTCTATACATGAAAAAATTAGGGTTTGCTTTGCAAACCCTAATTATCTATAAACTCCATATTCCAATTGAAATATCCTGTTTCCTCATTCTTTTCGTATTTAAAATATGCTGAAAAAGTATTTCCCTTTTTACTTTTCAAATTTCTAAAGCCTACTTTGCCGTTTTTAAGTAAAAGTTCTACCATTTCTTTTGATACGTTTTTTCCAAAGGATCTAATATATTTATCATCCTTCCAAATAGTGAACTTACAACCATTTTTCCAATTGCTGCAACCAAAACTTTTTTCACCTTCAACTACTGGATTTCCACATACAGGACAAGCTCCAACGCTTTCAGTTCCCTTTGGTATTTCTACTTTAAATCTCGATAGAGCACCAGTATCATTTTTTATTAACTCTACAGATTTTACAGTAAAGTCAATTATCAACTTCATGAAATCGCTTTTAGCAAATTTACCTTTTTCAATATCTGATAGAGTTTTTTCTAATCTTCCTGTATATTCTAAATCAAGTAAATCCCTTACTGGAAATATTTCAACAATATTTCTACCAAGTTCTGTACACATAAGGCTTTTTCCTTTTGTTTTTAAGTACCCTATATCTTTTAGTTTTTTTATAGTTTCAGCTCTAGTTGCAGGCGTTCCTATACTAAAACCACTTAAAATAGCCTGCATCATTTCATCTGAATCTTCATCTTTATCTTCAAGGCCCTTTCCGCAGGTTTCCATAACTCTTAGTAAAGTCTTTTCAGTATGATATTTAGGTGGTTTCTTAGTAACCGCATTTACCTTAGCTTCTATAATATCAACATTTTCATTTATTTCAACTTTTGGGAGGATTACATCTTTACTTTCTATTTTTTCTACTACCTTCCAGCCTTCAACCAGCTTTACTTTTCCTTTTGAAATAAATTCACCATTAACCTCTGGATTATTAACCTTTAAGGTTACTTTTGTTTCTTCAAACTCAGCTATAGGCATAAACTGCATTATGAATCTGTTCTTTATAGCTTCATATACTATATTTTCATCTGCTGACAAACCTGTTGGCTTAATATATGTTGGTGTTATAGCACTATGGCTTTCAACCTTTGAGCTATCAAAAATTCTTTTAGAGGTGGTAAATTTAATATCCTTCTCATAAGGTAATCCTGACTTTAAGGTATCTAAAACTTTTTTAGCTCTGTCTTTTAAACTTTCTTCTAACACTACACTTGCTGTTCTTGGATAAGTTGTGAATTTCTTTTCATAAAGAGATTGTGCAACCTTAAGAACTTTATCAGAGGTCCACCCCTTGTATTTACTAGTAATATATCCTTGTAAATTAGATAAATTAAATAAATATGGAGGATATTCTTTTTTTAACTCTGTCTGCTTGTCAACAATCCTAGCCGTTGCCCCTTTGAGTAAAGGTAGAAGTTTATCAAGATCTTCTTTTTGCTCAAATTTCTCAGATTCATTTTCATAATATAATCCTTCAAATTCTTCATTTCCTGAATTCTTGAAATTTGATACCAATTTATAATAAGTAGTTGCTGTAAAATTTTCTATCTCTTTGTCTCTATCATAAATGATCTTTAATGTAGGAAGAAGAACCCTTCCTATATTAATAGTCTTATTTTCTTCAAACTTATATTTTAAAGTACTTACTGAAGTTAGATTTATTCCAATAATCCAATCACTCCATTGCCTTCCTATCCCTGCATCTTGAAGTGGCTGCATTTCTTTATTATCTTTTAATGCTTCCATCCCATTTTTAACTTCATCAGGTGTCCATTCATTTAAAAGTAATCTGTATATTGGTTTTTTCACATCAAAATAACCAAATAATTCATCAGCTATAACTTGACCTTCCCTATCAAAGTCAGTAGCTGAAATTATTCCATCAACCTCTTCTTTATCAATTAGAGCTTTAATTATTCCAAGCTGCTTTTTAGCACCCTTATCTTCTGCTGTTCTATCTATACTATCACATTTTACTTTATATAAAAAATTTTCAGGAATAAATGGAAATTTTTCAAATCTCCATCCCTTCATGCTTTCATCATAATCTTTTGCATCATAAAGCTGTATGAGATGTCCAAATGCCCATGTTATATAATAACCATTACCTTCAAAATATCCATCTTTTCTAGTTTTTATTTTAAATGCATCAGCAATATTTTTAGCAACAGATGGCTTTTCTGCAATTATAACCTTCGCCATAATATCTTTTCCTCCTTATTACTTTCAGCATTATCTATCTTATCATTAAATCAAATTTTAAACCAGCATAAATCTATTTACAATTGTCAATTATAAATTAATGTTAATATCTTCAAGTTTTCGATATATATAATTAATATTTTACATATCAATTCAAGAAATTCAGAAAGACAAGTGTATATAAAATAAGTGAAAATGCAACATTCTCCTTAAAGCTTTCATAGTTAACTGACATGACAATTAAACATTGATAATTATAGCATATATGCGCGCAATGAAAAAAATAATAGGCCAACACTACACTGGTCTACTACTTTTTCACTATACTCACTCTCAACAACTGTAAATTGTACACTGTGAACTGTAAATTGCCCTAAACTCTGTTTCTCTTTTCACCTCTATTAAATGCACTTATATTTTCAAGCAAGTCAGCAAATAATCTATTTCTAGCTTCCTCACTTGCCCAAGCTATATGAGGGGTTAAAACTAATCTTTCTTTATTTTTAGTTTTCAAAAGTGGATTATCTCCTGGAATTGGCTCTACTTTAAATACATCTAAAGCCGCTCCTCCTATTATTTCTTCATCTAAAGCTCTAGACAAATCTTCATCGACTACTATAGGCCCTCTTCCAACATTAATTAATACTGCATCTTTTCTCATTTTAGTAAAGGCTTCGTAATTAAATAATCCTTCTGTTTTCTCATTTAGAGGAGCATGGATAGAAATTATATCACATTGCTTTAACAATGATTCAAATTCCACTCTAGCATAATCAGAATCTGCATTTTTGCCTGAAGTTGAGTAATACACTACCCTTGCGCCAAAGGCCTGAGCAATTCTTGCAACTCTCTTTCCAATGTTTCCAAGACCTACTATTCCCCATACCTTTCCACATAAATCTCTATATGGTACTTCTATATTAGTAAACATATTATGTTTAGAATATTCTCCTGACTTAACAAAATGATCGAAATAACTAATATTATCATATAAGTGTAATAACATTGCAAAAGTATGTTGAGCCACTGTAGTTGTCGAATACCCACTAACATTAGTTACTGTAATATTTTTTTCTTTGCAATATTTTATATCTATATTATTAAAGCCCGTTGCCATTTCGCATATTAATTCTAATTCAGAAGCCTCTTTTAAGTTGTCTTCATTTAAAGCCACTTTATTAGTTAATACTATATTTGCATCTTTAATTCTTTCTGCAACCTCTTCTTTTAAAGTTAAATCATAATAAACTACTTGGCCAAATTCGTTCAATTTAATATAGTCTACATTACCTAATGTTTTACCATCTAATACTACTATTTTTTTCATATTCAATCCCCTTTCTAACTTTAAAATACTCAAATTATTATACAAATAAATCCCTAAATCTTAACTTAACTATATTAATAATACAAGAATTTAAGGCAAATGTAAACTTTAACTTCCTTATTTTTACATATCAAAAAATAAGACTTATAAATACAAAACAAAGTTTTATATTTGTAAGTCCTAAGTAAAATTTATTATAGATATCCAACTTATAAATGGAATATACATGCATCATTGAGAAATTATAATCGTAACACTACACTAGAAATTAGATACCTATTTGTGCAAGCGGCATATGAAATTAAGCTGTGATGGTTGTTAGTGGAAGGTTGTTCCATTTTCTGCTTGTCATAAATTTATTTTAGGAACATGCAGAAATGGGTGCAACCTTCCACTTAGAACCTATCCAGCGAAAATTTCACTAGTCCGCTGTAATAAATATGTGTTTAATTTCGGTAAGTTCCGCATATGTCTGATTCTCGCTTTTGGTATCTTTATTATTCTACTGATGCTGGTTTTATATTCCAAATTTCATCTGAATATTGTTTTATAGTCCTATCACTTGAGAATACTCCAGAACTATAAAGATTTGCAAAACATTTCTTCGCCCATTTCTTTTTATCCTTATAATCTTCAAATACCTTTTCCTGTGCTTCCTTAAATAGTTCAAAATCAGCAAGTAAATAGTATTGGTCTCTTTCCTCTATTAATGCATTGTATAAATCTTCAAAATATCCAGTTCCGCCATCATCTAAAGTACCATTAATTAATGTATCCACAACTCTCTTTATGCTTTCATTTTGGTGATAATATTCTTTAGGATCATAGTCATGCTTAATCTTTTCAATATCCTCAACTTTAAGACCAAAAATATAATTATTTTCTTCTCCACTAGCCTCAACAATTTCTATATTGGCTCCATCATAAGTTCCAAATGTAGGTGTTGCATTTAACATAAACTTCATATTTCCAGTTCCAGAAGCCTCTTTCCCTGCAGTAGAAATTTGTTTAGATAAATCAGAACCTGGGAAAAGTTTTTGCGCATAGGAAACTCTATAATTATGTACAAATACAACTTTAATTTTCTTAGATGCTTGTTCATCTCTATCAATTAGTCTTGCTATTTCATTGATAAATTTAACAATTCCTTTAGCTCGTCTATACCCTGGAAATGCCTTAGCACCAAATATGAATGTAGTTTTAGGAATATCTAAATCTGGATTTTCCTTAATTCTGTAATATAAATCTAAAATGTATAAAGCATTTAATAATTGTCTCTTATATTCATGCAATCTCTTAATTTGAATATCAAAGAATGAATCAGGATCAATAATAATTCCCTCTTCCTGCTTAATGAATTCAGCTAACTGAACTTTCTTTTCACGTTTTATTTCCATTAATGTTTTCAATACTTGATCATCGTCACTATATTCTTCTAGATTCTTAAGTAAAGATAAATCTTTAACCCAATCCTCATTGCCTAATAAATCAGTGATAAATTCTGATAACTCTGAATTACAAAGTCTAAGCCATCTTCTTGGTGTGATACCATTTGTTTTATTTTGAAATTTGTTTGGATATAAATTATACCAGTTGTTTAATTCTACCTTCTTCAATATTTCAGTATGAAGAGCAGCAACACCATTTACAGCTCTACTCACATAAATAGCTAAATTAGCCATTCTAATTTGATTATTAGCAACAATTCTAAAGTTCCAAATTTCTCCTTCATCATAGCCCTTTTGTCTTAATTCATTCATTAATGCATCGTCAATTTCATATGCAATTTGTAGAAGCCTTGGGAATAATCTTTCTATTAATCTAATGTCCCATTTTTCTAAAGCCTCTGCAAGTATAGTATGATTTGTGTACCCAAAAAATTCTTTTACTATTGCTAAAGCGCTTACGAATTCAACATTTTCTTCATCTACCAATATTCTCATAAATTCAAGAATAGATATTGTTGGATGTGTATCATTTAATTGTGCAACATTATTTTTTGCAAATTCTGAGAAATCACTTCCAAATTTTGTTTTATGCTTTTTAATTATATCTTTCATTGATGCACTTGAGAAAAAGTATTGTTGTCTAAGCCTTAATATTTTTCCTGCTTCTGCTGTATCATTAGGATATAACACTCTTGAAATATCTTCTGCTTTATTTCTAGCTGATACTGCCTCAATATATTGTTGATTATTAAATAAATTAAAATCAAACTCCCTTAATGCTTCACATTGCCATAATCTCAATGTATTAATATTTTTAGTCTTATACCCAATTATAGGTACATCATAAGGAACAGCCTTTACTGTCATATCAGAAAATTTAATTATTTGAATTTCATCGTCTTTTCTGATACTCCAGGCTTCTCCAAATTTTAACCAAGTATCTTCACATTCAGTTTGAAATCCATTTTCTATATTTTGCTTAAATAATCCATTGCTATATCTTATACCATAACCAACTAAAGGCATATTTAATGTTGCTGCTGACTCTACAAAACATGCAGCAAGTCTACCAAGACCACCATTTCCAAGTCCAGCATCTTCTTCAATTTCTTCTATTCTATTTAAATCTATTTTTAACTCTGCTAATACTTCCTTAACTTCATCATATAAACCTAAATTAATCAAATTGTTTCCTAGTGCTCTTCCCATTAGATATTCTGCTGATAAATAATAAGCCATCCTACCTCTATTATAAGTATCACTAGTTTCATTCCAATCATCAACAATCTCTTCTAATATCGTTAATGACAATGCATTAAAAATCTCATAATCTTTTGCATCTTTAAGTTTTACTCCATGTTTTACTTTTAAATATCTTTCTATACCTTCTACAATTCTTTTCTTCTCCAATACTATTCACACCTTCCATAAAGTTTAGTCATTCTACGTATTTTTTTTGCTAATTCATCACTAAGTGTGCCTTCTTCCATTCTCCACACCCAATTATTTCCTATAGTAGAAGGCAAATTAATCCTCGTTTCATTACCAAGATTTAAAAAATCCTGCATAAGTGCAATCGAAGTATCTGCAACACTGCTCCATACACCTCTAATAAATCCCCAGTTGTACCCCTCCTCTTCAGTTAATTTTAAATATTTAATTGCATTTTGCACTTCTTTCTTACTTCCTGTTGTTTCAACCCATCCTCGTACAGTATCATTATCGTGAGTTCCTGTATAGGCTACACAATTTTTCTCATAGTTATGTGGTAAATATAAATTCTTGCTACCACCAGAAAAAGCAAAAGCTAAAACTTTCATTCCTGGAAAGCCAGTCTTATCTTTAAATTTTCTAGTTGCTTTTGTTAATATTCCTAAATCTTCTGCTATTATATTCACATCTCCAAGTTCACTTTTTATTGCATCAAACAACTTCATCTCAGGTCCCTTTACCCATTCTCCATTTTGAGCTGTTTCTGAACCATAAGGTATAGACCAATAAGCCTCAAAACCTCTAAAATGATCTATTCTAATTACATCATATAGCTTTAGGCTATGTTTAATCCTGCTTATCCACCACCTATACTCAGTCTCTTCGAGATAATCCCAATTATAAATGGGATTCCCCCAAAGCTGCCCTGTTTCTGAAAATGCATCTGGAGGACATCCCGCAACCTTCTTTGGAATCAAGGTCTCTTCTTCCAATTGAAATAACTTAGGATTACTCCATAAATCAGCACTATCTTCTGCTACATATATTGGTATATCACCTATAATTTTAATTCCCAATTTATTAACATATTTTTTCAATTCATCCCATTGATTAAAAAATTCATACTGTATAAATTTCCAAAAAGCAATTTCATCTGCAAGCAACTGTTTATAATTTTCCAAAGTCTTATCAACTCTTAACCTAATATCATTCTCCCAAGTTTGAAAACTCTTCAAATCAAATTCAGTTTTCAAAGCCATAAAAAAAGAATAATCCTCTAACCAAAAAGCTTCTGCTTCTTGAAAATGATTAAAATTCTGATCATCATACTTTTTAAAATTTTTATATGCTAATCTTAATACTTTCATTTTTTCTATAAATATTGTTTCATAAGAAATATTATTTTGATTATTTCCAAATTTCCGCTTATTATAATCACTTTTCCTTAACAACTTTTTACTAGCTAATACATCAAAATCAATAAAATATGGATTTCCAGCAAATGCTGAAAATGATTGATACGGTGAATCACCATAACTTGTTTGACCAATCGGAAGTATCTGCCAATAACTTTGTCCTGCTTTCTTTAAAAAATCTGCAAACTCATAAGCTTCCTTTCCAAATGTCCCAATCCCGTATTTTCCTGGTAATGATGCAATATGCATTATTATTCCACTACCTCTTTTCATTTTCATTCCTCCCACCCTTAATACCCAATAATAAAATTTCTAGTAAATCTGTATTACTTATTTATTGAATCAATGCAAAAAAGAAAAGCCCAAATACTATAACTATATTTTCAAAGTATCTGGATATATTTTTCATAATTATGGTAATATTTTACTATTATTATTTAAACTTATAATATTATATTCGTATCATGTTTAAATAAACTAATTTATTTTGTCTGAATTTAATAATATTTTAACAAATTCAGAATATTTATACAATATTTTTTCCATATTTTATTATTTTCGTGTTTTAATCACTTACCTATTCTTAATTTCTCATACGACAAAAAAACCTTTTCAATAAAATTTTTAATATTTTATTGAAAAGGACTTATTCTAACTTATATTTTATTTCTTTGTTTCCAAATAAAAAATGCCATTTTAAATAAAACTGCATCATTAAATTTTCTTATGTCATAACCAGTATACTTTTCTATTTTGTCCAATCTGTAAATTAAAGTATTTCTGTGAACATATAAACCTTTTGATGCTTCACTCAAGTTCAAATCTAGTTTTAAGAAAACTTCTATAGTCTTAATCATATCGTCGTCTAATTTAGAAAAGCTTTTGTCAAAGTCACTTAATATCTTTTCTTTTGTTTCTTGATTTAACTTATCCATAATTTCTTCAAACAAAAGGCTATTAGGACTAAATACCATTGTTGTTAAATTATATTTTCTCGCTAAATTAATTTTATTAACATTTTCATTATATAAATTAAGTATAGTTTCATATTCTTCAATAGGGGAATAACTTAGATAACATTTTTCATAAAGGGAAACGTATATTGTTTCACTTATACTAGAAATATGTTCATTTATATCCTCAAAAGCTCCTATTAAAACTATAGTATCTTCATAATTTAAAATAATAACATCTATGTCATTATATATATTTTTTAGCACATCCAAAGCTTCGATTAATTTATCCTGTAAATTAATCGTAATTAAATATGTATCATCTTTTATTTCAGGCATAATTTCTTTTATCTTATCTCTAGATACGCTTAATTTTTGCAACAATTGATTAAGAATTTTTTCTCTCTTATTTGTATCCTCTTTATATTTATCTCTAACACAAAACTCTAATAACTTTATGGAATTTTTATAACTTTGTTCTACTACTATTACAAAATTCTTTAATCCTATTGAAAATCTGTTTTCCAGTAATTCTCCTTTAAGATTATTGGGATGAGATTTAAATACAATTTCATCATCTGCATAAACTTCAAAAGGTATTTCACAGTTTTCATATATTTCTTGTAGATATTTTTCTAATCCCTTCACACATTTTCACCTCTATTTTTAATTATTAATGCATAATGCACAATTCACATATTTCAATTATCCATTGTGAATTGTGCATTTTTAATTAATTTAGCTAGACTATAAAAATCGAACTAAAAAATTATTTTTAATTACACTTTATATTAACATATTCTCAATTCTGTTTCTTTGTCAAATACATGAATATTTTCATGTTCTACAAATAATTTAATTTTGTCTTTAGGTTCACATTCAGTACTTCCATCAACTCTTGCTGTCATATTATTATTTCCTGATTTAAAGTAAATATAACTTTCAGCTCCCATACGTTCAACAACTTCTACATCTCCAGTCAATGTTGCTGCAGGATTGCTTTCAATTAACTCTTTACTATCATCTAAATGTTCTGGTCTAATACCAAATACTACTTCCTTATTAGCATAACCTTTTTCTTTTAATATTGCTGCCTTTTCTTGAGGTAATAATATATTATTTTCTTCAAATTTGCAATATAATTTTCCGTCATTTTCTGCAACTGTACCAGTAACTAAATTCATTTGAGGGCTTCCAATAAATCCTGCAACAAATAAATTAGTTGGTGTATTGTAGATGTTAAGTGGTGTATCTACTTGTTGAATTATACCATCTTTCATTACTACAATTCTAGTACCCATTGTTAATGCTTCAACTTGGTCATGAGTTACGTAAATAAATGTTGTTCCTAAACTTTGGTAAAGTTTTGAAATTTCTGTTCTCATTTGAACTCTTAATTTTGCATCAAGATTTGATAAAGGCTCGTCCATTAAGAATACCTTTGGTTCTCTGACAATAGCACGTCCTAATGCAACTCTTTGTCTTTGACCTCCTGATAAAGCCTTTGGTTTTCTTTCTAATAAATGTTCAATATCTAATCTCTTTGCTGCTTCTCTAACTTTTTTATCTATTTCATCTTTTGGAGCTTTTCTTAATTTTAAAGCAAAAGCCATGTTATCATAAACTGTCATATGTGGATATAACGCATAGTTTTGGAATACCATCGCTATATCTCTTTCTTTAGGTTCTACATCATTAACAAGTTTTCCGCCAATATATAATTCACCTTTTGATATTTCTTCAAGTCCTGCAATCATTCTTAAAGTTGTTGACTTACCACAACCTGATGGTCCAACAAAAACTATAAATTCTTTATCTGCAATTTCTAGGTTAAAATCTTTTACTGCAGTTACATCTCCTTCATAAATTTTATAAATATGTCTTAATGATAAATCTGCCATACTTACTTCCTCCCTTTATATATATAACTTTAATTTATATTTCATTAATCTTTGCTACAAAATTATTTTACTACATGCAATCATTTATATACTATACTGAGAATTTACAAAACTCTATTATCTTTTTTGTGAAATAATATAAAAAGCAGTATATCTAAGACATCTAGATATATCATCGAATTAAATATAGCTTGTATTAGGTTAAAATGAAGTTCAAAACTACGTCTTAACCTCACTTATCCTAAAGCATACTTTCAAACATTTTTACTACATCTAATAGTCCATATCCCCACTGTGGATTTGGATAAACCTCCCCACCTCTCTCATCAACCCCTCTCTGAATGTATGTCTTTATAGTTTGAGAGTATATATTAGGATCATTCCCCTCAACAATCCCCCATTGAAACAGCATAGCACATGCTCCAGCAAGCACCGCAGCAGATACACTTGTACCATTAACAACGGCAGTAGTATTATTTGGTGCTACTGTAAGTGCATTAACTCCACCAGCTGCAACATCTATTCTATCAACATAATCTTCTAAAAATGCCATTCCAGAATATTCTACAACCGTGTTATTATTCTGGTTATATGCTGCTGCAGTAAGTATGTAGGTTGATGTTGCTGGATTCATAATTGTTCCATAAGGATCAGAAGGAATAAATGCAGTTCCTCCAATACTTAAACCTGTTGGAGGCATCCATAAATTAAATTTTCCATCTAAAATTGATTCCCCCGTTAATCTAAATTTCCAAATCCCTTCTTTTATATTTCGAAATCTAATAGTAAAAGATTGATCTCCTGTCATTTCTTCTGGAAAATATGAGTTTATTAGTATAGTTGTATTTTCAAACAAAAAGGAATAGGTATTTACACCATTAATCAAAACTCTAATTTTCCCAGTATTTTCTCCAGAGGGTGATACTAGTTCCAAAGACATTATATTAGGCGAATCAACCCAAATTTGAATCAAACTATTTTTTTGCTCTGGTGATATATACATTTGTATTATTCTAGAATCATTCACTTGTGGTATTACTCCAGAAGCATGACAAGCACTTGCTCCTTGATTTCCCGAGCCTGTAACAAAAGCAACTCCACTCTTTGATGATACAGAATCTATATACTGCTCTAAAATTCCATTTCCCTTATGACTTCCTAAGTTACTTCCAAGAGGAAAATATATCACAATTGGTTTATTGGTAGTTAATGAATATCTATATAAAAATTCTATTGCTGGAAAAATAGAAAACAAATCATATGTAGGAACCATTAAATTAAATCGTTTCATTATTGTTATATATTCTATTAATTTTATGACTACAAAATCACAATCTGGAACCATGCCTTTTAAATTTGGATTTTTTCCTCGTGCCCCAATTATCCCAGCCATGTTTGTCCCGTGACCAACTTCATCTTTACTAGGGACAATTTCATAAGGAGATTGTCCATTTCTAGATGCAGCTATTGCTTGTTGTATTTGATCTTTATTATAAACTGTTCCAAATGGGACAATGCTCTGTTCATTTTTTTGAATTGGTTCTATTGTTTGATCCCAAATATATTCAATTTTTGTTTCTCCATTTTCTTTTATAAATTCTTCTTCTAAATAATCAATACCTGTATCTATTATTGCTACAGTTACTCCCCTTCCTGTCAATCTTAAAGGCAATTCTAATTGCAAAAATTCTGCTTGTGATGCTTGAACTGGTGAACTTTCTTGGAGTGTAAATAAATCGATAGGTGCAACATATACTATTGTTGTAAATATCTGACCTTCAATGTTTAATTGAACTTCCTTGTTTGTCGATACTATAGCATATTTTCCATTAATTATTGTTACATAATATCCTGGCACTTTAGTAACTTCTTCAATTATATTTCCTTCATATTCAACAACATAATGATAATAATTTGGATCAGAAAATAAATTTTGTGGTGCTCTAAAATTATTCTTCACTTAACTTCCCCCATATCTTTCCTCAGGAATCCTTATAAATAGATCATTGATATAATATTCTTTAAATTGATAATCTTTACTTACCTCATTGTTTAAATAATTACAATTTTCTGTATTGCCTTTACTCCTCCTATAGGTTCCAGCAATAGTATTAAAAGTTCCTAACAAATCAAAATCTCCATAACCAATTTCTCTGCTTGGATATTTTATAGATATATTTCTGTTGGCACCATACATTAAATAACTTCTCACTTTTTTTGTATATATAGTTCTATCATTTCCATCAATAATGCCCCATTGCAATAAAAGTGCACAGGCTCCAGTAACTACTGCTGAGGCTGCCGAGCTTCCTGAAAATGTAGTTGTCCCGCCTAAAACTTTTGTTGTTATTATATTTACCCCTATTGTTGCAATATCTGGATTAATTAAATTATTCGTATTAAAACCTTTCCCTGAAGCTGCAATTAAAGCATTGTTATTTCCATAATAAGCTACCGTAATTACATTAACTGCTTCCGATGGCATTGTTAATGTAGTATATGGATCAGATTCTAAAAATATTGTATTTTCGGGTAATGTACCTTTAGGAGAAAGCCATATATCATATCTTCCATTAGTTATATAGTTTCCTATTAAACTAAATCTCCATATTCCTGGTTTTATATTAGAAAATTCAATAAAAATCACTTCATGTCCAGTGAAATGTTCAGGATTATAATATCTGACTATCATATCTGTATCTAGAAATACAAATTTTACTGGTGCTATTTTATTAACTTTTGCTTGAATTATTGCTGAAGCTTCTCCAGTTGGTGATATTACATTTATTGATGCAATATTAGGCCTTCTTACCCATATATACATAGAAAAATATTTCATTTCCTTTGATACTCTTAAATCCACTACTTTGGTATCTCCAACATTTTTAATATAGCCAGATGCATGTCCTTGGGAATCACCTTCATTTCCAACTCCAGCCACAAAACATAATCCTCTACTGCTACCTATAGATGTAACGTATCTAGAAATTAAATTAGTACCATCATGACTTCCTTCTGAACTTCCGACTCCAAGATAAATTACCATAGGTTGTTTACGTTCCATTGCAAATCTTCTTAAATACTCTATTCCACCTACAATTTCAGAAGCATTGTATACGGGAATACTTTGCAGTCCATTCTCTGTCAACTGTCTTTTAAAATTGGCAGATTCAACAAGTTTCACTATTACAAAATCACAGTCTTGTGCTATTCCTTGGAAGCCTTTATTATATCCTCTTGCTCCTATAATTCCAGCTGCTTTAGTCCCATGACCAACTTCATCTCTAGAAGGTACAATTGCATATGGATCATTATTATTTCTGCGTGCAATAATCGCATTATTTATTTGTTCATTTGAATATGTCTGTCCAATATATACTGTCTTATCAGAGCTATTTGAAATGCTTTGATCCCATATGCTTATTACCCTTGATGTATCATCTTCTCTTATAAACTCCTCATTTAAATAGTCTATACCAGTATCCACTATTCCAACCAATACACCTCTTCCAGTTAAATTTAAATATGGATTAATTTTAATATTATTTATGTTATCTACAGATATTGGCGAAATATCTTGTAATACATACATAATTCTAAAATCAAAAAAAACAATTTCTGGCACTTCCTTTAAGAGTCTATCAAAATCTTTAGCTTTTACTGATACTACTCCTATTGTGTCTGTAATTGTATCCCCACAAGCATAAGTTATTTTATCTATTCTTTCTTTAAAATTTCCTTTATATTCTATTAAGTAATTTGCTGTATTGGGATCGTAATAAAACTTACATTCACGTGAAGTAGACATATTTATCTCCTAATATTAATTAGCTTCAATACTATTTATATTTTCATATTAATTATTTAATGATTGAAATTCTGATATAATAAAAAAATCGCAGGCGACTGTGGGAGCCGTAGATTTTTAATATTAAGTTCCGTATTGTGCTTCGCACTCTTTTTATAGGTGCGCATCTGCCTTTTCGAACGCATGTGAGAAAAATGTGCACCTTAGAAAGAGCAGCTATGCTGCATATGAGAACATTTTATGCAGGCGAATATGATTTGTTTTTTATTCTTTTCTTATACACAACTCAGTTAAATAGTCTTTTTTATATATTATCATCATATTTTACTGCATTATAAATTCCTAAAAGAATAAAAAAATCATATTGAATCACAAAACTCTTTAAGTTTCTTGTAATTCAATATGATATATAACTATCTTTTTAATGTTTATTTCTTCGTGATTCCAATCCTCCAAAGTTCAGGACCTTGCTCTAAATAATTCCACTCAAATTTATTTGGAAACATTACATTAAAATGATCATAAAGTGGACGTGGGTCATGATCATTTACCAATTCCATTGTCTCACCAATATTTATATTTTCAAAAGTTTTTAAAATAGTAGTTCTTTTATCTTTTGGTTCGTATATTCTAACATCTACAGTTGCTGCAAAATTAGACATCTGAATTCCTCCTTATTATTTTTCAACTAATTCTAAAATGAATCCTAACTACAAGCGTAATTAGGATTCTTTATTATAAATAATACTTTAGTTATTAATAGGGTGCATTTTTAATTAATATTATTCTCTTATGCTTCCATGAACATTTTCATGTCATCTTCTACATTAGTGATTCCACCAATTCCAAAGTTATCAACTAATACTTTAGCTACATTTGCTGAAAGGAAGGCTGGAAGTGTTGGCCCTAAGTGAATGTTCTTAACTCCTAAGTGTAATAATGATAATAATACTATTACAGCTTTTTGTTCATACCAAGCTATGTTGTATGATATAGGTAATTCATTAACACTCTTTAATCCAAATACTTCTTGAAGCTTAAGTGCTATAACAACTAATGAATATGAATCATTACATTGTCCTGCATCTAATACTCTTGGAATTCCCCCAATATCACCTAAGTTTAATTTATTATATTTATATTTTGCACAACCTGCTGTTAATATAACTGTATCCATTGGTAACTTTTGTGCAAATTCTGTGTAGTAATCTCTTGATTTTGCTCTTCCATCGCAACCTGCCATTACAAAGAATCTCTTTATAGCACCAGTTTTAACAGCATCTACAACTTTATCAGCTAAAGCTAATACTTGATTGTGAGCAAATCCACCAACTATTTGTCCTTTTTCAATCTCTGTAGGTGCCTTGCACTTCTTAGCCATTTCTATAACTTTAGAGAAATCTTTTGTTCCATCTGCTTTAGCTTCTATATGAGCACATCCTGGCATTCCTGTAGCACCTGTTGTAAATAATCTATTCTTGTAAGAATCCTTTGGTATAACTATACAATTTGTAGTCATAACAATTGGTCCATTGAATTTTTCAAATTCTTCTTTTTGTTTCCACCATGCATTTCCATAGTTTCCTGCAAAATGTTCGTACTTCTTAAATTTTGGATAATATTGTCCTGCAAGCATTTCACCATGAGTATAAACATCTACCCCTGTTCCTTTTGTTTGCTCAAGTAACATTTCTAAATCTTTTAAATCATGTCCTGAAATTAATATTCCTGGGTTAGTTCTAACACCAATATCAACAGTTGTTATTTCAGGATGTCCATAAGTTTCAGTATTAGCTTTATCAAGTAATGCCATACCATCTACACCAAACTTACCAGCTTCTAAAGCTAACGCTACTAAATCATCAACAGTTAAAGTATCATCTATTGTAGCTGCTAAGGCTTTTGCCATAAATGCATGAACTTCATCATTATCATATTTTAAATTCATTGCATGCTTCATATAAGCAGATAATCCCTTTAATCCGTAAGTGATAAGTTCTCTTAAGCTTCGTATATCTTCATTTTCTGTTGCAAGCACACCAACTTTTTCAGCTTTTGCATCAAATTCTATGGTATTATCAGCTGTCCAAGCTGCTGCTTCTGGCATAATCATTTCAGTAGTCTGCATTCCAAACATCTTCTTGAAGAAACCACCAGTTAATTTTACTTCTCCAACTTTTCCACCAGAACTAATTACTTTAGCTTTTAAAACTTCTCTTATATTTAAAGTTTCTTTTACTCTGTCTAAAATAGAATCTCTATCAAAATTAGCATTTGTAATTGTTGTAAATAAATTTTCTACTATAAATTTATCAACTTTACTATCTTTAACTCCAACTTTTCTTCCTTCATTGCTTACAATAGCTAATCCTTTAGTTACATATATTAATAAATCTTGAGCTTTTGCTACATTTTCATCTTTACCGCAAACCCCTACCTTAGTACAGCCCTTACATCCAGCTGTTTCTTGACATTGATAACAAAACATTGACATTTAATAATTCCACCTTTCAATTTTAAATATATATTCTAACTTATTTTAATTTTATTAATCAGCTCTTTGCTATGCTTTTATATTACTAAAACACTATGATTTATTCTGTAACAATGGTTACAAAGAAAAAAATAAAGACGGTATTTTTCACCGTCTTATAGCCAAAAGCCATTTTATAATTAAATTATTTTAATTTTTTCCCTACTGCAGCAAGATATATAACAAACTCTTCATCGCCATCAAGCTCTAAAAGTTCATCTATCATTTTTTGATCATATATACCTATAGCACAAGTTCCAGCACCAACAGATTCACTTGCTAGATAAAGATTTTGACATACATGTCCTATATCTATTAGAATTTTTTTATGAGCCGTAATATCAAATTTCCACTCAGAACGATATGGTGTTGTGCTCCATGCAAATATAACTGCTGCTTTTTTAGCAAAATTAGGCACAAAAGGTTGGTCAAGAGTGATTGCATCTATTTTAGAATCTATTCCTTCTGATTCAAATATAAATAAAAGTCTGTGCTCTATTGGATCATATCTATATACTCCTTTTTTTATTCCTTCTACATTCATAATGAATAAATATGTTTCAAAAGAATGTGTAGCACCGCTACATGGAACTGTTCTTAAAATAAGTCCTACTTTATTTGTACCAGTAATTCCTTGAGTTGCCCATAATAAATATGATAATTCTTCAATACTCATAGCTTCATCAGAATAAAATCTCGTACTTCTTCTTTCAGCAATACATTTGTAGATATTTGGATTTTTTAAAACCTCCTTATTTACTTGTGGTAAAGCAACAACTTCACACAATTTATCATATGGCTTTGTAGCATCTGGCTGTGGTATTCCTTTCATTTTATCTGTTTTTATGTTCTTAAATTCATTAAAGTTAGATTTTAAAAATTTTCTCTGCTCTTCATACCTTCCCATATTACTTTCCCTCCCTATTTCCAAAATTAAAATATTATTCTATAAAAAATAGCTATAACAACATATGCTATAGCTATTTTCTTTATAAATTATTTATTTAGTGCAACTAATAAGTCTTCTAAATTTAATCCATGCACTTGTGAAGCATCTTCAATTGTTTCTGCTTGAGAAGAAGGGCATCCAACACATCCCATTCCAAAACTCATTAAGATTTGAGCTGCATCTTCCTTTATTCTTAAAATTTCTCCAATTGTTAAGTCTTTAGTTATCATTATTAATCCTCTCCTTTACTTAATTGTAGTTATAAATTTACTTTATCTTATGCTTATATTTACGTTAATTAATTTAAATATTATATGTTTATGTTCTATAGCCTTATTATATTGATTTTCTAATTTTAAGTCTGTAACTTTTGTTACATGATTGATTTAATTGCATTTTTTATTTCTTCATAACCAGTACATCTACAAATATTCGATTGGAGCCATTCTTGTATTACATAATCATTTGCATCTGGATGTATATTAGCTAAAGCATGACAGACCATTAAAAAGCCTGAGGTACAATACCCACATTGAAATCCCCATTTTTCTGCAAAGGCTTTTTGTATTGGAGCATCTTCTAACCCTTCAACTGTCATTATTTTTTTCCCAATTGCCTCCACCGTAAGCATTAAACATGACTTTATTGGCCATCCATCAACGAGAATAGTGCACGAACCACAATCTCCATTTTCACAGCTTGGTTTAGCCCCTGTAAGTCCTAATTCATTCCTAAGAGTATTTAGCAATATATCTGATGGTTTTGCTGCAACTTCCTTATTTTCTCCATTTATATTCAACGTCATTATAGTTTTACCTAGAATATTAACCACTTAATCTTCCTCCATTTTCTCTAATACTTCTAAAAGCATTTTTTGAAGCATAAATTTTCTATATTCAGCTGAACCAGATAAATCATTTAGTATTAAGACTGGCATATTACAGATAATATTATTAATTCTTTCATTCACAGATAAACTTTTATCATTCAAATAATCTTCAATTACAGAAGATCTAAACGGATAATCACAAACTCCACTAAAAGCTATATTTATTTTCTTATCAACTTTAATGACTGCAAGCGTTATTAGTGGATAATCAATCTTATCATTTTTAGTTCTTTTTGCATGTAAATACTTTAAATCAAGATATTTATCTTCTACTATTACTTTTACGATGAAATCTCCAGGATCTAGTTTTGCCCTTTTATCAAATACATCTTTAAACGCAACTTGCTTTCTACCACTTAATCCTGCTATAACTACTTGACTATTACAGATTAAAAGTGGAAGTACAGATTCCCTATATATAATTGTACCTGCTATATTTCCTCCAAGAGTAATTTTATCTTGAATTGTATGATCTGCAATTCTTTTAACCGTTAGACTAAGCAAAGGAAATAAATTTGCTTCTGCTATTTGAGTAAGAGTGACGGCAGCTCCTATAATAAGTTTATTTTCATCTAACTCCATAACATTACATTCCGCAATGCCTTTTATATCAATTACTGCTTCTGTATATATGTTATAAGCTCTTGCCATACTTATTATCTCTGTGCCGCCACCATAATATAATGGTTTCTTTCCTTTATTATTTAATTCTTTATAAAGATTAACAGTCTCTTCTACCGTTTCTGGTTTATAATATTCAAAATCAAAGGGTATCATATTTTCCTCCTGTCTTAGCCTTCCAAATGACTTCTGGAGTTATAGGTAAACTATTAAATTCATGTTCTGCTGCAATGGAAATTGCATTTGCAAATGCTGCTGGTATTGCTATTATGCCATGTTCAGCAAATCCACGTGCTCCAAATGGCGCATCAATTTGTGGTGTTTCAATAAAATCAATTATATATTCTGGATTTTCACCAAATCTCATTGGCTTATATGTACGAAAAGTTGTATTTTGAAGTATAGCATTGCTATCATATATAAAAGCTTCTCTAGTGGCTAACCCAAATCCCATATTTATTCCTCCCATTACTAATCCTCTTGAAGTCTTTGGATTAATCAATTTACCCGCATCTATAACAGTAATTGCTTTTATAAGTCTATAGGTATAAGTTTTAGGATCATATTCAATTTCAACTCCCTGAACTCCTACAGTCCAAGCTGGTCCTGGTTTGCCTTTTCCACTTTCCTTATCTAAACCAGTGATATGACTCATTATATAACTGCCACGTCCAAGTATCTGTCCTTCCACAGCAAGGCCATTTGCTTCTTGATGTCCTCTAACTAAATCTTTAAATGAAACATATATCTCTGGATTTTGCTTTAAATAGACCTTTTCATTTTCAACTTCCAAATCTTCAGGTGGAGATTTCATAATAGTAGCAGCCAAACTTTTTAATTGCCTTATAATATCTTCTGCTGCTCTTATTACTGCTCTTCCTGCCATAAATGTGGTCATACTTGCAACAGTTTTCCAATGTTCTGGAGAAACTTGAGTATCTACTCCCATAAATAAATGAATTTTGCCTACATCCATTTTCAATTTTTCAGCAAGAATCTGTGCTAATGTCGTTTTAGTTCCTTGACCAATTTCAACTGCTCCACTATTAAGATTTATACTTCCATCTGTATTAAATGTAATTAAAACTCCAGATACAGCATTAGTAGGTGAATTAGATGTTTTCCAAAAGCAGCCTATCCCCTTCGCTTTAATCATTCCTTCTTCTGTTTTTGTTATTTGACCTTCATCCCATTTAGCTAGTTCCTTTAATTTATTAATGCAACCTAATAAACTTCCTATGTTACTTTCACTTGTCTTTACTTGCGTCTGAGTATATTGACCAGGTATTATGGCATTTTTAATTCTCAACTCTAATGGATCCATATTAAGTTTCTTTGCTAATCTATCCATCATTCTCTCCATGCAAAAAGTATATTCTGCATGACCAAAACCACGATAAGAAGTAGCATAGGTATGATTTGTATATACACATATTGAATCACACCATATATTATCAATATTATATGGACCTGAACAATCTACAGCTATAGCTTTAGCCATACGTGGCCCAATATCCGCATAAGCTCCTCCATCAACCATATAATTTGCTTCAAGAACTGTAATAATTCCATCTTTTGTGGCACCTAATTTTAAATTTGCTTCAACTCCTATTTTGCAGGGTGAAGTTTTTATATCTTCTTCTCTTGAATTTGCTATTTTTACAGTTTTTCCATTAACGGCCTTTGCTGCAAGATATGCTATTATCTCCAACTGCATTGGAGCTTTGCCTCCAAAACCTCCTCCTACAAATGGAACTTTAACAATTATATTTCCTTCTGGAATATTATAATATTTACTCAATAATTTTTTTACTGAATAAGGAGCTTGTGAAGAAGTGTAAATTACAACTCTTCCATCTGGCATAATTTCTGCTTTAGCACTTCTGGTTTCCATTGCTGCATGATCTGATTGTGGAAGTGAAAATTTTTCACACACTGCAACTTCACTTTCTTCCCATCCTTTTCTTAAGTCCCCTTTTCTTATTTTTATTCTATGAGAAATATTTGTATTTTCTTCTGGGTACACTTCCTGAACTGCATGTTTATAACTGCTTAACTTTTCATGAATAAGAACAGCATCTGCTTTTACTGCCTCACTCACTGAGTTAATAACAGTTAATGGTTCATATTCTACTTTTATTAATTTTAAAGCCTTCATTGCATTCTGTTCACTATTTGCAACTACTACTGCAACTGGTTCACCATAATAACGAACCTTATCGATTGCTATTGGAGGTCTATCCTCTATCATTGTTCCACAAAGTACTGGACAATAGTCCCCTGTAATTACAGCTTGAACACCTAATGCTTTCTGAGCTTCTGATATATCTATTGATTTAATTTTTGCATGAGCATATCGACTCGTAAGTATTTTTGCATGTAATATTCCAGTCTGAATCAAATCATCTGTATACTTTGCCTTTCCTGTTACTTTATCAAAGGCTTCCTTTCTAGGTATACTTACCCCAATTCCATTTGTTTCAGCCAAGTGCCTTTACCTCCCTCTATTCCATATACATATTCATTAACAATCTTTGCAAGCTTAACTATTTTCTATTTTTTCCATTAATCAATTATCTATTCACTGTTTTTCTTCTATATAAAAAGCATAGTTTATTTTGATTAAAAGAATGATAGATAACAAATCACAAAAATTTTGTAATTGAATAAAGAATAATTATTTATTAATTGGAAAATATAATTCTAATTCATCACTGTTATCTAGTAACTATAGATATCCAATTTAAGAATCAAACTTATAAATGGAATATACATGCATCATTGAGAAATTATAATCGTGACACTACACTAGAAATCAGATACATTTTTCTGGAAGCAGGCATGTGAAATTGAGCTGATGATGGTTCTTAATGGGGGCTTGTTTCATTTCAGCTTGTCTAGATTTTACATCTGGAACACGCTGAAATGATGACAAGCCGTCATTTAGAACCTTACAGCGAAAATTTCACTAGTCCTGTGGAAGATAAATGCATCTGATTTCGGTAATTGTTGCATAAGTCTAATTCTCTCTTTGGATATCTTTAGAAAATAAATTGAGGTGATAGCTTGAAAAAAATATTAATTACTGGCTGTGGTTCTGGCCTTGGATTTGAAGCAGCAATTGCTTTAGCTAATAGAGGACACTATGTATATGCAACGACGCATACTGAAGAGCAGGCAAACAAGTTAAACTCTCTAAATAAACGTTATAATCTTCCCCTTGAAAGTTTTAAATTAGATGTGCTATGCAAGAATGATAAAATGAAGGTACTTAAATTAAAAATTGATGTATTAATAAATAATGCTGCAATTGGAGATTCTGGTTCAGTAGCTGAAATAGATATTAATAAATATAGAGAGATATTTGAAACTAATGTTTTTGGTCCAATTGATTTAACTCAGCTTGTTTTAAAGCAAATGATTTCTAATAAAGAAGGACGAATAATTTTTTTGTCCTCCTTAGCAGGACGTTCCCCCTTACCATTCTTATCCCCTTATTGCGCAACTAAATTTGCACTTGAAGCCATAGTCCCTTCTTTGAATGAAGAATTGCAAGTACTACATGATGTTAATATTCCTGTTATATTAATTGAACCAGGAAGTTATGCAACAGGATTTAACCAAAAAAATATAGCTAAGCAGTTTGGCTGGATGAAAATTGATTCTTACTTTAAGAATTGTATACAACAACTTGAAAAAAAGCAGTATACATACTTTAAGCTTACTGAATCTACTAATATAAATTCTATTATTAATGAATATATTAAAGCAGTTGAAGATAAACATCCAAAGAAAAGATATATTGCTCCTACTTCTCAAAAAATCTTAATTAAAATTAAAAATACTTTTAGTAATAAATAAAAAATCCTTCTATAAATGCTTTTATAGAAGGACATTTTTTATATTTGTGAATCAATCATAGTTGAGATTATAATTTTAATTATTTTTAATTAACTAATACTTTTTATGCGTGAACACCTTCAGCACTTTGAGCTGCTTGTTCATTCTTATAATTCATAGCATCTAACTTCTTAAAGAATGGAAGATATATGAAAAATGACATTACTAAAACTAAGAATTGTAATATTGCAGTTCTAACTCCACCTACTAAAAGTCCTGAAATTATTGGAGGAGTTGTCCATGGAACCATTACTCCACCAAATGGTGGTACTATACCAGTTGCTATTGCAAAATAAAGAATCAATCCCGATAACATTGGTGTAATGATAAATGGTAATGCCATAAATGGATTCATTACTATTGGTGTTCCAAAGGTGATTGGTTCATTTATATTAAATATTGCTGGTAAAATTGCTAGCTTACCTAATTGTTTACATTGAGCTGATTTTGAGAATATTAACATGGCTGTTACAAGACCTATTGTCATACCAGCTCCTGTTACTGTCATAAATTGATCTAAAAACTGTTGAGTTACTATATGAGCACCATTTGCTACTGTTAACTCTTTTCCACTTGTAACTATAGCTGCATTATCTAATGTATTTGATGTTAATAGACTTCCCATTATACCACCTACAATTGTTGAACCATGAACTCCAAACCACCATAAAAATGGAATGGCAAATCCCATGAATAATACTCCACCCAATGAATCTGTCATACCTTGTAACGGTGTTTGTATTACTTTATATATAAACTCAATTAATGTTGTTTGTAGTCCCCAATGGAATATTGAAAAGACTACGGTTGCTCCAAGTATTATAACTGCTGCTGGAATTAATGCTGCGAATGAGTTAGCAACCCCTTGAGGTACACCTGCAGGCATTTTAATTGTTATCTTCTTTTCCATAAACCATGAATAAACTGCACCTACTATTAATCCTATTATAATTGCAGTTACCATTCCTTTTCCACCACACCATGCTGTTGGTATAACATCTCCTACTGTTTCTCCATCTTTAGTTATTACTGAAGAACTAGTTGTTAGTACAAAAACAACAAAGGCTATTACACCTGCTGAAAAAGGTTCATGTCCTTCATTTTTAGCATAAATATAAGCTATTCCCATTGTTCCCATAAGTGCAATTATATTAAAAGTAGCTCCAAATGCTTTCCATAATGGGTCTGTCCATCCTGCCCCTAATGTCACTGCTAACCAATCATTTAAAGGTTGATATGGTAATTGTGCTAGTAGTAGAAATACTGAACCTATTAATGTTAATGGTAATGTAAATAAAATACCATCCTTTAATGCAATAACTCCTTTTAAATTAACAAACTTCATAACAACAGGTATTACTTTTTCATTTAAATTGTCTTGAAATGATGACATAATAATTCCTCCTAAAGTTAATTATATATACTTAATGTTTCAAATCACATATAACTTCATAGCGCGCTTTATAAAGTTAATAATAGATCTGTAAACTAAATAAGTCTTGTTTGATTAAATATTTTCGCCTCTCTCTTCTATTATCTTTTTATACCAGTAACCTGATAATTTAATCTTTCTATTTAAATTATCTTTATGATCTACATATATAAATCCATATTGCTTTTTAAATCCATTTAACCAACTTAATAAATCGATTGCAGACCATGCATAATAGCCCTTAAGATTTATATTTTCTTCAATAGCCTTTTTTACAGCTTTTAAATGGGATTCAATATATTTTATTCTTGGAATATCTACTATTTCACCTTCAATAATAGGATCCTCATCTCCTAAACCATTTTCTGTAATATACATTTTTATATCCCCATAACTTTCTTTTAACATCCTAAGTCCATCTAAAAATGCATCTGGAGCAATCTCCCATCCCCATTTTGTATAGGTCTTATCCTCCATCATTACTGTTTTGTAAACACCATCAAACGAAGCATTACCTGGAGCTCCAGTAGAATTTTCTCTACTTCTTTCACTATTTTCATTTTGTATGTCATTTTTAGCAACTCTTTTTGGCTGATAATAATTAAGACCTATAAAATCATTTTTAGGCGCTGCTTCCTTAATCACTGACAGTTCAGCCTCTGTCCAATCTGGCGTCCAATCATTTTTTTCTAATTGTTTTACTACATATTCTGGATAATTTCCTTTTAATACTGGATCATAATACCAATTTATATCATGTTGATTAGCATGGTATGTTGCTTTTATATTCTCTTCTGCATCATCTACACTAAAGGCAGGAGAAAATACATGAGTTATTCCTATTTCACCAAATTGCTTCATTTCTTTATAGTTTTGTACTGCTTTAGCATGGGCTGTAAAAACATTATGAGTGACTTGAAAATACTTTTTAGGGTTATTTTTAATACCTGGTGGGTGTGCTCCGGCTAAATATCCTAATGCTGCAAAAACAACAGTTTCATTAAAGGTTATCCAATGCTTTACCCTATCCCCAAATGCATCAAAACATATATCTGCGTACTTTACAAAGGCATCAATAGTTTTCTTATTAGTCCATCCTCCTTCTTCCTCTAAGTTATTAGGCATATCCCAATGATATAAGGTTACAAAGGGAACTATTCCATACTTTAAGCATTCATCTATTATATTGTTATAAAATTCAATTCCTTTTTGATTTATTTCTCCATCACCATTTGGAATTATTCTAGGCCAAGAAACAGAAAATCTATATGATTCTAATCCAATTTCCGCCATAAGTTTTATATCTTCTTTATATCTGTGATAATGGTCTACAGCCACATCACCATTAGTTCCTTCAAAAGTTTTTCCTGGTATCTTGGAGAATACATCCCAATTCGATATACCTTTTCCATCCTCATTGTATGCTCCTTCTACTTGATATGAAGCAGATGCTGCTCCAAATAGAAAGTCTTTAGAAAATTTCATAGTTTAATTCTCCTTTAAATTTAATTTATTTATTACTCTTCTCAATTCAATTATTTGTTCAATTAAATTCTTCTCCGTTATTGCTGTCATCAAATGGTCCTGTGCATGAACAAATAAAACTGAAATATTTATTTTTTCACCATTTGCTTCTTTATGAAGAAACATTGTTTGTCCATCATGAGCTAATGCTAACGCATCATTTGCTAATTGCATTTCTTTTTCAGCTTCTTCATAAGTCCCTTCATTTACATAGTTAAGAGCCATATACGCATGATTTTTACAATCTCCTGCATTAACAATAATGTTCATAATTGCCATTTCTAATTCTTCCATTGCGCTCTCCTCCACTTTTTATTTTTCATTTGCGAATATTATACAAAGCAATCCAAATGCCAAACACTGAAAAAAAATTATAAAATATTATAATGTAAATAATTTCATCTTCCTAAATACTATTCAAAAGCTTCATAATTTCAATATTTTTCACAATTACTATATATTAAAAATATTTCTTAAAAATATTTTTATTTTTGAAAATATTTTTAAGAAGTATTTATCTTTTATATACATTTCTTATACTGTTTGAAAACCATCCAGTAGTGTTTTAATGTTTTAGTACTTTTAGCGCTAGTGTTTATAATATTATTGTAGTGTTTGTTTTTCATTCAAACGCTATACAATCATTACTTTCTCCAAATAAAAAACACATTATCTATTAAATCTATAATTAAAATAAATTTAATAGATAATGTGTTTTTATTTTCATTGCCCGTAAGAGATATGTTGGGCATAATAGTTAATCAAAATCTCCAAAAATACCATTACCACTGGTTGATTATTATATGCACCTGGTCTATAAAATTGTCCAACAGATGGTAGCTGAAAATAAAAATTAGCTTTATTTCTTAAAAGAGCTACATCATTTGTTGTTATTATTACAGTCGTTATTCCATTTTCATAAGCTTCTATAACTTGTTTATTAATTTCCTTACTTCTTCCACTATCAGTTATAGCAATTAGCATATCACCTTCTTCTGCTAAGCTACAACTTTCATCTATTTCAAACTTATTATCTAATGCCTCAATATTTCTACCATATTTAAAAATACGATATCTTAAATATTTAGCTGCCAATCCTGATGATCCAATTCCTATTACTCTAATATTCTTGCTATTCTTCATTTGCAATACAATTTTTTTAATTTCTTGTTCATCTAAGATATTTTCAAGAATGCTTAAAACTGATAAATATGTTGTAATACTTCTATTAACAATATGTTCTTCATTATCTTTTTCTTCTTTATTAAAGTAACTAGAAAAATCATATCTAAATTCTACATATCCTTTATACCCTAACTTTTTACAAAATCTTGTTATTGCTGAATTTGATACTTTAAGGTGATCTGAAAGTACTACAATTGTACTGTCCATAATCAAAGTTGGGTCAGACATCAATTTATTATAAATTTCAAGTTCAACTTTTGTATATGTAGAAGCCATTGATTTCATCAAACTAATTGGATCCAAATTTCCACCCCCATAATATTACTCCTTATTTATTGCATTATATCAATATTATAAGAAAAAAACTATACTCTACGTACTAAATCTAATTTATGTAAATTTCCAAACGGCAAATATCCTGCCAAATCCTTTATAAACAAAAAAAAGCAAGGGAAACTTAAGTGAAAATACAACTAGTGTATTCCTCAAATCCTTGCAATTACTTGTTGCGAGATAAGCCATAAGCCGAGTTCTGTACTAAGCAATCATCTATCTAGGCTTACTGTTACCAGTAAGCTCAAGCGACGCACCCAGAGGCGGGACGGGCAGCCCCTCATATGCCTCTCTATTCGGTCTTGCTCCAAGTGGGGTTTACATAGCCGCGAAGTCTCCAACGCGCTGGTGAGCTCTTACCATCACCTTTCCACCCTTACCTAAGAAAACTTAGGCGGTATATCTCTGTTGCACTTTCCTTCAAGTCGCCTTGACTGGACGTTATCCAGCACCCTGCCCTATGGAGCTCGGACTTTCCTCTCCTAGATCTAAGTCTAGCAGTGATTGCATGTCTCACTCGCAGACTATATGTTAACACAATTTTAACTAATATGCAAATGTTTTATAATAACTAAATTGCATTTTTTTACTATATTAATATAAATATCACTAATAATAATATTATTATTATTATTCCATATAGACTTACACCACAAAATAATAGTGTCAATAATATTATTCCTGCCACAATCAATTTAGGATAAAGCAAACATAATAATGGATTTTTATTAAAGAAAAATGGTGAAAATCCATTTCCCCAGCCCCAAGTCTTTCTTTTTGAGCTTCCTCCCCTAAAAAAATTTCTTACAGCTCTTTTGCTATGTTTAAAAAAATGTCCAAATTCTTTTTTAAAATCCTCTCCCGATTTATTATCTTCATCATTTCTACTCATGCTACACCACATATTATTATTACAATAATATTATATGCATAATTCTAATAAATTAGGAATATGAAAATAAATAACAAGTAAAAAATTGCCAATGTAAGTTCCGATGTTGCAGCATAGCTGCTCTTTTTATAGGTGCATGTTCTCAATAAATTAGTTAAGTACACTCAAGAAAATAATAAACAAAAACTCGCTAATATGAGTTCCGATATTGCAGAATAGTTCCGGATTGCAGCATAGCTGCTCTTTTCTAAAATTGATCCGTATTGCAGCATAGCTGCTCTTTTTAAAGGTGTATAATTTATATATATCGAATTTAAGAATCAAACTTATAAATGGAATATACATGCATCATTAAAAAATTATAATCGCAACTCTATACTAGAAATTAAATACATATTTGTGCAAGCGGCATATGAAATTAAGCTGTGATGGTTATTAGTGGAAGGTTGTTCCATTTTCTGCTTGTCATAAATTTACTTTAGGAACATGCAGAAATGGGTGCAACCTTCCACTTAGAACCCATCCAGCGAAAATTTCATAAGTCCGCTGTAATAAATATGTATCTAATTTCGGTAAGTTTCGCGTAAGTCTAATTCTTACGTTGTGTATCTATATAAATTCAAAGGGGTCATTGCACCTATTAGATTGAACAAATTCTATGTCCTTAAATTTAACCTTCAAAAATTCTAAAGAATTTATAAAAGCAATGAATTCAGTTGAAAAGTGTCCAGCATCGATTATACTTATTCCCATTTCTTTAAAATCAGAAGCAAAATGATAAGTTATGTCTCCTGAGATTATGCATTCAGCTCCAAGACTTTTTGCTTTGTAAAAATAATCTCCTCCGCTTCCATTAATTATTGCTAAAGTTTTAATTTTATTATTTCCTCTTACAACTCTCATGCTTTTTATATTTAATTTATTTTTAACATTTTGTATAATTTCATCCAATAAAATTTCTTCTTCAAACTTTATAAGCCTTCCTGTTCCTGCGCCAGGACAATTTTTAAATTCAGTTGGTTCTATTATTTTATATGAGTTATATCCTAATATACTCACCAAAATATCATTGATTCCATCCTTAGTGCTATCTAAATTCGTATGACAAGAATAAAGTGCAATATCCTTTTGAATTAATTTTATAATCTTATCTCCTTGCAAATCACCTGCTGTGATACTTTTAGGCTTTTTAAAAAGTAAAGGATGGTGAGATATTATTAACTGTGCATTTAGTTCTACTGCTTCCTCTATAACTTCTTTTGTACAATCCAAAGCTAATAAAACTTTTTTAACTTCCTTTTCTTCATCTCCTACCATTAAGCCTACATTATCATAGTCTTCCTTCAAAAATTCAGGTGCAACTTTTTCAATTTCATTTCCTATATCTAATACCTTAGTCAATAATTCCACCCCCTAAAAGTTTTTTAATATTTTTTCTAATTTTTCATTTTTGTCTTTTAATTCATTCCGTCTCATTATTGCATGTTCAGTATTATCAGTAATAAATTCTATTACCTTTTTATTTTTTTCTATTTTACTTTCTATATAAGCTTTTAGCAAAGGTAATTTTTTATTTAACATTAGAGGACTTATTTCATAAAATAAATTTTCTAATGAAATATAATCACCTTTTTTATATCTTACTTTAAATAATTCATAGTACTTATTATCATCTAAACAAATATCTTCATCAAGGATTTCATAATTATTTGTATATAAATATTCTCTTAACACTTCAGGATTTTGGGCTGGTTGAAGTATTAAGTATTCCAATTTTTTCACTTTATCAAAGTCATTTTCTAATATATCTCTAATTAGATTTCCACCCATTCCAGCTATTATAACAGCTTGTGCTTCATTATTTTTTAAAGGCTGCAAACCGCCTCCAAGTCTTAAATCTACTTTATCTGAAACACCATCTAAAGCTGCATTAATCTTAGCTTTTTTTAAAGGATCTTTGTTTATATCAGATGCAATAACTTTTTGAGCAATATTATTTTTCACTAAATAAATTGGAATATATCCATGATCAGTTCCTATATCCATTATTACTTGAACTTTATCTACCTTTTCAATAATCCAAGTTAATCTTTTACTTAATTCCATGCTTTACCTCTTTCAAAAATATAATCAAAATATACATGTTACAAAAGAATTATTCAAAATCCAAAAATTTCAAAAAGAAGTCAATATCCATTGATCATTGATGCCCTGAAAGGGTACCCTATGGTGAATTGAACATTTATAAATGTAACACATATAAATAACATTAAAACTTTTAATGCACAATGAACATTTTACAAGTCACAATTAAGGATTTATATTCATTACTTAATCCCTAATTGCGAATTATTCATTGTGCATTGTGCATTAATTTATAGGCTTTTCTAATATTCTAAAATATTTAATTCAGCTTACTACTTTTAAAAATATCTTCTTAAGTTTTTAGTCTAAATAATCTTTTAACTTTTTACTTCTTGATGGATGTCTTAGCTTTCTTAAAGCTTTCGCTTCAATTTGTCTAATTCTTTCTCTTGTTACGTTAAATTCTTTACCTACTTCTTCAAGAGTTCTTGCTCTTCCATCATCAAGTCCAAATCTCAATCTTAATACTTTTTCTTCTCTAGGTGTTAACGTATCTAATACGTTTATTAATTGTTCTTTAAGCATTGTAAATGCAGCTGCTTCAGCTGGTGCTGGTGCCTCATCATCTGGAATAAAATCTCCTAAATGTGAATCTTCTTCTTCACCTATTGGTGTTTCCAACGAAACTGGCTCTTGAGCAATTTTTTGAATTTCACGAACTTTATCTACTGGAAGCTCCATAACCTTTGAAATTTCTTCTGGAAAAGGATCTCTTCCTAGTTCTTGTAATAATTGCCTTTGCACTCTTATAAGCTTATTTATAGTTTCTACCATATGAACAGGAATTCTGATTGTTCTTGCTTGATCTGCAATAGCTCTTGTTATTGCTTGCCTAATCCACCATGTAGCATAAGTTGAAAACTTAAAGCCTTTCCTATAATCAAATTTTTCTACAGCTTTTATAAGCCCTAAGTTTCCTTCTTGTATCAAATCTAAGAACAACATTCCTCTTCCAACATATCTTTTTGCAATACTAACAACTAATCTTAAATTAGCTTCTGCTAATTTCTTTTTAGCTTTTTGATTACCTTCTTCTATTTCTCTAGCATAAATCATTTCTTGTTCAGAAGACAATAAAGGTACTTTTCCAATTTCTTTTAGATACATTCTTACTGGATCGTCTATCGCAATACCTTCTGGTACAGATAAATCTATTTCTTCTTCTTCAACAGTATTATCAGAAGGTTCTTCTCCTATAATCTCAACGCCTGTCATTTCTAAAACTTCATATATTTTTTCTATTTGTTCTGGACTTAAATCAATATGATCCATTGTTTCCATAATTTCTTTATATGTTAATGAACCATTTTTCTTTCCTTTGTCAATCAAGTCTTTTACAGCAGCCATTTTAGCATTTTTATCTTTTTTATCATCTTTTGGTTTTATTGCTTTTCCATTTGTTTTTTGTTCCATATTGTTATTGCCTCCTTCCGTCATAACCTTTAACCTCTCTCCTCAACCTTCAGTTCCTTCGATAATTTAGCAAGTTCTATTGCAATCTTTATAGATTCTTCTATTTTACCTTCTTTTTCAAACTTGTTTTGTTCCTTTTTTAAAGAATCAATTTGTAACTTAAGTTTAAATTTTTTAACTTCCTTTAGGTAATCGCTTATCAATCTACTTTTATCAGCAAACTCCAGAATTTCGTGTTCTTTTATTTTTGTTAATTCTTTGGAACTTTCTACATCATCACATCTATTCTCTATATACGATTCTATATTAATAGTATCCTCATTTTTACCTTCTAATATTAATGAATAAATTTTATTATGAGATTTCATTACAAAATCTCCAACCTTTATGATGTCTTTAAGTTCATCATAAAATTCATCATTAAGCATTAATTTTAATAAAGCTCTTTCAGCTTTTAAGTATGCTGGTTCTACATATAATTTTGTTCCATAAATTCCCTTTTTATTCACAAAATTATCTTCTTTTTGTTTTTTCGTTAATACTTGCGAAAGTAAGTCATATAACGCCTGCTCTTTAATCGATGTTTCTTCAGAAATCTTCTTTATATATACGTCTTTTTCTATTGGATTTAAGTCTGCTAAAATTTCAGCAAATTTTTCTCCATATTCTATTAAGTCGTTTTGATTTTTAAGATCGATTCCTTGGGCTGCTCGCTTAATTTTATAATCAATTAATGGTAAAGCCTCATTTATTAATCTTAAAAATGCATCTTTTCCGTTATTTCTCACAAATTCATCTGGATCTTTTCCTTCTGGTACTGTTAACACTTTCACATCAAGTCCAGCACTTCTTAAAATTTCTAATCCTCTTAATGTAGCAGTTTGCCCTGCAACATCAGCATCATAAGAAATTATTACTTTATTTACATATCTTCTTAAAAGTCTTACTTGATTTACGGTAAGTGCAGTTCCTAGAGATGCAACGGCATTTGTTATACCGTATTGGTGAAGTGCTATTAGATCCATATATCCTTCTACAATAATGATATAGTCCTCTTGTAGCTTATTTTTAACTGCAAAATTCAGTCCATAAAGATTAATTCCCTTTTGGAAAACCATGGTCTCTGGTGAATTTAAATATTTTGGTTTTGAATCATCTAAAACCCTGCCTCCAAAGCCAATTACTTTTCCTCTAACATCAAATACTGGAAACATAACACGATTTCTAAATTTATCATATATATTTCCACTTTTTTCACTTTTAGAAACTAATCCAGCTTCAAGTAACAAATCATTTTTATATCCTTTTCTTCTTAAATAATTTATTACTCCCTGCCACTCATCATTGGAATACCCTAATCCAAATCGCTTTATAGTTTCCTCTTTAATTCCTCGTTTAAGGAAATAATCTTTTGCTGTTCTATTCCTTTGTAAATTAGAAAAATAATATCTAGCTGCTTCTACATTTATTTTATATAAAAGTTCTTTTTTTCTAGAAATTTTACTATTTTCTGAATTTTCTATTTGCAATGGAATATTTGCCTTAGCAGCTAGGTATTTTGCTGCTTCTACAAAAGTGAGTTTCTTATATTTCATAACGAATGTAAATACATTTCCTGCTTCTCCACATGAAAAACATTTATATATTTGCTTTTCACTAGAAACACTAAATGATGGGGATTTATCATTATGAAATGGACATAACCCCATATAATTTCTGCCTGATTTTTTTAACCTTACATCTTCTGAAATAATATCAACAATATCATTCTGTTCTTTTATTTTCTGAATTACTTCTTCTGATACTTGCAAGGAGACATCTCCTTCCATTCTGCTTTTTCGCCAGTTATATATTATTCGACACGTTAATGAGTTTCCCTTCTATAATTTAAATAAAATTTAAAATTTATTTTTTTAGTTAACTCATTTAAGTAATATTCATCAAAAAATATTACTATGTATTAATTAATTCGTTTTTAAATAATAAAATCCTTTTTTATTTAAAATGATTTTATTATTTTAATTAATTTATTACTAATTTAGGCACAAATAAATTATTAAATAATGCTAAACAATAATCATCACTCATTCCTGCAACATAATCCGCAACACCTCTCTTAAGGCTTTCTGCTTTAGATATTTTTAAATACATATCTGGCATCTTTTCTGGATTTTTCTCGAAATATTTTATTATTTCATCTAATATAAATTTAGCTTTATTTCTCTCAACCTTTAAGGTATCCCCTAAATATATATTTTTAAACATAAACTTTCTAAGTTCTACCATTGCTTCATTAATTTCTTTACTCATTCCAACTTCTTTTTTACCATTATTTATGTTCTCATTTGAAGTTTTAACAAAATCTTTAATTAGAGTATTTAATCTTTCAGCTGAGTTATTACCTAAAACTCTGACTATTTCTTTTGGAATCTCTTCCTTTGTCAACAAACCTGCCCTTATTGAATCATCAATATCATGATTTAAATATGCCATTTTATCACTAAACTTAACTACCACACCTTCTAAAGTAATTATGTCTTTAACAGTACCAAGACCGCTATGATTTAATATTCCATTAATCACTTCTTTAGTTAAATTGAGGCCTAATCCATTATTTTCAAGCTTTGTAACTACCCTTACACTTTGTTCATTATGCCTAAATCCATTTTCTAAATAATCATTAAGAACTTCTTCTCCATTATGAGCAAATGCAACATGCCCTAAATCATGTCCTAAAGCTATAGCTTCAATTAGATTTTCATTTAACCCAATTCCAACCCCTATAGTTCTTGCAACTTGTGACACTTCTAAAGTATGAGTCAGCCTAGTTCTGTAATGATCTCCAAAAGTTTTTATATATACTTGCGTTTTATGTTTAAGACGCCTAAAAGATTTGCTTTGAATTATTCTATCTCTATCAACCATATAACATGTTCTTATGTCATCTTCTGTTTCTTCTATATTTCTTCCTAAAGTGTTTTTGGAAAATGCTGCTTCTTTAATCAATGTCAAGTTTTCAAAATTCTGAATTTTTTCTCTTACATCCATACATTTTCACCTCACTTTATGTATTCTACCTTTTTCATCATTTCCCTTTAATTTTTAGCCATATTTATTATTTGCAAATAATTAAAAAATAATATCTAAATTAATTAAAAATTTATTTTTAATAACACTCTTTAAGTATATTACTAATATTATTTTAATATTATTTAATAAAACAACTTTTCTTAATAGAAAATTTGTTTTATTAAATATTCACCATATAAAGGAGTGTTTTAATGGGGACTGAAATTTTATCTTTACAAGAATCTAATCTTTCACCTGAAATTATAAAGCAATATGTTTTGCCATACTATAGATTAGAGAACGCCCTTGTGTCAGTAATCAAATTTAAAGATACAGATAAGCAAAGAGCTGTATATAAAGTTCGTTTTAAAGAAAAAAATTATTGTTTAAAAAAAGTTTATTATAATATAAATGATTTACTTTATGTATATTCTGCCATCGAATGGTTATATAGAAACAACATAAGAGTCCCTAAACTTTTACCCACTATTGATAACAATAGATTTGTATCTTACCAAGGTATGCTTTTTATATTGACACCATGGATTGAAGGTGAAAAGTGCAATTTCGATAACATAAATCATGTTTTAATATCTGTCAAAAAACTTTCCACTATTCACTCACTGTCACGTAATTTTCAGCCTATTTTAGGAGGTTCTCAAAGAGAAGGATTTGATGATTTTTACATATCAACCTTAAAGCATTTTCAAGATTTGCTGAAAGCTTCGAATGAAGCATTTAAGTTTAAAGATACCTTTTCGAGATATTTTATTTCAAGTTTTGAAACAAATTTGCGTCTTGCACAAATTTCATTAGATATATCAAATAAAATTGATAATTCCAAGTTAAGTAAGTCTCTATGTCACGGTGATTATGTAAACAAAAATTTAATTTTCCCTCCTGATTCAGACCCGTGGATAATAGATTTTGACAAATGTAAAATGGATTATAGTTCAAAAGACTTGTCATATTTCATGCGTAGATTACTTAAACGTGAAAATACAAAATGGAATGTTGATTTAGCCTTATCAATATTAAAAACTTATAATGAATCTGCTCCATTAAATGAATCAGACTTAAGATATATATTATCTTATGTTTGTTTCCCACAAAAATATTGGAGAATATCAAGGGATTACTATAATAATATAAATAAATGTAATAAATCGGCTTTCTTAACTTTACTTTCAAATACAATTTCAAAATCAGATTCTCAATATGAATTTGCTTTAGAAATAATTAATGCTGTACAAAAAAATTTTAATGCAAATTTATAAAATTGACACTGAAAAACAAAGCTTTTTCAGTGTCCTAATTACTAATTTGTTTATATATAAAATTGTACAACTTACTAATTTTAATGTTAAAAATAATCCGAAAAATATGGTTTTTCTACTGGTATTAATTGTTCAAGAATTCTCAACATATAATATTCTGTTTTTATTCTTCCACACTCATATAGAAATGTAGGGCGCTTATAGCCCATTAACATAGTGGTTAAGGTTTGAATATCCATTTCTACCAAATTAGCTGCATATATGTCATCAGTCTTTTCGCAAATTGTTTCTTCCTCTTCCCAGTAAAGCATAAACACTCCATTATTCCATTCAGCAATTGGATCATTTATTTTTAAACTTATTTTTATCTTTTGAGATATCTCTAAGAATGTATATTGTAATATAAATTCTTTTACATTTATAATTCTTGCCATAAAATATGGCTCAATAGTTTCAACTATTTCACTATCTTCAAATAAAAATGCCATTGGTTCTCCTGAGAAATTATTTCCTTTTACTTCGCTTACCATAGAATAATGCGCACTTATATAATTCCAAATTCCATGCCGTGCTTCAGTATTTAAATAAACCATTTCTTTAATATAAAAGGTGTCATTCCTTATATAGTAAATAAGATAACCAAGTGGTTTATGATTTTTAGTATAATAAATAGCTGCAATAATATCATCACTATCCCAACGCCAATATTCATCCCAAGCTAATTTATCCCTAATCATTGCTCCATGGCGCTGCATAGAATAATAATCATGTACATTTAAGAGATCTTCACATTCTAAGTCTACCCTCTCCATCATACCATCTACAGGTCTTTTTTTAGGTAGCTGAGAATCTTTTATTCTAAAAGTTATTTTATCTGAAATAATTTCCCAACCATGTTTTCTATACAGAGGAATTGAGTAAGGATATAAGAATGAAATATATTGCCCCTCTTTCTGCATGTGAAAAATTGCATGTTTTATTAAGGAATGTATTAAGCCTTTACCTGTATACTCTGGATAAGTAGCAACTCCAGTTACTCCTCCCATTTTACAGATATTATCATGAATATTAACTTTCATTGAATATACCACAATCATCGAAGCTAATCTGTCATGATAAAACCACCCAAGCACATATGCATTTTTAAGAATAGGCATCTTTGCATGCATAATTTGATCCTCTGTCCATCCAGTATGCAAAAGTTCATCCATTGTTATCTGAAAAGCATAACGTAAAAGGCCATTAAACTGCTCTAAATCATCTTCAGTTAATTTTCGCATTTTAAAATCACCATATGCTTCAATGAAATTATCCTTATTTTCCATAACTCCTCCATGTTTTATATCAAAAATCAATACCAAATATAAGTATATAATTTATTATACCTTAATACTCACTATTATAGTTTACATTTTATAGAAAAATAAGAGATTAGAACTTAACTTATAATTTTCAAGTTCCAATCTCTTAATTTTTTTATACTAAAAATTTATTTATTCTAACTCATTTCCATTGGTTCCAATAACTTTTTTATACCAATTGAAAGATTTTTTCTTTGTTCTCTTAAGTGTGCCATTTCCATTATCATCTTTATCAATATAAATGAAACCGTATCTTTTCTTCATTTCACCTGTACCAGAACTAACCAAATCAATAGCAGACCACATGGTATATCCAAATAAATCCACATTATTTTCTATAGCTTTATTCATTTCTACAATATGGCTTTTTAAATAACTAATTCTATAATCATCATTAATACATCCATTATCATCTATTTCATCAACCGCACCTAATCCATTTTCTACAATAAATAACGGAATTTTATATCTATCATAAATTTTATTTAATGTATATCGAAGTCCTTTGGGATCAATCTGCCATCCCCATTCACTTGCCTGCAAATATGGATTTTTCACTCCGCCCAGTAAATTTCCAAGCGTAGTCTCATGCCCTTCTTCTGTTGTTATACAATTGCTCATATAATAGGAAAATGAATAAAAATCAACGCATCCTTCTTTTAAAATCCTCTCATCATCTTCTTCAAAAGTAATATCAATATTATTCTTTTTAAAATAATCCTCTATATAATATGGATACACACCTCTCACTTGCACATCTGCGCAAAAATTATTGATAATATTATCTAATTCTTGTTGAAGAAGTAAATCTTCTGGTCTGCAAGTTAAAGGATACATAGTAATATGTGCAATCATACAGCCAACTTTAAAATCCGGATTAATTTCATGTGCTACTTTTACAGCCCTTGCACTTGCTAAAAACACATTATGTAGAGCCTGAAAACGTACTTGGATATTATCTAAAGGATTTGCAATCTCCTCATCTTCCTGATGCAATATTCCTAATACCTCCAAGTTTCCCATTGGCATAGTCCCAAAATTAATTTCATTAAATGTAAGCCAATATTTAACTTTATCTTTATAACGTTCAAATACAGTCTTAGCATAGCGCTCAAAAAATATAACAACCTTACGATTTGTAAATCCTTGATATTCCTTTACTAAATTATATGGAATTTCAAAATGACTCAAGGTTACCAAAGGCTCAATTCCATATTTTTTACACTCATCAAATACATCATCATAAAATTGTAAGCCTTCTTCATTTGGCAGAAAATCATCTCCATTTGGAAAAATACGGCTCCAAGCTATTGATAAACGAAAAACTTTAAAGCCCATTTCTGCAAATAATGCAATATCTTCTTTATAATGGTGATAAAAGTCCACTGCTTCGTGACTTGGATAATTTACTTCTGAGAGTATCTTAGAAGTAAATTTTCTATTTTTATTAATTGAACCTGCTGTTAAGTGATCACATATACTTTCTTTTTTACCAGCTTCATTCCATGCACCTTCACATTGGTTTGCGGCTACAGCGCCACCCCATAAAAATTCCTTCGGAAACATTTTAATTCCTCCTTCCTCCTAATTATAGTAAGACTATTAAATCTTTGCCTGCATTAATAGAAGAATTGCTATTTACTACTACAATATCTAAATAATCGTTTGTATTTGTTACTAAAATTGGTGTATCCAATGAATACCCTTCCTTTATAATAGCTTCTTTATCAAAAGTAATTAATAAATCACCTTTTTTTATCTTATCCCCCTGTTTTACATGGGTTTCAAAATATTTTCCTTCCAATTGTACTGTGTCCATTCCAATATGAATTAATACCTCACACCCCTTATCAGATAGTAACCCAATTGCATGTTTAGTTGGGAACATTGCCATTACTGTTCCATCAAATGGAGATATAACTTTTCCTTCATTTGGTTCTATAGCTACTCCCTTGCCCATGGCTCCGTTTGCAAACGCTGCATCTTTAACTTGGTCTAAAGATTTTAAAGTACCAGTCATTGGAGAAGCAATAACTTCTTTCCCATTTTTATCTTCATCTTTTTTAGTGATTTCCGTTGTAATATTTTCTCTATCTTTAAACTTAATAAACGCTACAACAAATCCAATTACAAATGAAACAGCAGTAACAATTAAACACTTAACTAAACTTGCCCCTGGTTGTTCAGGATCTAATAATGCAGGTATTTCAAAAATCCCCATCCCAGCCATTATATGATATTTAAGTCCAAAGAAAGCAGTCATTCCTCCAGCAATTGCACCACAAATACATGAAAGTATAAATTGTTCTATTCTTGGTAACAAGATTCCATAAATTGCTGGTTCAGTTACACCAAAGAAGCCTGATACCCAAGCTGGTAAAGCAATTTGTTTTAAGGCCTTATCTTTTGTCTTTAACCAAATTGCAAAAACCATACCAGTAGTACTAAAGGTTACAAATGTAGTGAATCCCAAAATTGGGTCAGGAATACCAGCTGCAATATTAGCAACACATAGGAAAACTAAAACAATATGAACTCCAAAAATAATTAATACCTGCCACAATCCACCAACAAAAACTCCGGCCAAGATAGGATTTAATTGGTACACATATAAAACTGTATCAGATACTATTTGTGCAAGCATATTTGCAAATGGACCTATAACAACAAAGCCTAATGGAACTGAAATCAATAATACAAGCATTGGAGTAATAAATGTTTTAACCATATCAGGAATTACACGATTAAAAAAAGTTTCTAATGGCTTTGCAATTGCAACAATCAATATAACTGGTAATAGCGTTGAAGTATAATTTGCATTAACCACACGTCCAAATAACTGCATATCTACATTATTGATTGTTGGATAACATAAGGAAGCACCAATAATTAATCCTAAGAAAGGATTCATATTAATTTTCTTTGCAGTATTATATCCAATTACAATTGGTAGAAAATAAAATATAGAATCGCCAATTGCATTTAATAACAAATAAATTCCATCAGTATTAGAATATAATCCAAGATAAGATATAATAGAGTTCAAGCCTTTTAACATACCACATGCACATAATAATGCTATTGAAGGCATCATTATACCTGTAATTAAGTCTAAAGCTTTTTCTTTTAAGGTCATTTTCTTTTCTTGAGGCGCAGGTGAAGCTGAAGAAATATTTGCAGCCTTACAAACTTCTTCATATACCTGTGGTACATGATTTCCTATAACAACCTGATACTGCCCAGCACTATGCATTACAGTAATCACACCATCCATACCTTTCAAAACCTCATCATTTGCAAGACTTTCGTCTTTCAAATTAAATCTCAACCTAGTAACACAATGTAATAGGCTAATTATGTTGTCCTTTCCACCAACATTTTTAATAATGTCTTTTGCTAATGATTCATACTTTCCCATTTTAATTCCTCCATTTTTCTTTTTTATTTGAAATATGAAGGTATAGCCAACTTAATGTCACCATCCAGTCATAAGACAGCCTTATAAACAATTCTTTCAATATGAATAGTCAAATATAATTTTTCATCATTAGATATATCATAATCATACTTTGTTTTAATGAACTTACTTATCTTCTCAGCACATTCATATGAATTCACATACTTTGTTTTTACTGCATAAAGCAAGTCATCTTGTGCATCATCAAGATAAGTTTTTCCTTCCAATAGTCTTTGCGCAAAAAATTTCAAGTGAGTAACGAAACGATAATAATATACTGAATCTTCATTAAAATAAATATGAAAATTATATTTTACTATATTAGATATTTCTGATATTATTTCTGTAATTTTCTGCATATCTTCAGCATTTTCACTCAATACTGATTCAACAATATGTATTGCTGTAAATCCAGCCTCATCATCAGGCAGTCTCACTGAAAATCGCTCTTCTATCATATCAAGAGCCTTCAATCCAATTTTATATTCATCTTTGTAGAATCTTTTTATATCCCATAGAATAGCATTTTTTACTGAAATGCCATCTTGGTAACGTTTTACTGCTGCATATAAGTGATCAATTAGAGAAATATAAATCGTATCGTTTAAGGTCTTATCTAAAGCTTTAGCAGCATAGTTTATAATTTCCTCACCCAATTCAATATATTCAGATGGAATATATGTCATCATTTCTTGAAACTTATTATTAACCTCTGGATCAGATAATATAAATACTTTATCTATCTTGCTTACGTCGACTTCTTCACCACACTTTTTCTTGAATGCAAGCCCACAGCCCATAACAATTTTTTCTACACCTTTTTCATCTTTAATTACTACAGCATTGTTATTAAAAATTTTATAAATTACCATCATACACCACCCTTTATAGTAATTTTATTTTATCCATTTAGTATTAAATATAAGTATTATACTAGCATTCCGATGTTTCACTTTTGTATAAAAAAATACCTGCTTATATTTCATTACGAATAATATTTCATAATAATATATAAACAGGTATAGCTTGCTCGTGCAATCACCATCCACTAACTTTATTATAGTATAACAAATAACTTTTGACAATATAAATTTTAGCAAAGATTTATTTAAACAAATAATAATTAAATAGGGTATTGTACTTAAAATCAATAATGAAATTAAGTTACAATACCCTATATTTTCTAATTAGTTATATAAACACGATATCCACTAGTATTATTTGTATTTGGAATTGACACATTAATGGTTCCATTAGTCACTGGATAACTCTTTGAAAAAACTAAATTCGTACCACTTACAGGAGTATCTTTACTTTTCCAATCTACTTTTTCTACTTTAACATTTGCAGATGCTCCAATAAAGGATGGAAGTTTATTTATACTTACATTAACAGTTCCATCATTAACACCACCTAAAAGTACACTTACATACTTATTATTTGAATCAACACAAGCAAAACCATCTACTCCATTGCTATTATCATTTTGAGGTGTTACATTAACCATACTGCCTGTCATATCTCCATACCATTTATAAAACCACCAGCCAGCACCTTTTTGTGTATCAGAGGCCATAAGACTTCCTAATCTACCTGGTGCACCTGTCCACCACCATGAAATGCAAGCAGAATCTACTTTATTACGTTCAAATTTCGCAATAAAAGGTGCTGATGCGCCTGGCTGTCCCTCAGCATTATGATCACTATCACAATATTCATTTATTGAAATTTTCTTTGCTGGTATTCCAAGTGTCTTTTCTAATGAATTCAAATCTTTAATGTCATTAGAAATATTTTTACTTCCACCAAGTTCATGCCAGCAAATTACATCTGGAACACAATTATTAGCCTTACAAAAAGCTAGAAAATCATTCATCCTGTTATGATTATAGTAAGAATAAGAAGGTCCTATAATTTGGGCTGTTGAATCTAAGGAACGTATCAATTTATAAGTTTTAAGCCACAAGTCATTAAAGCTTACTGAAGTACTTTTCCAGGTACCATCTGGTTCATTCCATATTTCATATCCATAAAAATCTGAGTATCCAGAAGCTTTCTTTTTATTAATTACATTAGTGACTTTACCAATCCAATCATCCATGTTTGTAAAAGCATACGGCCACTTTGGATATATATCTGCTAGCCTAATCATGACTTTTCCAGTTGTATTAGTAAGCCTTCCAGCCACTGGTATAGCTGCTCCTATTGGTTGCTGATTTTGCGATCCAGCTAAAGCTGGATTTGTGAAAACATTTGGCTTAAGAGGTGCTACAATCTGTGAAATATCACTTGGTTTACTCTCAGTAATTCCATAGAGCGATCCACTTGCGCAATGAGTTACTCCCCTAATTGTAGTTCCACAATCAACGTTTAAAGTACTAGCTGCAAAAACTGGTTTTCCTGGAATTACACCTGCCGTTAAAATAATTGACAAGCTTAATACCATTCCAATAAATTTCTTTTTCATACATTAATTCTCCCCTTCCATTGTTACATTTATATTTTTTTCTCATTATTTAATTTTTCTATTTACCACCTCCCTTCATCCATAAAGTTTATCTTTTTCTTATAGTTCTCTTACCCACACCGTCATCTCACCAACATTCCGATTTGCCCATGCATAATATGGAATGAATTTTATAGTAGAAGGTATATATTCTTCCTCTGCTTCATATCTATAAAGTTTATTTAACCATTTTTCACTATTTACAAGGCGTTTTCCCTCGGTTTTTATCACTACGATACTACCTAGCAAGCTTGAATCAAAACTTTCTTCAAATTTAGCTTCTTTTGGTAAATATATTTCATGGAGATTAGAACCATTATCTGCTTCCTCTAAACAATAAACTAAAGGACCTCTTTGTATTGCAACTTTGCCTATATCTGCTCTTACCAATGGATTTGCTTTCATTCTTAAAATAGGCATTTTTAGAATAAGTACAATTTCATCAGAAGGATTCCATTCCCTTTTAAGCATTACATATCCATTAAGCGTTCTTTCCTCTATATCTACAACTTGATTATTCACCTTAATTTTAGCCTCTGGGCACCAGCTTGGTATTCTTAAAGCCAATGTAAATTTTATTTCTTCCTCAGTAAGCAATTTTATTTTTATTTCTTCCTTCCACGGATAATCTGTTTCTTGAATAAGCTTTATCTCATTGTCTGCTAAACTTATAGACGCTTCTCCGCCAATATATAAGTTAGTATATATAGTTTCTTCATTTACAGTATAAATATATTGACCAAGTGACGTTAAAGTTCTTGTTATATTAGGAGGGCAGCATGCACAAGTAAACCATTTTTGTCTTCTTGGTTTAACATGGTGCTTTGTTGGATTTTTTTCACAAGCTTCTGGACTTACCTCAAGTGGATTTACATAAAAGAAACTCTTACCATCCTGTGCCATTCCTCCAATTATAGTATTATAAAAAGCTCTCTCCATTACATCTGCATATTCACTTTTTGGCTCAATCATCAACATTCTATGAGCAAAAAAAGCTAAACCAACAGAAGCACAGGTTTCTCCATAAACCATATCATTAGGAAGATCATAATCAAAAGTAAAGGATTCTCCTATGGAAGTTGAACCAATCCCTCCAGTTATGTACATCCTTTTTAAAATAATATTTTTCCAAAGCTTCTTACAAGCTTTGAATAATTCTACATCTCCAGTTTCTGCAGCTACATCAGTCATAGCCATGCACATATATACAACCCTTACAGCATGACCTTCCGCCGATTCCTGTTGTCTAACTGGCAAATGTGTTTGAAAATAGGTTTTTCCCCACTCTCTTTTTACTCCACCTTGCCAAAAATCTTTTCTTCCTCTTTCTTCCCATTGCATATCAAAAAAATCTGGTTCTGCTCCACGTTCATCTAAGAAATATTTGCTTAAATTAAGATACTTCTTATTCCCGGTAACTTTATAAAGCTTAAAAAGTGCTAATTCTACTTCTTCATGTCCATCATAACCATGAATTTTACCTTCTTCTGGACCAAATGTATCACTGATATAATCGGCAAACTTACATGCTATATCTAAAACCTTTCTCTTATTTGTAGCATTATAATAGGCTACTGCGGCTTCAAAAAAGTGACCAGCGCAGTATAATTCATGGCATTCAGCTAAATTCCTCCATCTATTTTCTGGTTCCTTTAAAATAAAATATGTGTTTAAATATCCATCTGGTCTCTGCGCCATTTCCAAAATATCAATAACATCATCAGCATTTTTTTCTAGCTCTGGATCAGGATGAGTTTGAATACTAAAACCTACTGCTTCAAGCCACTTTGATACATCACTATCTTGAAATACCATCCCATGAAACTCTCCAGTTTCAATTCCTGCAGCTATACGAAAATTTTTTAGTGCATGGCTGGGTTCTGCATCTGGAATCCTATCATTAATAGCCTCCCATTGGTATGGTATAACTACTTCTCTTGCAAGCTTTCTATAGTGTGACCAAAAATTATCCTTTATTTTTACATTACTTAGTGGGATTTCTTTTGTCACTTTTCTTAGTCCACTACTATTTTCAAATAAATCTTTCATACTTTATTCCTCCTGCAGTACTGCTATAGAATATCCGCGTCATTTTTAAGAAATACTGGAATAATCTCAAGTGGGGCATCATAATTAATCCATTGTCCTCCAGTTAATATTTGTCCATTATTTACATCCTTCCACTTAGCACCTTCTGGTAGATACACTTTTCTTGATGTGCTACCTTTATAAAGTATTGGTGCCACAAGAATCTCTGGACCAAACATATACTGATCTCCAATATCCCAACAAAGCTTATCATGAGAAAAGTCATAAAATAATGGTCTCATAACTGGAGTTCCTTTTTCATGTGCCTCTTGCATGATTTTAGTAATATAAGGCTTCATTTTTTCACGGATAAACATATATTTTTTAAAGATCTCATATGCTTCTTCACCATAACTCCATACTTCATTAGCTGCACCACTAGCACATAAACCTCCACCACTAGTTCCAAGAGGTTCAGAGTGCGGTTCACGGTCACCATGTAATCTGAAAACAGGACAGAATACTCCATATTCAAACCAACGGATTATACATTCTCTAAAATCAGGCTCATCTGGATTTCCACCATGAAAGCCTCCTATATCTGTTGTCCACCAGGGTATACCTGCTATACCCATATTTAATCCAGCAGCAAATTGATTTCTTAAAGATTCAAAACTTGAATCGATATCTCCAGACCATACAAGAGCACCATAGCGTTGGCTTCCTGCCCAAGCACATCTAAGTAAATTAATAATATTTTCTTGGCCTTCTTCTTTCATACCATCAAAAAAAGTCTTTGCATACATTGCTGGGTAAATGTTACCTATTTGTTCATTTGGTCCCAAATAATATCTATAGTTATCAAAATCATAAACAGAATACTCAGGTTCTGCTTCATCAAGCCAAAATATTTTTATACCTTTATCATAATAATTTTTCTTGGCTGTTTTCCAAACAAAATCGCGGGAATCTGGATTTGTAGCATCATAAAAAACAGTATCTCCTAAAAAGTCCATTGTTGTTCTAATTCCTCTATCAGTCCTTACTAAATAACCCTTTTCACGCATCTTATCATAATTTTCACTTGTTTTATCTACTGTTGGCCATATAGAGACCATTAATTCAATTCCCATAGTCTTAAGTTCTTTAATCATAGCATCAGGATCAGGCCAATAGTCTAAATCAAATTTCCATTCTCCTTGCTTTGGCCAATGAAAGAAGTCAATAACTATAACTGAAATAGGAAGACCTCTCCTTTTATATTCACGAGCTACTTCCAATAATTCATCTTGGGTTTGATATCTTAATTTACATTGCCAAAATCCCATAGCGTAATCTGGCATCATTGGAACTGTTCCAGTAGCTTTTGCATAAGCTTCTTCTATTTCTGCTGGATTATCTCCAGCTGTTATCCAATAATCTAACTGCTTTGTTGAATTAGCTACCCACTCAGTAATATTCCTTCCAAAAATAACCTTTCCAATACCAGGGTTATTCCATAATAATCCATAACCTAAATTAGATAATACGAAAGGTACACTAGCTTGTGAATTTCTCTGTGCAAGCTCTAATATACAATTTTTTAAATCTAAATTAGGTTGCTGATATTGTCCCATACCAAATAACTTTTCATTAGGATTTGACTCAAATCTCATGGTCAAGGTATAGTCACCACCAAGGATAGGCTTAAATTCGCGTGCATCAATATTTAACGCGCTACAAAACGTCTTTATATTATTTCTATTTCTTACGTATTCCTCTAAAAGAATATCACCTTTTTGATTATAAAAAGTAAGCTTTCCACCTGCATCAATCTCAGCTCTAATTTTTCCATTTTGTATGCATGCTTCATTACCATCAACCTTAATTTTAACGTCATTACTACTCTTTTGTGGCAATAAAGCCCACTCATTATCTATAAGTTCCGCCTGTTTTATACTGCGTATACGAAAGCTGTTTTCCCCACAAGGTTCAATATATAGTTTTTCAGAATCATACTGACGAATTAATTTATTTCCTTCTACTTTAAAAAAGCTATCATTATCAAAATTAAGCTTATTTTCAGAATCCATGTTTTTCACTCCAATCTTAATCAAATTTGAATCTTTGCATTGGATACTTCATGAAATTACACTTTATGACTTTAATTTAAAATTACATTAATCCAAATCTTTATTCTAACGATTACATAACTATAATAACTATCCCTTAACAGCACCATTAGTTAATCCGCCAATTATATATTTTTGAAGGAATATAAATATTAAAACAACAGGTAAAACCAAAAGTACTCCATAAGCCATTATGGCATTCCATTGTATTCCATACTTACCCATAAAATTATATATACTAGCTGTCATTGTCCTCTTTTCAGGACTAGTCAAAAATGTAAGAGAGTAAGCTAAATCTCCCCAAGCATATAGAAAAGAAAAGGCTCCAGTCATTATTAATCCAGGGTAAGATATTGGAAGCATTATTTTAGTAAAAGCAGTAAAGGTATTACAGCCATCTATTTTAGCTGAATCTTCAAGTTCCTTTGGTAATGCCAGAAAATAGGTTCTCAAAATAAGTACTACAAACGGCACAGATATAGTTGCATCTGATAGTATAGGAGCCCAAATATTATCTAGCAAATGTAAATTCTTATACACTAAAAACATTGGTGTTAATATCAATGCAACTGGAAGCATTTGTGTAGTTAAAAATATTATAATAAATAGCTTTTTTCCTCTCATTCTAAACCTTGCTAACCCATATGCTGCCGGGATAGCCAGTACACATGACAAAACCATTGAAGTAAAAGCAACTTTACAGCTATTTAAAAAGGCAACTAAAATATTATTTTTATCAGTAAATTGTGATGTGTAGCTTTCTAAAGTAAATTCTTTAGGTATGAAAGTTGGAGGTGATGCAAAAATTTCAGCGTTAGTTTTAAATGAACTTACTATAATCCAATAAATTGGAAAAAGCATAATACATGCTATTAAAATTGATACGCAACACAATATTATATTCTTCTGTTTATCTTTAAGCACTATATTCTTCATTATCCCATCACCTCATCTTCCTTTATTAATGAAAGATATCCTAAACTTACACAGAATAAAATTGCAAATAATATATTAGCAACAGTAGCACCCTTGCTGAATGAAAATTGTGTGAACGATAATTTATATGCAAAGGTAGACATTAACTCAGTACTATTTACTGGCCCACCATTGGTCATAACAAATACTAAATCAAATACCTTAAAAGTATATATAAAACCAAGAACTAAAACAGATAAAATTGCTGGTTTTAATGATGGCAATGTTACTTTAAAGAATCTTTGAAAAACATTAGCTCCATCAACTTTAGCAGCTTCATATAATGAGTAAGGAATATTACTTAACCCAGTTGTTAATAAAAGCATATTAAAAGGAATTCCAACCCACGAATTAGTCAATATAACCGAAAACATAGATGTTTTACTATCTATTATCCATCCAATGGGTGCTGAAATTAAATGAGCTTTCATTAACAACTCATTTATTATTCCGCCACTAGTACTGTACATAAATTTAAATAATAGCGCAGTTACTGTCATTGGTATAAGATAACTTACTACCATAAGTCCTCTGAGGGGTTCAGCTATTTTAAACTTCATATTAAAAAGTAAAGCTAAGCCTAATCCTATAATGAATTGTATTGATATACTTCCTAATGTGAAAACTAAGGTATTCCAAATACTGATTGTTAGTGTAGGATCCTGAAATACTTCAATATAATTTTTAAATCCAACAAAAGGTTTAATTGGCTGACTAAAGGTTGTTACATTTACATCTCTAAAACTTAATATAAAATTATAAATAATTGGGTACCCAACAAAAGCTAACATAAATATTAATGCTGGTAACACAAATAAATATCCTTTTCTTTCTTCTCTAATAAATTCACTACTATATTTACTTTTCAAAACTGTTCCACCTACCTTGCTTCAATTTCAAGATGCCTTTAAATAAGTTCAAAGGCATCTTAATTATATTAAGTTTTATTTTTTATTTAACACATCATCAATCTTAACTTGGGCATCTTTTGCTGCTTGTTCCGGTGCCTTTGCATTTGTAAAGCTTTCCTGTAATGCAGTGGACATAGCATCAGATATTTCAGGCCATTTTGGATGTGGTCCTCTTGGCATAGCATATTGTAATTCATCTAAAAATACACTCATAATTGGATCTTTAGTTATCTTATCATTACTTTCAGCAATATCTTTTCTTGGAGGAATATAACCAAAATCTGCACAATATTCATTCATATTATCTTTTTGTTGAGTAAATTTTATAAAATCCCAAGCTTCTGCTTCATGATGTCCTTTAATAATTCCCCAGTTTTCTCCACCTAAATCTGATGCAAATACTTTATCTTTAGGAATTTTTACAACTCCCCACTTTAAGTTTGGTGCATCTTTCTTAACTGTATCTATAATCCATGGCCCATCTGTAATTATAGCTGCTTTATTGGTTACGAATTGTTTTTCTAAATCATTTTGTGTCCAATTTATAACTTCTTTACTCATTGATCCATCTTTTATAAGATCAGTAAGATATTGAAGAGAACTTATACCTGCTTGACTACCAATTTCGTTGAATTTAGCTCCAGTAGAAAGTAGCCATGGAAGATACTGAAAAGTGCCTTCTTCATTTTTAGGCGTAGCTATTGCTAAACCATAAGTATCTCCTTTGGTCAATTTTTTTGCTGCATCCTTTAATTCAGCATAAGTTGTTGGCGGCTCTACACCTGCTGCACTTAGCATGTCCTTATTATAGAATAAGGCTAAATCATTACTTCCAAGTGGAATCCCATAATACTTTCCATCTAATTGACATGATGAAATTGGCCCTGGATAAAATTGATCCTTACCTTCATAAGAATTCATCTTATCAGTAATATCTGCAAATAATCCCATTGCTGAAAATGAAGCCATATCTGGATTATCAACTAAACCAATATCAGGTAATTTATCAGCAACAAGTCCTATTGTAAACTGCTTAGTAAGTTCAGCCCTTGGTACAAATTCAACCTTAACTTCTACCTTATCTTGAGACTTATTATACTTATCAGCAAGATTTTCCATAGCCTTTTGTTGCTGTTGTCCATCAAAATAATGCCATACTGTAAGCGTTGTCTTTTCGGCCGTATCACTTTTTCCTGCAGATGTAGTTGTTGTACTACTTCCACATCCAATGAATATACTTGCTGACATAACCGTAGCTACTAAACAAGTTAACAATCTTTTAGTTTTCTTCATTTTATTTACCTCCTAAATTTTTATCTATAATAACATTATCTACAATATAATCTTACTCCTTGAAAACGTATTCTAAAATTCTATTATCATAAAAAAAGTGTAAAATTATAACATCAATTTTACACCTTCTTACTTAATAAAACTTCATGTATTCTTTTGGTGACATACCTGTTGATTCCTTAAAAACTTTACAAAAATATTTAGAATCACTATATCCAACCTTCTCAGCTACCTCATAAATCTTAATTTTACTCGTTGTTAATAATTCCTTAGATTTATCAATTCTAAATTCTCTTAAATAATCTGAAAAACTTTTTCCTAACTCCTTTGTAAATAATCGACTTAAATATTCTGGTGTTATACTCATTCCACTTGCTATTTCTTCTAGAGAAATTTTATCACTATAATACTCTTTTATATAATTAATTGTCTTTCTGACAATTAGTGAATATGGTATGAGTTCTTCATTGTTTTTTTTACATGCTTTCCCAATTATATAATTCAATCGTTCTTCTAACTCACAAAATGTACAGCTCATTTTAATAGTATCTAGGATTCCTTCATTATTAAATTCTGTATAAAGATCATTATTACAACTTTTAGAGACACTCAGAATTGAAAAAATATATTTACTGCAAACCTCAATAACATTTATTGGATCATAAATATCTGATTTCAAATATGAAATAAATTTTTTATTAGCGTCTACTAGTTTTATCTTATCATTACTTTTTATTGCCTTTAAAACTTCATTTTCTATTTCTCTAGGATAATTGCACTGACATATTTTTAATTTAGAAATCAATGCTTCATATATGATTTCATCATTACCAAGTACAATTGGCCATCTAGACAATTTCTGAAGTTTGCTAAATGATTTACCAATTTCACTAATATCATTCATATTAATAACACTTATAGTAGTTCTATAAAATCCACGTGCTTTAAATGAGAATAATAAATTATACTTTAATATCTTTACAAGCTCCTCAAAAGCTATTTGGGTATTTATCAAAATTGGTAGATATCTATATTCCTTTAATACTGAATAATATACAACTTCAATTTTATATTTTTCCATAAAATCATTCATTTCCTTGGATCTTAATTCAATTTCATCTTCATATTTATCTCCTAAATACAAATTTACAAGATAAATATTTTTTTCTTTATCCAATTTACTTTCAATAATCTTATATAGCTCCTTTAGGTTATTACTTTTATTTAATAATATTTGTCCTAGGATTTCTTCCTTAATCATCTCATCATCAAAAGTTACAGATTTTTCTTTTTTTAAATTAAATTTTCTTTCAATCTGTTCCATACTACTTTTTAAAGCACTATAGGTTATTGGTTTTAATAAATATTCCTCTACCCCTATTCTTATACTTTTTTGGGCATACTTAAAATCAGAATATCCACTTAATATAATAATATACGGATTCTGACCATCTTCTTTTATTTTTTCAAGCATATCTAATCCATTTAATTTTGGCATTTCTATATCAGTAAATATGAGATCTGGTTTGTGTTCTTTTGCTAAAATTAGCCCTTGTTCTCCATCGGAAGCTTTTCCACAAACAATATAGTTATTATTAATCTTTCCTAATAAATTCCCTAATCCTTCTCTAGCATTAATCTCATCTTCTACAATCAAAATTTTCATAAGTCTCCCTCCTAAAACTGCAATGAAATGAGCAATGTTATTATAGTTCCTTCTCCTTCAAAACTCTCTATGTTAATTTCAGCATTATCACCATAATAAATTTTTATTCTGTCATATACATTTTTTAATCCTATATTTTCATCTTCATCCTTTCCTAATTTTATGTTTTTAATTATTCTTTCAAGTTTTTCTTCTGAGATACCATTCCCATTATCCCCCACTATAATTTTTATAAAATTATTTTGAAATTTATTAATATTAACTTTTAAGATTCCTCCATCATTATGTCCTTTAAACCCATGAATAATTGAATTTTCAATTAATGGCTGTAATATTAATTTGTGAATTCTACATCTTAAAATCTCTTCACTTACATTTAAATCCAACTCAAAGCTGTTATTAAATCTAATCTGTTGTAAGTATACATATTTTTTAAGCCATTCAACCTCGTCATAAATAGTAACTTCTTTATTTATATCTCCGATACTATATCGTAGTATTTGTGCAAAATTTCCTATGGTATCACTAACTTCATAATTTTCATTTTTAATTGCCATCCAATTTATACAATCCAAAGTATTATATAAAAAATGCGGATTAATCTGTGCTACAATTGCCTTTATCTCAGCTTCTCTTCTTTTGTTTGATATTTCAATAATATAATTACTTTGCTTTTTAATATCTTCCACTAAGATATTTATTGTTGATAACATTTCATTGAACTCCTCACCAATAAATGCTAACTCATCTTCTGTATCGAGTTCTATCTTCACGTTAAAGTTACCTTTTTTAGCTTTTTTCATACCACTAACAATGATTTTAACTGATTCATAGAATTTATTTGAAAATATTATAATAACACCCATTACTATTATTACTATCACAGCCAATAATGCTAATGTTAAGTTTCTTAATAGGTTGACTTCATAAAACAAATTATCCTTGTCAACAATATTGATTACCTTCCATCCAACACTTTCTATGGAAATACTACTAACTGAAATATTTCTATTTGTAAAATTAGGTATTGAATATACTAATTCATTTAACGTTTCATAGCTATCTTTATCACTAATCTCTTTACTAGTATAATCTTTTACAAAAGTTCCGATATACCTTTTGTCTTTAAATGATATAACTCTTCCTTCATCATCAATTACAACTGAACACATATTTATTTTATCTTCTGATGAATTTTTCTTATCCATATTCACATTACATACATCTGATAAGACCTGCTCATCAAAACTCATAATAATTATACCAACCTCTTCCTTAGTCCTAATATCTCTAACTTTTAATCCCATATGAAACATATACTCCGACTTCCCGCCAATATAACTATTAGCAGTGGTAGGTAAAATAACTGGCGTATTACTATTTAAAATTTTAAAGTAAATTTCAGCTTTAGAAGAATCACTATATGCATTCCAAACTCTGTTATTTATGCCTTGATTACTTTTATCATAATATACGTTTCTTCCATCCTTCCCCACGAAAGTTATAGCTCTTATCTGACTTCTAGAATATGAGTAAGATCCAAAAATATCTCTAATTTTATTAATTGATGCTGCTTTTTCAAATTCATCACCATTGTTGAACATATTCTCTAGCCCCAAACAATCATTATCTACTGTAATCCTATACAAAGTATCTTTATAATAATTCATATCTGTTTCTATATTAGTTTTTACGTAAAATAGATTTCTATCTGTGAGGCTTGTAATTTTTTTTTCTAGATAATGCTGCGATAGCTTGTACAAAAATACTTGACTAAAAATAATTGGTATAATAGAAATAATTATAAATATAGTTAGTAATTTTGCCTTTATACTATAACGTTTCCAATTTGAATACCCTTTAATATTATTTTTTATATAATTAAAAAGTTTCATTATAATATCTCCTTAGATATATGTTATATACTTTAAATTCTAAATATGTTAAATATATCACTTCTAATTCTTAATTTAATGGAACCATACTAATACATAAATGTCAACTTGCGAATTTAACTTTAGACACATGTAAAAAAATGAGTTATAAACAACTTCTAATATATAGTATTCTATAGATTTATAAACTTCAATATAACATTTAACAAAATAAGGTATTGTACTTAAAATCAATAATGAAATTAAAATACAATACCTTATATTTAGTTGTATAATCTTACATAAAAACTCATTATAGTTCAATTAATTCATTAAATACGAAGATTTCGAACTAACTATTGCTCTTGAAATTGGTAAATGTAATTCCAGTTAAGTGTATATCATATTATAAAAAGCAAATTCTAATCGTATTTAAGCACAACCATTCCTGAATAATCTTTAATATTTGCTTTGCTTAATTCAAGTTCTCCATACTCTTTTGCTTTTAGTCCTGAGGCTGAAATGAATTTATCAACCTTACTAAATATATAACCTGCTATCCCTAGTGCCTTTGTCCTGTAGTGCATAGGAATAACAATTGTTGGATTTAACTGCTTCATCACTTGAACTGCATCAAATGCATTAATTGTAGCTAAACCACCAATAGGGAGAAGTAATATGTGAACATTTCCTATCTCCTCTATCTGATTGGCATCTAGAACATGTCCAAGGTCACCACAATGACAAATATTTATATCATCAATATTGAAGTTATATACAGTATTTTGTCCTCTCTTAGACCCAGAGGTATTATCATGAAATGTTTGGATACCTTTTATTTCTATTCCATGTTCGTAAAAATCGCCTGGCTCATTTATATGTATAAAACTATTCTTGACTACATTTATATTATTATGGTCCTTATGATTGTGACTTGTAGATACTATATCAGCTTCCATTTCAGGCAATTCATAACCAAGCATTTTCTTATATGGATCTGTTAATACTTTTATTCCACTTTCAGATGTTATCATAAAACATGATTGACCAAACCATTTAATTTTCATCTTAATCCTCCAATCCTTTTTGATATTTAAGTTTTCATTTTATTTTAATGATGAAATTATTTCTTTTGTCGTTCTAATTTTGCCAATCCTAGGAAAGATGTATTTGCAGACATAATCATGTTCTTCCTTTGTTACTGCAGTCATAGCATCTTCCACAAAAATTTGATTATAACCATGTTGATATGCTTCCCTTGCTGTAGTATCTACACCAATGTTAGTAGAAATCCCACCTAATATAATAGTGTCAATTCCTCTACGTCTTAATTGTAAATCTAGATCAGTACCATAAAAAGCTCCCCATTGCCTCTTTGTAATAATATGGGCATTCTTAGTGTTAGCTATTTCAGGTACAAGGTTATCCCAGCCTTCTGGATATTTCATTCCAACAACTTTTGAATCAGTTTTCGGTTTAACCATATCTTTACCGTCTATAGTAGAAACTCTTACTAAAACTATAAAAGTTCCTTTTTCACTAAACGCATTAACTAACTTGCTTGCATTATGGATAACCTCCTCACTTGTATAAGGTGAAGGTTGAATTTCCCTAGCCGTAATTCCGCTTTGTAAATCTATAAGTACAAGAGCACTTTTTTCTGCATTAATAAATTTATTTTCATTTAATTCTAGATTTTCCACATTAATATCTCCTTTTTATTTTATTTTTTTATAGAATTAATTATCTATTAAATAGGAATTGTTTAATACTTCTTATAAAAATTAGTCATCCAACATTAATAATATTATTCTTTTAAATTGAGTTTTTTATAAACCTTAAAGTATACCCAAATTGCATTTGCAAGTAACAATGCACTTGTGATAAAAAATACATATTGCATTCCTAAAATTCCTGCAATCTGCCCTCCTAAGACTGAACCTCCAAATACCCCCAAATATCCTGCTGACATGTTAAAACCAAATACTCTGCCAGTAAGAGAAGACGGTGTTATTTTTTTCAATATAATATTAACAGATGGATTAAGCCCTGCAGATGCTAGTCCTAATAGAAATCGAAGTCCCATTAACTGCCAAGTATTTTGTACAAAAGCTTGTGGTATAAAAATAATCACTGCACCTATAAGGCATGCTAACATTACTTTATGAGCTCCTATCTTATCTGAAAGTTTTCCAAGTCTTGGAGCCGCAATTATATTGGCAAGGCCAGAAGCTGAAAATGTAATTCCAGCTAAAAGTGCAATATGTGAACTGTTATTAGATAACTGCTTAACATATATAGTCACGATTGGTTCTACAGAATACAATGCTACAGATAATATAAAGAAAGTTAAAAACATCGTAACAGTTAAGCTTTTTTGAGGAACAGTACTCCAAACTTCTTCAATAGTAAGTACCTTTTTCTCTTCTCTAACAAATGATTCTTTTACAAATATAAGCGTTGTAATAAATGAAATTAAAAGTAAAGCCCCTGTTATGAAAAATACACTTTGTAGTCCTAATATCTCATCTATAAAACCACCAACTGTTGGGCCAAGTAAAGAACCTGCAATACTTGCTGTTGATAGTGTACCTAACGCATACCCTGCATGTTCCTTATCAGTTTGAGTTGCGATCAATGCAGTACAAGCTGTACTATAGCCAGTAATTACACCTTGAAGTAGTCTTAAACCTATGAGTATATAAACGTTTGGTGCAAAACCCATACACCCTATAGTTATTGCCATACCAAGGCTTGCTCTAAGTATCATTGGTTTTCGTCCATATTTATCAGCTGCACTTCCCCAAATTGGTGAAAAAATAGCTGAAATTATAAAAGTGATCCCAAAGGCAATTCCTGAAATTTTTGTAATTGTTGCTGCATCTTGAACACCAAGATGTTGTATGTAAAGTGGTAATACTGGGGCAATCTGACTCATTCCTATAGCAGCCACAAATATCCCAAACCAACATACTATTAAATTTTTCTTCCACATTTCCATGAATATACACCTCTCTTTTGTATAAATTAATATGTAATACAATCTTTTCATACTAATTATTCAATTAGATTTCGCCACTCTAACAAAATATTGCGTAATAGTAATATTAGTAAACAAAACAATAGCAAGTTGCGCATTTTTTCTTAATTAAATTTTTCCCTATCCCAAGATTAATTATAAACTACATTTATTAGTTTGTAAACTACAAAATATAGTTTATTATCTATAACTATAATTTGATAAATATGTTTTGCAATGTTAAACTACTATTAAACCGTAAGATTATAGGAGTGAAAATCAAATGCAAAAAAGAAATTTAACCAAAGAAAAAATAATTCAAGTTTCTTTTTCTTTGGCAGATGAAATTGGTCTTAATCAACTTACCTTCCAAAAAATTGCTGAAAAATTAAATATAAAACATCCTTCTTTATATAATCATTTTACTAATATGGATAGTCTTAAAATTGAAATGACAGTATATCTTTTAAATGAATTGAATCAAAAATTAATGCAGAGGTTAATTGGTAAGAGTGGCGATGAGGCGGTAAAAGAATATGCTAAGGTTTATAAAGAGTTTGCTTTTGAAAATACGACCGCTTATAGACTTTTTGTGAGTATTCCAAGTACTGAAAACTCAGAGTTATTTAATTTGGCAAAAGGAACTACTCGTATCATTCGTCAGATTTTAGAGTTTTACATTAAGGATGAAATCCGTTTGGTTCATAAAAGCCGAACTTTAAGAAGTCTTTTGCATGGTTTTGTCTCATTATATTCATTTGGATATTTTCATAATAATGAAGTAACTTTAGATGAGAGTTTTGAATCTATGATAGATGACTTTATTTCATCCCTTTCAAAAAAATAAATTAATCACCTAAGGTATTACTTAAAAATTAGTTTAATAAAAAATAGAGTATAGTAACTTAAAATTATTAATGAAATTAAGTCACTATACTCTATTCTTTTATAGCATAATAATCATTATTTAATAGACTATTATATCAAGCTTTCAGATTAAAATTACATTATTTATTCAATTTATCTTGGTTGTTTTACTTGTGCTTGTGCTGCTGCAAGTCTAGCAAGAGGTACTCTAAATGGTGAACATGATACATAATCAAGACCTGTATTATGACAGAACTCAATTGATGATGGATCTCCACCATGTTCTCCACAAATTCCAAGATGGATGTCTGGGCGAGTAGCTTTTCCTTTTTCTGCTGCTATTTTAATTAATGAACCAACTCCAGTTTGATCTAACTTAGCAAACGGATCTTGTTCATAAATCTTCTTTTCATAATAAGCTGCTAAGAATTTAGCTGCATCATCTCTTGAGAATCCAAATGTCATTTGAGTCAAGTCATTTGTTCCAAATGAGAAGAATTCTGCTTCTTTAGCAATTTCATCGGCTGTTAAAGCAGCTCTAGGAATTTCTATCATAGTTCCAACTTTATATTGTAAAGTTACTCCCTTTTCTTTCATAACTTCTTCAACTGTAGCTACAATTACATCCTTAACATATTTTAATTCCTTAATTTCTCCAACTAATGGAATCATTATTTCTGGAACTATATTATGGCCTTTATTCTTATTAACTTCTATTGCAGCTTCTATAATTGCCCTTGCTTGCATTTCAGCTATTTCTGGATAAGATACTGCAAGACGACAGCCTCTATGACCCATCATTGGGTTGAATTCATGCAATTCTTGAACTGTACCTTTCAATTCGTCATAAGTAATACCCATTTCTTTTGCCAAATCTTTAATATCTTGATCAGCAGTTGGTAAGAATTCATGTAATGGTGGATCTAACAATCTTATAGTAACTGGTCTACCTTCCATAGCTTCATAAATTCCTATAAAATCTGACTTTTGCATTGGTAATATCTTTGCTAATGCAATTTTTCTTTGCTCTACATCTTTTGATGTAATCATTTGTCTCACAGCCATAATTCTATCTTCAGCAAAGAACATATGCTCTGTTCTACAAAGTCCTATACCTTCTGCTCCAAATTCAACTGCTTGTTTTGCATCTCTTGGACTATCTGCATTTGCTCTAACTTTTAATTTTCTTATTTCATCAGCCCATCCCATAAATATTGCGAAATGTCCTGAAATTTCTGGTGTAACTGTCTTTATTCTTTCTCCATATACATTACCAGAAGTACCATCTATTGAAATATAATCATCTGCTGTATAAACTTTTCCATTAACTTCAATAGTTCTCTTTTCTTCGTTGACTTTAATAGTTCCACAACCTGCTACACAGCAAGTTCCCATTCCTCTTGCTACAACAGCAGCATGAGAAGTCATTCCACCTCTAACAGTAAGAATTCCTTTAGCAGCAATCATACCTTCAATATCTTCTGGTGAAGTTTCAAGTCTTACAAGTACTACATCTTCTCCAAGTGCAGCCCTATCTTTAGCTTCATCAGCAGTAAATGCAATTTTACCACATGCTGCTCCAGGAGATGCTGGTAATCCTTTGGCTATTGGTGTAGCTTTCTTTAAATCTTCTGTATAAAATGCTGGATGCAATAATGTATCTAATTGTTTTGGTTCAACCTTTAAGATTGCTTGCTCTTTGGTAAGCATTCCTTCCTCAACCAAATCAACCGCAATTTTTAAAGCAGCTTGAGCTGTTCTCTTACCATTTCTAGTTTGTAAGAAATATAATTTACCTTCTTCTATAGTAAATTCCATATCTTGCATATCTTTATAGTGGTCTTCTAGAGTATTAACAATTCCTTCAAATTCTGCATATATCTCAGGATTTTGTTCCTTTAATTTTCCAATTTCAAGTGGTGTTCTTATACCCGCAACAACGTCTTCACCTTGTGCATTCATTAAATATTCACCATATATAGCTTTGTCTCCATTAGCTGGATTTCTTGAAAATGCAACTCCAGTTCCTGAAGTTTCACCTTTATTACCAAATACCATTTGTTGTACGTTTACTGCAGTACCCCATTCACCTGGAATATCATTTAATCTTCTATATACTATAGCTCTTGGATTATCCCATGATCTAAATACAGCTGTTATTGATTCAATTAATTGATTTTTAGGATCACTTGGGAAATCTTCACCTTTTTCCTTTTTATAAAGTTCTTTAAATTGAGCAACTAACTCTTTTAAGTCTTCAGCAGTTAAATCTGTATCAAATTCAACACCTTTCTTTTCCTTAAGCTCGTCAATTTTATTTTCAAATAACCTCTTTTCAATTCCCATAACAACATCGGAGAACATTTGTATAAATCTTCTATAAGAATCATATGCAAATCTAGGATTCTTAGTCATCTCTGCCATAGCTTCAACTGCTACATCATTTAGTCCTAAGTTTAAAATAGTATCCATCATACCCGGCATTGAAACTCTTGCACCAGATCTTACTGAAACTAATAAAGGATTGGTATTGTCTCCAAATTTTTTACCTGTAGTTTCTTCAAGTTTTGCTAATTGTTCAAAAATTTGACTTATTATTTCGTCAGAAATTTTTCTTCCGTCTTCATAATATTTATTGCAAGCTTCTGTTGTAACAATAAATCCTTGCGGAACAGGTATTCCTAAAGTTGTCATTTCTGCTAAATTAGCACCTTTACCTCCAAGTAAATTTTTCATTGAAGCATTTCCTTCACTAAATAGATACACATACTTGTTTGTCATCTCAATACTCCCTCTTTTCTTGTTATTTTGAAACTATATATACTATCGATGCCTAATTGAGATATACTCAAAAAAATAATAAGTCAACATGTAATATATCTTCCGTTATATTTTGCAAACATGTTCATCCAATAGTCCACTATAAGATAAACATACATCCTTTTCTAGTTAGAAATATACATTGCATCCTGGACTTATTATATTCTTTCATATGTCTAAAGACTTCGTAGTTACCCAAATAATTAATTCTCAATCTCTCCAAGCTTAACAAATAATTTTGTTATGTTAGTCTTAGAGACTTTACCTATTATTTTCATCTGATCTTTTCCATCAGATTTTTTTAATATTTCAACAACTGGAATACTATCAATTTCATGCTCAATAATTTTCTTTGCTAGATCATATGCATTATCATCCTCACTTGCGCAGATTATATTAGGCATTCTTGTCATGATTACTCCAACTGGAACCTTATGTATATCAGTTCCCCCTATTGAAATTTTAAGAAAATCTTTTCTTGAAACTGCCCCCGTCATTATTCCATTATTCTCAATAAATAATGTGCCTACATCATTTAGAAATAAGAATACGATTGCATCATATACCATTGTATCCTCACTTACTGTTACAGGCTTTGACATTATTTCAGATACTTTAATTTTGCTTATTTGTTGATAAACTAAACCATTTGATGTTTTGCCATTATACACATATCCAACCTTTGGTCTAGCATCTAAAGCTCCTATCATTGTAAGAACAGCCAAGTCTGCTCTAAGAGCAGCTCTTGTAACTCCAATTTTCTCCGCTAGTGCTTCACTTGTAATTGGTGCATTTTCTTTTACTATACATACTATTTCTTCTTGTCTAGGTGATAATTTCAACCTTATCCCTCTTTCTGTAATTTAAAGAAATACCCGGTGAAAATTGATTATTTTATGTTACATACTTATTATATCATGTAATTATTGTTTGACTAGACTTAATTTTCTGAAAAATCAAATAAATTCACCAAATATTTCTTATCTATTAATTTTATTTTGCTTTTATGTCTGTTTTTCTCTGCATTACTCCCAATATCATTTAATTTTCTGAATTTTCTTTCTCTTTATCAAAGTTTACTGTATAGCTATATACTGCTTCTGATTCATTTTCTGATTTTTGTTTTGAATTACCATCTTTTTTGTTGATATCATTTTTTATTTCATTAACTTTATTCATTATCTTATCAGAAAAATCACTTGCTTTATTTTTTACATTTACAGCTACTTCTGAAACATATTTATTTACTACTTCAACAGAACCATCTTCTCTAGTTATTTCAATAGTAATCTGAGTTGCAATTGCTGCTATAACCCCTGCTGCTAATATTGGTGGAATTACAATAGCAACAACCCCTGCTGCTATTCCCGCATTAACAGGAATATCTACAAGTACATTATCATCTTTTTTTATCTTTATTCTTGTTACATTTCCTTTATCTATAGTTTGCTTAAACCATGCTTTTAGTTCTTCAACGGAAACTGCTGATTTATTTACGTCATCAGAACTTTTTTCATTTCCTGAAAGGCCTTCTGTTTTCTCAATGTAAATTATTGCATCTAGAACTTCGCCTTCACTTTTTTCTAAAGCTTCCTTTGCCTTTTCATAACTTACACCTGTTCTTTCTCTAACCACATCAACTTTTTCTAAAGTTATTTTTTCCATAAATCATCACTCCTTAATAAATTTTAACATATCTAAACTTTTAGGTCTTTTTGCATAATTGTTTGAAATTAAAAAAGTAATCACTTTTTCTATTTCAGCTTTTATTTCCACATTTAAATTTAATCTATATAATTTATCTAAATTCATATTCATTAAAAACCTCAAAGCATTGTATGCACCTTTAGATATATATAAACCATGCTCCTTAGGACACTCCTCACATACTCCGCCATAATACGATAAGCTTATATAATTTGCTGATGCTATTTTTTTTCTACATATGCTGCAATTATCTAATATTAAGTTATACCCTGTATTCTTTAGTAATCTTAATTCAAATGCTCTTATTAATATTTCATAATCCAGTGCATCTGTATTTAATAAATATAAGGTTGTGACTAAATTTCTAAAAAGCTCATGATTAACCTCATTATCTTCACATGCAATATCTATTAGCTCGCACAAATATGATGAATAAGTAAGTTTAGATAAATCATTTAATAGGCCTTGAAAAGAATTAATTATTTTGCCTTCTTGAAGGGTATATAAATTTTTTCCTTTGTATAAAACATATTCACCATAACATAAAGGTAATGTTAATGCTAAAAACTTACTCTTACTTTTCTTTGCACCTCTAACAACAGCTGTAATTTTGCCTAATTTTTCGGTGTAAAACCAAACTAATTTGTCATTTTCTTTAAAATCTTGAGTTTTTATAATAACTGCTTTAGTCTCAAAAATTGACAGATTAACCACCCCAGTTCGATCAGTTATGAGTTATGAATTAGGGATTTTGGGTTGGTTTGAACCAGCTTTGGCAATTTACATATTTATTACTGTTTCTAAAATTTATCCCTATTCGTCAATCATTTATCAACTTTCACTTATAACCGACTTTATCTTTTCACTTATAACTATTTTTTTGCTTTATAGCCTAATTCTTTTAATAAGTTTTGGTTATCTCTCCATTCTTTTCTAACCTTGACCCATATCTTTACATTAACTTTGCTTCTTAAAAATCTTTCAAGTTCATACCTTGCAGTTTCTCCGATTCTTTTAAGTGTTTGGCCATTCTTACCTATTATTATACCTTTATGTGAATCTTTTTCACAGATTAGATCTACTTCAATATGATATGTACCCTTTTCATTTTGTTTCATTTGAATTATGTCTACAGCTATACCATGAGGAACTTCATCTCTAAGAGTCCTTAAAGCTTTCTCTCTAATTATTTCTGATACAACAAATTTTTCTTGAACATCTGTTATCATATCATCTGGATAATATTTAGGACCTTCTGGCATCGAATTTTTCATTAATTCTAATAATTTATCAACATTTTTCCCTTTAATTGCAGAAATAGGTATTATTTCTGCAAATTTAAATTCTTCTGCATACATTTGCAAACTTTTTGCCACTCTATCCTGTGTACTTTCATCAACTTTATTTAATACTAGGAATACTGGACATTTTTTATCTCTTAAAGTTTCTAGTATAAACTTATCACCTTTTCCTATTTCCTCGTCTGGATTAGTTAAAAACAATACTAAATCAACATCTTTTGTAGATTCCTTTGCTGAATTCACCATATATTCCCCTAATTTATGTTTAGGTTTATGAATTCCTGGGGTATCAACAAATACCATTTGATAGTCTTCTCCTGTTAATATTGTTTGAATATTATTTCTTGTTGTTTGTGGTTTATTTGAAACTATAGATAATTTTTCTCCCATTATATAATTTAATAAAGTTGATTTTCCTACATTAGGTCTTCCAACTATTGTAACGAATCCTGATTTAAACATCTTTTCCTCCTAAAAATAAGTTTCATACCTGAAACTTGACTATCGTTATGCTATTTTATAAATAGTATACTCTATTTATAAGTTAATTGACAATGTGCTAATCTTAACTGGTAAATTAAAGTCTAAATAATGTAAAAATGAATAAAGTTAATAATATTCCAAAAACTGCTCCAACTGCTACCTCAGCAATACTATGAACTTCTGAATCTACCCGGCTTTGAGCTGTGATAAATGCCAATATAAAGCTGAGTAGTATGCATATTGGTTCTTCTGTAATCAATGATATTGCTGTTGCAATAGAAAAACCTAAAGCACTATGTCCGCTAGGCATTCCTCCTTTAAGTGGTGTTCCTTCACCAAATATTGCTTTTGCAATTATTGTCACTATACATACAATTACCAAAGCAATAAATATTGTGTATGGCTGTGAGTTTTTCACTTTATTTATTAAAGAAAATGAAAATGTGGTTAACTTATCCCAAAATATAATATACCCAACTAATAATGCATTTATAGCTGTAATCAGAACTGCACCTGCTGCTGCATTCTTAGCTATTTTAGCTAATGGGTGATAATAATTTGTAGTCATGTCTATGGCTGCTTCTATTGCTGTATTTACTAACTCAGCTGCTATTACCATAGCTATTGTAACTGCTAAAATAAGAAATTCAACTTTTGTTATATCAAAGAAAAAGCTTGCAATTAGCACTACTAAAGCAACTATCAAATGTATTTTCATATTTCTTTCTGTTCTAACAGTTTCTATTATTCCATTTATTGCATTATTAAAACTCTCTAAGGTTTTTTTTACTTTCATTTTCCCCCACCCACTTTTTTCAGTTAACAGTTTATGCCCTTTAGGGTATCCTGTGGGCAATTTACAGTTATTTATTATCTTATTATATTAAGTTTGTTTAAGATTTCTTCTTCTCTGTTTCTCATTATTTTCTTATCTTCCTCTTCCATATGATCATATCCTAATAAGTGTAATACAGAATGTACTACTAAATAAGCCGCTTCTCTTTCATAAGAATGATTATATTCTTTACTTTGCTCCATTGCTTTTTCTAAGGAAAGTACTATATCCCCAAGTACAAGTTCCTCTCCATCAAAATCACTTGGTAAGAATTTATAGTCTAAGTACATCTCTTTAAAAACTTTTTTATTTTCATATTCTAACATTGGAAATGATAATACATCCGTTTCTTTATCTATTCCTCTTGTATCCTTATTAATTTCTTTTATCTCTGAATTATCCACAAAAACCAATGAAACTTCACACTGTATATTCACTTGTTCTTCTTTAAGTGCAAATTCAATTACATTTTTTAATTTATCTACAAATTCCTCCTTAACATCTAATATATCTTGTCTATTATCTACATAAATCATGATTTACTCCTTAATTTTATCTTTTTTATCTTTATTTTCAGTACTCAATTCCTTAATCTTATCCTTTGGATATTCTATTCTTTGATGATATATTCCATTAAGTGCTGTCGAAAAACATATTCTTATTTTTTCTATATCTTTTAATGTTAAATTACAATTATTTAATTGACCAGTTCTTAATTTATCATCGATAATACAATTAATCATCTCACTAATCTTTTCATTAGTAGGTTCCTTAATTGACCTTACAGCTGCTTCAACACTATCAGATAGCATTACTATACCAGCTTCCTTTGTGCTTGGTATAGGCCCCTCATACATATAATCCTCCATTTTAATTTCATCTGGATTCTCACAATTGTTTTTCATTGTATAATAAAAATACTTTACCAATGTTTTCCCATGATGTTCTGCAATTATATCTTGAATTATTTTTGGCAATTTGTATTTTTCAGCTAATTCCAATCCATCTTTTACATGAGATTTTATTATCATAGTACTTAAATTTGGAGGTATATTATCATGTGGATTTCCTAATCCCATTTGATTTTCTGAAAAAAAGTAAGGCCTCTCTATTTTTCCAACATCATGATAATATGACGCAATTCTAACAACTACTGAATTAATTCCCACTTCATCAGCTGCCATTTCTGCAAGGTTTGCAACTAACATGCTGTGATGATATGTTCCTGGCGCTTCCATTAGCATTCTTTTCATAAGTGGATTATTAGGATTTGATAATTCTAATAATTTTAAAGTTGTAACTTCATTAAATGCACCTTCCAAAAATGGTAATATTCCTAAAGCAAAAATACCTGATAATAGTCCACCACAAAAGGTAATTCCAGCTTTTATTAACACATCACCAAAATTGCTTGATACAATAACACCTGTAGACAATGTGAATATAGCGCTAATAATTGCAATATACAACGTTGAAAACAATAAATCATTTCTCTGCTGCATCTTCTTTAGTAAAGTTGCTCCTAATATAGAACTAACTACACCTAATATTATAATTTGGACATCGAATCCATTTACCGCACTTATAATAATTATATTTAATGCACTAATTACAAATGATATTTTATAATTTAGCAGTAATGTAAGCATCATAGGTGCACAAGCAAAAGGAATTAAAAAAGGAGAAATACTTCCTATGCTTCTAGCGAATATTAGTGAAATTAAATTGATAACACTAATTAGAAGCATTTTTTTTGTATTCTCAAATATATTTTCATAGTTAAGTTTAAGATAGTTATATTGAAGAAATAATATAGTAAAAAGGAATACAGCAAGAGCTAAATAAACGTATAAATATGCTGTTCCATTCTCATCGTTTAACATTCCTAAATCTGATAAAATAGCTAATTGATTTTCAGTTACCGGCTCCCCTTCTTTTACAATTGTTTGATTTTGCTTTATTATCACCTTTGAAACACTTTTCTGAGCCTCTTGTACCTTTTCATCTGTCTTTTCTTGGTCAAAAAAAACATTTGGTTTTATTTGATTTTGAACAATTTGCTTAAATGCAGCTATTACTCCAGCATCTAAATCTAAAGCATCTATTTTAGCAGCTGCAGTTTTTTTCACTTCCTTTAAATCAGTGTCATCATTTTCCTCTAAATTTTTTTGATATGCACCATCAATTATACTAATCATTTTTATCTCTAAATCTGGCAAACTATCTTTATTAATTCCTAATAATGACTTATATTGTTCGTCTGTCAACTGAAAGGCTGTTAGTTTTTTCAATTCATTTTCTTTATCCATAACTGCAGTATTTACCATGCTACTTAAGGCAATAAGCTTATCAAACATGCCAGTAACATTATCTTCAGCTTGTTTCTTAATTTCAGGTTTTAATGTGTATTGCTTTCCAACCTTTGCAATTGCCTGCTCCTCTTTATCTTTTGTTGCTTTTTGATCAACTATATCTCTTGGAGCCTTTATATCTACTCTGGCAATCTCACCTTCTTTAAAGTTATAATGTTTTGGTGCTATTGCACTAACAATTAATAAATAACTTATACTAAACACAGATAAAAATAACATAACTCTTTGCATATTACTATTCATTTTCCTGTCATTTTCTTTCATCTTCATGCTCTTCACCTTTTCATCTAAAATCAAAGCAATTAACCAATCAAAATATTGTAATCTTTTATTGTACGTTTTTTGCAATGTCTTGTTCTACGGTAAAAATAACTTTAATTAATATCTTTCCATCAGAAATATCTTCCACTGTAATTTTTCTATCAATAATTTTAGAATCATTACTAAGCGTTTTTCTTAATGAACCTTCTAATTTTTCAGCTGATTCCTTAACTGTAGCATCTTTATCCAAACTTATATTTCTACCTTTTTTCTGAAAATATATTATTTGGTTAAAAAATCCGTTCTTTTCTTCTATTTTATCATAATTATCAAATCTATTTATAGCTTTTTTCAAGTAAATTTTTTTGCCCCAAAAGCTTAAATAAATATCACTATTCTTTTTGCCTGTTCGTTGAAGTTTTTCCCCACTCACTTGAACTTCCATAAATTTTTCATAAAAAGTATTTGCTATAACTGTTCCACTTGGCTTGACTTCTCTCTCAAACCCTTCTCTCCCTTGAATTGGTAATATCAATTCATCACCTTTTTTAACTATATCTCCAGGAGCAACTATTGCATTTCCAGAACTTGAGTATACTCTTTTGACCTCACCATCCATTTTAGCTATAACTTGATTATATAATGTTTTTTCTGTTAATGGAGGATTTACTTTTTCTTTTATAATTATTTTCAGCGTAGATCCTTCTACCCTCGTTCTAATCCATAATATTTGATCATTTATATTTTCCATCTTTTTTTCTATATCATATACATTTATCTGTGATTTACTTAGTCCTGGTTTTATTCCAATTGAAAATAATTGCTGTCTAATTTCAAAAGGACTTAAATTTCTTTGAGTCTCTATGTCTATAGCCCATATATAATTTGACAATATATATATAACGCCGAAGAACATTACCGCCCCAATGACTAGTGAAAATTTCTTCTTCAACTTCATAAATATAATTATCATATCGCTAACTTTAACTATTCGTACTTTTCCATTATTCTTTTTAATTAAAGATTCTGCTTCTTTATACTCATTAAAATTAATGTTAAATCTAATTGTTAATAAATCTATTTTAACTATATTACTAGTATAAATACTATTATTCCAAAGTACATTTAATATTCTTTCTGGTTTTAAAGCACTAACTTCTATGGTTATTTGTTTGGATTTCAAATTATTCCTTCTCATATGAAATCCCCTTAAACAAGCCACTTATAGTAATACTTGTTTCTGCAATAAATAATATCTCAAAATTTTCACCGCTTATTATTATTGCTCCTACTCTTGAATTTATTTTAACCATGTTAGTTTCAAAAAAAATAATGCCTTTATGATTTTCAATTGTGATTTCTCTATTACCTATTACAATTATCTTCGGTAAGTCTAGTGAGATATCACTTGGTAAATCTAATTTATTAAGTATTTTTTCTTTTCCTCTTTGAAATTTTTCTTCCATACTTGCCTCCTACATAAACTTCTTCATTGTAATTTATGATAGGATTTATAATTTAATTCTTTAATTAAACAATAATGTTATCATGTTTAATTAATATTTGAAAATGAAATGGGACATAGGATATTTATATAAATCCTATGTCCCATAAATAATAGCTAAAACTATTAATTTCACGCTATTTATTATTTAAATATTCTTTAACTATTTTACTTACAAGGCTACCATCAGCTTTTCCTAATACTTTAGGTCTTACAGCCGACATAACTTTTCCCATATCTTTAATGCTATTTGCACCCACTTCTTCAGCTGACTCTTTTACTATTTGTTTTATCTCTTCTTCACCTAATTGCTGAGGAAGGTATTCTAACAAAATTTCTATCTCAGCTTTACACTGATCTACTAAATCTTGCCTTTTTCCTTTTTCGAACTCAACCATAGACTCTCGTCTTTGCTTGACTTCTTTAGCTAATATACTAATAACTTCATCATCTTCAAGCTTTCTATTATCAGTTTTTTCAACTAATAATACAGCAGATTTAGCAGTACTAATTACGTTAGCTTTGAATTTATCTTTTGCCTTTAAAGCAGCTTTCCAATCATCTTGTAATCTATCTTTAATTGTTGGCATTTCATTACCTTCTTTCAGAAGAAACCTTTACTACTTAAACTTTCTCTTTCTAGCAGCTTCTGATTTTTTCTTTTTCTTAACGCTTGGCTTTTCATAATGTTCTCTCTTCCTAACTTCAGAAAGAACCCCAGCTCTAGCACATTTTCTCTTAAATCTTCTTAACGCACTTTCAAGTGTTTCGTTTTCTCCAACTTTAATTTCTGACATTTAATATCCCTCCCTCCGCTAGCTTAAATTAACTCAGCTATGGGCTTAATAACACATGCTATATTATACAATATTTAAATAAACAATGTCAAGAAATTAAGAAAAAATCTCAATTCATTTATCGACAAAATATTAGCCTGGTGGCCACTGTAAACTTCTTCCTCCAAGAACATGGAAGTGAAGATGCTCAACAGTCTGACCTCCGTCTTGGCCACAGTTGTTTACTATTCTATAACCGCTTTCTGCTATCTTTGTTTCCTTAGCTAGTTTATTAATAACATTAAATATATGCGCAACGATGTTAACATTATTCTCATTTAATGCATTAGCACTTTCAATATGTTCCTTTGGTATTACTAAAAAATGAATAGGTGCCTCTGGATTTATGTCATAGAATGCATATACTTTATCATCTTCATATAACTTTTTACTTGGAATTTCCCCATTAATTATCTTACAAAAAATACAATCACCCATAAATTCACCTCCTTAAGTGAGAGTCCAAATTTTACATTTGGTAACTCGAACTTACTCAGCGAACAAAGTGAGTCGAGTTTCCTTATTCTCTTTTCCTTAATTTGTATTATATCAAATTTAAATTAATTTTCCAACAACATATTCGCCATTAGCTTCCTCTATTTTACAAGTAATTATTTTTCCTATCATATTTGCGTCAACATTAGGAATCTCTACTTTTACATAATTTCTTGTATATCCTTCGAATACATCTTTTTTATTAGTAACTTCTTGCTCCAATAAGACATCTAATTCTCTTCCAATCAATGATTTACTGAAATCTCCTTCATTTTTATCATTTAATTCAATTAATGTCTTACTTCTTTTATCTTTAACTGTTCCATCTATTTGATTAGTCATATCTGCTGCCTTTGTACCTTTTCTTGGACTAAATTTAAATATATGGGTTTTAGTTAATTTTAATCTTTTTAAAAATTCATATGTTTCATTAAATTCTTCATCTGTTTCTCCAGGGAATCCTACAATAACATCTGTAGTAATTGAAGCATCTTTTAAATTTTCTCTTATTTTATTGACAGCATCTTCATATTCTTTAGCAGTATATCTTCTATTCATTCTTTTCAAAGTGGCATCACATCCACTTTGAAGTGATAAATGAAATTGAGGACATAATTTTTTCATATCCTTTATTTTTCCTATAACTTCATCTGTAAAGAAACTTGGTTCTATAGAGCCTATCCTCACTCTTTCTATACCTTCTAATTTTTCAATTTCTTCCAACAAGGTTATTAGAGTTATGTTCCCATCTAAATCAACACCATAGGATGCTGTATGTATACCAGATAATATGATTTCTTTAAAGCCATGTTGACTCAAATTTTTAATTTCGTTCAATACCTTTTCTGGATCTTTTGAACATGTTGCTCCTCTTGTATATGGTATTACGCAATAAGCACAAAATCTATTACAGCCATCTTGTATTTTTAAAAATGCTCTAGTTTTGTCTTGGTATTCTTCTATATTTAATTCTTCAAATTGCTTATTTTTAAGCACTTCTCCAACCATTAATTGTGATTTTTGCTCATCCTTAGCCTTATTTATATAATAAACTATATCACCCTTATTTCTAGTTCCAAGGACAACATCTACACCTTCAATTTTTGCAACTTCTTCTGGTGCAACTTGTGAGTAGCATCCAACTGCTGCAATTATGGCTTCTTGATTTCTTCTTCTAGCTCTGCTTATGATTTGTCTCGACTTCTTATCACTCATATTTGTAACTGAACATGTATTTATAACATAAACATCAGCAAAATTTTCAAAATCAGTGACTTCATAACCTTCTTGAATAAACTTTTCAGCCATAGCTTCAGTTTCATAATGATTTACTCTGCAGCCTAAGGTTGCAAAAGCAACAAACCTTTTTCCATCTGATGTTTTCTTTATTTCTCTATTAGCCATTTTTTTTAATTCAGTCGTTCCATTGTTTATCTTTATTTTTTTTGTTTGGTTTTCTCCCATTACAGTAACTTTCCTCCTAAATCTCCTAATTCATATTGAATTAGAGCTGTCGCTGTAAATCCAGCTGTTTCTGTACGTAAAATTCTATTTCCAAGGGTTACAATATAAGCTCCTTGCTTTTTCAACGTATCTATTTCTTCTTCTTCAAATCCACCTTCAGGACCTATTAAAATACCAACATTTTTAATATTACTTAAGTCTGCATTTTCTTTTTCTAAATTTCTTATAAGACTTTTTATGCCAAAATCTTCTGCATTCTCATAAGGTACTAAAACCAAGTCCATTTCTTTAAGTCTATCCAATGCTTCCTTAAATTCAATAACTTCTTTAACTTGTGGTACTATACTTCTTTTAGATTGTTTTGATGCTTCAAGCGCAATTCTATTTAATCTATCAAGTTTTTTAAATTCTCCCTTAAGCTTCACATCAACTCTAGCTGTAAGTGTAGGAATAAATTCAACTATACCTAACTCTGTTCCCTTTTGAACTATCAAATCCATCTTTTGTCCTTTAGGTAATCCTTGAAATAAATGTACTTTTACTTTACTTTCATTATTTATATCTAATTTTTTAATTATATTAACTATAACTTCACTTTTTGTTATAGATGCAATCTTTCCTAAATACTCTATACCTTCACAATTATTTAATACTACTTCTTCACCTTCTGATAATCTTAAAACCTTATAAATATGTTTTACATCATCTCCAAGTATTCTACCTTCTGCTTCGGTAATATTATTTGGCTCTGTGAAAAACTTATGCATAAAAACACCACCTTATTCAGTTTACAGTGTACAGTTCACAGTTATTATTTTTAGTTTGCAGGTTACAATTTTCAGTTATTTTCTATAGTTGTTAGTTAACATTTATGTTTTATTTTCTTAGAGAAAATTTTGATAATAGAATGTAGATTTGGAATCAATATATTTCTCTTAGTAGTTTGTTTAATATTTACTCTTCACTAACTACGCTCACTCATGAAATTTCGTCAAGAAATTTCTAAAATAAATAATTGAAAGAAAAATCGCAGATTTTTCCTCCTCCAACTATAGACTGTAAATTGTTAACTGTTAACTGACTTTGCTACTATGCAGTTCCATTCTCCATCTTTGTTTATTTCGATAACTTCAAAACCACATTCTTCGAATTTCTTTGTAACCATTTCTACTCTATCATGTATTATACCTGATGTAATAAATAAGCCGCCTTCATTTAATGCCTTTTTAACATCTTCTGTCAATATACAAATTATTTCAGCTATTATGTTTGCAACTACAATATCAGCTTTCCCTTCAACAACGTCTAAAAGATTTCCCTCTAATACTTCTATGTTATTCAAATCATTGAAACCTATATTTTCTTTTGATGAATCAACAGCAACTGGATCTAAATCAACACCTACTACATGCTTAGCTCCAAGTTTAGCAGCAGCTATAGCAAGTATTCCTGATCCACAACCAACATCAAATACTGTTGTATTAGGTTTAACATACTTATCCAACGCTTGAATACACATTCTAGTTGTTTCATGAGTTCCAGTTCCAAAGGCCATCCCTGGATCTAATTCTATAATTAGATCTCCTTCTTTTTCTTCATATTCTTCCCATATAGGCTTAATAACAATTTTGTCTGTTATTTTAACAGGTTTATAATATTGCTTCCAATTATTTGCCCAATCTTCTTCATGCATTTCTTTAGCTTCTACTGTACCTTCACCAATATCTATACCAAGCTCATTAATTTCTGAAAGCTTTTCCTTAACGTATGCAACAAGTTCTTCAACCTTATCATCTTGTGAGAAATAAGCTTTTACTACAGCTGCATTTCCCTTATGTTCTAAAATATTTATATCAGCAAAATCCCAAGTTAATGGTCCTTGTTCCCTTGAAAGTAAATCTTCTGGATCTTCAATTGCCACATTTGGGCACCCTAATCCATAAAATATTCCCGATATAGGCTCTAACGCCTCACTTTTTGTTATTACACTAACTTCTATCCATATTCCGTCCATATATATCTTCCTTTCCTTATCTGATTCTAATTTTTTATATAATTTTCTGCAAATTCTTAAATTCTTGGTTGCAGAAAAGTTCCGTTGTTGCAGCATAGCTGCTCTTTTTATAGGTGTAAATTCTTGTCATTGCATTTCATATCAAAGTTTTAATCAATAGTTTTCTATTCTTTTATTGCTATCAAAAATTTAGTTTTTATACCTTGCTCTGTAAACATCTTTTCATGCTCAGTTTCAACATTACCTATAAAGTCACTATTATGAAGATCATAAGTTATATATCTAATTTTAAACTTAGCTTCTTCAAAATATTCAAGAGATTCTTCAAATAATTCGTCATCATCTGTTTTGAAATAAATTTCCCCATGAGGTTTTAAGAACATTCTGTATTGTTCTAATTGCCTTGTGTGAGTTAATCTTCTTTTCTTATGCTTTTTCTTGGGCCATGGATTGCAAAAATTTATGTATATTCTATCTATTATGTCATCTTCACTTAGCATTTCATTAATTAGTCCAATTTCTTGTGCCATTAATTTTATATTTTTAGGAGACTGCTCCTTGTCTTCATATGCTTTTTCAATATTTCGTTTGGCTAATCCTAAAACCTCATCTTTTATATCTACTGCAATATAATTAATACCTGGATTTTCAGACCCATGTACTGCAATGAAAGTCCCCTTTCCGCATCCAAGTTCTAAATATATGGGTTTATTATTACCAAATAAACTTCTCCACTTACCTTTATATTCTTTAGGATTTATAACAAAGAAATCACTTGCTTCAAGTTCAGGCCTTGCCCACGGTTTCTTTCTCATTCTCATGTTAATTCACTCCATCTTTTAGCATTCATAATAATTATACCTATAAAAAATTATATTGCAATTTTTTATTTCTTAACCTCTATCATTTTACATTTCTTACAAAAAAATTACTTGAGATTTCAATTATGATCACTCAAGTAATTTTCTTAAAATAATTCTATTTTATTTCTTTCCAAATAGTTTTTTCTTAGGAGCAACAGCTTCATCAAATTCTTCACCTGATGCTTTCATGAATTCATATAAAGCTTCCTTTTGTTCCTTACTTAATGTCTTAGGAATATCAACTATAACTTTCACGTATTGATCTCCTTTTCCACTTGAATTAACTTTTTGGATTCCTTTTCCTTTTAATCTGAACATTGTTCCAGATTGAGTTCCTGCTGGAACACTGTACTTAACATTACCATCTACTGTAGCTACAGTTATTTCTGTACCTAATGCAGCTTTAGACATTGAGACATGAGCATCTATATATACATCATTTCCCTTTCTTGTAAATACCTTTGATGGAGTAACATTTATTCTTACATATAAATCACCTGGATTTCCTCCACGCTGACCATGTTCGCCTTGTCCTCTTAAAGGCATTACATTTCCTGTGTCTACACCTGCTGGTATATTAACTTTTATCTTTCTTGTTTTTCTTACATTTCCATTTCCTCTACAACTTGAACATGGTTTTTCTATTATCTTACCTGTTCCTCTACATGTATCACAAGTAGAAGTAGAAACAAAGCTTCCAAGCGGAGTTTGTCTTTGAACTCTCACTTGACCTGAGCCACCGCATGTTGGACAAGTTTTTGCACTAGTTCCAGGTTCAGCACCACTACCATGACAATGTTCACAGTTTTCACTTCTTGTAACAGAAATTTCTTTTTCAACACCAAAAACAGCTTCCTCAAAAGTTAATGTTATTGTATATTCAAGGTCATTTCCTCTTACTGGACCATTTCTTCTTCTAGAACTTGATCCACCCCCACCAAAGAAGGATTCAAAAATATCACCAAAACCACCCATATCAAATCCATCGAAGCCTCCGAAGCCTCCGCCTCCAAAGCCTCCACTTCCATCAAAAGCAGCTGATCCAAATTGATCATATTTTGCTCTCTTCTCTGGATCTGAAAGAATTTGATACGCCTCATTTATCTCTTTAAATTTGGCTTCTGCTTCCTCATTTCCTTGATTTCTATCTGGATGATATTTTACAGCTAGTTTTCTAAAGGCTCTTTTTATTTCGTCATCACTTGCGCCCTTCTCAAGTCCAAGCAACTCGTAATAGTCTTTACTTGCCATTTGTTTCATTCACCACCTAGTTTTATCAGTTTACACTTTACAGTTTACAGTTTACAGTTAGTGTACAGTTCGTAGTTTACTGTTAGTTTACTGAATACAAGTTACACTGCATAGTTAAATTTTAATTATAAATGTATAAATAATACCTTCCCACTATTATAAATATACAAATATATTATAAAAATGTGAATTTTATTTATACTTTAGAAAAGGGAAGACGAGCTTGCCTTCCCTATCCTATTATATTGATAATTAACGTTTATTACAACCTAATTATCTTATTTATCTTCATCAACCTTAAAATCTGCATCTACTACATTATCATCATGTTGTGCACCTTGAGTTCCTGCTCCACCTGCTGCTGCATTTGGATCAAAACCTGCTCCACCTTCTGCACCACCTGCTTGTTGATACATCTTAGTAGCTATTGGATAGAATGATTGGTTTACTGCTTCAATTGCTGCTTTAATAGCTTCTATATCATCACCATCTTTAATTTTCTTAAGGTCTTCAATCTTAGCTTTAACAGCATTCTTTTCATCTTCAGTTGCTTTATCTCCAACTTCACCCAATGTCTTTTCTATTTGATAGATTGTTTGATCAGCATTATTTAAAACTTCAACTTTTTCTTTTCTCTTCTTGTCTTCTTCAGCAAATTTTTCTGCTTCTTTTACAGCCTTATCTACTTCATCATCACTTAAGTTAGTTGAAGCAGTGATTGTGATATTTGCTTCTTTACCAGTACCTTTATCTAGCGCTGATACTTTAACTATACCGTTAGCATCTATATCAAATGTTACTTCGATTTGAGGAATTCCTCTTGGTGCTGGAGCTATTCCTGAAAGTGTGAATCTTCCTAATGACTTGTTATCCATGGCCATTTGTCTTTCACCTTGAACTACATTGATTTCAACTGATGTTTGATTATCTGCAGCAGTTGAGAATACTTGGCTCTTCTTTGTTGGAATAGTTGTGTTTCTTTCGATTAATGGAGTAGCAATTCCACCTGCTGTTTCAATTCCTAATGTTAATGGAGTAACATCAAGTAATACTACATCTTTAACTTCTCCTGTTAATACACCTGCTTGAATAGCTGCACCAACTGCAACACATTCATCTGGGTTAACTCCCTTAGAAGGTTCTTTTCCTGTAAAGTTCTTAACAGCTTCTACTACTGCTGGAATTCTTGTTGATCCACCAACTAAGATTATCTTATCAATATCACTTAATGAAAGCTTAGCATCCGCTAATGCTTTTTTCATTGGTTCAATACTTCTATCAACTAAGTCATGAGTAATTTCATTAAATTTAGCTCTGCTTAAAGTTAAATCAATATGCTTTGGACCTGTTGCATCTGCTGTGATAAATGGTAAGTTAATATTTGTTTGCATTGATGATGATAATTCAATTTTAGCTTTTTCAGCTGCTTCTTTTAATCTTTGAACTGCCATCTTATCTTGCATTAAATCAATTCCATTTTCAGCTTTGAATGTATCTGCAATATAGTGCATGATCTTTTCATCAAAGTCATCTCCACCAAGTTTAGTATCTCCATTAGTTGATAGTACTTCAAATACTCCATCACCTAAATCTAAGATAGATACGTCGAAAGTACCACCACCTAAGTCATATACTAATATTTTGTGAGCTGAATCCATTTTATCTAAACCATAAGCTAATGATGCTGCTGTTGGTTCATTTATTATTCTTAATACTTCAAGACCTGCAATCTTTCCTGCATCTTTAGTTGCTTGTCTTTGGCTATCATTAAAATATGCTGGTACAGTAATAACTGCTTGAGTTACTGTTTCACCTAAATAAGCTTCTGCATCAGCTTTAATTTTTTGAAGAACCATAGCTGAAATTTCTTGTGGTGAATATTGTTTATCATCTATATCAACCTTGTAACTAGTTCCCATATGCCTCTTTATTGAGATAACTGTTTTATCTGGATTAGTAATTGCTTGTCTTTTAGCTACTTGACCAACTAATCTTTCCCCATTTGCTTGGAATGATACAACTGAAGGAGTAGTTCTAGCACCTTCTGAGTTAGCTATAACTGTTGGTTCTCCACCTTCCATAACTGCTACACATGAATTTGTTGTTCCTAAATCAATTCCTATAATCTTTCCCATGATATTTTCCTCCTAAAACTCTTTTTAGTTTATTTTAATTTGAAAGTTTCATTATTTATTTTAAATTTCAATTTAATTAGCTACTTTAACCATTGTATGTCTGATTATTTTATCATCTTTTTTATATCCTTTTTGGAAAACTTCTGCAATTACATTTTTACCTAAGTTTTCATCTTCTATATGCATAACTGCATTATGAAGATTTGGATCAAATTCTCCCGAAGTATCTATTTCTTCAACTCCAAGTTTTGCAAATGAATCTACACAACCTTTTATTGTCATTTCAATTCCTTTTTTCAAATCTTCTATGCTTCCATCAGCTGCAACAGCTCTTTCTAAATTATCAAGAATAGGAATGACTTCTTTTAATACATCTACATATGCATCACTATATATTCCTTCTTTTTCTTTAACAGTTCTTTTTCTATAATTATCATATTCTGCTGTTAATCTTAAAAGCCTATCCTTAGTTGAATCTAATTCTTCTTGCAATTTCTTATTTTCCTCTTCTAATTTATTTGCTTCACTATCTTCTGAATTTTCTTCAGCAGCTTCTGTGTTTTCACTTACATTTGCTTCTTCAGTGCCTTGCACTTCATTTTCTTCCTCTTTTAGTTCTTCATTTATAATTTCTTTATTTTCTTCCATATATCTTGAAATACACCTCTTCCTATTCTAACCTAAGTCTTATATTTTTTGATTATTTAATATAGCATTAAGTTCCTTTATTACTTCGGACATAATTGCTATAACCTTTGAATAGTTAATTCTTCTTGGACCAATTAATCCTATCTTTCCAATTGGCCTATTTCCAAAAGAATATTCAGCAGATATTATACTGCAATCCTTAGCTTGAGGCTCATAATTTTCATCCCCTATACTTACAGTAATATCATCCTGCGGCCTAAATAACTCCATTAGAGACTCCTTATCATTAAGAAGTGCCAGCATTTCTTTTGCCTTATCGATATCGTTATATTCAGGATAGTTAAATATATTTGTTGTTCCTTCCATAAATACTTCTGTTGTATCAGCAAAATTTAAGGTCTCGTACAAAACAGGTAATATAGCATTAAATATTTCTTCATATTCACCTAAATCTTTTTTTAAATTATTAATAACTTCTAAATTAATTTCTTGAATAGAAAGATTTACTAATCTGTTATTAATAACTTGATTTATTCTAAGTAATGTTTGCACGTCTGGAACTGCATGATTTAACTTCATAATATGATTTTTTATAAGTCCTGTATCTGTCAAAAATACTGAAACCAAATTGTGATCATCAACCTTAATAAGCTGAATTGATTTTATAAAACTCTTTTTTACTGATGGAGTTTCAATTACACAAGTTAATTTAGTCAATTCTGATAATAGGGCACTAGTTTGCTTTACTATTTTATCTACTTCAAGCATAGCAGAATCAATTATATATTGCTTAATTTTTAAATCCTCTTCAACTGTGAGTCTTTGATTATCCATAAGTTGATCAACATATAATCGATAGCCCTTACTAGAAGGGATTCTTCCTGCGGAAGCATGAGGTTGTTCTAAGTATCCCAACTCTTCAAGGTCAGCCATCTCATTTCTTATGGTTGCAGACCCAATACCCAAATTGTAATTTTTCGCAATAGTTCTTGACCCTACAGGATCTCCTGTACGAATATAGTCATTGATAATAGCTTGAAGTATTTTTATTTTTCTGTCATCAATACTCATAACCTCACCTCTTTTGTTAGCACTCATCAACATCGAGTGCTAATGACTATGTTTTTAATATATTATTTCTATGGTTTTTTGTCAATTCCATTTATTTTTATTCTAGCTACCTATAGTTAATAATTATGAAATTTTATCAATTTATCTTGACTATTCTCTTAATTACTACGATTTTCTACAGACTTTACTTTTTAACTTTTATGTCCATCCTTTTCATTACTCTAAAATAAAATCACTCATCACATAGTTAGACACTTCAATTCCGCGTGGACTTAAATATAATTTACCCGAATCACTTATTAATAATTCTTTCTCAATATTTTTTTCAATTACTTCTCCAAAAACTTTGTAAATGTCTTTCCCAAACAGTTCCTTAAATTCATTTATCTGTATCCCTTCAACCATTCTTAACCCCATAAAAACAAACTCTTCCATATCATCTTTTATATTATTGACATGAATTTCTTCTATTATATTTTCATATTTTTTTATTCTTTCTATATACTCTTCAATATTATCTATATTTTTACTTCGCTTTTCATTTATAAATGAACTAGCCGATACTCCTAATCCCAAATACTCATTGCATTTCCAATAAACTTTATTATGGAAACACTCCTTTCCGCTCTGAGCAAAATTTGATATTTCATATTGATGATAACCATATGTACTCAATATTTTTTTAGTAGTTAGATACATAGTTCTTTCTTCTTCTTCTTCAGGCAAACTTAATTTATCTTCTTCATATAAAGTGTAAAACGGTGTTCCTTCTTCTACTATTAAGCTATATGCAGATATATGTTCTGGCTTAAGTTTTGCTATTTTTATTAATGATTCCTCCCAATCTTCAACCGTTTGGTTTGGAAGTCCAAACATCAAGTCTACATTTATATTTTGAAATCCTATTTTTCTAGCCAATAAATAATTATTTTCAAAATCTTCATAACTATGAATTCTTCCAATGCGCTTCAAAAGTGAATTTTTGGTAGATTGCACCCCCAAACTTATTCTATTAACATTATATTTCTTCATAAGCTTCAACTTATTCTCATCTAATGTTCCCGGATTGCATTCCACTGTGTATTCCAATTCTTTTTTTAAGCTTAATCCATTTAAAGTAATCAATAAACTTTCCAAATTGGAATCTTTTAAATAGGATGGAGTTCCACCTCCTATAAATATGCTACTTATAATGTAATCTTTTCCTTTCTGCATTATTTCTTCATTTAATGCTTTAACATATTCGTCCATCAACTTTTCTTTTCCAGAATAAGATGAAAAATCACAATAAAGACATTTCTGCTTACAAAAAGGTATATGTATATATAAAGATATTTCTTTCATATCACTATCTAGATACCTCTTCATTTTTGGCGAATCTAGATCCTCTTTTTCTTGCATTTCTACTGATTTTACACAGTCCATAGCAATTCCTCCACTTCTAAACTTTGTTCAACTCATTTGTGTTTATAAAAATTACACTTAGTCACTTCATTTATAAAATTATATTATAAAAATAAAAACTTCACTTTATCAATATAGTGAAGTTTTTAAACAATTTAATTAGATATTTTAATATAAGGTACAGGGGATTTTATGCTAATAACTTTTCTGCTTGTTCCCTTAACAAATTAATTTTACTTTCTGCATCAACAACAGAAAAGCCATATACATCAACGAAGTTATAGAAATAATTAGCAAATGCTATTCTTTTGCTACGTGATATATCTAATTTCCCACCAATTTCTTCTAAAACTTCAACTTCACTTTCTTGATATTCTCCATCAATAAGTGCAAGCCCAATCAATTCAAAATAAACTATGTTCTTGTTTCTTTGAGTAGAATTGTTTAAAGTTGTATATACTTCATTTAAATCCAGCTCTTTTATTTCACCTTCAGATATTCCTAATTCTTTTAGGTAATCTTCATATAGGTTTTTCTCTTCTTTTGCAAAAGTATTATCTGAATTTGCAAGATACCTAACTAATTGCATAAATGCAATTCCTTCATTTTTATTTAACTCATTTAAAAACACACAAATCCCTCCTAGCTTTCTACCAAAAAAATTATTTGTATAATACTTATATATAATGCAATTATCCCAGTTCAATACTCAATGATCAGTGAAGGCTAATTTCCTTTGAAAATCATCAAGTTTTCAACAATTCTTTTTTACAATATATACAATTAATATTATACAAATAATTCTTAAAAAATAATATACTTATTTTAATATTTAATCTACTTTTAAGACTGCCATAAATGCTTCTTGTGGAACTTCTACAGATCCAACCTGTCTCATTCTCTTCTTTCCTTCTTTTTGCTTTTCAAGTAATTTCTTCTTTCTAGAAATATCCCCACCATAACATTTAGCTAATACGTCTTTTCTCATAGCCTTTACAGTTTCTCTTGCTATAATTTTAGCTCCTACTGCTGCTTGAATTGGAATTTCAAATAATTGTCTTGGAATAATTTCCTTTAACTTTTCTGCTATTCCTCTTCCCTTATGGTATGCTCTCTCATCTGGAACTATCATAGATAAGGCATCAACTATATCACCATTTAGTAAAATGTCTAACTTAACTAGCTTAGTTCTTGTATATCCCTTGAATTCATAATCTAAAGATGCATATCCTCTAGTTCTAGACTTCAATGTGTCAAAAAAATCATATATTATCTCATTTAATGGAATATCATAGTTTACAACTGCTCTAGTTTCTTCTATGTATTGCATATCAATATAAGTTCCTCTTCTATCTTGGCATAATTCCATAACTGCTCCAACATAATCCTTTGGAGTTATTATAGACGCCTTAACTACAGGTTCCTCCATATAATCTACCTCAGTTAAAGGTGGTAAATTGGTTGGGTTTGTTATTTCTAACATTTCGCCATCAGTTTTAATTACTTTATAAATAACAGATGGTGCTGTAGTAATAATATCTAGGTTAAATTCTCTTTCAACTCTTTCTTGAATTATTTCCATATGTAATAATCCTAAGAAACCACATCTAAATCCAAAGCCTAATGCAATAGATGTTTCTGGTTCAAAGCTTAATGCTGCATCATTGATTTGTAGTTTTTCTAAAGCTTCCCTAAGTTCATCATATTTTGCTCCATCAACTGGATATATTCCTGAATAAACCATTGGTATAGCAGGTTTATAACCTGGAAGAGCTTTGCTTGTTGGTCTGTCAGCTTCTGTAATAGTATCACCTACTCTAGCATCTCTAACATTTTTAATTGATGCTGTTATATATCCAACGTCACCTGCACTCAACTCACCAATTGGAAGTACACCAGGCGTAAATACACCAACTTCAGTAACTTCATATACTTTATTACTTGCCATTAATTTGATTTTAGTTCCAATCTTTACTCTTCCATCTTTAACTCTTACTATACATACAACACCTTTATAGCTGTCATAATAAGAATCAAAAATTAATGCTTTTAATGGAGCTTCTTCATCTCCATCTGGTGATGGTATATTCTTAACAACAGATTCCAATACATCACCTATGTTAAGTCCAGTTTTTGCAGATATAGTTGGAGCACTTTCTGCCTCAATCCCTATTATATCTTCAATTTCCTTTTTAACTTCATCTGGTCTTGCTGATGGCAAATCAACCTTATTTATTACTGGTGCAATTTCTAGATCATTATCTAAAGCTAAGTAACAATTAGCTAAAGTTTGAGCTTGAATTCCTTGTGTTGCATCAACAACAAGTATTGCTCCTTCACAAGCTGCTAAGCTTCTTGAAACTTCATAGTTAAAGTCTACGTGTCCTGGAGTATCAATTAAATTAAGGATATATTCTTCTCCGTCATCTCTTCTATATATAAGTCTCGCTGCTTGAGACTTGATTGTAATTCCTCTTTCTTTTTCTATCTCCATATTATCTAGAACTTGCTCTTCCATTTCCCTTTTAGTTAAGGTTCCTGTAGTTTCAAGTAATCTATCCGCAAGGGTTGACTTACCATGATCAATATGTGCTACTATTGAAAAATTTCGGATATGTTTTTGTCTTTCACTTTTCATATGCATAACTGCCTTACAAACTAAAACAGTTCTTTCACCCCCGTTATAATTAAATCAGCTAAATTATAACATACAACTATTTGAAAAGGCTATTAAAACTTTAAATGAGCTAATAATTAACGTAAAAATGTCAACTTAAAATCTTATCTTTTCAAATATTTCTTGCATTTTATTAATAAAAATTGACTGATCACTTATTCTGAAATCATTATTTCCTAATCTTATTAATATATCATTTTGCGATCCTTTATAAATCTTTAAAAATGAATTATCTTTAATGAAATTTGAGAAATCTTCACCAAATTCTTCACTTACAATTTTATAATTTTCATTTGTATTTCCAAGTGGAGATAAGGCTTTAGTATTAATTATATTTATTTTGATTATTCCAGTTAAAATAATTGCAAATACAAAAATACTAAATAGCAACTTTCTTAAGATGTATCCTTTAAAAGTTTTCTTCAATATTAAAACACCCTTTGATAATTAAATTTGTATTTTAATTCTTGCCTTATATAATATTATTATTCATAAATTGATTATTTACTTTACTATATACTTAAAACAGTCCAAAGAATTTATCGTTCTTCAGACTGTATTTATAATATATCTTTCAAATAATTATTCATCTACTAACCTATATCCAACTCCAACCTCTGTAAAAATATACTGAGGATCAGCAGGGTTCTTTTCTATTTTTCTTCTAAGGCTCGCCATAAATACCCTAAGAGATTGTGTTTCACTTCCTGTTGATGAAGCCCAAATTTCCTTAATTATAAAATTATGGGTTAATACTTTTCCAGAGTACTTGCAAAGAAGAGCCATTATTTTATATTCTATTGGAGTTAGATGTATTTCCTCGTTATTTATAGTTACTTTTCTTTTATCAAAATCAACTACTAAGCCCTTAACATTAAATATGCCTGTACTTTCATTTTCATTATTACTTATAGCACTATGTCTTAATGAAACTCTGATTCTAGCTAATAACTCACCTATACCAAATGGTTTAGTTAAGTAATCATCTGCACCTTTATCCAAGGCTTCTATTTTTTGTCTTTCATTTTCTCTTGCTGAAACAATTATTATTGGAACTTTAGACCACTCTCTTACTTGCTTAACCACCTCAATACCGTCAATGTCTGGAAGTCCTAAATCTAAAATTATCAAATCAGGTTTATGTGACATTGAAAGAGCAATAGCTTCTATTCCCTTCTCTGTTTCTATATAATTAAATCCTTGTGCCTTTAAAGACGTAGTTATAAAATTTCTTATTGGTTTATCATCTTCAACAACAAGAATATATTGTTTGCTCTCCATTAAAGCTTCTCCTCCTCCTTTGGAATATTGAATTTAAAAACAGCTCCATTTTCATTATAAGCACAAATCTCTCCTCCATGTGCTTCAACTATAGATTTACAAATTGCAAGTCCTAATCCAACCCCTCTTCTTGAATCACTTATCTTATATCCATCAGTAAAAAATATATCAAAGATATGTGGTAATATATCTTCTGCTACTCCAGGACCATTATCTATTACCTCAAACATAATGTTATTATTCTCCTCATAAACTTTTATTTCAATTAAAGAATCCTTAGGCGTAAATTTAATAGCATTATCAAGTAAATTAAGAAGTACTTGCTCAATCAAACTTCCATCCATTGGCACCATTATTACTTCATCTGGTACCATAACCTTTATTTTGTGTTCTTTAAAATGTTTTGAAGTCCTCTGAACTGCTTCATACACCACTTCTTCTACTATTTCCATTTCTTTCTTAATTTTCAAACCTCCACCATCAAGTCTTGTCATACTGAGAAGGTTTTCTACTAGTCTTATAAGCCATTCAGTATCTTCATAAACACTTTGAAGCAATTCTCCCTTAGTTTTCTCTGATAAAAATTCCCCTGTTTCTATTATAGTGCTTACAGAACCTTTAATTCCCGCAAGAGGACTTCTTAAATCATGTGAAATTGATCGTAGTAAGTTACTTCTAAGTCTTTCACTTTCAATTTCCAAACTTGATTTCTTTTGAGTCTCAGCTAATATTTCTCTATCTAATGCAATATAAATTTGGCTAGCAACTGTTTCAAATACATATTTTTGTTCAGGTTCTAGGCTTCCATTAACACAAGAGACACCTAATACTCCTAATATTTTTCCATGACTTTTCAATGGCATATAATATGCTTTTGCACCATGAAATGTATTAGTCCCAGCTCCAGACTCCTTATCATTTAAAAATGTCCAATGTGCTACCGCTTCTTCATCCTTATTTAATAAAGTTCTATCTTTTTCGCCTCTAGTAGCTGTATAAATAAATGGAGTTGAAAGTTTATTATCCTGCACCAAATAACAAATAACAGTTTTCTCCAATAAACGTGATAAATATTTTATTCCTATTCCAACAACATCCACAGTGCCAGTTGCACTTAATAATTTTTTACTTACTCTATATAAATTTCTTGTTCTATTTTCTCTTTGGGAAGAATTAATAGCTTCTCTTTGAATCTTATTTGTAAGCGTACCAATTATAAATGTTACAATTAACATTATAGGAAAGGTTGCTAAATTACTTTTGTCATATACCTCTAAGGAATATCTTGGTTCGGTAAAAAGATAATTGAATAAAAATATACTAATAATTGAACAAATAAATCCTAAAATATATCCTCTAGTTTTAATATTTACAATAATAACCCCTAATATAAAAAGCATTATAACATTCGCATCACTAAAACCAAAATAATCAATAAATAATGAAATTATTGTAGTAATTATCATAATAAAAATAGATATTAAAATTTCTCTGCTTGATATATTAAATTTTTGTCTATTTTTTTTTATATTAAACTTTTTTTGTTTATCAGAAGAAGAATTTGGTACAACATACACATCTATATACGAATTCGATTCCATAAGTTTATCAACTATGTCTTTTGCATAAAAATGAAATAAATTATTTGGTTTTTTATGATTTTTGCCTATAATTATTTTAGTTGCATTACGAAATTTTGCATATTGAATTATTTGTTCAACAGTATTATCACCATATGCTGTTACTACTTCTCCTCCTAATTGCTCTGCTAAATTAAAATGAGAATTAAGCCTTTCTCTATCTTCCTTACTTAAATTTTGAGATTTCGTTGTTTCGACATAAAGTGCTATCCACTTTGAATGATGAGCTTCAGCCATTCTTGTTGCTGTTCTTATAACTCTCAAAGACGAAGGTGATGAAGAAATACAGGCAAGTACAACATCAGAGGTTGGGATTACAGTTACCTGGCCTTTTGCTAATCTTACACTTTCAACTTCATAATTTACTCTATCAGCAGTTCTTCTTAATGCAATTTCTCTAAGAGCAAACAAATTATTTTTAGTAAAAAAATTATCAAAAGCTTTTCTTGTCTGTTCTTTGCTGTAAACTTTTCCTTCACTAAATCGATTAAGCAGTTCCGTTGGTTCAATATCAATTAATTCTACTTTATCAGCTTCATCAAACACTTTGTCTGGAATCGTTTCTCTTACAGCAATATGTGTTATACTTTCAACTATATCATTTAAACTCTCGATGTGCTGAACATTTAAAGTTGTATAAACATCTATTCCAGCCTCTAAAAGTTCTTCTATATCCTGCCATCTTTTTCTATGCCGTTCAGTACTAGCATTGGTATGAGCTAGTTCATCAACTAATATTATCTGCGGTTTTCTAGCAATAGCTTTATCTAAATCAAATTCTTTCAAAGTTATTCCTTTGTACTCAATAACTTTAACACCTATGTCTTCAATTCCATTTACTAAAGCCATAGTTTCTGGCCTGGCATGAGGTTCTATATAACCAATCACGATATCCTTACCCATTTTTTTCATATCATGAGCTTCCATAAGCATAGTATAACTTTTCCCTACCCCTGCTGCATAACCAAAAAATATTTTTAATTTCCCTTTTTTAGAAGATTCGCCTTCTTCTTTTTTTATTTGATTTAAAAGATAATCTGGATTTGGTCTTTCATATGTATCTATTTAAATCACTCCTAACATTCCTTTAATTTTATATTCATTCTATTAAATTATATATTAATCAGCATCAGTTTGCACTATCACAATTTAGAATAAGTACACTCTTTTCCTTTTCCCAAATAATCGTAAAATTCTATATTACATCCTTTAACTTTTCCTTTCAAAGATTCAACTCTTAAATAATTTTCTTTATCCTTGTCAAAAGTTATTTCTAATTCATTATTATTTATTGTATATTTACCATAAGTATAAAACGATTCCTTATAAAAATTATTAATCATCTTACACCTTCCATTTGAGCTTAGTTCTAAAATAGTATTATTGAAAGTTTTATATTTCCCTGCATATGGATCATTATCACAACCAACTATTGAAATACCCATTATAAAAAATGTGAACAAAAAAAAGATTCTTTTCATAGTAATCGCCTCCTTTTAAGAAAGTAAATTGAGCATAGAACTCAATTTACTTTTTATTTAAAAGAGAAGCTATTTCAACGTTAATTTTTAATACATTAACCCTTGGTTCTCCGAATACCCCTAAGCTTCTGCCTACTGTGTATTTATCCACTATTTTATGAAGCTCAGCTTCACTTATTCCAGACGCTTTTGAAACTGCTGGTACTTGAATTATTGCTGCTTCAGGACTTATCTCTGGGTCAAGCCCCGAACCTGAACTTGTAAGTAAATCTGTTGGAATATCTTCCTTTTTAACACTTGGATTAGCTTCTAAAAAATCATTAATATCTTTTTCAACCCTTTCCTTAAGGGCATCATTAGAGGGCGCTAAATTTTGAGATCCCGAAGCCACTCCAGCATATGCTGCCTTTCCACTTTCATCTGGTTTTGTATCTGCATCTGTATAAGTGTTGTAATTTATGCCAGAAACTCTTCCTCTAAAAAATCTTGGATCTGTAACATTTTGTCCTATAAGCTCTGAGCCAACTTCCTTTCCATCAGCTACAATCATACTCCCATTTGCCTGTTTATTAAATAACAATTGACTTATCCCAGTCATTAAAAGAGGATATACAAGTCCACAAAGTATCATAAATGTAATACTTATTAAAATAGATTTTTTAATTAATTTCATATAAAACTCTCCTTTTCCATCGACCTACACAAACTCATAACTCTTAAATCTTTTAAGTTTCGTATTGCAGCATAGCTGCTCTTTTTATATGTGCATAACTGATTATATTCCTATATTGAGAATCCTAACTAGAGGAGTGATAATAATATCAATTATTTTGATTCCTATAAATGGAACAAGCACTCCCCCACCTCCAAAAATAAGCATATTTCTGAGAAGCATAGTTTCTGCTTTCATAGGTTTGTACTTTACACCCTTCATAGCTATTGGAATAAGTAATGGTATTATTATTGCATTGAATATAAGTGCTGATAATATAGCACTATATGGTGTCGAAAGCCCCATTACATTCATAACCTGCATTTCAGGTATAGCCACTGTAAAAATAGCTGGAATAATTGCAAAATATTTAGCCACATCATTAGCTATACTAAAAGTTGTTAAAGCTCCTCTTGTAATTAAAAGCTGCTTACCTATTTCAACTACTTCAAGAATCTTTGTTGGATCAGAATCTAAATCCACCATGTTCGCTGCTTCTTTAGCCGCTGTAGTTCCGCTATTCATAGCAAGTCCTACATCTGCCTGCGCTAGAGCTGGTGCATCATTAGTTCCATCTCCAGTCATTGCTACAAGCTTACCTTGTTCTTGCTCTTTTTTAATTGCAGCAATTTTATCTTCTGGCTTACATTCAGCTATGAATTCATCTACTCCAGCTTCTTTAGCAATTGTTGCTGCTGTCAAAGGGTTGTCTCCTGTACACATAACTGTTTTTATTCCAATTTCTCTAAGTCTTTGAAATCTTTCTACTAGACCTGGCTTAACAGTATCCTTAAGATATATAACACCATATGCTTTTTCATTAACACAAACCACAAGAGGTGTTCCACCTAATTTTGAAACTCCATTTACGGCGTCGTCTAAGTCCTTTGGAATATCTCCGCCAAGTTCTTTTATTCTATTTTTTATGGCATCAGCAGCTCCTTTTCTCACCTTTAAACCATTTGGCAGATCCAATCCACTCATTCTTGTTTGAGCTGTAAATTCAATAAAATCTAGATTTTTATATTCTTCGTCATTAACTGTTGTTCCACTCTTTTTACCAAGATCAACTATTGATTTTCCTTCTGGCGTATCATCTTTTAAAGAACATATTACTGAATAATTTATAAGTTCTACTTTATCTGAATTACCAACTGGTATAAATTCAGCTGCAAGCCTATTACCAAAGGTTATTGTTCCTGTCTTATCAAGAAGCATTGTATCAACATCTCCACAAGCTTCTACTGCTTTACCTGACATAGCAATAACATTAAATTTTGTAACTCTATCCATTCCAGCAATTCCAATAGCCGATAATAACCCTCCGATGGTTGTAGGTATTAAACAAACCAAAAGTGCAATTAAAGTTGAAGTGTAAATTGAAACGCCAGAATATTGAGCCATTGGATATAACGCAACTATTACTATGAGAAATATAATTGTTAAACTCACAAGTACTGTATTAAGTGCAATTTCATTTGGAGTTTTTTGTCTTGATGCCCCTTCTACAAGTGAAATCATTTTATCTAAGAAGGATTCACCTGGAGTTGCTGTTATTTCAATTTTTAGCCAGTCACTTACGACCTTTGTTCCTCCCGTAACTGATGCAAAATCTCCTCCACGTTCCTTCATAACAGGTGCTGATTCACCTGTTATAGCTGATTCATCTACAGATGCTATTCCATCAATAACTTCACCGTCATTTGGAATTATCTCTCCATTTTCAACTAAAACTATATCTCCTTTTTTTAATTCATTAGCATTTATAGTTTTTGTGGTTCCATCGGGATTTAAAAGTTTAGCTACAGTATCTTTACGCATTTTCTTTAAATTTTCAGCTTGAGCTTTTCCACGTCCTTCTGCCACTGCTTCAGCAAAATTTGCAAAAAGTACTGTTATAAAGAGTATTACTGCCACAATAAAATTGTATACTTGTAGGTTGTTCCCTTTATCTCCGAATAAGCTTGGTAAAAATGTAAGCAATAAGGTTATAACAAATCCTACTTCAACTACAAACATTACTGGATTCTTTATCATATATTTTGGATTAAGTTTTTTAAAAGATTCTATAATTGCTTCATTTAATATTTCTTTTGTAATAAATTTAGATTCTCTCTTTTCATTACTCATATTATTATTCTCCTTGTCTTCAATATCATAATAATCAAGGTTTTGGTATCAATGCCACAATGTTAAATGTTCCGCTACTGGTCCAAGCGCTAATGCTGGTAAAAATGTTAATGCTCCAATTATTAAAACAATAGCAATCAATGTTACTGCAAACATTGTATTATCTGTCCTAAAAGTTCCTGTTGTTTGTGGTATAGTTCTTTTAGCTGCTAGTGATCCCGCTACTGAAAGAAGAATTATAATTGATAAATATCTTCCCAAAAACATAACTATTCCAGTTGTAGTATTCCAAAATAGTGTATTATCAGCCATTCCTTCAAATCCAGAACCATTATTGGCGGCTGATGATGTAAATTGATAAACTATTTGGCTTAAACCATGAAATCCTGGATTCGATATACCTGCTAATCCTTGAGGAGTAATTAAAGCCAAGGCTGAAAACATTAATATTAAAAACGGATGAATGATTATAGCTAGAGCTATTAATTTAATTTCTTTACCTTCAAGCTTCTTCGATAAAAATTCTGGCGTTCTTCCAACCATAAGTCCACATAGAAAAACTGTAAGAATTGCATACATTATCATGTTCATAAAACCTACGCCTTTTCCACCAAATATAACATTAAGCATCATGTTCATTAATGCTACTGCCCCACCAAGTGGTGTTAATGAATCATGCATATTATTAACAGTTCCTGTTGTAAAAGCTGTAGTAACCGTAGTAAATAATGATGACTGTGCTATTCCAAATCTTACTTCTTTACCTTCCATATTTCCCATAGCTTGGCTTAATCCGACATGGGCTAAAACTGGGTTACCTGCTTTTTCTGCAAAATAACATATTGGTAATGCAATAATAAATATTCCTGCCATTGCAGCAAATATTGTCCATCCTTGCTTCTTATTTTTAAGCATTAACCCAAAAGTATAAACTAATGCACCTGGAAGCATCATCATAGAAAGTAATTCAATTAAATTTGATAAAGGTGTAGGATTTTCAAAAGGATGCGCTGAATTAGCACCAAAGAAACCACCACCATTAGTTCCTATGTGCTTTATTGCTTCAAGTGCTGCTACAGGTCCCATTGCTATATCCTGCATTTTTCCTTCTATTGTAGTAACTGTTTTAGTTCCTGATAAGGTTTGTGGTACTCCTTGACTTACTAAAATAATTCCTATTATTATTGAAAATGGTAATAAAACTCTTGTTATAATTCTTGTTACATCTACAAAAAAGTTTCCCATTCCTTTTTTCCCAATTATTCCTCTCATAAAAGCAAGTGCTGCTGCAAAACCTGTTGCTGCTGATGTAAACATCATAAAAATAATAACTATCATTTGGCTTAAATGAGAAAGTCCAGATTCTCCACTGTAATCTTGAAGATTTGTGTTTGTCATAAAACTTATAATTGTGTTAAAGGATAAGCTTTGCTCCATTCCATCTATTTTATTTGGATTTAAAAATAGAAATCCCTGAGTTCTAAGGATTATATATCCTATAAATACCATAACAGCATTAACGGTTATAATAGAAAACACATACTCCTTCCAATTCATTTCTTCAGTTTTGTTTATTCTGCATATTTTATAAATAAAGTTATCTATTGGATCAAAAAACTTGTCCACAAATATTTTCTCACCAGTACTAACAAAATATAAATATTTTCCAAGTGGCACTACTATTAGTACAAAAAGTAATAAAGTTATTATTATTTGTATCCATTCCATAAATTATTCCTCCTGCTTTACTTTTAATAATTAAAATTTTTCTGGATTAAATAGTGCATAACTTAAATATCCAAAAAGTAAAACTATAATTCCAATTAACATCCACATATACATTCCCCCAATTATTTCTTTTATTTATTTACTTGTTTCTCACACCAATTAGCAAAAAATTTTACAGAGCAAAATCCTATAATTAATAATGCGAAAAATATGACATCCAACATTATCCTTCCTCCTTTAATATTCAATTTCCATATCTGAATAATACTCCTTATAACATAAAGATTGGATTAAACTTTGCTAATTTGTATAAAGATTGTATAAAGATTATTAATTCAAATTACCTATCTAAATAAAGTAAAAAATCAAACATTATACATGCATTTTATTTGGAAGGATAAGCTAAAAAACAGTAGATAGTTTTATTTTTACAAAAAAACTATCTACTGCTCCGAAAAATCATGAGTTTCTTTTGAAATTTCTTTCATTTAAACTCATGATTTTAATATATCTATTATTTTTTACTCACTTTTTGTTTATGATTTCTGCAATTACTCTTGCCATACACTGTGCTGTAACTTTTGATTCTTCTGGAGTATTCTTATTAGCGCCTATTTCAAAAAGTAAACATCCATCACTTTTGCTTTGATTAAATGCATTTTTCCCTCTATGATAGGTTAATATTTTTATCGGTAAATTCGGAAATAACTCTGAGGTCTTATTAAACACTTTTTCTGTAAGCTCTTTATTTTTTGCGTATCTTGTACTGTTCTCAGCATTTACAAACATTATTTTAGCTGCACTCATGCCATAAACTTCTGTTGTTGTCGCTGACTTATCATCTAATGAATCTCTATGCAAATCTATAATCATTTTAAAGTCTCCATATTTTTGCAAATATTTATCAACCGTTTCTCCTGATCTTGTATAACTGTCATTATAAGAAACACTATGATTAGTCTTATCATGTATTACAGAAATACCATAATTCTCTTGAAGTTCATTGGCAAGAACATCACCAACTCCAACAACATTTGTGTTCTCATCTAAACTATCCTGTTCTGTTGCACTGTAATTTTCAGTAGTATGACTATGATATATTAATACCTCAGGTTTTGATTGATCTAACTGCTTTTTTAAGCTAGGATCATAAATTTTTGTATTTTTACTATCGCCATTAGATGGCAATTTTGAAATACTATCTTCACTTATTTGAAATGGATTGAATATAAATGTTGGTTGAGATCCCTTATATTCAACACTATTTAAATAAGAAATTTCACTTTGAAGTATTCCCTTATAGGTAATATTATCTACGCCCAATACTTGAAGACAAACATTTTTTAGCGAAAGTTTATTTTCAGCATAAGTCCCCTCATCGTAAACTTGAGACTCAATTATCGGCATTCCTAGATTTAATAATTGAACATAAGCAAAGGCCCCTCTTTCTTTATTATTTGTAAGTACGGTTCCAAGCCTTATAAATAATATGCTTGCAATTAATACGATCACTATAAATCCCATATTAACATTTTCTTTTACTTTTAACAGCTTACTAGTTTCACCTTTATTTCCTCCTCTGCCCATATATATCATCCTCATCTCACCTCCACACTTTTATATGTATATTATGAAATTTACATAATTATTCTAACTTTAAGTGCAAAGATTAATTGGATTTTATTGATCAATTAAAATACTTATTAAAATATATAAGTTCTAATTAAGAGTGTACATCCCCATTCAGTAAATTCCGAAGGAATTTATCTTTCAACTGAAAATTGTGCACCGTAAACTGTAAACTGCCAAAATTTATCTTCTAACTGTAAGCTGTGAACTGCAAAATCATCCCATAAACTTATTTATTTCTTCCATCTCCATATTTGGTTGTACAGCCATATTAATTCCATTAGCAATTATTTTTGATAATGAGTTAATAACTAAATCTATATCTTTAGGTGTAACTATCATATCTCCACTCGTTTCTGAAGATATTACTTCCTTTATTAATCTTTCTTTCTCATTTTTATCAATAGATTTTAGCATCTTATAGAAATCAGTTCCGCTTGAAGAATTCTTTATTAGTGAATCTATTACCAAATCTATGGTATCATTAGCAATCGTGATTGCATCTACTACTGTAGGAACTCCAATAGCAATTACTTTTACGCCCAAATTTTCTTCATTAATTTGTTTTCTATTATTCCCCACTCCTGCACCTGGCGAAATTCCTGTATTAGAAATTTGAATTGTAGCATTGACTCTCTGAACTTTTCTTGCTGCCAAAGCATCTACACAAATTACTAACTCCGGCTTAGTTTTTTCCACAACCCCTTTAATTATTTCAACAGTTTCAATTCCTGTTATCCCCAATACTCCAGGTGCTATTGAAGAAACAGGTCTTACAGAATCATCTATTGCTTCTGGCATTACTGTTTGTAAATGTCTTGTTACCATGATTTTTTCTGCAACTTTTGGACCTAAAGCATCTGGCGTAACCTGCCAATTTCCAAGTCCTACAATTAATGCATTCTTTTTAACATCTACTTTAATCAATCGTTCTAAAACTTCTGCCAGCACTTTAGATACTCTATCCATAGTATCTCCATCATATGCAGTAAAGCTAGGAATATCAATAGTTATATAATCCCCTTTTGGTTTTCCTATCTTTTGAGCTCCATCTTCATTTTTAACTTTAACTGTAGTTACGCTAATATCATCTTCGCTCTCTTCTATTACTTCAATTCCATCTAAGTCTTTTTCACCTTTATGACTTTCTTTATATAATTCTCTTGCTTCAAGGACCAAATCTGTTCTAACATTTATCATAATAACACCTCGTTATAAATTTATTCAGTCTTATTTTTCCTTTTTCTTTGAATTTAATACTTGAATTACATAAGTTCTGATGTTATAATAAGGTTTGTTGAATATGAACTCGTACGCAGATTTCCCCAAAAACTGCAAGAGACCCTATAAAAATTTAAGGGGGTGAATTAAGAATGGCAAATATTAAATCAGCAAAAAAGAGAATTAAGGTTACTGAAACTAAGACTTTAAAGAACAGAATGATCAAATCTGCTTTAAAGACTGCTATAAAGAAATTTGAAGCTGCATTAGAAGCTAAGAATAACGAAGATGCTAAAGTTCTTTACACTGCAGTTGTTAAGTCATTAGACATGGCTGCTACTAAAGGTGTAGTACATAAGAACATGGCTGCTAGAAAGAAATCAAGATTAGCTGCTAAGTTACACGCTATGGCATAATCTTAAAGCCCATCTAATATAGATGGGTTATTTTTATCTTCATAATAAATAAAAATACCCAGTTATATTCATAACTGAGCATTTTTATTTATTATTTTTTTACCATCAAAGTATTAATAAGAAGAAATTCCATCTCCATAGTTTTGTCTATTCCTGTGGATTTCAATTTCGTTTCCGTGCTAACACATAATCTAACCAATTCAGCCAATTGTCTTTCGCTAAACCTACTAGTTTGACTAATTAATTTTTCACATACAAACTGCGGAAGCCTATATTCTGCCACAAAATCATCAACTCTTTTGCCTTTAGCTAATTTCAGCTTAATTTCATATAATCTTAGAAAATGTTTTTGAATTGAGCTAATTATGAGCATATGTTGATCAGATTTATACAAAATTTCCTTCATAATATCTATAGCTTTATCAATTTTTTTAATAGCTATTAATTCTACTAGATCAAAAACATCATCTTCACTAGAAGAAGCCATAAGCAAATCAATATCTGCCTTTTTTATTTCTCTATCATTACAATAATTTATAAGTTTATCAGCTTCTCTTTTTATAATATCAAAGTTATTCTGCACCTTTTCACAAAAATATGCCAATTCCACTCTTCCAATTTGCTTTCCTTTTTCTTTAAATACCCCTTCTACTTTTTTTATATACTTATCTTTCTTAAGTTTATCAAAGTGAACAACATGTAAAAACTTTCCTAAAGTAGCTAGTTTTTTGTTCTTATTGGGTCTATCTCTTTTATCATTTAATAAATAATACATTATCAAAATTGTATATGGAGGCAAATCAGATACATAATTTTTAATTTCATTATATATTTTAGTACCTGAAGAATCACTTTTATCTTGCAAAAAATTCGCTCTATAAATAATAACTACTTTCTTATCCCCCATAAAAGGCATTGTTTCACAGGCATTCATAATTTCATCATAATTTGTATTCATACCATCTATTCGAATTAAATTAAGTTCCTTAAATTCTTCTGGCACTTCTTTTTTTACTATTAAATCTATTCCATCTTTAATAAACTCTTCATCTAATCCACAAAATACATATCCATTTTTAATATTTCCTTTTAAAATTTCTTGTTCATAAACATCATAGTTAATCAAATTTATTTTCCTCTCCTGCAACAATTCCTAATTTATATATATATTGTAATTAACAATATTCAACGCTCAATTATAACTAGAATTGCTATATAATTTTTGAGATTGGCAATGAATAATTATTTTTACAACATATATATTAAAGTATATTTAATAATAACTCAATGTGCTTTAAATTACACTTCCATTGATTATAAATATTTCATTTATAACTCCATCTTTAAAATTAATTATATCATATTCTTTTAATTCCTTTTCACCATTTGACATTTTTAATAGATACTTTTTATTAAATGTTTCCAATACATAATTATTTCCTTGTGTTTTTATATTACCTATTCCACTTATAACTATTTTTCCTTCTTTTCTATAAGCTTTTGTTGCAAAGGTAATTTTCAAGAGTCTTTTCATATCAACCTGACTCTTATTAACCATAAGTAATCTTTCCCACTTATAAGAAACCAAAAGAGCTCCTTCTTTATAGTATTTAATATTAGGAATAGGGCTATAAATTTGAATTAATGCTGTAAAAATACATAGAAAAGGAAGATAAATAAATTTTCTATAGCCTTTTTTAACAAAATAGAAACTCATTAATGAAGCTAAGTACACAAAAACTATATTTTCATTTCCATAAACTGTTGGTAATGAAATTATACTTATAATATCTACTAACCAATCAAATATCTCTATGATAATAAGATTTAAATAGCTGCAGAAATCAAATAACTTTGGAAATATATATACCAGAGGCAATATGTTTCCTGTAATAACCATAAGGTCAACTACAGGAACTAATATCAAATTACCAACAATAAAATTTGCTGAGAAATCTTTAAATATTAAAATTAAATATGGCAATGAAAAAACTTGAGCACTTAAAGTTAAACTCAAAGATGTTCTCAATTTGTTATGCAATTTATATAATAAATCATTAATTTTCTTATTAAACATAACTATGCCCAAAGTAGCTAGATAAGATAAATGAAGAGAAATATTAAAAATACTGAAAGGTTGATATAAAATTAAAATTGTAGCTGAAAAACATAATGCAGAAATGGAACTGTTATTTCTTTTTAAAATCTTCCCCCCCTCAACACATGCAAGCATTACAAAGGCTCTTAAGCAAGAATAATTACTCCCTGTAAATATAACGTAAAGCATAGTTCCTAATAGTCCAAACTTACATCCCATAAAAATTCTTAAAAATCCATATACTATAACTACATGCAATCCCGAAACACTTATACTATGAATAATTCCTAAAGTCTTCATATCATCTTTATCTTCAAAATCCAAATTATCAGAATAACCAAAAGCAATTGATGATATTAACCCTGCTTTTCTTTTCCCTAAATTATCTTCTAGTCTTACATATATTTTTCTCTTAAAATCATAAAGTTTAGTGATGAAATCTCCATTAGTTTTATCCATTCTTTCAGGCTTAACTATTCCAACAATCCCATTAATTTTATCTTGTACCTTCTCAAGTTTACCCGTAATATTGTATATTTCTCCAATGTTACAATCTTTATTATTAGTTTCTATTGTAATATTTTTTCCTCCATAATTCCCCACAATATTATATTGACTCTTTTGAATTATTCTTACTTCCCCTGTTACATTAATTTGAACTTTGTAATAGGAATAATTCAAAAAAAATCCCAAAATAAAAAAAGCAATCATAAAACCTGTAAATTCAATACCACAATAATATAATATGGATATAAAAAAGAAGGCTACAATAAAAATTGTAAGCCCTCTAAATTCTTCAAATATTCCATAAGAAATACAACTAATCGCTAAAGATAAAAAAATATATATTATTGGATTTCCTACTTCAGCTATTTTTTTAGAAAGCATCAACTCACCTCATTAATGAGTTTTGCCACTTTCTAGCTAAAATTTCAAAAATAATCAAAAATATTATTGATACTGATAATTCAATTACAATTATATATCTAGGTATAATGTTATTAATCAAAATAACACCAGCTATACCAATAATAATTATTAGCAATGCAATCATTGCCATAGTTAATTCCTTTGAAAATCTTCTAATAGAAACACTACTATTAAATAATGTATACAATAAAATTTCCATTGATATTATTGTTAATGGTACAATTGTTGCCTCTTTACCATCAACTTTATAAATTGATACCATGTTAATTATGCTAAATATTAAAGCTCTAATTATCACTTCATTTTTCCCAATTTCACGTCCATTTTTCAATAATATTATTAATGACAATGGTATAAGCAATAATCCATTTATAATTATTACGTTCCAAAAATCTAGACATTCTGTTTGTCCAATAATGAGAGTACCTAGTAAAACTAAAAGTTCTGTTAATATTGTCATTGAATATATTTTAAAGCCTCTATCTATATTTCTATCAAAAACTCTTGAGAAATATCTTATCTTAAAAAATCCATCAATATAATTTTTTTGAATAAAAACATCTGAAACTTTTTTAACTATTGTAGAAGCTTTTCCTTTTCCTATTCCAACATTTGATAAATTAAGTGCTGGTAAATCCCCTAATGTCTCACCTGTTGTTGCAACTTTATGTCCATCTTTTATAAACAAAGAAACTATTTTAGATTTAATTTCTGGATTTACTCTACAAAATACTCTTACCCTGCAAAGTAAATCTTTAAGTTCTTGGTGATTAAGAGAATCTAATTCTATTCCTGCTACTACCTGATTAGTATTTCTTATAATATTAGCCTTTTTTGCATTAGTTATAGCACTTAATTTGCTTTCTTCAGTAAATAGAATTGGTACTATAGCCTTATCTTTAATACGATTTATACTATGTTCAATATCATCTTCAAGGGGATTTTCTAAACCTATGATACCCACAAAAACCATGTTACTTTCTATATTCTCAGATTTGGATGGTTCATAAGTAAAATTCCTATATGCAAAACCTTGTGTTATTAATCCTTCTATGGATAAATTCATATCCATTTCTTTTACACTATTCTTATATTCTTCAGTAAGTTCCTTTTCAACGCCTTCTATCATAATATGAGTACATTGATCTAAAACGGCATCAACATTGCCTCTTGTATTGGCTCTATATCTCCTTTGAAACTTACTTACAACAGTCAAAAATCTCTTATCTGAATCCATTGGAATTTCTAGAATTTTTGAATTTGCACTTTCTACAGATCCCTTAAAAATATTCCTCTTTGCTGCAAATTCTATAAAAGCTAATTCATCTAAATCTCCCTTTGCAGCCTCTTCACTAATATTATAAACTGCATTATTACATAAAAGAGAAATTTCGATTATTCTATCAAAAGTTATTTCCTTAATATAAGGGGCATTACTTGCGATTATATCATTATTAATATACATTTTTTTTACAATCATTTCCCTTTTGGTTATAGCTCCAACTTTATCCAAAAATAAAATATTTACATCCTTCACTAAATTGAATACTGAAAAATTGATTATTTCAATATCATCATCTAAAAAGTTTTTAATCACTCTATTGAACACTAATTTTGCAATTATTGTAATTGGAAAGCATGCAAGTAAAAACAATGCTGTTGCAAAATAATTCTTTTGCGTCTCTTGACCAGTAAAAACTAAATATGATCCAATAATTATGATTCCTACAAAATAAGCTATTAAATATTTTTCTAAAGTACTATATATCATTGCTCCAAAATTATGTTTTCTATTGCTTGCATAGGTAAGCATTGCTAGCATTCTTCCTAGTTGAGTAGAATTTCCAATAGATATTACTATACCTGTCCCACTACCTGATTTTATTGCAGATCCTTTAAATAATATATTCTTCATATCTGTTAGTGAATATATGCTTCCTATTATTTTATTTTCAAACTTTTCCTTATAAAAGGCTTCTCCAGTTATATTTTTTTCATCAACCTTTAATTCAGTTGCACTTATTATTCTTATATCTGCTGGAATAACAGAATCTTTGCTAAACTTAACTATGTCTCCCATTACCAATTCTTCTGATCTAATAGTTTTTTGAACACCATCCCTTATAACAGTTGTCTGTGCAAAATTTAATCTTTCTAGTGTCCCAATTTCTCTGTCTCTTTTAATAGTATGCCTAATTGTTAATGTTAAATTGACAATTAATATTAAGGCTGATATTCCACCATACAAAAAACTTTTAAGCACAAATAAAAGTATTACAATTATTATAAATATAATTGCTGATTTTTCTTTTAATGCATTAAATATATGTCTATAGATTTTATTTCCACTTGGTAAATCAATTTTATTTGTTCCATATTTTGCTCTTAATGCTCCACAATCATTTTCACTAATTCCTTGTTTTGCATCACTATTTAGCAATTCAACAATTTGATTCCAAGAATTTATGCAGTATTTTTCCAAGATAACCCCACCATTCTTAATCACTTCATTATTTACAACTTAATAATATACCATATTTTACACATTACATAAACTTCTAATATAATTATACGAGGTAATGTCGTAAAAGGCAAAATTTTAATATTAATTAAATTTTCGTCATCTTTAAGTTTTAATTTATACTACTACATAAAAATTATTTTTTAGTTTTTGGATTAAAAATAAGTGCCATTAAATATCCAAAGAATATAGATGCTGTAATTCCTGCTGCTGCGCCTTTAATTCCTCCAGTAAAAGCTCCTATTAATCCATTTTCTTTTACTTCTTTTATCGCAGACTTAGCCAATGCATTTCCAAAACTAGGTAATGGAACTGTAGCGCCTGCTCCGCCAATCTCAATTAACTTATCATACCATCCAAATGAGCCTACTATTGCTCCTAGTACAACAAAAACTACTAAAATTCTTCCTGGTGTCAATTTAGTAACGTCTATTAATATCTGACCTATGACACAAATAAATCCTCCAACAATAAATGCACTTATGTAATTCATTTGTATTTTCCATCCTTTCCATAAACCTATTTCTATTTCATCTCAATAGCAACTGCATGAGCTATTCCTGGAATTGTTTCTCCTTGAAGAGAAGATGTTGTACTCATAAGCGCACCAGTTGAAACTAATAATATTTTTTTTATTTCTTTCTTCATAAGCCTCTTATATAAGTATCCTGAAAATACAACTGCCGAACATCCACATCCACTTCCACCTGATAAGGTATTTTGTTTTTCATTATCAAATATTATTTCTCCACAGTCAATGTGCTGCTTCCTAATATCATATCCTAATTCTTCTATTAATTTATTAGCTAATTCCTTTCCAATAACCCCCAAATCACCTGTTGCTATAATATCATAATAACTTGGAGTTCTTCCTGTATCCTTAAAATGACTTACAATTGTATCAACAGCTGCTGGTGCCATGGCAGCTCCCATGTTATTAGCATCTTTTTGTCCAAAATCCTTAACTTTACCAGTAGTAACATGAGTTATTTCTGGAAACTCCCCTTCATGTCCAAGAATTACAGCTCCTGAACCTGTTACTGTCCACTGTGATGATTGCTGTCTTTGAGATCCATACTCAAGTGGAAATCTAAATTGTCTTTCTGCAGAACTAAAATGAGAAGATGTGGTAGCTACCACATAATTAGCAAACCCTCCATCCATAATAATTGATGCTAAGCTCAAAGATTCAGACATAGTCGAGCATGCTCCATATAATCCAAAGAATGGAATACTAAACTCTCTAGCTGCAAAACTTGATGAAATTATTTGATTTAATAAATCTCCAGAAAATAAATAATCTATATCAGTTTCCTTAAGTTTTGCTATCTTTAAAGTCTCGCTTATAGCAGTAAACATCATTTGACTTTCAGCTTTTTCAAAGCTTTCCTTGCCTAAAGTATCATCATTTAAGATTTCGTCAAAATACTCTCTTAGCGGCCCTTGACCTTCTTTAGGTCCCACTATTGAATATGTTGCAATTATTTTGGGCGGATTAGCCAATTTTACAGTTTGACTACCTACTTTTTTATTAAGCATCTGCATATTTTTCACTCCCGTTAAACCAAATATTTATAACTTACTCTTTACATCAACATACCTATATAATAAATTATTCCTATTATTACTGAAGCACTAATTCCATATACTAAAACAGGGCCAGCAATTGTAAACATCTTTGCTGCAACACCAAATATAAATCCTTCTTTTTTAAATTCTATAGCAGGCGAAACCACTGCATTTGAAAATCCAGTTATAGGAACAACAGTCCCAGCTCCACCAAACTGCGCTAGCTTAGTATATATTCCAGTTCCAGTTAAAAGTGCACCTAAAAAAATCATTATAATTGGAACAATATTCATAACTTCTTCTTGTGAAAATCCTAGCTTGATTGAAACATTCAAAATAAATTGGCCAATATCACAAATTAAACCTCCAACCAAAAATGCTTTTAGGCAATCTTGAAATATTTTAGATTTTGGAATAGCTTCATTAGCCATCTTATTATATATTTTCTTCAAATGTTCTTCTTGTCTGTTTGAAGTAATGTTCAAGATAATCACACTCCTTTTAACTTGTATATCTATCATTTGCAAAACACTAAAATTTAATCGTGTTATTTTTTGGCATAAAAAAAATATATATTTGTACAACTTATTAATAAAATTGAACAAAATATATATTTCTCTGTCTATAGCCACCCTTTAGTAATCTTATTCCTCTAATTTTCTTCTCATTTCCAATAAAACTTTTTTTTCAATTCTAGATACTTGGACTTGACTTATTCCTAACATTTTAGCTACTTGAACCTGCGTTTTATCCTTAAAATATCTTAACATTATTATTTGTCTTGCTTTAGTGTCTAATCCACTCAGGGCTTCTTTAAGAGCAATCTTTTCAATAAGACTATCATCATCAACACCTGTTTCACTTAATTTATCAATTAGAAGCACAGGCGCTCCATCATCTTGATGTATTGTATCATATAAATATTGCAAGTTGTTAGAAGATTCTATTGCAAATAAAACCTCTTCCTTATCAACATTTGTATATTCAGCTAACTCTTCTATTGTTGGTGATCTTTTAAGCTTTTTAGTCAAAATTTCTTTATGGAAATGTATTTTTCTTGCTAAACTTTTAACATTGCGGCTTACTTTTATTATTCCATCATCTCTTAAAAATCTTTTAATTTCTCCCATAATCATTGGGACTGCATAAGTTGAAAATTTAACATTATAAGATAAATCAAAATTATTAATAGCTTTAACTAAGCCAATAGATCCTATCTGAAATATATCTTCATAGTCGTATCCCCTATTCAAGAACTTTTTGCTTATAGACGCTACTAAGGGTAAATTCATTTCTATTAATTTATTCATAGCATCAGCATCACCATTTTTTGCTAAAGCTAATAATTTTGGATTCCTATCATAGTTATAACCTTCTTGTTTTAAATCCTCTTTTTCCATATTATTTCACCTAACTTACCACGTTGAATTTCTTCTTAATTACCACCTTTGTCCCATTGCCCTTCTCACTTTCTACTTCCAGATAATCCATAAATGTTTCCATCACAGTAAAGCCCATACCTGATCTTTCTAAATCTGGTCTTGATGTATACAATGGTTCCATTGCCTGATTTATATCGTCAATACCTATTCCTTTGTCACTAATTACTATAGTAATTTCATTTTCATTAATTTCTGCTTCAATTCTTACAATTCCATCTTCTCTACTTTCATATCCATGTATTATAGAATTAGTAACCGCTTCTGATACTGCAGTTTTTACATCATTTATTTCATCAATTGTTGGATCTAATTGTGCAACAAAAGCTGCAACAGCAACTCTTGCGAAACCTTCATTTTGAGATTTACTTACAAATTCTATACTCATTTTATTGTCAGACATGATAACCCCTCCATCTAAATGCACCTTACTGCTTCATCTACAGTATCATAATTTTTAATTATTTTATATAAACCTGCTAATTCAAAAATTCTGCTTACATTTTTATTAGGCATTGCTATACAAAGCATTCCTCCCTTATTTGATAACTTCTTATATCTACCAAGAACAGCACCAATACCTGAACTATCCATAAAGGTAACTCTAGAAAAATCCAAAACTGCCTTTTTGATATTATCTCTATCTATTCTATCATCAACTCTAACCCTAACTTCCTCTGCGCTATTATGATCAAGCTCTCCACAAAGGGTAATTATCAAAATATTTCCTTTTTTACAAAATTCCAAATTCATAGTAATTAAGAATATCCTAAAACATTAACTTATACTTAAAACTTTTAAGATATCCCGATTTCACCTCCTTCTCTATTTTCACGCCATCCTTTTACCATATTTTAACATAACATTTCATCCACCGTCAAATCTTTTATTCTATTTTTTTCCATTAATACATAATTATAATAATAATATTTTCTTTTTTATAGATATCAAATTTAAGAATCAAACTTATAAATGGAATATACATGCATCATTGAGAAATTATAATCATAACACTACACTAGAATTAGATACATTTTTCTGGAAGCAGGCTTGGAATAAGTTATGAGTTATGAGTTACATATGAAATTTCTTTAAAGATTTCGAAAATGTATAATTTAAGAAAAGCTATTAGCGTTTCTTCCTCAATTGATAACTGTTAGTTGTTAACTGTAAACTGATTTAAGTCCGCTGGAATAAATATGTGTTTAATTTAGGTAAGTTCTGCATATGTCTAATTCTTGCTTTGGATATCTATATAAAACAAAGAAGATATTTTTTTGAAATTAAATAAATAATTATCTTCAAAAACATCTTCTTTTTACTTTGAAATTTATATATAATTTAATTTTTATAAATTTTATTTTTTCTTTTTGACAGGTTTATATTTTAAAATTTCATTTTCTATTTCTTTATAAAATCCCTTTATAGATTCTCCTTCATCAAGTATCAAGGTTTCAATAGCATCTTCTAAAGTTTCCATAGTGTAAATATGAAATTTTTTCTTTTTAACATCTTCTTCAACTTCACTTCTTAATATCAATTCATCTACATTTGTGCTTGGAATTAAAACTCCTTTGTCATCAATCATATCTATAGTGCCACAAACTCTATGAAACCCCTCAATTTTTTCATTTACGCCACCAATAGCTTGTATCTCTCCTAATTGATTTATAGATCCTGTTACTGCAATATTCTGTCTTACTCCTCTTCTACTCAATGCTGATAAGATACAAATTATTTCTGCTACAGAAGCACTATCCCCTTCAATCAAGCCATAGGTTTGTTCAAAACTTAATTGAAGGTCTACTGGTAATTTTTCATATGGACTTATTAAATTACTTAACAAACCACCAAGTATACTAATTGATTTTTCATGAATATTTCCACTCATCTTGCATTCCTTATGAATGTCTATTATCCTACCATCTCCAACATGTGTTAAGCATGTTATTCTCATTGGTTTTCCAAAACTATAAAATCCATTCCCAACTACAGCAAGTCCATTAACAATTCCTATTTCTTTTCCCCTTGTAGTAATTAGTATCTTTTTATTTTTATAATTTTCCATAATATCTTCTAAAATTTTTTCATCTTCATAGGCAACACTTATTACATCTTGCTTTTCAATTCTATTTCTCTCTTCAGCTTTTGAATTATTATTAGCTAAATACAATAATTTATTTATATAATAATCATCTATAGATATTTTGTTTCTCTGACCTGAAACTCTCGATAAAAATTTAATTATTTCCTCAAGTGCTTCTTCAGATACATCTAATAAATTGTCTTTTTTTACTTTTTCTTTTACCATATTGCAGATAAAATTTCTATTCATACTGTTATATTTTAATTCTATTTCTGATTCTATTCTTATTGGGAAAATTTGCTTAAAATCTTCATCATTATCATATAATATTTGAAAACTTTCATAATCACCTATTAATATTACTTTTAAATTTATCGGAATTGGCTCTGGCTTTAATCCTGCAATAGAAATGACTTCAAGGTAGCTCCTTGTATAATTATAACTTACTTTTCCATGAATTAATGCTTTTTTTAAATAATAATAACTTAATCCACTGCTAATTAAAGAACTCATTCTTAGCATTAAGCAGCCTTCATTTGCCTTTAATAAACTTCCTGCACTTATTAACGAAATATCTGTACTATATCCTCCATTGCTATTTCTATATTCGATATTCCCAATTAAATTTCCAATGGTAGGATCCTCCTCATATATTACATTTGGATGAAAACTATTAGAATTATCTACTAGTACATTAATATTATATTTTGAAAATATCTCCTTGAGCTCTTCTTCATCCTCTTCTAAATTAATTGTATAACTTTCAACTATTCTTTCCTCAATATCATCATACATTTGAAGCAAATATTTGTAGACATCATCTTGGGAAATAAACTGAAGTAATAAATCATCTTTATATTTCTGCATATTCTTCTTAATGTAATCTCTATAGATATTTTTAAGTTTTTCAATTGATTTTATTTCTATATCCTTCAAGGCTTCTAATATAATCTCTGCTTCTTTTTTTAACTTTGATGCTTCTCTCTCAATATTTTCTTGAGTAACATTTTCTAATTGTTCATACTCATTTTCAGTTATTTCCTTTCCCTCATCTTTTAAAGGAATAAAGACAAAGCCACCGCTAGTTGCCTTAACTTCAAAATTTTTCTTCTTGGCTGAATCCATAAGTTTAGTTATATAATTACTTCTCTTTTCACTTATATCCTCAATTATACCTTCCTTCTCATCATCTGAAGAACTGCTATAAAATTCTAATATACACTCAAAATATTTTTCTTTTATTTCTCCAATCATATCTTTTAACAAGCTGCCCTTACCATTTGGTAAAAATAGAGGAATAGGATTGATATTCTCTTGAGATGTTGCATAGCAAATATCTTTAGGTGGAGGAAGTTTTTCATACACACTTTTAACATACTCAACTAATTCATTTAATCTTTCCTTAGAAAATGAATCAACATAATATATATTGTATCCTTCTTTTTGAATGCTTAAACTCTTTTCTATCTTATTTAAAGTTGCAGTAAATTCAGGTATTTTACTAATATTACTTTTTCTAGCCTTTTCCGCATTAGACGTGCAAAAAATAATTTCATTTGGAGTTAATTCTCTTTTCATTTCTTATCCTACTTTAAAAATCATTACTTATCTAAGTTATTTTTTTCAAAGTAGACTCCTCCCTAAATTGATAGTATATAATATTAATATTCTTTAAATACTAAAATAGATATATATTTTTTACATTTCATTTAACATCCAAATGAAAAAATTAAGTACTCCAGCATATACAAGCCAAATTAAATATGGTATCAGTAATATTGCAGATTTTCCCACCTTATCATAGAATCTTTTTATTGTTAATATTACAAATAGAATTAGTATCACTAATTCTAAAAATGCTAATCCATAAAGCTTAAAACCAAAGAAAATTATCGTCCATAAAAAATTAAGTAACAATTGAATTGCATAAACAAAGATTGCCGAACTAACGTCAATATTTTCATATTTCAATATCCATACCTTATATGCTGCTATGCCCATTAATATATATAGTACTGTCCAAACAACTGGGAATATTATTGCTGGTGGCGCAAAAGGCGGTTTTGTCAAATTTTCATAGATTAAACTCATATTAGGAACTAGTTTTGTAACTCCAAACCCCATCAATAACGGTATTGCTATAGATATAATCAATGGAATAAATTTAATCTTTCTTTGCTTCTTAGTATTTTCTCCCATAACACACCTCAAATTTCAAATAATTTATAGATTCATATAATTAACTTATTATATGTTAATTTCTTAAAATCTATGTATTTATTTGTAATTAATGGAATAAAGCAGCTCCTAAGAATTTTTCCACTATCTTGAATCTAAAGAAGTAGGTCTGTTATCTCCTAAAAGACAATTAAACAAAAACAGCTCCTCTGCATTCTAGAAAACTCTAAAATACAGAAAAGCTTATAATCCTAAATAACGCAATTTTAATGACGCATTATTCCACTCATATTTAATTTTGCCATTGTTTTATTGGTTAATTTGTTAATCGTTCCTTTAGACACCATTCCAAGTATTAATGCCACAACTGCATAAATACACAACATAGCTATATCCTTAAATAATATTGGATATATAATACCTGCCATTATCTGCCTCATTCCACTTATAGCATAAGTAAATGGTAAATATGGGTATATTTTTTGAAATATAACTGGTGTAACCTCAATAGGAAAATTACCACTGGCACCTGCCATCTGCAATACCAATAAAACTACCATGATAGCTTTTCCAACTGCTTCTAATAAAGTAGCTGCAGTATAAATAATAATAATAAATATTATACTTACAAAAATACAGTAAAAAACCGTCATTATCGGATGCACTGAATGACTCTTTAATATTAGCAATGCTCCTAAACTTGCAATAACAGCCTGACATATACCAACTGTTAAAAACATTAATAATTTTCCTAAATACATTTCATAAGGTTTAATTATTGTACCATCTTCAAAATCTGGTGAGTTTAATGCTAATAGTGCTGATCCTAGCAATCCACCAACCCATAAACAAAGAATTGTATAAAATGGGGTTGCTGCTGTACCATAATTGGTCCATGGAAATAATCTATTATCTTGTATTTCAACTGGACTAGCTACAAAATCACTTTGATTTTCCCAATTGCTTGTCATCATATCTAACAGCTCATCAATACTATCATCTTCATCTTTTTCTCTAACTTTATCAGCTAACTCGTGAATTTTATCCCTAGCTTCTGGAAATTTATTTTTCAAAGTATTTAACTCTTCCTTAGATAATTGGGCTGCATCTTGTGAAACATTAATTAAATTTTCAACTTCTGGTAGTGTCTTTATTCCTTCTTCAACAATGTCAGAACTATTATTTAAAATATCTCTTGTAGAGTTAAATGCTTTTTCTACTCCTGGTTCTATTTCCGAACTATATCTATCAGTAATATCTGCAACTAAGGTATGTACCTCATCTACAACCTTTATAGTATCCTTAAGGGTTTGAGTATCTAAACCTTTATCATCAATTTTATTAAGTTGTTCATCTGATTTATCAATTACAATCTGTAGCTTATCTTCAATAATTTCTAATTTTTCAACAGCATCAGAAATCACTCCACTCATATCCCTCAAATTATCCTGCATATTTCTTAATGCATCTGCCTGCTTATCCAATTGCTGTTTTAATGCATTAACCTTATCAGAATTTACTGTCGTATCACCAAAGGATGGTATTTGTATTTGTAATTTGCTTAGTTCATTAATAAATTTTTTTATACTTCTGAGCTTTGATACAGTATCATTAAGGGTTTCTTTCGTTGCTTTCGCTGAATCACGAACGTTTAACAATGTTTTTTTCGCCATTTCTGGTAATATATTTTGATCTAAATTTTTAAGTTCAACACTTGAATTATCAAGAACTTTTTCAGATTTAACTAAATCTTGTTTTATTATTGGTGAAATATCTGATAATTCTCCTTGTGTATCATCTAATGTTGTTTTACTATTATTTAAAAAATCTTGTGATAAATCAAGAGTATTTGATATTGTTGGAATCATATCATTTGTCTTATTCAAAACATCTGATAACTGGCCTGTCCCATCTGTAGCAGTATCTAAAATTGATTCAAGCTTATCCATATTATCGTCTAATTCATATATGTTATCTACAATTTTTCTAAGCTTTGATCTATTGTCTTGAATGTCTACTCCTCTTTCATTACATACTCTAAAAAGTATTCCAGAAACAGTTTTTATTACATTTTCATCTACTTGATTTTTTACACTTTTTATTCCCGAATCAGTCATCTTAGGTGCAACTGCGTTTTTCTTTTCATTAACAGTATATATTAGTTTTGGTTTTTGAATATTTTTTTCAACTAATGTAGTTGTATCTTTAGAAAAATCTTCTGGAATTTCAATTGTTGCATAATATTTCTCCAACAATAAACCCTGCTCTGCACTTTCTTTATCAGTAAAAACCCATCCTAATTTATCATTGTCTTTAAGTTTATCAACCAATTCTTGTCCTAAGTTTACATTTTGCTCCTTAAAAACTGTTCCTTTATCCTCATTAATAACAGCAATCTTAATACCGCCTGTATTTGCATATGGATCCCAAGAAGCTTTAATATTTATTAATGAGTACATAGATGGAATAATTATAATTACTATTATCATAAGTCGTGCAACCCAATTAGTACGTATTTTATTAATATCCCTTTTATAAATCTTAAATATATTCTTCATAATTAATTCCTCTAACATTTACAATATAAATTAATTTAACCATTCATCAAATAACTTTCCTTAAGCATTTTAACAATATTTATTCTTTTAGCATTAATTTTTTCTTTAAATAAGATTCCCATAACAACTGACACTATCATAAATACACACAGTATAGCAGTATCCTTAATTAATATTGAATAAATTATTCCTGCATTTATCTGCCTAACAGCACTTATTGCATAAGTGAAAGGAAGATATGGAAATAATTCTTGAAATCCAATTGGATTAACTTCTATTGGGAAATTACCATTGGTACCTGCCACTTGTAGTACTAATAATACTACTCCAATTACAATACCACCATAGCCAAACAAACTTACTGCAGTATATATTATACAGTTAAATACAATACTTATAAATATGCAATATAATACAAACATTACAGGATGAACAGCATAAGAATGTAATAATAATAATGCACCTAAACTTGCCACAATTGCTTGTCCTATTCCAATAAATAAGAACAAGGTCAATCGTCCAAAATATTTTTCATAGTTCTTTAATTTTTTACCTTCCTCCACTGGCTCTGCTTCTGTTCCAATTAATACTGATAGTATATATCCTCCAATCCAAAGACATAAAACTGTATAAAATGGTGTAACTGTAGAACCATAATTAGGCCATGGAAACAATCTGTTATCTTGAATTTCTACTGGACTAGCAAGAAAATCACTTTGCGTATCCCAGTTATTTGTTATCATATCTAACAATTCATCAATATCTTGCTTATTATCAATTCTTTTTAATTTTTCTGCTAATTCATGGACATTATCTTGAATGTCTGGGAATTTTTCTTTTAGTTTTTTTAATTCTTCATTAGATGAATCAGATGCATTTTTAAAGGTATTTAACATAGCTTGAACATCTGGTAATACATTCTTTCCTTGAGCTGATAGATTCAAACCATTGTCTAAAATCTCTCTCATTGAATCAAACCCCTTATTAATTGTTGGCATGATTTCGGAATCATATTTATCAGTAATATCTGAAACTAATTTATGTGAATCATCTAATACCTCTATAGTATCGGAAAGATTTTTTGTATCTATAGGGTTTTTCCCATTATTTAATTTATTTAAATCATCATTAATTCTATTAGTAAGTTTATCAAGGTTATCATCAACAGTATTCAATCTATCTTGAATATTAGATATAGTGCTGCTTTCCTTTTTCAATGCACTCTTTGCATTATCTAATGCCTCTGCCTGCTTATCAAGAGTGTTTTGAATATTTTTCATTTCAGGTGAACTCTGTTGAAGTGCAGGATCTATTGTAACTTTAGAAATTTGAATTTTAGTAAGATGATTTATGGCTCTTTTAATGTCACTTAATTTAGCTCTTGCCTCATCTACACTTGCTTTTGTGGCTTTTACAGAATCTGCAGCCTGTAATAAAGCTTTTTTCTCAACTTCAGGTAATACTTTTTGATCAATATTCTTAAGTTCAACACTTGCAGTATCAAGAGTATTTTCAGATTTAACTAAATCTTCTTTAATTTTTGGTGAATCTTTTTCTAAATCCTTTTGTGTTTCATTTAAATAATTTTGAGTATAATTTAAAAATTCAGAAGTTCCATCAATTGTATCTGCTACTGTTGGTATAAGCTGATTAGTTGTACTGACTAAGTCTGATGCACTTATTGTTCCATCTATAGCTTGATCTAACATTTGTCCAAGTTCTGGCATATTATCATCTAATTTATAAATTGAATCCATTATATTTCTAAGTTGAGATCTATTATTTTCTATATCCACTCCAATTTCATCTAATAACCTAAACATAATTCCAGAAATACTCTTTGCAATGTTTTGATCTAATTGAGTTTTTACAGAACTTACACCAGCATCTGTTATCTTGGAAGCTATAACATTTTTCTTTTCATTTACTGTATAAATTAATTTAGGCTTTATAACATCCTTTTTTACTAATGTTGTAACATCTTTGGAAAAGTCTTCTGGTATTTCAATAGTTGCATAATATTTTTCATTAAGTAAGCCTTCTTGTGCAGTTTCCTTGTCTACAAATACCCACCCTAATTTGTCATTATCCTTAAGCTTATCAACTAAATCATTACCCAGATTTATATCATGCTCCTTATATACGGTTCCTTTATCCTCATTAACAATTGCAACTTGTATCCCACTAGTATTCGCATATGGGTCCCATGATGCCTCAATGTTTACTAATGAGTATAAAGACGGTAGTATCATCAAAACAATTACCACAACAGTTGCTATCCAGTTTGTAAATATATTTTTTATATCTCTCACAAAAATTTTCACTATATTCTTCATGCTTTATCCCCTATTAAAAATCATTTATGTTTTTTAATTTATGTATAACTAATATCATTTTACTAAATAGATTATAACACAAAAAATGACTACGAGTCATTTTTCAAATAATAATTTTTTGTAAATTTAATTTTAATCTTTAATTCCAATAAAAATATCCAAATCGAAAATTAGACTTATGCAACAATTACCTAAATTAGATACATTTATCTTCCACAGGACTAGTGAAATTTTCGCTGGAAGGTTCTAAATGGCGGCTTGTCGTCATTTCAGCGTGTTCCAGATGTAAAATCTGGACAAGCTGTAAATAAAACAAGCCCCCATTAAGAACCATCATCATCTCAATTTCACATGCCTGCTTCCAGAAAAATGTATCTGATTTCTAGTGTAGTGTTACGATTATAATTTCTCAACAATACATATATATTAAATTTATAAGTTGAATTATTAATTTGGATATCTATATACAATCAACAATATATAAATACTATTATACTATATGTTCTTTATAATTATAAAAAATTCTAAAATTTAATCAAATACACGTTTATATCAAAAAAAGGAACTCAAGATCACTCTTAAATTCCTAATATCGCAACTTTTTATTTATGATTTTATCTCTTACTGTATTTAAATTTATATAACGAATTAAATTCGTATTGCTTCAATATAGTAGTGCTTACTATTTTGCCTCTTTCCATCAAAATAACAATCATCAACATGTCTAATTCGTTTTATTTTGAAGTTCTTAAGAAGCCTATCAATGTCATTTAAATCAACAAAGTAATGTGGAACATCTTTCTCCGGTCCATCTGTTTTTATAACAGTATTATCATCAATATGTTCAAAATTTGCTTCTGAAAATGACCAAGTTTCCTTTGAACATAAAGTAAAATAGATACATCCATTTGGTTTTAATACTCTTTCAATTTCAGCTAATATTTTAATAAAACCTTCTGTATCTGTGTGAGAAATCACATGATAGGACCATATACAATCAAACTCATTATCAAGAAAAGGTAACACATTCATATCACATACTTTTGTTTCAATATCAACCTTTTCTCTTTCCTTCCACTGATTTAAATAATTTACACCATAATCTGATAAATCCACAGCTGTAACTTTGAATCCATTCTCTGCAAATAATATTGAGTGTCTACCCAAACCACACCCCAAATCAAGTATTGATTTTCTACCTTCCTCACGCCACTTATGTACATAATAGTAGCTTTCTTCACAAGGTGTAGTCCATACAGACTTATTTGCTATTCCCCAATCCCATTCTTTTGACTCAACCATAAAATCCTCCCAAATACATGTTATAAATAGAATTACATCTTAATAAGTTAATTCATAATTTACAAATATAATTCAATTATAACACATATTGTAACCTTCATATTATTCTTGTTTAATATTGATATTCCAATTTTTTAAAGAAATCCACCTTTGGTTCAAGGAATTTAAATTTATGATTCTCACCATCTTTAAAATAGGAAGTAATCGGGTCAAATATCTTATCCCAGTTCCATAACTCATCATCTACATTTAAGTAATCTCTAAACATTTCTGAACCTTCTGGCGCTATTGGATGAATTAGTATTGCTATAACTTTGCAAGCATAAAAACAATCCGCAATTATTTTTCTTTTCAATTCCTCATTTTTAATATTACTAGCCCAATGCTTATTTACATCTCTTATATAATCATCAAGAACATATGCTATTCTATGAAAATCTTGATTATACATATGTCTCTCATATTCCAATACTGTTTTTTCTGTTAACTCTTTAATTTTTTCGCTTACTTCTTCTTTTGGAATATTTTCATTTAAGCTTTGTAAAGTATAAAAGCATGAACGTATCAATCTATTAAATACATTAGTTAAAAGGTTTCCTTCTTTTAGCACTGGATCTGCTCCTGACTTTTCTTCTTCCTTCATATAAACTTGTGGTTTAAATCCAACACTTTTTGAAGATAGCCCCAAACTCATGAAATGCATACGCAATTGATCCTTTGTATAAAATTCCAACAATTCATCTGCCATTGGTGGCTTGATTTCTGAGCTGCTGCTTGCTTTTTTATCCATAAACAAAATATGTTTATTAGATACAATATGTGGTAATTTTACTTTGGTTATATCTACATTATCACCTTTAGCTGTCTTAAGACCAATTAAAATTGCCATCTCAGCAATTGAATAAAAATAAATATTATCTTCTCCAATAAATTGATATACCATTGAGTCTTCATCTTCCCACCAATTATGCCATTCTTCAGGATTTTTTCCTATTGACTCTAAATATGTCTTTATAAAAGAAATTGGTGCCCATAAAGATTCTGGCCATACCCAAAAAGTTAAATTTTTCAATTCTTCTTTATCTGGTACTTTTACTCCCCATTCAATATTTCCTGATAATCTGAATGGAACTAAAGTCTTTCCACTAGTATAATTAATACTTAAATCATCTAATATTTCTTTAGCTTTATCTCTGTCTTCTAATTTTTCAAAAACAAAAGTTATTGAAGATTTTTTTTCTTCATCTATAGTCTCATGCTTTGGAAATTTAGCTTCTAATTCATTTATATCGTCTATATATTTTCTTGGCACATAAATTAGTGGTTTCTTTAAAAATTCATCTATAGCATTAATTTCATATTTTCTTCTATTAGAATTCTTCTTTAAAAATTCATTAAGTTCCTTCATTATATCCATAGAATCCTCTAAATTGAAATACCAGTTATCAACGTTTTTTAATATAGGCTTATTTCCAGATAAGGTGCTAATAGGATTAATTAGTTCTGATGCCATATATTGATGACCTAATGAACATTCTTCTGCATATGCTTTGTCTGAATTACATCCCGCAATTGGGCACTTCCCAACTACTTGTCTTCCATTAAGAAATGTTTTTTTCTCTTCATCGTAAAATTGTAATGCTGACAACTTCTTTATATAACCATTTTCGAATAATGTATTAAATATTTCTTCTGAAACTTCATTATGAATTTCTCCTGACCTTCCAAGGGCTGAAGCCCCAAAAATATTTAAGCTGATATTATAATCCTCTAAGGTTTTCTTTTGACTTAAATGATTAGCTGTCACATAGTCTTCCATGGTATTTTTATATCCATCTTCCTTTAACTTTCTGTAGCTTTCAAGAATAGGTGAACCATAACAATCTGTACCTGATACAAAGATAACATTTTCCTTTCCAATTCTATCTCTTAAGAATCTTGCAAATATATCCGCATGAATGAACATTCCTCCAATATGGCCAAAATGAAGATTCTTATTTCCATAAGGCATTCCTGCAGTAACTACAGCTTTTTTAGGAAATATTGGTCTTTCGTTTCTTTCTAATCTTTTACTTATCATACATCTCACTCCTGCTTTAGGCACTATCAAATAAATAACAAGTCCTCTTGCTAACCTATTTTCATGTGCCTTAAAATTCAAACTTAATATTTTTTTCGTCAAAAAAGCCCCTGCAGAAAATTTACTTCTACAGGGGCGAAAATTCAATTTCACGTTGCCACCCTTTTTTCTAAAATGTCACCATTTTAGACTCATTTAAGTACACCATCTTCCTATAATTCTAGGCAAAATCATACTCTAGTTCTGTAACGTGAACCCACGTCATAGCATCACTTATAATTCAATTCATAAGATCCGTATGCAGCTCCAAGACTTGCTTCATTATGTTTTCATAATTTCCTCACACCAACCGAAAACTCTCTGAATATTCCTTCATAATTACTCTTCTCTTCATAGCCTTTATTTTTTATAATTATATACCTCCAGTATTAACATGTCAATTATATTGAATAACACTTTTTCTATTACAATAAATGCAATCATTTTTACTTACTCTTTTTGAAACTATTAACTTGCAGAAGAATATATTTACTTTATTTATTTTTAGATATTTTAATTTTTATAATACTCTTAGTTATTATATATCCAATTAATCCAAACACTAAATAAATCAAAATATATATAAATGCTGAATCATTCAAATAAACCATCAGTAATATGATAAAGTCTAATGTAGAAATACACAATGCTAATAATATATTAGTATTATTTACAGCACTTATAATTCCTTGCAAAAGAAATAACAAAGGAAATAATAAAATTAACGATAAAATAAAAATCCCTTTAAATTCAATTACATTAAAATTAAGCATATTAGAAAATGAGATTATTGTTATTATAGTCATAAATAATGAAGGGAATATAATTGTAAGCACATTTCTCTTTTTTATAAAAACTCCACCTTTCCTACTGACCACTTATACCTATAAAACATTAGAAGAAAATACATACATTTAACTTAGATAATATTATTCAAAAGCCCTCTTTAAAATCCTATATACTCCCGCCTGATAGCCCTTCCATTGTTTCACACCTTTCAGCATTCCTAAAGTTTTTCTTATTATGTTACATTGTTAATATCTAATTATCACTAATTTACTTAACTTTCCATATAATTATATTATATACATAATCAGAAGTACTTACTATAATTTATTCCATATTAATTGTTTTACAAAAATCATCTTAAACCAGTATGTTTCCTATAAATTGTTATCTTTTTATATTGTTATATTTAAAACAAGTTTTAACTCCAATTTCTTCTTAATAGCATTTTTTGTAATTTTGGTGAATTATATAATCTAAATAAGTAATATCAACGATTTCACATAAAATTAATGTTCAGGTCTCAAAACGAAACTTCTTGAAATTTTAGTAAAAATGAATTATTATTATATTGTTACTTTTATATTTTGCAGGTGTGCTGGAACTGGCAGACAGGCACGTTTGAGGGGCGTGTGTTGAATAACGTACGGGTTCAAGTCCCGTCACCTGCACCAACACCACACCTACACTGTAGGTGATATAGGAAATAACACACGATTCTTTGGTAAAGATAACCGAATCGTGTGTTATTTTTTTGTAACTACATTAAATAATTGATTCTTGAAAATTAATGAATTTTATTAAAATTAATAACTATTTAAACTACCCCAAGTAAAGTCCACAAAGTTTGGAGCTTACTTGGGCTTTTCTATTTTATAGGCTCTATTAAATTGGCTGATAAATGCTATTAATAGTATTAAATTATTACCTATCGTTTAATCATGCTTATAGTTGGATTAACTTCTAAATATTTTTAAAGCTGTCACTATTTTGACAATATAATAAATTATACTGAATACAATATTATATATTATGTACTTAAATGAGGAAGTGAAGTAATGTCATTTTTGCAGTTTAATTTTTGGCTTTTCTTATGTATATTAATTTCTGCATATTATCTATTACCTAAAAAATTTCAGTGGATATGTTTACTGATTGGCAGTTATGTTTTTTATTCATTTGCTGGTTTAAAGACTATTGGATATATACTTTTTACAACACTTAGTGTTTGGATTGGGACAATTTTCATTGATAAAATTAATGAGAAGAAGGAAATTGAGCTAAATGAAAAAAAAGAAGTTCTTACACCTGAAGTTAAGAAAAATATAATAACTTTAGCAAAGAAAAAACAGAAAATAATTTTTTGGTGCGTATTATTAATTAATTTTGGAATTCTCGGTTTTTTAAAATACTTTAATTTCTTAGCTATAAATCTTACTGATTTGTTCAATTTGGTATCGAAAGGAAAAATAGAACCTATTACATTAGGGTTATTGCTCCCACTTGGCATATCGTTTTATACCTTTCAATCCATGGGATATTTGATTGATGTATATAATGGCAAATATAAAGCTGAAAATAATATTTTTAAATTCGCACTATTTATCTCCTTTTTTCCTCAAATTATACAAGGTCCCATTAATAGATTTGATAAATTAGCAAATCAACTATATGAAACTCATAAATTTGATTTAAAAAAATTTGAATATGGAACGCAGTTAATTTTATGGGGACTGTTTAAAAAAATGATAATTGCTGATAGAGCTGTTTCAGTTGTTAATCAAGTATTTAATCATTACGACCAGTATGGTGGCGGTATTACAATATTAGGAATATTATTTTATTCCTTACAACAGTATGCAGATTTTTCAGGTGGAATTGATGTAGCAATGGGAATTGCAGAATTATTTGGAATTGATATGGCGATAAATTTTAAACGCCCTTATTTTTCAACTTCCTTGTCAGAATTTTGGCGTAGATGGCATATAACTCTAGGCTCATGGATGAGAGATTATATTTTCTATCCTTTAGCACTAACCAAAAGAATGTCCAAATTAGGAAAACTAGCAGGTAAATACCTGGGAAAGAGAATGGGAAAAGTCATACCAGTTGCCATTTCTAACCTTGTTGTGTTTTTAGTTGTTGGAATTTGGCATGGACCATATTGGCATTACGTGGCATGGGGATTATATAACGGTATTATAATTGCCTTTAGTGCAATTATAGATCCCTTTTATATATGGTTAAAAAGAATACTAAAAGTAAATACTGAATGCTTCTCATATCATCTATTTAGGATATTAAGAACATTTTTTATTGTAAATTTAGGCTGGTATTTTGATAGAGCAAATAGCTTAGACGCTTCACTTTATATGCTGCATAATACAATAGTGAATTTTAATATTAATCAATTAATGGATGGAACAATCTTTAAACTAGGACTTAAAGAATTTGATTTTCAAGTTTTAATCGTGGCAACTATTGTTCTATTAACAATAAGTATAATGCAAGAAGCTGGTATAAAAATTCGTTCATTTTTATCTGAGCAAAATTTAGTTTTTAGATGGATAGTGCTATATATATTAATTTTTACCATCATCTATTTTGATGCTAGTTCTACAAATTTATTGGGAGGTTTTATGTATGCACAATTCTAAAGCAGCATGGTTTAAAGTAATTACATTTGTAATAGTATTTATTATGATAAATTATGCTTTAACCTTTGCATTTGTACCAAAAGGCAATAATACAAGAATGACGATGCGTGAAATGTATTCCAAAAAAGAAAATATAGATGTGGCATTTGTAGGTGCTTCACTATCAGAAAGAGATATTAACCCATACACAATGAACAAAGAACTAGGCTTAAAAACCTTCGATTATGCATTTCCTTCACAAATGTTTGTTGGTACTTACTATTCCTTAAAGGAGTTGTTTAATTATCAAAAGCCTAAATTAATCATTTTAACTGCAGAACAAAATAATTTTACATCTAAGGTAGAAAAATCCTTGGTATATCTTTCAACGGCACCATATATGAATTCATTTTTTAATGAAGTACAATATTATTTTGCTTCCTCAGCTCAAGATGGTTCTTATTTAGACAGACTGTTTCCATGGCGTGGATATCATGTAGACTCTATACAAAATTTAATAAAAAATATTTATGGAAAATTAACTCCGACTTATATCAATTATCCAGAAGCTGGACAAGTAGAAGCTTTAGCAAATAATAAAAGTGGTTATATAGGAAAAGGAGCTGTAAAAGTTAATCCAACTGATTCAAAAGGAACTATTAATTATGATAATGTGAAAGGTTCTCATGACATTAGAAATATAAGTGATATACAAAAAATGAATGTGGACTACTTGAAAAAAATATCTGACTTATGCAAAGCAAATAATTGCGAATTAATCCTCTTGACTACACCTGCTCCTGTATATCAAGTTCTAAGAGTAAAGAATTATTTTGACTTTAATAATGAAATAGCTAAAATTGCCAAGAATTTAAATATTGAATATTATGATTATAATTTAATTAAACCAGAGTTATTTAAATCAAAGGAAGATTACTTTAGTGATGCTGAGCATCTTAACAGCAAGGGAGCTGAAGCTTTTTCTGAGTCTTTGGCAAACTTCTTGAAACTAAGGCAAAATGGCGAAGATATGAATAAATATTTTTATAAGCCTGAAGAATATAATGCAGCCGAAAACTATGTTTCAATTACATGGTTCAGTTTTACAAAGAAAGACAGTAAAATAACATTAACAGCGGATTCTATTCATGGAACTAAGGTAACTCCAGAATATCAATTTGTGTTGACAGACTTACAAAATGGTAAGGAGCAGATAATACGAAATTATGATAAAAATCCAACGTTTGTCTTTGATTCTACAATATATAAGAAATACAAGATACGTGTAAATGCCAAAATAGCAGGTTCTAATGATAATAATAATGTTCGTTACTATGAAGAAGACATTTCAAAATAATATTTTATAGAATTTGGAGGAAATGATATGGAAAAAAGTATTTTAGCATACTTAGAAAATTCAGAGCAAACATTTCCAAATAAAGTTGCCTTTTCCGATAACCAATATGAACTTACTTATAGTGAATTGGCAGATTCAGCTCGAAGTATTGGAAGCTATTTAATAGAAAAAATCAGTACACATAAAGCAGTTGTTGTTTATATGGAAAAAAATTCACGAAATATTGCAGTTTTTATGGGAGCGGCATATGGAGGATGCTTTTATGTACCAATTGATTCACAAATGCCAATTGAACGTATTAACATAATCTTAAAAACACTTGAGCCTGCGGCTGTAATTTATGATGATAAAACAGCGAAATTCCTTTCCCTTATGGAAACAGATTGTATAAAAATATCTTATGATGAAATTTGCAAAACTCCTCAAGATAAAGAAAAGCTTGCGATTGTCAGAAGAAAAATGATTGACACTGATCCTTTATATATTCTTTTTACAAGTGGATCAACAGGAATACCAAAAGGAGTTATTGTATGTCATCGTTCCGTAATTGACTACTCTGGTTGGGTAGTTAAAACCTTTGATTTAAATGAAAACACTATATTCGGAAATCAAACGCCATTTTATTTTAGCATGTCTGTATTAGATATATTTGCAACAATTCGAAGTGGTGCAACACTTCATATTATACCTAAACTGCTCTTTTCATTTCCAATAAAATTATTGGAGTTTTTAAATGAAAAAGATATAAACACAATATACTGGGTACCTTCGGCATTAAGCATAGTAGCTAATTTTGGTGCATTAGAGGTCGTAAATCCACAAAATTTGAAGAAAATTTTGTTTGCAGGTGAAACAATGCCTACTAAACAACTTAATATTTGGCGTAAACATGTTCCTAACGCAATTTATGCAAACTTATTTGGACCTACTGAAATTACTGACATTGGAATTTATTATATAGTAGATAGAGAATTTAAAGATGATGAACCTATTCCAATAGGAACCCCATGCGACAATGTAGATGCAGTGATTCTTGATGAGAATGGAAAAGCAGTTGAAGAATATGGCAAGATTGGTGAATTGCTAATTCGTGGTTCTTTTTTATCCTGTGGATATTATAATAACCCAGAAAAAACAAAAGAAGTCTTTATTCAAAATCCATTAAATAATAGTTATCCTGAAAAAGTTTATTGTACAGGTGATTTAGTTTATTTAAATGAAAATGGAGAGATGATATATGTATCACGAAAAGATTTCCAAATTAAGCACATGGGAAACCGAATAGAATTAGGAGAAATAGAAAATGCAATTGGTGCATTAGATGGTGTTGATATGTGTTGTTGTCTATATAATAAGGAAAGTGATCAAATTATTGCTGTATACACAGGAAATTTAGAGTTAAAAAAATTATCTCAGCTTTTAAAGCAAAAGTTACCTCGCTATATGATACCAAATATTTATCACAAGAAGGAAAGCATGCCACTTAATGCGAACGATAAAATTGATCGAGTAAAATTAAAGAATGACTATATAAAATAACCATGCATACATTGAAATTAATTTTTATATTTAAGTAAATAACTTGTTATGCAGGTTATTTACTATGATTTTGTTATAACAACATAATATAAATTATTATAATAAAGGAGAATTGTTATGGAAAATTTAATTGAATTATTAAAAGGTGTTAGAGACGATATTGATTTTAGAGAATGTGGTTCTCTAGTAGATGATGGAATTTTAGATTCATTTGATATTGTTGAAATTGTCAACTTGATTGGTGAGGAATATGATATTAAAATTCCTGCCATTGAAATAGTTCCTGAAAATTTTAATAGTGTAGATGCAATTTTAAATATGATACAGCGCTTACAGGAAGAATAAGTATTATAAAAATAAAAAATAACGTTCAATCAAACCAAGATTAAGTGCTCATAACTTCTAAAAAAATTCTATACTCTAAAAGGACTAATGCCAGAAATGTTCTAAAAAAAAGCTTAGTAATTCGCAGTTACTAAGCTTTTCTTATTTATATTATATCGGAAATTTAGATAAAATAATCAATATAATAAATAAAATAATTGATTAACTTAAAAAATGAACACTAATCAAACTTTTAATTAAATTAGCTGCTTTATTTATATCAAAGAAACTTGCGTTTTCCTTATATAAATATTTGTATATATTATAGTAGGTATTTACTTTATCTACATATTTCTTAGTCTCTCCAAAAGGTATATAATCTATACACTTTCCATTTGAAGAATACTTTTCATTATCAAGCCAGGCTTTCACATTTGTTGGTCCCGCATTATAAGCTGCAATTGTCAAATCTAAATTCTTATCAAAACTATCGTTTAATTTTTTTAGATACCAGCATCCCATTTTTATATTATATTCTTCATTATATAAATCTTCTTTGGAAAATTTACTGTATCCCATTTCCTTAGCTGCCCATTCTCCAGTCTCAACAGTAATTTGCATGAGTCCTACAGCATTTTTATGAGAACGTGCATCATCATCAAAATTACTTTCAGTTTTTATTACAGCCAGAACAAACAATGGATCCAGCTCATATTGAGAACTATATTTATCTACATATTCTTTATATTTATATGGAAAAAAGTTCTCTTTTATGAGATACCTGCATCCTACAATAATTGCTACAAAAATTACAATAAACCATATTAATTTACGTAGAATCTTTCCTCCAAAACTCATTATCTTCTCCTTAATTTAGGCGTACTTTAGAAATTAACAAAGAGTTTAACTTATTAATTTTATAAAATCTATCAAATCATAAACTTGCTTTTGTGTTGCAATTTCTTCTCCGTTGTTATCAATAATAATATTTGCAAATTCCTTCTTAGCTTCCATAGACATTTGAGCATTTATTCTAGTTACAACCTCAGATTTACTTAATTTATCTCTATTCATAACTCTTTGAATTTGTACTGAATTATCTACACACACTAAAATAATATAATCCATCTCACCCTGCATATTATTCTCAATTAAGGTTGGAGCATCTATTATTACTATCTTTTCACCTTTTTTTTCATATAATTTAATCTGATTTTCTAATTCCTTCTTAATGTATGGCATAATTATATTTTCATATTTTACTCTTTCCTTTGGAAATCTAAATATGTGATTTCCAAATTCTCTTCTTCTAAATTCTCCTCTCCAATCAAAAAAACCTGATCCAAATTGTGAACGAACTTGCTCTAAAATCTGATGATTTTTTTCTAAAACTTCCTTAGATATCATATCTGCATCAATAATTTTAAAGCCTTCACTCTTTAAAATACTACAAACGGTACTTTTTCCTGTGCCGATCCCACCTGTTAAACCTATCTTAATCATTTTTGTATATAAACTCCTTTTTAATGCATAATTTATTATTTTGCATCATACCATGTTTTTCCAAAATTCACATCTACATCTAGAGCTACTTTTAGTTTAATAGCATTTTCCATTTCTTCTGCAACTAACTTTTTAACCTCTTCAAATTCTTCTTTTTTAACATTTAATATAAGTTCATCATGAACTTGAAGAATCAATTCACTCTTTAAATTCTTTTCATTTAACTTATTATAAACATTAACCATTGCTAACTTAATTATGTCTGCAGCACTTCCTTGAATTGGCGCATTCATTGCCAATCTATCTCCTAAAGCTTTTACTATTTTATTTGAAGCTTTTATTTCTGGAATAAATCTTCTTCTATTTAAAATTGTAAGTACATATCCTTTTTCTTGAGCTTCTTTAACTACATTTTCCAGATATTCTTTTATCTTCGGATATCTTTCTAAGTAAATTGACATATATTCTTCTGCTTCTTTTTTAGATATCTTTAAATCTTCTGCCAAACTAAATGCACTTATTCCGTATACTATTCCAAAGTTAACAGCTTTTGCTCTACTTCTCATAAGAGAAGTCACCTCATCTATTGGTACTTTGAAAACCTCTGAAGCTGTCTTTGTATGAATATCACTATGATGTTCAAATGCATCTATCATATTTTCATCTCCAGCAATGTGTGCCAAAACTCTCAACTCAATTTGAGAATAGTCGCATGAAACAAGTATATCAGTTTCTTCCATAGGTATAAAAACTTTTCTTATTTCACGGCCCATTTCATATTTTATTGGGATATTCTGCAAATTAGGTTCTGTACTTGATAATCTTCCTGTTGTAGTTACAGTTTGATTGAAGTTTGAATGAATACGTCCATCTTCATCAATTACATTTTTTAATCCTTCAACATAGGTTGAATTAATTTTAGTAATCTGCCTATAATACATTATCTTTGGAATTATTTCATGTTTATCAATTAACTTTTCTAGAACCTCTTGATTAGTTGAATATCCTGTCTTAGTCTTCTTGAGCACTGGTAAATCCAATTTTTCAAAAAGTATTTTTCCTAATTGCTTTGGAGAACTTATATTAAATTCTTCTTCAGACAATTTGTATATTTCGTTTTGAGTTTCTTCTATTTCTTTCTTAAACTTAATCTGTAATTCATCTAGCATGCCTTTATTTATATTAAATCCAATGCTCTCCATAGATGAAAGTACATAAATAAGCGGATGCTCAACTTCATAATAAAGTTTATCCATATTTTCTTTATGAAGAGTTTCTTTTAATTCCTCATAAATTTCTGGCAAGTAACTAGAAAGAATTCCTTTTAGGTTCTCATCTTCGGTATTTGGATTATCACCAATGTAACGATTAACAAGTTCTAAAATTTCATATTTATTTTTAGATGAGTCTATTAAATAAGCTGCTATTGCTGTATCAAAATCAAAACCTTTAATTTCAATTTTATTCTTATTTAAATAAGTAACAAAGTTTTTTCCATCGTGAATAACTTTCTTAATATTTTCATCTTCCATTAACGTTCTTAAAACCTTTAATGCTTCATCTTTATTTTCAGAAATTATATCTTTAAAGTATATAATAATACCTTTATTATCTTCACCCAAAACCAAATATTCAAGTTCTAACTTAGAATATATAGAGGCATCACTTAAAGTATAATCTATATAAATTCTATTTTTCTTTTCTAAAAATAATTCCTTCATTTCTTTTATATTATGTATCTTTTTTATTTCAACCGTTGATTCTTCTGAAACCGTATCATCTTTAAACTTTGCTAAAATTGATTTCATTTCAAGTTTTATAAGCATTTTCTTTATTTCTGCTATGTTTTCCTTTTCCATTGAATTAATATCGTCTAATGTTAATTCAATTGGAACCTCTCTCATTATAGTAGCAAGTTTTTTGGAAAATATTGCTTGTTCAACATTGTTTTCTAAATTTTCCTTAAGTTTTTTACCTGGAATATTATCAATATTTTTCATGACTTCTTCAACAGAACCATATTCTTTAATTAGTTTAAACGCAGTTTTCTCTCCTACTCCAGGAACCCCTGGAATATTGTCAGATTTATCGCCCATAAGTCCTTTAACATCTATGAATTGAGTTGGAGTCACTTCAAATTCATCTATAAAAGTCTTACTATCATAAACTGCTGTTTCACTAACACCTTTTTTAGTTATAATAACTTTAGTACTATCAGATGCTAATTGAAGTGCATCCTTATCTCCTGTGACTATTGCCACTTCTGTAGCATTGTTTTCTGCAAACTTAGATACTGTACCAATTAAGTCATCTGCCTCAAAACCTTCTATTTCAAAAATCTTTATTCCCATAAGTTTAAATAAGTCTTTAATAATCGGAAATTGCTCTGCAAGTTCAGGCGGCATCTTATTTCTACCAGCTTTATATTCTGCATATTCCTTATGTCTAAAGGTTGGAGCCTTTAAATCAAAGGTAGCTATTATAGAATCTGGATTAATTTCATCCTTTATTTTAAATAACATATTTATAAAACCATAAATGGCATTAGTATTTATTCCGTCACTATTTGTAAGAGGAGGTAAGGCATAAAAAGCCCTATTCATAAGCGAATTGGAATCTAATATTAATAATTTTTTCATTGAAATCCTCCTAAAATATTTTTAATAATTTATTATATGTGTTTATTTAATTCAAACTTTTACCCTCATTATACTATATTGTGTAACTTAAAGTATATATAAGATGAAATTAAAATTTTATCAACAAAGCTTGGAATTTCAATACTATTATTTCCAAAATCTCCATTAGTATTCCTATATATTCTAATCAGAAATTCTTTGTCTATTAAAATTCATATCAAAACATAATACAGTGTTGTTTCAAAATATTATATTTTGAAACAGCACTGTACTATACATTTTCACTATTTTATTTTTTAGGTGTACTTCTTTTTACGTTTTCAGTATATGTCTTCAATTCATTACTAAGGCCATCAATTATATTATTATATTTTGCCTTAAAGTTACGCCTCGCCATATATCTTTGAACCCATAAGGATAAATAACCAAAAAACTTTTCTGTTGTTTGATTTTCTTCAAATTCTAATTTAGTTGTGCCATCTTTTTGACCTTTAAAATAATATGTTGATACACACGATGCATAGTTTGTTGAAGTTGTAATTTGATATTTTTCATTTTTAATATAATCTGTTATTTCAATTGTACATTCTATTGGTTTATCACCACCAGAAGTAATATTTTTTTGTATTTTACAACCTTTAGCATCTTCTTCATTAAAATCCGAGAAATCCTTCTTTGCATTCTTAATGAAAATATGAAATACATCTTCTAATGGATAATTTAATATCCCTGCTGCTTTCATTCTGTTTCCCCCTCAAATGAAACTAATTTACTATTTTATTTTCCTGCAAAATATTCTATACCTATTGCTTCTCGGACCTCTTTTAATGTATTAGCTGCTACTGCTCTAGCTTTATCACTACCATCCTTTAACATCTTATATACATAATCAAGATCCTTTTCAAATTCTAATCTTCTATTTCTTATTGGCTCCAATTCAGCTTGAAGAACTTCATTTAAATATTTTTTTACTTTAACATCCCCAAGACCACCGCGCTTGTAATGTTCTTTCATTTCTTCTACAGCATTTTTATCAGTAGCAAAAACATCTAAATACGTAAATACAGTATTTCCTTCTACTTGCCCTGGATCTTCAACCCTTATATGATTAGGATCTGTATACATTGACATAACTTTCTTCTTTATAGTATCTGCATCATCAGATAAGTATATACAATTTCCTATTGATTTACTCATTTTTGCTTTACCATCAGTACCTGGTAATCTTCCAGCATTTGAACTTGGAAGCACAGCTTCAGGCTCAACTAAAACTTCTCCATATAGAGAATTAAAACTTCTAACAATTTCTCTGGTTTGCTCAATCATAGGTAATTGATCTTCTCCAACTGGAACTGTATCAGCTTTAAAAGCTGTAATATCAGCCGCTTGGCTTACTGGATAAATAAGAAATCCTGCTGGAATGCTATTTTCAAAATTCTTTTGTTTTATTTCAGCTTTAACGGTTGGATTTCTTTCTAATCTTGATAAAGTAACCAAATTTAAATAATGCATTGTAAGTTCATTTAATTCTGGTATTTGTGACTGCACAAATATAATAGATTTGCTTGGATCAATTCCAACTGCTAAATAATCTAATGCTACTTCAGTTAAACTATTTCTTATTTTTTCAGGATTTCTCGCATTATCTGTCAAGGCTTGTTGATCTGCAATCATTATAAAGCTTTCATATAATCCTGATTCTTGAAGTGCAACTCTATTTTTCAAAGAACCTATATAATGTCCTATATGTAACTTTCCTGTTGGTCTATCTCCTGTTAGTATTATTTTTTTGCCCATTAAAACTCCACTCCTAAACTGTAAAGCAAATTAATACTATTGTCCTGCTTTACTTTCAACTACTTTATTGATAACTTCTACTCTTTCGTCCCCTAAGACATTAGCGATTTTTACTGACATAGCTTTTTCTTTATAAATCGAATCTCTGTTTGCATCTACAATCTTCATGATTCTTTCTTCCATCTTTTCATATGAAATTAAATCATCATTGTATGTATCTACAATATCCTTTAAACATGTTGCTAATTCTCTTGGGTTTCTATAAACTGCTCTCATCTCTAACTCCTTAATACTGAATATAATTTATCTTATGTCTAGCAATTCTATTACCTATTATCAATTCAATTTATATAGGAATAAAAATTCTACACCATAGATATACTTAACTAATTTTTAATAGAGTACATAACTCATAATAAAGATGCACCTATGAAAAATTTTAATATTTTATTGTTTCTATTTTCTACAATTATAGTAAAATAGTTTCGTTTTATTATATCATTATATAAAGTAAAATTCCATATACCATAGATAAAAGACTATCTTAATTCCACTTTTAAGATAGCCTTTAAAATCCATTTTAAAATTATAATTCTCACATTTAATTAAGACTAATTGTAAAATCATTTGGAACTATCATTACAATACATTTAGCTCTCTTCACAACACTTGTTGTTACTGAACCAATAATTCTATTTAAACCTCTTTTGGTTGATTTCGTCATAACGATTACACCAATATTTTCTTCTTGAGCTTTTTTTATAATTTCATCTCCTGGATATCCAAAAGTAAAATACGTATCAACTTTACTATAATCTTTCATTTTTTCTTTAGCTGCTTCTAATATTTCTTCACCTAATTCTTGTGCAAATTTTATTTCATCTGCAACTATCATCTCATTAATTAATACTAATTCTTTAACATTCATTAACATGATTTCAATTGAATCATTGGGAAATATTTCTTTTACGAAATCTAAAGAATGCATGCTTCTTTCAGTTCCATCTATAGGTATTAATACTTTCCTCTTATTCATATATACTCCCCCTTCCAGTTTTATATTATATAGTATTCTACATAATGGGAGTAATATCCTCTTTTCTCTAAATTTAATATAAAAGATTTCTCAATTATAATTTATAATTAAATATATTAAGGTACAACCAGCTCATCATAATTTGATGCTACAGTCATACCTTAATTTTATATTCATCTGCTATTCTATGATTTCTCCATTGGTTGAAATAGTTACTACCTGCCATGGAATCATCTTATCACAAGCTTTTAATGCATTCTTAACAGCATTTTCAATTCCTCCACAACAAGGAACTTCCATTCTCACTACAGTAACACTCTTGATATCATTCATTTTTAAAATTGCTGTAAGCTTTTCTGAATAATCTCCTTCATCAAGTTTTGGACAGCCTATTAATGTAATTCTATTTCTAATAAATTTATTATGAAAATCTCCATATGCATATGCTGTACAGTCAGCTGCAATAAGTAAATTTGCATTATTTAAATATGCTGCATTTGGTGACACAAGTTTAATTTGTACTGGCCATTGATTTAATTGAGATGTTACCTCTCCATTACTACTAACATCCTTTTTAACTTCGACTTTGTCACGATTAATTACTTTTCCCTGCATTCCTGGACATCCAAGATGAATTTTTCCGTTGTTATTTGCTTCCATGTTTTTTACCTCCATTCTTCTCTTTTCCATATTTATCTTAACAGCTTCTTCGTCATAAGCTACTGCTTCACGTTCTTCAAATGTAATAGCCCCAACTGCACATGAAGGAAGACAGTCTCCTAACCCATCACAATAATCATCACGAAGCAATTTAGCTTTTCCATCTATTATACCTATTGCCCCTTCATGACATGCATTTGCACAAAGTCCACATCCATTACATTTTTCTTCATCTATTTTAATTACTCTTCTTATCATAAATCTCATCCTCCTAAACCTCATTTATATTTTATTATATTTAAGTGATTTATTAATTTTAGTATACTTGAATTTAATTATATTTTCTGTTTCATTTGAAACAAATTAAATAATAATAAAAAAAGCATCAAAATGATACTTTTTTTATTCTGTCTTATAACAAAGTTAAGTTTTTCATGCTAAGATCAAGAATTTTAGCTGAATGAGTTAAAGCTCCTACTGATATATAATCTACTCCTATATCAGCTATTTCTTTGATATTATCTAATTCCACATTCCCTGAAAACTCAATTAAAGCCCTTTTATTTATAAGCTTAACAGCCTCTTTTGCTGTATCTAATTTCATGTTATCAAGCATAATTATATCAGCCTTAGCTTCAATGGCTTCTTTTACCATATCAATATTTTCAACTTCAACTTCTATCTTTCTAACAAATGAAGAATTTTCTCTTGCCAGCATGACAGCCTTCTGTATTCCTCCAGCAGCACTGATATGATTATCCTTAAGCATAATTCCATCTGACAAATTGAATCTGTGATTACACCCTCCACCAACTTTTACTGAATATTTTTCTAAAGCTCTTAAATTGGGTGTTGTTTTTCTTGTATCTAATAATTTTGTATTTGTATATTTTATTTCTTGAACAAATTTATTAGTTAAAGTAGCTATCCCACTCATTCTTTGAAGCAAATTTAGTGCTATTCTCTCACCCATTAATAAATTTCTAGTACTTCCTTTTAATAATCCAATCTTCTCTTTAGGATATACACTTTCACCATCATGTTTACAAAATTTTATTTCTACATTTCCTAAAATATCAAATACTCTTTTGAACACATCTAGTCCTGCAATTATGCCCTCTTCTTTACATAATAATTCCACAGTAGCCATACTTTTTTCATCTATAATTGAGTTAGTTGTTATATCTTCATTAGGAATATCCTCTAAAAGTGCAGTCTTTATTATTTTATCTACAACTAAGTAATTGATCATCTAATATTCCACCCTTTTCTTTTATAACTGCCTTAGCTAATTCTGTATTTTCTCTTAAAACTTTTTCTATTGATTTATTTAATTTATCGACAATAGAGACTTCAATCTCTAATCTATCAACAATATTGTTAATAAAATTTGCAGCTCTTCTCGAAAATACAAGCCCTTCAAGCAATGAATTACTAGCAAGTCTATTTGCACCATGTATTCCAGTACAGCTTGTCTCACCAACTGCATATAAATTATTCATAGATGTTCTAGAATTTAAATCCACTCTTATCCCACCCATAAAAAAGTGTTGGGCCGGAGAAACTTTAATATATTCTTTCGTAATATCAGTTCCTCTCTTTAAACATTCTCTATAAATAGTTGAAAATCTATTTTTTATAAAATCTTCGCCTAAGAATCTTATATCTAAATTTACATATGGAGTTTCAGTTTCTGCCATTTGTTCATATACTGCTTGAGAAACAACATCTCTTGGTAACAGCTCATTAACAAACCTTTCTCCATTAACATTTGTAAGAATCCCTCCTTCTCCCCTTAAAGACTCAGATATTAGAAATCTTCTTTGATTTATTTCTTCCTCATAAAATGCTGTTGGATGTATTTGAATATAATTTACATCTTTTAATGATATATTATGCTTTACAGCCGCTACTATTCCATCTCCTGTTAATATCCTTTGATTTGTTGAGTTATTATATAATCCACCAATACCACCTGTCGCAAGAACCACAGCTTTTGCATAAACATTTATCTGCTCATTTTCTTTTAAAAGTACTGCTCCAATACAGCGTTCTTCCTTTTCTATAATATCTATAAAAAAAGTTTCCTCATAAATCTTTATATTATCTTTTTGTTTAACATTTTTAATCAGAATCTTTGCTGTACTCTCCCCAGTATTATCTTTTGTATGAACGATTCTATTTATAGAATGTGCTCCCTCTTTTGTGTAATTTAAACTTCCATCTTTATTTCTATCAAATTCAATTCCCATATCTATTAACTTATCTATATTCACCCTAGATTCTAAAGCTAAAACCTTAACTGCTTCTAAATCATTTTTATACTTTCCTGCTCTTAAAGTATCTTCAATATATATGGGAATATCTTTTTCATCTCTTGCAACAGATATTCCTCCTTGGGCTAAATAAGTATTACTGCAATCAATCTTGCCTTTGCATACCACTAAAACATTCAAATCACTCTTCAAATTTAATGCACAATAAAGACCTGATACCCCTGAACCAACTATTAATACATCAACAAATCTATTCACTTATAATCGCCTTACTTTCTTAAGGTTCTACAGAACCTAATTTATGCATGTTTTCTAAGGATTTTAGAGCCTTTAATCTAATCTCCTCATCTAAAGTTATTTCATTATTCATATTTAATAGTGCATCATAGAGATTTTCAAGGTTTGTCATCTTCATGTCTTGACAGCATATCTTATCCCCTGGGATAAAAAATTTTTTAGTGGGATTTTTCTTTTTAAGTTCATGTAAAATACCTTCTTCGGTTCCTATAATGAATTTATTTCCTTTATCTTTGGTTGCATAATCTATTATTCCACTCGTACTTCCAACATAATCAGCCATATCTCTAATTTCTTTTGGACATTCTGGGTGGACTAAAACCTTTGCTTCTTTATGTTCCTCTTTTACCTTTAATATATCTTTCTTGCTTATTTTATTATGACACCTACAAAATCCATCCCACAAGATAAACTCTTTTTCTGGAAAAAATTCAGAAATATATTCTCCCAAATTTTTATCTGGTAAAAACATTATTTGCTTGCTCTGAATATTTTTTAATATTTTTAACGCACTTGAAGATGTTACTGCTACATCACAGTGCGCTTTAACGTTATATGTTGAATTAATATAGCATACAACAAATGCTTCTGGATATTTTTCTTTTAATTCTAATAAAGCTTTTCCACTTGCCATATCTGCCATAGAACAGCCAGCACTAGGGCAAGGCATCAAAATTCTTTTATTAGGTGATAATATTTTTGCACTTTCTGCCATAAATCTTACTCCACAAAACATTACCACCTCTTCACTGCAATCTCTCGCAACTTCACTTAAGTAATAAGAATCTCCAACATAATCTGCCAACTCTTGAATAATTCCTGGTTGATAATAATGAGCCAAAATAATTGCATTTTTTTCTTTCTTTAATCTTAATATTTCTTCTGATAAATCACTCGTCATTTTACACCTCTTCTTATTTTTTATTACACGTGTATATACACTTAATTATATCATACAAAATCTCATCTTCAACTTATTGAGAAAATTATTATTACTATTGCTGTAAAAAACAAAAAACTATCTCCAACATTAATTAGAGATAGTCTTTTTACTAAACTTATTCTATTTTAAATTTTCTGTCATATTACTCAATTGATCTACAACAAATACTGAATCTTGAATAGTTGCTGAAACGGCCTCCATTGCTCTAGATTGCTCCTTAGTTGTATCTAAAGTTATCTTTGCATTTTTTACAGTTCCATCAACTGATTCTTTTATTTTATTTGTTAAATCAGAAATACTTTTTGCTGTTTCCTTTGAAGTCTCTGCTAAATTTTTTATTTCTGTTGCAACAACAGAAAATCCTTTTCCAACTTCTCCTGCCTTGGCAGCTTCAATCGATGCATTAAGACCTAACATCTTAGTTTGAGCTGCTATATTCTTTATTGCATCAAGTATGTTATTAATCTGTTCTGTTATTTCTCCAACATGACTAATTTCACTATTTAATTCCTCTTGTTGTGATGAAATATTATTTGCTGAAGCTGAAAGTTCTTCTATTGTAGCAGATACTTGCATAAAATTATTGGATAATTTTTTTGATATTAAGTCTAATTCAAGACCATTAAATCCATTTTTAGCTAAGGCATTTACTACAATATGTAATACGCTTGCTCCTTTTTCTATATGCTTTAAATCAACTACACTAACTTCTCTTGAAGCCCCTACAAGTCCATTTCCATCTACATCAATTTCTCTAGCAATTTGAAGAACATTACTTTCTTGAGGACTTTCAGTCACCATTTGTCCTCCTAAAACTGTACCAATTAATTTTCCTTCTACAATAATTGGCGCAGCAAAATCGACAAGCCCAGCATGGCATGGTCCTATATATGGTTTACCTGTTCTAGCAGCTTCTTCTCCCATTCTCTTATGAGATGCTGCACATCTATCATCACCTTTTTTAGTTGTATGTATAAATCCATCACAAAATCTTGTATAAGAACTTGGTTTTGTTACTGGAGTCCCATCTTTATCTACAGTTACACTGGCACAATTCATTGCAAAAGCAAAATCATCTTGAAATTTTTGCAGTAGATCAATATCAATTATATCCTTTATTTCCAATGCATCCATATCCAACGTATTGCCATCTAATATTCTTATCATAACACTCTACCCCTTTTCATCAATATAATAAAAAACACTCTAAAAAACTTTATACACTCTACATTTTCATAATTTATTATCGAGTTTTATTAATCTATCTTAATATATTTAAATGAAATATACTGAAATTTTCACTTAAAATAAAAGATTAGGTATTGACATGATCTTTTAATAATTGTATTATTGTATTAACAACTTAGTACAATAATGCAATAATACAATTTCTATAATTTAAGGAGTGAGATTATGTCATGGAATTTTAGTGATGATAGGCCAATTTATATGCAGCTTATGGAACAAATTCAGCTCAGAATTGTTTCAGGCATATATAAGGCTGGTGAAAAATTACCATCTGTAAGAGATATGGCAGGTGACGCAGCTGTTAATCCAAATACAATGCAAAAAGCATTAACAGAATTAGAGCGTACTGGATTAGTATTTAGTCAAAGAACAAGTGGTAGATTTATAACGGAGGATATTGAAATGATTAAAGATATTAGAAATAATTTGGCTCAAGAACAAATTGAAAAATTTCTATATAACATGAGAAAAATCGGTTATACAAACCAAGAAACAATAGAACTTATTACAATTATATCCAAGGAGATGAAATAATGAATAATGATTACAATAAAATATTGCATGATTCTAATGAAATTAATACCAATATTTCTAATGAAAATTTCAGCATGGATAATAGCCCTATTTTAGAATGTAGAAATTTAATAAAGACATATTCTAATAAAGAAGCATTAAAAGGTATAGATTTAACAATTAACCGTGGCAGAATTGTTGGCCTTTTAGGACCTAATGGAAGTGGAAAAAGTACACTAATAAAAATTGCAAATGGCTTGTTAACTCCATCAAGCGGAGAAATCCTTATAGCTGGAAATAAGCCTGGAATTGAAACAAAAAAAATTGTATCATATCTTCCTGAAAGAACTTATTTAAATGATTGGATGAAAGTTTCTGATATAATAAATTTCTTCCAAGATTTTTATGATAACTTTAACTCAGAAAAAGCATATAGCATGCTTGAAAAATTAAATATTAATCCTAACGATAAACTAAAAACTATGTCAAAAGGTACTAAAGAAAAAGTTCAACTTATTTTAGTCATGAGCAGAGAAGCAGATCTTTACTTACTAGACGAACCTATAGCTGGTGTTGACCCTGCTGCTAGAGATTACATTTTAAATACAATAATATCTAACTACAATGAAAATGCTACAATTATTATTTGTACACATTTAATTTCAGATATAGAAAGAATATTAGATGATGTTGTATTTATATCTTATGGAAAAATATTCTTAAGCAAAAGTGTTGATGAAATTCGAGAAAATGAAGGAAAGAGTGTTGATGCTCTATTTAGGGAGGTTTTTAGATGTTAGGAAAATTAATGAAATATGAAATAAAAGCAACTGGTAGAACCCTTATTCCACTTTACATTGCATTATTAGTATTGGCTACTATAATTAAATTCTTTATAGGTACTGGTTTATCAGAAAAACTCGAAGGTTGGGGGGCACTACCTTTTATTTTAAGCATATTTGCCTACGGCTGTACTATGGCTGCAGTTGTTATAGTAACTCTATTTATAATCATACAAAGATTTTATAAGAACTTACTTGGGGATGAAGGATATTTAATGAACACATTGCCTGTAAGTACAACAACTAATATCGCAAGCAAGCTTTCAATTGCAGTTTTTTGGAATATAATTGGTGGTTTAGTTGCAATACTTTCAATTATTATAATGGCATTTAATCCTACTGTTTTTGGTGACTTCTTCTCTGAAATTTCTAAAGCTTTTTCTGAAATTTCTGCTGAAATTGGAGTACATGTATTTGCATTTATTGTTGAATTTATTGTTCTAGCTTTATTATCAATATCATCATCAATTGCTATGATTTACTCTTCTATATCAATTGGGCACTTATTTAGCAAACACAGAATATTGTTATCCTTTTGTGCTTTTATAGCTTTAAGTATCATCTCTGGAATAATTACACAACTTTTAGGAACAGCTGCCTCATATACAAACTTAAGTACACTATTGCATAATATACATTCACCTTACCCAGTTCATATGATGTTATTGCTTGGCATTCTATATAATTTACTTTTCTTAATTGCTTATTTTATAATACCTAACTATATATTAAAAAATAAATTAAATTTAGAATAAATTCACTGCCTTCATTAGAACTAATTATTAATTTTGTTTAATGAAGGCATAATTTTTAATACATGCTTTACTAAATCAACAGCATATACATGAACTTTCTCCTTTGAGCTTTAGTGACTAATTGACACTTTATAATTGAACATTAATAATTAGAATGGATATTGGACAAGTATATTAAATATAAAGCATATACGCAGATATAATAATAGGGCGGTGAAATAAATAATAATGACAATTCTAATTGTTTTAGTAGTACTTATGGCCTTTGTACTGCTTTCATATTACATTGGAAGAAAAGTGAAATTTGCAATTGAAGGAATTGGAATAGATATTAATGATAGAATTAAACATATAGTCTATTGGATAATCTATTGGAGTATTGCATTATCCTTCATTTTTAGCAATATACTTCGTGGTATTTTATCAACAGATAATTTTATCACAGAGACTTCAAAAATAATTGGTGCAATTTATCTTGGGTTCTTTTTCTACTCAATTCTAATATTGCCTCTTGTGGATTTATTAAAATTCATTATTAAAAAAATAAATTTTAAAATCACAATAAAGAAACGATTAAAAAAAATATATTGTAATGGAATTTCAGTATTTATAACAATTTTAATTATCCTCACATTTGGTGCTTGGAATTGTCAGCATAAAGTTGTAACAAATTACAAAGTGAATATAAACAAAAATGCTGGAAGTCTTAATTCCTTAAATGTAGTTATGCTGTCTGATGTTCACATTGGTATAGGAGTAAGAAAGAATGGAATTTCTCAAATGGTTAACTCAATAAATGCATTAAAGCCTGACGTTGTAGTATTTTGCGGAGATATATTTGATGATAGTACTACTACTGAATTAAAAGAATACTCAAGAGATGAATTTAAAAACATAAAATCAAAATATGGAGTTTATGCCATTACAGGAAATCATGAATATGGAGCTGGTAATTTAACAGATACTATCACCTATTTCGAAGATGCTAATATTAAATACTTACAGGACCAATCGATAAAAATTGCTGATAGTTTTTACATAATTGGACGAAGTGATCAAGGACAAGGTGGAAATTCTGGACATAATAATACAGCTCCTCTTAATGAAATATTAAAAGATACTGATAAATCTCTTCCTATGATAGTCTTAAATCATAGACCAGATAAATTAGAAGAAGCAGAGGCTGAAAATATAGATTTACAACTTTCAGGTCACACACATAAAGGACAACTCTTCCCTGGTAATCTGATAATTAATGCAGTATATGAAGATGCTTATGGTCTTCTAAAAAAAGATAATTTCAATTTAATTGTCAGTTCAGGTTACGGCACTTGGGGACCTCCTATAAGAACTGGAAGCAATAGTGAAATTGTGAAGATAACTATTAACTTTAATAAACCATAACCAAATTTATATTAAAAATTTGAATATTAAATTATCTATAAAAAATAAAAGAGCATAACGCTCTTTTATTTTTTATAGATAGTATTGCTTTTTATCTTATTTAAATACATGTACAATCAATGATATGAAAACCATCATTGTTCCATAAATCTTGATAAAAATTCACGAGTACGTGTATGCTTTGGATTATTAAATATAACTTGTGGTATATCATCTTCAACTATGACCCCTTTTTCCATAAATACTGTCCTAGTTGAAACATCTCTAGCAAATGCCATTTCATGAGTAACTATAATCATTGTCATACCTTCTTTAGCAAGTTCACGCATAACTGCTAAAACTTCTCCAACCATTTCAGGGTCTAATGCACTTGTTGGCTCATCGAATAATAACACTTCTGGTTCCATAGCTAATGCACGAGCAATAGCTACACGCTGTTTTTGTCCTCCTGAAAGTTGATGAGGCTTAGCATTAATGTAAGGTGCCATACCTACTTTTTCTAGATATTTCAATGAAATGTTCTTTGCATATTCCTTATCCTTTTTTAATACCTTAGTAACTCCAATCATACAATTTTCAATTACATTCATATTATTAAAAAGATTAAATTGTTGAAATACCATACCAACTTTTGCTCTATAACTAGTTATTTCCTTACGTTTATTTAATATATTTTCTTTATCATGTAATATTTCCCCTGAAGTAGGAGTTTCCAACATATTTATACACCTAAGAAGGGTTGATTTACCAGATCCTGATGAACCAATAATGCAAACTACATCGCCTTGTTTAATTTTAAAATCAATGTCTTTTAACACTTGATTACTTCCAAAAGCTTTTCCTAAATGATTAACTTCTAAGATAGGAGTTATGTTATCAATGTTTTTTAAAGCTTCCATTATTGTTTTCCTCCCTTCACTTTTATAATAGAGCTATTTTCTGTTATTTCTCCTGACATATAATCACTTTTAACTAACTTATAATTATCTGGACCATCCATTTTCTTTTCTACAAAACGTAATATTCTAGAAACAGTAAGATTCATGACAAAATAAATCAAACATATTATAAAGAACACTTCAAAGTACTTGTAATATGTACCAATTGCAGATTTACCCGAAAAGAATAATTCTGTTACAGATATTACATTTAATACAGATGTATCTTTAATATTTATAATTAAGTTATTACCTATTTGAGGCATGATATTACGCAATGTTTGTGGAAGCACGATATACAACATGGTTTGAAAATGTGTCATTCCAATTGCCTTTGCACCTTCAGTCTGCCCAATATCAATGGAAGCAATTCCACCACGCACAGTTTCTGCCATATATGCACCTGTATTAATAGACACAACTAATAATCCTGCAGATAATGGAGACATATCAATATTAAAGACTTCCATAGCACCATAATATATTACCATGGCTTGCACTATCATTGGTGTACCTCTAAAGAATTCTACATAAGCAGACAATATCCAATGTAAACATTTTAATAGAACTTTCTTTATTGTATTATCCTCTGGGTTCACTTCAATAGTCCGTACAATTCCCACAAAAAAACCGATAATACATCCTGCTACAGTACCAATTATTGCAATTAAAAGTGTATATAATGCTCCTTGTAGAAACAATCCTCCATATTGCTGCAATATAAACCATACCCACTGAAAAAAACCTTCTGGTAAATTTGATGTCATACTATTTTCCACCTCACAAAAATATTTTACTACTGTAAAATTACAAAAAGGAGGCTAATCAAAAAACCTCCTTATTATTTTACTGCTACTTTGATAATGGTTGGTTTTTTATAGCCTGTTCCATCATTTTGTTACGATCATCTTCTGATATTTCTGAAATAGCCTTATTAATCTTATCTGTTAATTCCTTATTTCCTTTTTTAATTGCAATACCGATATTTACATCTTCATCAGAAGCATTAAATCCCTTATCTCCTTCTGGAGTAATCATAACTAAATCTGGATTTGAATAAACTGCAGCCATTGCTGTTGGTTTATCCATAGTAACAACATTTACTTTACCTGAAGACAAAGCAACTATAAGTGAAGGTACAGTATCCATAGCAGGTTGAATCTTAGCATCTGGAATTTGCTTTAACATGTCATACCAAACTGTACTTAACTGTGATGTACAAATAGCTCCCTTTAAATCAGCAACACTTTTAGCATTTTCATATGCAGTTCCTTTCTTAGTAAGTGCTACTATATTAGCTTTATAATATGGATCTGAAAAGTCTACACTTTGCATACGTTCTTTTGTAATACTCATTTGTGCAATTGCAACGTCTATTTTACCAGTGCTTACACCAGGAATTAACCCATCAAAGTCCATTTTATGAACTTCTAATTTATACCCAATTTTATCTGCAATCTTTTGAGCAATCATTAAATCATACCCATTTGCATATTCATTGGTCCCATTAATCTGAACTGCATTATTTGAATTATCAGTTTGAGTCCAGTTAAATGGTGCAGATGCCCCTTCTGTTCCCACGCGTAGGACTTTGTCATCTCCTGTCTTTTTAGAGCCACAGCCACTTAATGCTAAAATAGTTGCAACACATAAAGTTACTGCAATTATTTTTCTTATTTTTTTCATAATATAGTCCCCTTTCAATATTCAATTGCTAAAAAAACAAGCCAACCTCTTTAATAAAGCTGACTACATTGTCAATAACAATTATTTCTATACTGAATTATACCCTCCGCCTATATCATTGTCAATTAAAAAGCTTTTCGTTTACTTTTTAAACATTTTATTACCATTATGCTAATTCCATTAACAATCTATCAACAAAATAGTATTTTTGTTAAATTAACCAAAATCACTTTTTTTAATTTTTATATTAAAATATTATAAAATGTTGACTTATTTTTAATTTTATTAGATAATTATATAAATTAATAGTTAGATAACTAAGATAGAGGCGCGAAATTTAAGAGTAGTATTACTTTATTACAAGCAAACTGATGTAATTACCAAAGGAAATTTCGCCGAAGTAAATAGCTAATTGCTTTAACGCTATTTGCTGGGCTTATGTAAAATATACATAAGACTGTCACAAATTATTTTGTGGAGAGCTATTTTCAATGGAAATATTACGGTATAATGCATTTATTTTATATGCAACTTTCGTATTTATGTCATGAAGATGCTTTCATGGCATTTTTTATTGTTTAAATCTTTGTATTATCTTAGTTGCTTACTTATAAAATTTTTATTATAAGGAGAGTAAATAGAATAATGGATGAAAAGAATAACGAGTTAAAAAGAGGTCTAAAAGCAAGACATTTAAACATGATTGCTCTAGGCGGTTCCATTGGTACAGGAATTTTCGTTGCAATGGGAGACACTTTAAATCAAGCAGGACCTGGTGGTGCATTACTCGCATATGGTCTAATCGGTATTATGGTATATTTTTTAATAACTAGTTTAGGTGAAATGGCAACACATATGCCAATCTCTGGTTCCTTCAGTACTTATGCTACCAAATTTATAGATCCAGCTCTTGGCTTTGCACTTGGTTGGAACTACTGGTATAACTGGGCTATAACAGTTGCAGCAGAAATGGTTGCTGGTTCTTTAATTATGAAATATTGGTTTCCAAATGTTAGCGGATTTGTTTGGAGTATAATGTTTCTAATTATAATAGTCGGTTTAAATATTCTATCATCAAAAGCATATGGTGAATCAGAATACTGGTTTGCGGGAATTAAAGTTGTTACAGTTATTGTATTTTTAATTATCGGTATTTTAATGATAGTTGGTATAATGGGTGGAAGTGAAATTGGATTTCATAACTATGTTGTTGAAGATGGTCCTTTCCACGGCGGTATAAAATCAATTTTTGCTATATTTTTAATTGCTGGTTTTTCATTTCAAGGAACTGAACTTATAGGTGTTGCTGCAGGTGAAAGTGAAAATCCTGAAAAAACAATTCCTAAAGCAATTAAATCTATATTTTGGAGAATATTAATATTTTATTTAGGAACAATTATAATCTTAGGCGCAATAATACCATTTACTGAAGCAAGCGTTGATACAAGCCCATTCACAATGGTATTTGAGAGAGCTGGTGTAGCTGGTGCTGCATCTTTAATGAATGCTATCATATTAACTTCTGTATTATCTGCAGGTAATTCAGGTATGTATGCTTCAACTAGAATGCTTTTTTCAATGGCTAAAGAAGGTATGGCTCCAAAACTTTTTGCTAAGACTAATAAACGTGGTGTTCCAATAAATGCATTAATACTAACAACTATAGTTGCTTCTGCTTGTTTCTTAACTGGAATTTTTGCCGAAAGTACAGTTTATGTATGGATTGTTGCAGCATCAGGACTTGCTGGCTTCATAGCTTGGGTTGGTATTGCTGTTTGTCACTATAGATTTAGAAAAGCATTTATTCATCAAGGTAAAGATTTAGGTACATTGAAATATAAAGCTATGTGGTATCCTTTTGGTCCTATATTAGCATTATTAATGTGTATAATTATAATCATTGGACAAGGTTATTCATGTATAAAACCTGAAGGAGTTGATTGGCAAGGCCTAATTGCTTCTTATATAGGAATCCCTTTATTTGTTGGGTTATACGCATGGTATAAAATCAAACATAAGACAAAAGTTATTCCTTTAGACGAAGTTGATTTATCTTATAATGATAATACTTCTGATAACTCTAGCAAGGAAATAAATGATGAGGCTCTTTTGCCTAATACTTCATTTGATCTAAACTAACTTATTTAATTAAAAAAACGTAAGGTACTCTAGTAAAGTTACCTTACGCTTTTTCTTTATATAACAATTATCAAGTTCTAAGAGTATAGATATCCAATTTAATAATCAAACTTATAAATGGAATATGTATGCATTATCGAGAAATTATAATCGTAACACTACACTAGAAATCCGATACATTTTTTCTGGAGCAGGCATGTGAAATTGAGCTGATGAAGGTTCTTAATGGGAGCTTGTTCCATTTTAGCATGTCTAAAAGTGAATGTCCAAAAAGTAAGTGTCCAAATTTTATATTTGGAAACACGAACTTTCTCCCTGGAGCTTTTATATTTGGAAACATGAACTTTCTCCTTGGGGATTTTACATCTGGAACACGCTAAAATGGCGATAAACTCCAATTTAGAACCTTCCAGTGAAAATTTCACTAGTCCTGTGGAAGATAAATGTATCTGGTTTCGGTAATTGTTGCATAAGTCTAATTCTTGCCTTGGATATCTATATTTCTTTCCAAATTGACAATTGTCAATTTTATTAATCTATTCATTAATTATATATGGTACAGTAACTATTGTTACATTTCTCATCTTTAATATAGATCTTCTTAACAAAATTGATGTTTGATTATGTAGTGCTTGGTGCCACCACTTATGTATAATAAATTGAGGCATTACTATTGTGATTACTTCATGTTTTTTCAATTGTCTATGTTTTTCTTCTACATAGGCAAGTAATTTTTCATTAACATTTCTATATGGCGCATTTTCTATTACAAGTTGTGCTGCTATTCCTAATTTAGAGTATTTTTCTATTAATTTTTTTGTTGCTTCTTCATCTGTACTAACATGATAAACTTCTATGTTATCTCCAAAGGTTAAAGCAAAATTCAAACTTTTAATAAATGATTTATTTATAGTCTGAACTGGTACAATAACATGCTTAGTTACTGCTTCCCTTACAATTAAACTTTCTAATCCTGTTTCAATTTTTAAATTCTCTCTTACTTTTGTATAATGCCTTCTAACTCTCAACATTCCTGTAACAAGTATTGGTATACAAACCAGTACAATCCATGCACCATGAGTGAATTTTTCAACACCTATAATTATACAAGTTGCTGCTGTAACAGCTGCTCCTAATCCATTAATAAATGCTTTATGTCTCCAGCCCTTTTCTTTACTTTTAGTCCATTTCTTAAGCATTCCAAATTGAGATAATGTAAATGATATAAATACACCTACTGCATATAATGATAGTAATATATGTGTACTACCATTAGCAATATAAACTAACAATGAAGCAAGCAAAAATAATAATACAATCCCATTTGAAAAGCTTAATCTCGTTCCCCTTTTTCCAAGCTGTCTTGGAACATATCCGTCTTTGGCCAAAATTGATAATAATAAAGGCAAATCTGAAAATGCAGTATTAGCTGCAAGAGTAAGAATAACGGCAGTAGTAGCTTGTACAACAAAGAACATTATATTACCTGGTCCAAAAACCTGCATAGCAATTTGTGCTATTACTGTTATATCTTCCCCTGGCACTGCTTTATACATTGTAGAAAGATATGATATTCCACCAAATATTCCAAAAACAATACATGCCAATGTACCTAATACTATTTTTGCATTTTTTTGAGCTGGATTTTTGAAATTTGGTATTCCATCACTTACAGCTTCAATACCAGTTAGAGCTGTACATCCAGAAGAAAATGCCTTTAAAAATAGTAATATTGTTAAATCTCCAGTAGCTTGCTTAATTGGATATACTGGCATTGGATTTTCTTTTAATACTAAAACCTTAAATATTCCTGTTATTATCATTACTATAATCGAAAAAATAAATAAATATGTTGGTATACCAAATAATTTAGAAGAATCTCTTATTCCTCTTAAATTGCCAAGTGTTATTAAACCTATTACAATAACTGCTATTATTGCTTGATATGGCAATAATTGTGGTATCGCAGATGTTATTGCTGCTGCACCTGCACAAGTACTAACTGCAACTGTTAGCAAATAATCTATTATCAGTGATGATGCTGCCACTAATCCTGGAATCTTTCCAATATTTTGACTTGCAACAATATACGACCCTCCCCCATGAGGAAAGTTATCAATTATTTGTCTATAAGAAAATACAATTATAGCTAATAAAACTGTGATAGCAATTGCAATTTCTATCATTGACCCGTATGCACGCGCTCCTAGCACTGGTATGAGTACCAATAATATTTCTTCACTAGCATAAGCTACTGATGAAATAGCATCACTTGACAATATTGGTAATCCCCAAAGAACATTGAACTTCTCTTCTGCTAGTTCAGTTGTCTTAAGAGCTCTTCCAATCAAGAATGATTGAATTTTTTTGAACATAATTATTCCTCCACTATAGAAAATAATATATTACAGAAATAATTTTTATTTTCTAAAATATATATTTTTTTTCAAAAAATTATACAACATTATATAATAAAAGATTAAAGTCTTTTATTATATAATGTTGCAATACAACTGATTATATCTCCATATTTTAATAATGTAAATATATTTATTCTTTATAAATACGTTTTCACGACATCTTTTTCATTATATTTTTTTCGACACTGTCTAACCCAATTCTTTTTCCATATCATTCCAATAATATAATATGAACCTTTAACTATATCAAAATATATGTTAAAGGTTCAGTACATTTAATTTAAATTCTTATTTTAAAAACATTTCAATATCGTCTTCTACAGTTGTAATTCCACCAATTCCAAAGTTTTCAACTAAAACATTAGCAACATTTGGTGAAAGGAATGCTGGAAGTGTTGGTCCTAAGTGAATATTCTTTACTCCTAAGTGTAATAGTGATAATAAAACTATTACTGCTTTTTGTTCATACCATGCAATATTAAATGCTATTGGTAATTCGTTTATATCTTCAAGTTCAAATACTTCTTTTAGTTTTAATGCAATTACTGCTAATGAATAAGAATCATTACATTGTCCTGCATCTAAAACTCTAGGAATTCCACCGATATCTCCTAAATCTAATTTGTTATATTTATATTTTGCACAACCTGCAGTTAATATAACTGTATCCTTTGGAAGTGCTACAGCAAAATCTGTGTAGTATGATCTAGACTTTTGTCTTCCATCACAACCTGCCATTACAAAGAACTTCTTTATTGCTCCTGTTTTAACAGCATCAACTACCTTATCAGCTAACGCTAATACTTGATTATGAGCAAATCCACCAATGATTTCTCCTTCTTCAATTTGAGTTGGAGCAGCACATTTCTTAGCTTGTTCTATAATTGCTGAGAAATCTTTCTTTCCATTTTCATCCGCTGAAATATGAGTACATCCTTCATATCCTGATGCACCAGTAGTGTATAATCTTCCTTTATAGCTATCCTTTGGAGGAACTATACAGTTTGTTGTCATAAGTATTGGACCATTGAAGCTTTCAAATTCTTCTGGTTGTTTCCACCAAGCATTTCCGTAGTTACCTACTAAGTGTGAATATTTCTTTAATTGTGGATAATAGTGAGCTGGTAACATTTCAGAGTGAGTATAAACATCTACTCCTGTTCCTTCTGTTTGAATTAATAATTGTTCTAAATCTTTTAAGTCATGTCCTGAAATTAATATTCCTGGGTTTGTACCAACACCAATATTAACTTTTGTTACTTCTGGGTTACCATAACTTTCTGTATTAGCTTTATCTAATAAAGCCATTCCATCAACACCAACTTTTCCTGTTTCTAAAGTTAATGCAATGTATTCATCTATAGTTACATTGTTATCAGCAGTTAATGATAATGCTTTTTGCATAAATGCGCATATATTTTCATCTTCATACCCTAATGCATTAGCATGTTTCATGTATGCAGATAATCCTTTTAATCCATATGTAATAAGTTCTCTTAAACTTCTAATATCTTCATTTTCAGTAGCAAGTACTCCAACTGTTTCTGCTTTAGCTTCCATATCTTCTCTAGTTTCAGCAGTATATAAAGCAGCTCCACTTAAGTTTTCTTTATTATTTAATTTTGCTAATAATTCTTCTTTTAATCTTAAAGTTTCTTTTACTCTTCCATAAAATACTTCTTTATCAAAGTTAGCATTAGTTATAGTTGTGAAAAGATTCATTGTAACTGTAGTATTAATTTCTCCAGATACAGTAACTCCTTGTTCTCTAGCTCTAGTTGCAACTTCTGATAAGCCTCTAGTTGTATATATTAATAAATCTTGCATTTTTGCTAAATCTGGAGTCTTACCACATACTCCTCTTACAGTACAGCCTGTACATCCTGCTGCTTCTTGACATTGAAAACAAAACATTTTATTATCCATCTTAATTTCTCCTTTACAAATAAATTAATCATATGCTTAAATTTTGCACTCATTAAGGCTTATTAAGCATTTCCTGTAATTCTATTTTATATTTGCATAAAAAAATAGTATGTACCATTTGTTACACACTATTTTTATTTCTATATTTCAATTATCAATTTTCAATACTCAATTATCAATTTGGAAATCTTTAAGTTTTGAATAATTCTTTTTACAACATATATATGTTAATTTTCAAATATCTATTTAATCAAATAATTCAGCTTCTAATCCTTCAATATCAAGAATATTAATTGTGTTTCTACTAAACTCAATATAATTTAAATCTCTTAGATTCATCAGTTCTCTTGACAAAGAAGGTCTCGGGATACCCATTGTTGATGCAATTTCTTCTTTGCTTTCTTTCAATTTAATACTTTCACTTTTTTGCACCGTAGCTTGTTCTAAAATATAATTAATCACCCTATGCTTAATACTTTTAAATGCAATACTTTTTATTTTAGAATTTAGCATGAATATCTTATTGCTTAATGTAGCCATAAAATTCCCCAAAACTCTTTCATCTATAGTACATAATTTTAATATATCTGATTTACTTATATAAAGTATTTTACAATCATTAACTGCTATAATAGTAGCTGGGTAATTAGACTTATTAGAAAAGACTAAGGCTTCCCCAAAAACATCCCCATTAGATAATCTTTTTAAAACAATTTGTTTTCCACTCAAATATATTCTTTGAATTTCTACTACTCCATCCAAAACAAAGCCTAAGCTGCTACATTCATCTTCCTCATTGGCAATAACTTCTCCTTTGTTATATTTTTTTAAAGAATATGAAATATGTGAAATAAGCTTTTCTATCTCATTAAAACTAAGATTCTTGAAAAATTCGTTTCCTTCTAATTTATTAAGCATCTCATCCATATGTATTTTCCTCCAAAATTATTTTGGCTATATTTATTCATTAATAATTTTTTCTTATTATATCATTATTATATCACTCAAAACAATCTCATATAATAATAAAAACTATGAGTTTTTATTCCCATAGTTTTTATTATTACCTTGTATACATTAATTTACCTTTATGCCTTATCTTTCTAAGTTCTTGATATCCTTCCTATAGGTTTCTATAGTTTCAACTTCTGTGTTGTTATTCTTTATTGTCAAGACAGATTCTTTCTCCTCCGAATATTGTGATAAATCATTTTTTTCATTAGAGTTTGGCGGATTAGAAAAATCTCTAACTATAATTGTATCAATGTTATCATTTTTGCCTATCAAAGCATTTCTTATTTCCTGTTCTGAGAACAAGTCTTCAGGTACTAAATCAACCTTGAACTCCTCATCTTCAATAACTTTTCCATCTTTTATTTTTTTCAAATAGTAATGACTTTGGTATTTGAAACTGTACTCAATTATACGTTTCAGCTTCTTTTCCTCATAGTCATAAATTAGATTTTCTTTGTAAAGTATTTTCTTATACTCATCTACTGTTATTTCAACAAAAGCCTTATGTTTTTTCTTACGTTTTGTTGTAGCCGCCGATGGAGTTGTAACAACTGCTGGCGGTGTTGTAATCACTGCCGGTGGAGTCGTGATTACTGCTGGTGGTGTAGTAGGAGGAACCACTATTACTGGTATAAGTGCCTTAGTCTTCTGAGTCACTTCATTACTCCATTGGCTTTGTCCAACTATTCTCACCTTAAATTTATAAGTAGTATCACTTGATAAACCAAGTTTCTTATAAAAATTTATAGCTCCAACAACAGTAGTTGTTGTATTTCCATTAACTTGAACTTCATAGTTTTGACCAGTTTCTGCATTCCATCGTATTTCTATACTATCTTCTGTATAATCTCCAACAGTAAGAATTGGTGCTAGGAAATCATCAGTTTTTTGACTTATATAACTATATTCTCCAAAATTATTTACTCTAACCTTATAACTATGAGTTTCTCCTCTATTCAAACCATTATGTAAGTAAGTAGTAACATTATTCACATTAATCCACGTTGAATTTCCATCAATCTCAACTTCATATTTTATTGCTGTATCAGTTGTACTTCCAACTGGATCCCAACTTAATCTTATGCTATTATCTGTGGCTGTTGCATTAAGATTTGAAGGTTTTACATAAGCAATTGAATTTCCATTTGAATCACTTATTGGTGGATTTATAGCTTGTACAAAATTACCAAGAACAAGATTTCCATTAACAATATTATTTGAATTATCAGTGCTATTTGATATTAATATACCACTAGGACAAGTGTTAGTATTGTTTAAATAGTTATTACCAATACTTGAATTACTAACCTTTGAATCCAAGTAAATAGAAGCCTCTGTTCCAGCCGCCCAAGGATGCGATAAATTTTTATAAGAATTTAATATTCTATTGTTTTCAACTATTAAATTCTTTGATTTCAAAAGATATACTCCATAATAATCAATGTTACTAATATTATTTCCTGTTATTATTCCACCATCAGAATTATTTATCTCTATCCCAAAATAATTAGTATTGTCTACACTATTATTCATTACTTCAATACCTGTGTAAGTATTATTATCTGCTGAATCACCAACTACTGCAATTCCAGAATCATGTGTATTAGAAATAGTATTATTTCTTACTTTAACATTATTACCGGATAATATAACCTTAATTCCTCCCTTTTGGGAATTGTCGAGCGTATTATCCTCAATCACAATATTATTTGATTTTGATACATTTATACCAACATCATGTGATTTATTCACTTTATTATTTGATATAATTCCACCAGATACATTATTTATTTCAATACCAATATATTGAGTAGTGTCTATAGTATTATTTTTCACATTAATTCCACTATATGTAGTATTTACTCCACTATCTACAACAATTGATATTCCTGCTTCTGTTGTATTTTTTATATTATTATTATTTATAGTAATATTATCTGCAGATAAATTCACTTTTATTCCAGGTTCTTCATTAGAATTTTGAATACTATTATTATTTAAATTTAAATTGTAGCAATGATATGCATACAAATCAGATCCATAAATATCATTACCTGTAATAATACCACCTTCCTGAAAATAATAACTAATAGCTTCGTGTTTTGTAGCTGAATTAATTACCGTAGAATGAATTTCATTATTTTGTATAGAATTTCCATAGCTTCTATTTCCATCATCCAATCCATAAAAAGCAATAGCTGAATTTGTATTAGAACCATAGATTTTGCAATCTTTTATAAGAACATCGTGGACACTCAATCCATTTTGTGCATGGATTACTTCTTTTCCAACGCTTCCATCTATATATAAATTTGAAATTTCAATATCATGTTCCGAAATAGCAATAGTTTTAGCGCCAGCATTAATTTGATTTAAAATTGTTCCCGCATTTGATTCACCATAAATCTTAATTCCTGGCTTATTTATGATTATTGAATCACTCAAATTATATGTTCCATTTTTTATATAAAACTGTGTTTTACTATTATTGGTTATTTCATAATTAATATAATTATTTAAATCCTTAGATGCACTGCTCAAAACACTTGCATCAATTGTTACCCATGACGAATCACCAACAGTAGCATGTACTTCATCAAATATCAGCCACTGACTCATAAACATAAATATTAATATAAAGCTAATCCCCCGAAATTTTGCACTCACCCCTAATGCTCCCTTCCCCTAAATACATAACACATCTGTCATTTCAAATTTTATCCTACAATATTTGGAAAATAATTTAATAATTAGTTAATTAGCATAAAAATTTGATTTAAACTATTGTGTAATTTTTTGTTTTCTTTGCATTTTCCCCTCATAATAATATAATACTACAATATTATCATATAAAAAAGAAGGTAGAACAAATTTCTACCTTCTTTTCACATTATCCTTTCCCACCATATTATACACTTTTTTCTTTTTTAATTGTGTTTAAAAGTAATTAGAATATCTTTTAAGAACTTTTGAAAAAGGTAATCCAATTACTGCTCCTATTACAAGTTGAGTAATATCCCCTGGTATAGATGCTATTGGTGCAACCCAATTACCATAAATAATAACTTCAGAAATATAATATCCTGCTATCATCCATATTGCAGCTATAAGTACTGAAATAAGATTCCATGTAAAATTATTTCCTTCTCTTCCTTTTCCCCAAGAAATAGTACCTATTATATACCCCATTACACCTCTAATAATGAATGTAAATGGTGCCCAAACAGCCCATCCTGAAGATAAATCAAAAAGTGCCATTCCTATAGCGCCTGCTATAGCACCCTTTTGTCTTCCAAAGACAATTGCTGTAGTAAATAACATTACATTTCCTAAATGAACTAATCCTCCACTAGCCATTATTGGTAATTGAATTTGAACAAAAAATGTTGTTACAAACACTAATGCTGTTAATAATGCTGTTTCTACCATGTCTTTTGTTGTAAATTTACTTTTTGTTTTGTTTATTTCCATAATGTTGCCCCACCTTACTATTATTATATATTATTCATTGATATGCTTATTAAATAATTCAACCAAATTATGCTCACTGCTAAAACCCAAATCTTTTAATCCATTGTCTATTATATTTAATGCATATGTAAGTTTTTCTTCAAATGCATTTTCTCCCATATGTCCTATCCTTAAAATAGTGTCATCATATGGTTTTAAAGATGTTATTATTAAAGTATTATAGTTACTTAACATATGCTCTTTTAATTTCAATGCTCCTATATTTTCTGGTATTTTAACAGCTGTTACTGTATTAGAATATCCATCTTTTAAAAACAATTCTAATCCATATTCCTTAACCGCCTCTCTAGTTGCATTGGCTATTCTTGAATGTCTATTAATTACATTATTGCTTCCTTCCTCTAAAATATTATCAACAGCAATGCTTAACCCCATAATATCACTAATTGGCATAGTATAAGGAAACCACTTATCTTTATAATAATTAGACCATATATTTAGATTACAATAAAACCCTACAATAGGCTTTTTTCTATCCAGCATTGACTCTTTAGCTTTTTCACTAATACTAACAATAGTCAATCCCGCTGGAGCTGAAAATACTTTTTGTGATCCACCTAATGCTATATCAATTTTCCAATCATCAACTCTTATTTCTTCTCCTCCCATAGCTGAAACAGAATCAACTACAGTTATAATCCCATATTTCTTTAGAATTGGACATATTTTAGATAAATCATTTAAAACTCCTGTTGGTGTATCACAATGAACTATTGTTGCATATTTAAAATCATGATCTATTTCTAAGAATTCGCTTAATTTTTCTACATCTATATTTTTGTTGTAATCATCTGAAAAATATACCCCTTCTCCTCCATAGATTTCAACAAAATCTTTAAAACCTCTTCCATAAATTCCATTATCCAAAACAAGAACTCTGTCTCCAGACTCAGTTAGAGATGCACAGGCTGCTTCAAGTCCTAATATGCCTTCTCCACTTAATATATAAACAGGATTCTTTGTATGTATTATCTGCCCTATCTTATCACAGGTGTCTTTATAAAACTCTACAAATTCTTCATCAACATCTGGATTTGTAGTTATTTTAGCTCTCTCTAATCTAACATTTTCCCTCACACTTGTAGGGCCTGGTGCATATACAAATTTATTATTCATCGAATCCCCCTCCTTTCTTATTAAATATTTAATATAAATAAAATATCATATAAATCTATAACAGTAAATTGTACGGATACAATATTAATTTATAAATTGAATACATTGTTATTCCATGTCTGCTAACTCAAAAAATTAGAACTATATAAAAAATGCTGTTAATTTTAAAAAATTATAATTAACAGCATTTTTAATAATTTAATATTTAACTAATTTGAAAATGTTTGTGTTCCCATATACTTTTCATTTCCTTTAATTACGCCTATACCAACTTTAGTATATGATGCATTCATCATATTTGCTCTATGGCCAGGAGAATTCCACCATTGATTAAATAATTCAAATGAATCGTAATTATTGTATGCTATATTTTCTCCTGTTGTAGTATATTTATAATTAATAACTTCTAACCAGTTTGTCCAATTTTCTCCGATAGGCGTTGTATGATCAAAATAATCATTTTGTATCATATGATTGCTTTTATACCTTGCTATCTTTACCAATGTATTGTCCAATACTAACAATGATAATCCTGCTTCATTTCTTTTTTGATTCATTAACTCAAGTATTTTATTTTCAGCAGCTTCTTGTATACTTATAGAATAATTTTGTGGCAGACTTGGTAATTCACTTATATCAACTAATTCACTGCCTCCGTATACTTCTTCTTTGTTTTTACCTAATTTTATAGAGTTTGATGTGTTAATTGAATATTTATTTTCTTTTAACTCCCCAGATTCGTTTAGATAATATACTTTACCACCAATATTTATATTTCCAATTTGCATTGCTCCTGAATTATCAGTATAATACCATTTACCATTGTCTTTTATCCAACCTATCTGCATCGCTCCACTCGAATCTAGATAATACCATTTCTCTTTATCTTTTATCCAGCCTCTTTCCATTGCTCCAGTTTTATTTAAGTAATACCATTTGCCATCATTTTTTATCCAACCAGTTTGCATTATTCCCAAATTATTCATATAATACCAAGTTCCATTATCACTAACCCAATCTGTTTTCATCTTCCCATCAAAATTAAAATAATACCAGGCTCCTGAAATTTTCATCCATCCTTTAACAACTGAATTTCCATCCGTGTAACTTAGTGTTTTATCATAATTTTGCCTCCATTCAGCTGATACTCCCAATGGTAATAATGCAGTACTTGTTGTACTTAAAACAACAGCGATAATTATCTTTTTTAAAAATGCTTTCTTCATTAGTTTTTCCCCTCTTTTTTGGTATTTCAAGCTTTAAACAACTTCATATAATCGTTTTCAAAAAGATACAAACTTTCTAACTTGTCCATATTTTAATTTTACCATATTTTCGACATCATTCAACATATTATAGCTAATTCACTAGTTGTAAAAATTATGGTTAATCGTGAACATAATGTTTTATATGGTTTATTATTCAATAAAGTAAGTAATTTTTAGTTTTCTTAAAACAATATCAATTGGGATTTATAATCATATATTAAATACATATAATATTACAAGAGGCATTAAGATGTATCATAGAGGTGATTTTCATATACACTCAACCTTTTCAGATGGTAAACATACTCCACAAGAAATAGTTATGCTTTGCAAGAAAAAAAATATAGATATTATTGCATTAACTGACCATAATACTACGGCTGGTATCGATGAAGCTATTTTAGTCGGAGAAAAACTTGGTGTTAAAGTCATTCCTGGAATTGAACTTTCTACTTCATATAAAGGGTCTAAGGTTCATATATTAGGCTATTTTAAAGATGATAGTTATAAAAATGAACTTTTCCTTAAGATATTAAAAAACATAAAAAATCATACAATTTCACCTATTAAATCGTTATTTAAAAATGATATTAATTTTTATGATTCAAAGTATAAATTATATGTGAAAACAGGAATTGATATATTAAGATTTTTTGGTGCAATAGTTATTTTAGCACATCCAGTCATTTTAACTAAAGCTAATTTCAATGATATTATAGAAATGAATTTTAATGGTATTGAAGCAAAATATTTTAGTAATACAAATGAAGATACTGAAAACTTCATAAAAACGGCATATACTAAAAATATTATTTATACAGCCGGTTCAGATTTTCATAGTCTTAATACTAAGAAGAAAACTCATGGAATAATTGGAGATGTCTATCTTAATGAAAATGAAATAAGAAATTTTCTTATTTCATGCGAATTGCCTTATTAATAAAGTTAATACGTATTCTTGAATTATAAAATATTACTGCAAAATAAAAAATTAGCTATTGTATAGAATAACCTATATATAGCTAATTTTATTAATTATAACACTTCATCACTACTACATCCCAATTTTTAAGCATACATTCTGCTATATCTGAATCATACATTATCCCTTTATTTTTTCTTATTTCATCCTTACATATTTCATCACTTATTGATTTTCTGTACGGCCTATCGCTTTTCATTGCATCTACTGAATCACAGACTGCTAGTATCCTTGATTCTAATGGGATTTGATTTTCTTTTAAACCATCAGGGTAACCTTTACCATCCCATCTTTCATGATGATGCAAAACTATTTTTGAAACCTCTTCAAAGTATCTTGCTTTACTTAATATAGAGTATCCAATATTTGAATGTCTTTTCATCATCCGCCATTCATCTGATTCAAGTCTTTCTGGCTTATTTAATATGATATCTGGTATTCCAATTTTTCCAATGTCATGAAGATCTCCAGCGATATACATAAGCTCCAATTCTACTTTACTCATTCCTAAAAGTTCTCCTAAAACATAAGCCATTTCTGCTACTCTAGTTGAATGATTATAGGTATAAAGATCCTTAGCTTCTAATGTTGCTACCATTGTGTTTAAGATGTCATGATTCATATAATCATTATATTCTTCTAGCATTTTTACACCTCGTAAATATTTTTTTCTATATCATATATTACCATATTATTAGCATTGTTGAAATAATTAATGATGAAAATTAATTCAAATTTAACGCCCTTTTCAAAATATATTAATAATACAAAAAAATAGAGAATAAATCAAAAAATAATTTATCCTCCAATAATAAATTAACTATTTTCTTATTGTTCTCACAGTAAATTTTACTATTTCATTTATTACTATTATCATAAATGCCAAGCCTAATACCTTAAGCCACATTAATGGTGATAATGCTACTGAATTAAAGAATGTAGTAAATACTTGCGTGAAAATAATTTGAGCTATTCCTGTAATAATTATTGTTTTAATTGCTATAGTATTTTTCAAAAAATTAGGAATTATACTATCTAATCCAAATTCCCTACAATTAAATGCATTAAATAATGCACTAAATGCAAACAATCCAAAAAGAACAGTTTCCATTTCATTAGCAGTACCAATTTTGTTTGTAGCTGCACCTAAAATATTATATTTCATTTGTATAAACAAAATTGCTGCAACATATACTGCATTTAAAACTATGCTTATAATCATAGTTCTTGTAATTATACTCGAATCTCTATCTACAGGTTTTTTGTTAAATACATTATTTCTAATTGGCTCTAATCCTAAAACTAAAGCTGGTGGTCCATCCATTATTATATTTATCCACAATAATTGAATTGTTGTAAATGGCATTTCAAAATTTAAAATCTGAGATATAATTGCAATTAAAAATGCAATTATATTTACTGTAAGCTGAAATTGTATGAACCTTTGGAAGTTTTGATATACTCCTCTTCCCCATTTTATTCCATGAATAATTGTTGCAAAGTTATCATCAGTTAAAATTATATCTGCAGCACTTTTTGAAACTTCTGATCCTGAAATCCCCATTGCTATACCTACATCGGCTTTTGTTAAAGCTGGCGCATCATTGATTCCATCACCTGTAACTCCTACTACTTGACCATTTCTTTGAAGTATATCTACAATTCTCATTTTTGTTTCTGGTTTACTTCTAGCTACAATTGCTATATTATTAATTTCTCTTTGCAATTCTTCATCACTTAATGTATCAATATACGTTGCCTCAACTGCTCTTTTTCCATCATTAAGCATTCCAAGGTCGTTTCCTATTGCAATTGCTGTATTTATATTATCTCCAGTCAACATTTTAGTTTCAACACCAGCCTTTTTAGCTGTTAAAATAGCTTGCGTTACATCTGGTCTTAATGGATCTCTTATTGCTACAAATCCGCTAAATATTAAATCATTTGCTCCTTTTGATAATTTTGGCTTTAAAATACTAGCTTCATTAGTAATTGCAGCTTCAGCTTCCATTTCTTCTGCGACTCTAAATCCAAACCCTAAGATTCTCATAGATTTAGCTTGAAATTTATGAATTTCATTTTTAATTTCATTTCTTCTTTCTTCTGTTAATTCTATATATTTATTGTCTATTACTTCTTTTGAAGCATTAGATAATATTATTTCTGGTGCTCCTTTTACAAGAACCACATCTTTACCTTTTATTTTAATAACCGTTGCCATAAATTTATTCTTAGAATTAAATGGTATTTGATGAATAACCTCGGTTTCTCTTCTTTCCTTTTTATAATCATACTCTTCTAAATACGAAAGTAATGCACATTCTGTTGAATTCCCCAAATAATTCCACATTCCATCTTCAGAACTAATATGAGCAGTTGAATTTACAAGACAATTTTTTATAAAATAAGCATCTATCTCATTTTTATCATCAAAAAACTTTCCATTTAAGTAAAGACTTTCTACCGTCATTTTATTTTGTGTTAATGTTCCTGTTTTATCAGAACAAATTACACTAACTGAACCTATAGTTTCACATGCTTCCTTTTTAGTAACCAATGCATTAATTTTTGCCATCTTCTGCATAGTAATCGCTAAAGTCATATTAATCATTGTTGGTAACCCTTCTGGTACAGCTGCTACTATTAATGCTATGCACACAACAAAAGCAGTTTTTATAGGATCTATTGAATCTAAAAATGCAATTATCCCTGACATATCTATGTTTAGCTTATCGGCTAAAATCATTTTGGTTACCATGAATATAAATAACACTCCTGCTATAACACTAGATATTTTAGTTATTATTTTCCCTAAATTGCCCAGCTTCCTTTGAAGTGGAGTTTCTTCTTCATCTATTTGAAGCTCTTGTGCTATTTTTCCAACTTCAGTAGTATCTCCAATACTGGTTATAACCATAGTAGCTTTACCATATGCAATTAATGTTCCCCCAAACCCCATATTTATCTGCTTCGCTGGAATTGGATCTTGCATCTTCTTAATCCCATTTGACTCTATTTCTTCCATTTGAACTACGACATTAGAATCTTTTTTTACATCATCAGATTCTCCAGTTAGCATATCTTCTCTTACCTTCAAATCAATTGTTTCAACAAATCGTCCATCTGCTGGTATCATATCTCCTGTTTCAAGATAAACTATATCTCCTGGTACTAGTTCACTTTTATTAACCTGTATTACCGAATTATTTCTAAGTACCTTTACAACAATATCTTCTGTCATTTTAGCTAAAGCTTCAGCTGCTTTTTTAGATTTTCCTTCAGTAATAATTCCAATAGTTATTCCTATTGCTACAGCACATACTATACCAATTGAATCATAGATTTCTCCAATTATTCCACTTACTAAAGCTGCCACTAAAAGAATGACCATCATTGGTTCCAATAAAGCATTTTTTATATCATCAAATATACTTCCTTGTTCTTTACTAGTAAATTCATTTTTTCCATAATTTAAATTTCTTTTTTTAACTTCTGAGTCATTTAAACCGCTTTCTAAATTTACTTCTAAATTTTTCAAAACCGACTCTATATTTTCATTAAAATATTTCATTGGTTAACTCCTTTTGTAATTTTCTTTAATTAATCAAACTTTATTTAAACATAACATTTACTATTTTAACATAAAATTAAATTGAGCACATATAAATAAACACTTTAGATAACATTTATTTAGCTTCTCTTTCATCAGTTATCTGAACTATATTTAATAACTCCTTACCATAAGCTTCTATCTTCTTAATTCCTACCCCTCTAATTTCTAATAATTCCTCTATTGTTTTAGGTTTACTATTAGATATAGCAATTAAACTAGTATCTGAAAAAATTATGTATGGTTTTATTCTTTCTTTATAAGCTTTCTCTTTTCTCCATTTCTTTAAGGCTTCAAAGAGCTCCTTATTTAAAAGAGGTTCCCTCTTATCTAGAATTTTCAACACTAATTTTTCTTGACTCTTTAATAATTTCATTGATCTAGCATTTAGCTTTAGCATGGAATATGTTCCTTCTTTTAAATCAACATACCCTTCACTTAGTAAATTTTTAATTAAATCTTTTATAAAGCCACTATCGTATTCCTTCATTATTCCATAGGTAGTAAGCTTATCTAAGTTATTTTGAATTATTTTAGGGCCCTTAAATCCCTTTAAAATATCAACAAGAACTGATACTCCATACTTTTCCTTAGTTCTAAAAACTGTTGATAATATCATTTGACTTTCTCTTGTAAAATCTTTTAATTCATCATCATTTAAACAGTTGCTACAATTATTACAATAATTCAGTTTACGTTCATTACCAAAGTAATTTAATATATATTTCCTATAACATTCTTTTAAATTACAATAATTAATCATAGCTTGAAATTGCCTAAGTTGAATTTCTCTTCTTTTTATTGACGAACTTTTATTTATTATGTATTCGACTCTACTTATATCCGCTTCACAATAAAATAAATAACAACTGCATTTTTCTCCATCACGTCCACCTCTGCCTATTTCCTGATAATAAGATTCTATATTTTGCGGAAGTGTAAAGTGAACAACAAACCTTATATTGGACTTATCTATTCCCATTCCAAAGGCATTAGTTGCTATAATTATATCTATATTTTCATACAAGAAATTTTCTTGATATCTTTCTTTTTCTTCATCCTTAAGTCCACCATGATATTTCCCAACATTATAGCCTAAATCTTTTAAATAATAATAAAGTTCATCTACTTCTTTCCTTGAAGCACAATATACTATTCCTGCTTCCCCTTCATTTTCCCTTATTATATCTTTTAATATCTCAAGCTTATCTACTTCTTTAAGCACATTAATATTTAAATTTTCTCTATTAATATCACCCCTATATACATAAGGATTTTTAAGTCCTAAAAGTTTTATTGAATCTTCCCTAACAGCTTCTGTTGCTGTTGCTGTAAAAGCTGACAGTGTAGGTTTAAATTTAAGACTGTCATAAAAATTAGAGATTTCTAAATAACTCTGTCTAAAATCATGTCCCCATTGTGATACACAATGAGCTTCATCTATTACAATTTGTGAAATATATAAATCTTTAATCATATCTTTGAAAATTTTAGATTCAAGGCGTTCTGGAGAAATATATAGTATTTTATATTCTCCCATTGCTGCTTCTATTAATATTTTTTTTATAGTATCTATACTTTGGGTGCTATTAATATAAGTTGCTTTAACGCCAACACTTATAAGGTTATCTACTTGGTCTTTCATAAGTGAAATCAATGGTGCTATTACAATTGTTATACCTTGAAGTATTATTGCTGGTATCTGATAACAAATTGATTTTCCAGCACCTGTTGGCATAAGGCAAAAAGTATCTATACCATTTAAAATACTATTCATTATTTCAAGTTGACCTCTTCTTAAAGTCTCAAAACCATAATACTTTTTTAAAGCATAAAAAATCTTTTGCTTATTATCCATACTAATTACCTTTCTAAACTAATACTGAAATTAACCTTAAATTTACACTTAATCATTTAATTAATAGTATATACCAGATTTTTAGATTTTTAAACATACTATATAATAGCTAACTTTTTACCATTGAAATCTAATTAATAGTACATGAAACAAACAGCTAGTATACAAAATACTAACTGCCATACTTAATGTTTTAATTCTTATTTTAATATCTAAAACTTATCTCCAAATTAATCCACATAATAATTCAAATAGTTCTAACAAATTTTTTGGATTCTTACCAGTTAGGTTGTTAATTCTCTCCAACCTATAATTTAAAGTATTTCTATGTATATTTAATTTATTGGCAACACTACTAATATCTCCATTTTCCTCAATATATGCTTCTATAGTTTGAATTAATTCTAACTTATTTCCTGCTTTATCTAGATTGGACATTAACGAAACTAATTCCATCTTATTTGCATGTGCTAAATGAATAATAAATTTCAATTCTTCATAATTATAGAATAGGCTTGCTGGCTTTATCTTTGCTCCAAATTCCATTGCTAGTTCAGCATTTTCCAATGAAATTGCTGCAATATCCTCCATCCCACCAATACTAATCTTATTTACTTCATTATTTCCTTTTAAATCCTCTAATAGCGATTTATATATATGATTAGATGTTGTAAAGAAAGCCATTCTATTATTAATCTCATTATAATGTGAATACTTTTGACACAAGGTTTTAAATTTATGTGCATTTATATTTCCTTCTACAAGAATAACTTGGCACTTTTTTGTTAGATCAAGTCCATAACTTTTAGCTCTTTCGTGAAATTTATCATCATATATAGTTTTTCTATGTGCTAATTCATGATAAAATTTCTGCATATTTAATCTTTCATTTTGAACCTCTTCGTCAATTTTTGCTTGCTCAATCAATAAAACAGCTGTTACACGTACTAATTTACTAAATCTTCTTACCTCATCTGGATGCCCTGTAATGCCTATAACTCCTATCACTTCTTCGTTAAATATAATTGGCTCATTTACTCCTGGTTTCATTTTTTCATCTTCAGCATAAACTTGATTTATATGTTTATTATTTATAGCATTTTTAGCTCCTTCATGAATATTTCCAATACGATTTATATCACCACTGCCAATAATTACTCCATTTTCATCCATAACATTTATATTGTAAGGAATCACATTCATCATTTCTAAAACAATCTTTTGTGCTATAGTTTTTGATAATTTCATAATTCTTCACATCCTCATTAATATTATTGATATTATAACAAATATAAATTAAAAGTGCGTTTAAAAATCAAACGCACTCTTAAATAATCTTAATAAGTTTAGGTTTTTAAATTGTCAATGCTCAGTTGTCAATAATCAATAACTGTTGATTTCCTTTGAACAGCTTGCAACTCTTTTCCCAACATATAATTATAGTAAATTAATTAGTCTTATTATATTTTCAGCTGTCTTTTCAATATTTTCTTTTCCTTTTACTAATGCCTCTTCTAAAGAAGTTGCCCCTTTAGTTATACCAAATATTGAATCAATACCTTTTTCATATAAGACTTCTATATCTTCTCCAACTCTTCCTGCCAATGCAATTACTGGTTTATTATATTTCTTAGCAATTGTTGCAACCCCTAATGGTGTTTTTCCATATTGTGTTTGGAAATCTATACTTCCTTCTCCAGTCCAAACCATATCTGCTTCTTTAACTTTTTCTTCAAGTTTAGCGTACTCTATCACCATTTCAATTCCTTTTTTTAAAGTACCATTTAAGAAAGCCATAAGTCCTGCACCAAGTCCTCCTGCTGCTCCAGCACCAGGTTCATCAATTACATCTTTTCCTAATTGCTTTTTTATTACACCTGCATAGTGTCTTAAATTATCATCTAATACATCTATCATTGCTTTATTAGCACCTTTTTGTGGACCAAATACATTTGAAGCTCCCTTTTCACCACAAAGTGGATTATTAACATCACAAGCTACTTCTATAGTAACATCTTTTAATCTGGCATCGAATTCACTTAAATCAATAGTATTTAATTTCCCAAGCTCTCCTCCGCCAAAGCCTAATTCAGTTCCTTGTTTATCTAATAATTTTCCGCCAAGTGCTTGTATAACTCCTGCTCCTCCGTCATTCGTTGCACTTCCACCAATACCTATTAATAATTTTTTAACACCATGATCTAAGCAAGCTTTTATAAGTTGTCCTGTACCATAAGTAGTAGTTAATAATGGATTCCTTTTTTCAGGAGAAACTAAATGTATTCCGCTTGCACTAGCCATTTCTAATATTCCTATTTCACCATCACCTAAAATTCCATATTCTGCTTCCACTTCATTTCCTAAAGGACCAACTACTTTTAAAGAATATATCTTTCCATCAGTCGCATCTACTAATGACTGCATAGTTCCTTCTCCACCATCAGCCATAGGTACATGTATACAATTAATCTTATCATTTACTTTCTTTATACCATTTTCTATTGCTTCACATACTTCTTTTGCTGTCATACTTTCCTTGAATGAGTCTGGTGCTAATACAATAGTTAATTCTTTTTCCATATTAAACTCTCCTTATTTCTCGCTTATATTAAAAACTAATTAATAATTGAAATTACATTAAAAATCCATATACAATTGTTGCTACAATACACGTAGCTCCACCAATTAGAGATTCAAGTGGCATTAACTTCATACGTTCCTTAATATCCATTTTTACACAATCTGCTGTAGTATGGAAGAATGTTCCATGTGGTAAGTGATCAATTACTATTGCTCCTGTATGAACCATAACAGCTGCATTTAACGGAGCTACTCCCATAGCTAATATTGCTTTCCCAAAACTACCAGCTGCTACAAGTGCTCCTGTTGATGTTGATGCTGTAGCTCCTGCCATTAATATACCTGATATTGGTGCTAAAAATACTCCTGAAATACCTGTTGTTTGAATACAGTATACTACTGCATCACTTAAATTAGATTTAGAAATTATACCTGCTATTGCTCCTGCTCCAATTAAAATAACTGCTGTACCTGTCATTTTATTTAAACCTGAAGTTGTGTAAGGAATAAATTTATTAAATTTACCCATTGCAATTAACCCTATAATACCCGCAAATGGTAGTATAATCAATGAATCAATTTTAATCGCCGCAAGTGCTGGTATGTTAAGCATACTTCCAACAGGACTAATTGCTAACAATATTATAGCTACTATTGGTGCTACCATTGCTTTGCCAAAACTTGTTTTTTCCTTATTAGTTGTTATTGATGCTTCTGATTCTTTTATAGTTATTTCTTTAATTGCTTCTCCTCTTTTATTTAGCAATGTAGCAACAAAATATGTAACTACTAATCCTACTATTGCTGGAATAAATCCTCTTATCATTACTTGTGCCAAGTCTACATCAAACCCTTTTGCTACTGCAATAGTATTTGGATTAGGTGACATTATATTTCCAGACTTACCTCCACCTATCATAGCTAAAAGTATTGCAGATTTAGTAAGTCCTGCTTTTTTAGCTACAGATAATGCTATTGGTGCAACTATAATGACTGCAACTGTAACAAATACACCTACTGCTGTAATAACCATAGTTGCTAAAGCTATTGCAAGCAATGCTTTTTTCTCACCAAGTTTTTCTACTATAGTTTCTGCAATTTTTTCTGCTGCACCAGATTCAATCAAAATCCCTGCAAGTACTCCTGCTGCAAGTACTCTAACTACTGCCCCCATTACGCTACTAGTACCATCAATAAGCGCCTGTGTTGTTTGAGCTAAGCTCGCTCCTCCAATTAGTCCACCTATTATAGCTCCGCCAAAAAGTGCATATACTGGATTTACCTTTCTTAAAATTAATATTATTGCAATTGCTAAACCAATAACCGCTCCACTCCAATGAATAATTGCCATTTTACTTCCTCCTAAATTTAATAAATTAAAAAATTATATAACTTGCTACAATAGCTAAATAACGTTAACGTTTACTAACATATTAAAATAATAATATATTTATTATTCAGCTGATATTGTTTACTTAACGTTTTTTTTTGTTCATTTGCACAAATAATTTTATTTTTTTATACATTGAATCAATTATTTCCCATAAAATTAATGTTTTTTCTAATTTATTAACCAAATTTATCATTAATATGTATTGATATAGTTGTTCATTGAAGGAAGTTTTAATTAAAATGTATTTATGAATACAAATAAAATAGAAACTGTTATATCAAGTAAATGCGATAATATATTAGTTTGTTATAAAAACAACTTAATATATTATCTTTTTATCTTAATGTAACAGTCACTCAATTTCTTGTGGTTATTCAATTCTTAGTAATTTAATTTTTCTGTTAAACTTAATATGTCTTACTTCACACTATTATATATTTTAGTAATGTAATCAACGCTATCATCTACATGTTCTGGTTTTGTACTTTCAAGAAACACCTCAATATAAGGATTATTTTCTTTTATTAGTGATAGTAATAATTCATAATTTAACAAACCTTTTCCAATTGGGACTAATTTAATTTCGTTATCTTCACATATAAAATCTTTTGCATGAATAGCAACTATTCTATCTCCAAATAATTCAAAGTTTTTTTTCATCATTTCATCTTGATCTTTATAATTTTCTACAGTTATATAATTTGTTGGATCAAAAATTACTTGTAGATTATTAGATAGAATATTGTTAAGTACCCTCTTCATTCTTTCTGGAGTATTGATTATATGATTTGCAACTCCTTCAATAGCAACAATTACTCCAAACTTCTCAGCTTCTTCTGCTAATATTCTTACAGAATTTAAAGTTCTTAAAAAAGCTTCTTCTGTATTATTTTCTGGTCCATAAACATATTCTTTATTCAAAGCACCAGTTTCTGTTCCCACAAGACTACATCCAAAATCTCTTGCAAATCTTATATGTTCTTTGAATCTATCTAATAATACCTTAAGTTCATCATCATCAGGATGAGCTATATTCACATAGCAACCTAATATACCTATACCTATATCATGTTTAGCAAATATATCTCTTATATGCTTTGCCATTCCTGGTGTTATATGAGCTTTATTAGCATTGAAGCCAGTATTAATTTTCCTTAGTGCTAACTGAACAGTTTTAAAATTTTTACTTTGTATACTCTCGCTTAAATCTTCAAGATTAGTATGAACTACATCATGACATCTCATTCCAAGTCTCATAACAATTCTCCTTTATAATCACAAATTCTTGCACACGTGTTCATTTTTCTGTTTCACTTTTAATATAAACAATTTTTAAATAAAACTTTACAAAAAATTGCTCCCTGCAATAGACTATAATTTTGTAATACATTTCTACATAATAAAAGTATCATAATTTAGTATTCTTTTCAACATTCAACTATGATGTATATAAAAAAATCGTAGGCGACTATGGAGCCGGAGATTTTTAATATTAAGTTCCGTATTGTGCTTCGCACTCTTTTTATAGGTGCGCATCTGCCTTTTCGAACGCATGTGAGAAAAATGTGCACCTTAGAAAAGGCAGCTATGCTGCATATGAGAACATTTTATGCAGGCGAATATGATTTGTTTTTTATTCTTTTCTTATACACAACTCAGTTAAATAGTCTTTTTTATATATTATCCACAGATCTTACTGAATTATAAATTTCAAAGAATAAAAAAATTAGAGCTCATAATAAGCTCTAATTTTTTCAGGTATTACTTTAAAAAACGTCAGTAAATAATTTATTTTCTTTTACATCTTGTGTTACTTTAACAATCTTTTTTGTATCTCCAATTAAAATTGCTCCACATAAACGATTATTAGCGAAATAGTATTTTTCATATATTTTCTTAATTGGATCTTTGAATTCTACTGTTTTATATTTTAGATATGGATTTTTTCCATTATCTCCAATTGCATATATTGAAGTGTTCATTCCACTAAAAGTTAAAGCTGCATCTACTGTTTCATATTTCAAAGAATCTCCTGCAGCATTTGCTCCAGCTACTTTCCCCATTTCCAAAGCTTGTGGCCAAGTTCCATAATTTATTCCATCATATTCTGCACAATCTCCACAGGCATAGATATCTGCCACATTAGTTTCCATTTTTTCATTTACAAGCACGGATTTATGAGAATTGATTCCTGCTTCTTTAGCAATCTTCGAATTAGGCACTATTCCACAAGATACAATAATAAGGTCTGCCTCAAGAGTTTCATTTCCATTAATTTTAACTCCTGTTGCTAATTTTTTCCCTAATATTTCATCAATCTTAACATTTAATCTAATATCAATTCCAGTTCCTTTTATTACTTCTTCTAAGAACTTTCCACCTTCATGATCTAATTGTGTACCCATTAAGGTATCAGCAATTTCTAATACAGTCACTTTACACTTTGTTTTGCTTAATTCCCAAGCTGCTTCAAGCCCAAGAACTCCTCCACCAATTATAACTACATTTTTTACCTTTGGTAATACTTCTATAATTTTATCAACATCAGAAACACGACGTATTGCTATAACAGCTTTTTTATCAATTCCTGTTATTGGTGGAACAAAGCATTCAGAACCTAATGCATATATACATTTATCATATTTAAGTTTAATTCCATCATTAAATATTACTTCTTTTTCTTTTGTATCAAGCTTAATTATTTCTTTATCAAGAACATTAGTTATATTTTTTTCTTTGTACCAATATTTATCATGCATTAAGATTTGTTTTGGTCTAAATTTAGCTATAATTGATTTAGTTAACATAGGGCGATTATAGCCTAATATACTTTCATTTGAAACCATAACTATAGAACAAGTTTCATTTCTCTGCCTTATGGCGGTAGCTGCACTTACACCTGCCGCACCATTTCCTAAAATTAAATAAATTTCATCAGTGTTTTTCTTATAATCACTTTCGTCATCATCAACCTCTATGAAGTTTTCTTTTCCAACTCCACAAACTGGGCAAATTTCAAGACTAGAATCAAATATTTCACCACAAACTAAACATTTTACTAAAGTTCTCTTTGCAGACTTCTTAGCTGGGTTTTCTTTATTTTGTAAAACACATCCAAAATTATATCCAAAATCATAAGCTTCACTTAAATCATTATCACTTGGCTTAAACTTAATACGTAAGCCTTCAACGATCTTCATATTAAGCTGCTTTAATCTTTGCATGATATGTGGAACTCCTTCTCCACTCCAACCATAACTTCCAAATGCACTAGCAAGTTTCCCTCCATGAGTTCTTGCAAACATTTTTATAGTTAATTCCCAAATTGGTTCTAGAGCTTCACCAACAATAGTAGGTGTTCCAAATAAAATACCATCAGCAAAAGTTAATTCTTCTAAAACTTTTTCTTTATCATCTTCTACTAAATCATAAGATCTTACATCTATATCTCCACTAGCTTTAATTCCTTCAGTTATCTTACCTGCTAATTCCTTAGTGTATCCATAAGCACTTACATAAGGAATAATAACTGTTTTCTTAGTATTTGGATTCACTACAGTACACCATTTTTTATAAAGCTCAATAATCTCATCAATTCTGCAATCTATAACTGGTCCATGTCCTGTACAAATCATATCTATCTCTAAATCTTTGATTCTATTCAAAGCTTTTACCATAAATGGATTTTTAAAAGGTCCTATAATGCAATCAAAATAATATTTAGTTGCTCTTAAATATCCTTCATTATCTGTAACTTTACTTAATAAAATTTCATCAAAACAATAATGAGATCCAAAAGAATCACAAGTCAATAAAGTCTTATCTTCTTCTATGTATGTGTACATTGTATCTGGCCAATGAAGATTTGGAAGCATCATAAAGCGTAAAGTTTTATCCCCTACATTTAAAGTATCATTTTCTTTTACAGTTATGCTATAAAAATCACGATTTACAATATTTTTTAAAAATCCAATTGCAACTTGTGTTCCAACAATTTTAATATTAGGATTTATCTCAATAAGCTTTTCTATACTTCCAGCATGATCTGGTTCAGTATGATTCACAACAATATAATCAATATCTTTAATATCCACCAACTTCTCTAATGCATTTAAATAACCATCAAAAAACTTTGCTTTAGCTGTTTCAAATAAAACTGTCTTATCACTTGTTTTAAGTAAATAAGAATTATATGAACTACCAAATTCTGTTTCCATAATAATATCAAATACTTTTAAGTCTTTGTCTAATACACCTGTCCAATAAAAATCCTTTTTCAATTCCAATATTTCCATAAACTAATTCCTCCCTTGATGCACTTAACCATATAATATATTATATCCTATTTTATTAATTATTAACAGTATATTAACTAATAATTGTTATTTATTAAAACATTTCTTTACAAAAAAATCACTTCGAAATTAAGAAATAATTTATCTATAAAAAGCCTATCAATAGCTTATACTTAATAAATTTTATACTGGTTTAGATATAAAAAACAGGAGACTTTTTTTAAAGTGTCCTGTTTATAGGTACCATTTTAAACTGCTTTTCTTTTTCTTATTTATTCCTATACTTTTTCTCTAAAATCATCGTTACCCATTCATTAGTTTTTGTGCTCTTTATTAATTCATATCCTTGAGCTTTTAATTCTTCATAAACAACATTACTGCTCCATTCTACTAAACCAGATACATACAATCTTCCATTATCCTTTATAACATTATTTATAAGTTCCATTGAAGCTAAAGTTTCTTCTCCACCAATATTAATGAATACTACATCAAATTTCTCTTTACTTCCTAAATCTTTAGATGTAACATCTGCAACGACAACTTCTATATTACTAATATTATTTAAGGTAGCATTATATAATACTTCACTAGTTACATCTCGTATATCTAATGCCACTATTTTTTTTGCATTTTTTAATGCAGCTGCTATACTTAATATTCCAGAACCAGTTCCTAAATCAAATATGCTCAAACCTGAAAAATCTTCTTCTAATATATACCTAAGAAAATCTTGCGTAGTTTCATGAAGCCCAGTACCAAAAGACCCTTGTGATTCAAAGTTTATTTTATTTTTCTTTCCATCAATCATTTCATTTGGTTCTGCAATTATCCATCCATTATTTAAATCTACTGGTTCAAATGGCTTCTGCCAGTTGTCATCTTTTATTTCTATTAAATTTATTTTTTTATCTAAATTTAATACTTCTTTTATTTTAGCAATACATTTTTCACATTCCTCATAGTTTTCACATTCTGGATAAACCTTTAATTCTATAACTTCATTTTCTTTTTCATAAAAGCCATATCCATTAGAATCAACAGTTACTTGATAGGGAGCATCATAATAAGTAGAATAGAACCCTATACTTATAAGTTTATCAAGTATTACTTCGATTTCAGAATAGTTTACAGAAAATGATATTTGGAACATATCCTTCACCTCATTTTAATATCTCGTGTACTTGCTTGTACACTGCTTTATTTTATTTATATCTTCAAATAATTTATAACATAAAATTAAGGCTTATGAATTAAGCCCTAATGTATTTATATTTTATTGAACTTTATTGGGATTTTCTTTATTTTGTAAAAGGCATCCAAAATTATATCCATAACCATATGCTTCTTTTAACTGAGCATCACTTGGTTTAAATTTAATACGGAATCCTTCATCAACAACTTTCATTCTTAACTGTTTTAATCTTTGAATAATGTTAGGAACTGCTTCTCCACTCCATCCATAACTTCCAAATGCACTTGCAAGTTTTCCTCCATGAGTTCTTGAAAAAATTGATGTTGTTAAATCCCAAATAGGTTTTAATGCATCACCTACTATTGTAGGAGTACCGAAAAGAATTCCATCTGCAAATTCAAGCTCTTCAAGTACTTTTCCTTGATCTGCTTCTTCCATATCATAAGTTCTTACATCTATTTCTCCACTTTCTTTGATCCCTTTAGAAATTTCATTAGCTAATTCTTTAGTATATCCATAAGCACTTACATATGGTATAATAACTGTTTTTCTAGGATTTGGATTAGTTACAGTCGACCATTTATAATAATATTCCTTCACTTCATCTATTCTGCAATCTAATACTGGACCATGTCCTGTACATATCATATCAACTTCTAAATCTTTAATTCTCTCTAAAGCCTTTACCATAAATGGGTTTTTAAATGGACCAATAATGCAATCAAAATAATATTTAAGAGCTCTTAGGTATCCTTCATTATCCGTTAATTTACTTAATAATACACCATCAAAACTATAGTGAGAACCAAAAGAATCACAAGTAACTAATGTTTTATCTTCTTCAATATATGTATACATAGTATCAGGCCAATGAAGATTTGGAAGTGGCATGAAACGTAAAGTTTTATCACCTAAATCTAAAGTATCATTTTCCTTTACTGCAATACTTTCAAACTCTCTATTAACAATATTCTTTAAAAAACCTATGGCAACTTGAGTTGCAACAATTTTAATATTTGGATTAATATCTAAAAGTAATCCAATACTACCTGCATGATCTGGTTCTGTATGGCTTACTACAATATAATCAATATCCTTAATATCAACAAGTACCTTTAATTCCTTCAAATATTCTTCAAAAAATGTAACCTTCCCTGTTTCAAATAATACAGTCTTTTCACTGGTTTTAAATAAATAAGAATTATACGAAGTACCAAACTCTGTCTCCATAACAATATCAAATTTTCTTAAATTTGGATCTAAAAGCCCTGTCCAGTATAAATTCTTTTTTAATTCTAGTGTTTTCATTGTATACCCTCCTTAGTAAATTCATCTATATTATACAACTTTCTTTTATCAATTGGTATTCTGATTAATTTGGTTATATATAAATTTTCCTTTAGATTTTATTGTTCATTATTTCTTATTACTAATACCACTAATAATAGTATTATGTTATACTATTATATGAAATTTATTTAAATTATTCACTTGTTGGAGGCAGTCATTATGTTTCAAAACTATGAACTATTATTTATTGTTGGAACTTTAGGCACTATAATTTCTTTTTGTATTTTGCTTATTAGTATGGCAAAAGGGATTAAAGGCTTAAGAATTCTATCTGGCATTTTAATATGCATTTTTGTTATGACATTTTCTGGCGGTATCGCTTTAGGATATAATAATTATGAAAAAACAAAGAAAAATGTAAAAGCAACTGATAAAGTTGAGGAAATTCCCAAAGTAACAAGTGGTGCTATAACTGATCCAATTGTTATAACAGAAAAATCTTTTACTGAAGATGATTCTTACTACTATAGTGAATTTGAAATTAGAAATAATACATCACTTGAAATATCAAAAATTTCATATCATATAGCTTTTACTGATAAATTTACGCAAGCAGGTCTTGCTCATGATGAACATTTATTTCTTCTTGATTCAGTAATTCCTCCAAAGAAGACAGTAGTAAAAAATTATATTCGCAAAAAATATTATGATAATAAAAAAACAGGTTCTAGTAATCCAAAACTAGCTAAAATTCAAGATATTGTTTGCTATGTAAATGTTAATGGACAAGAACAGACTTTTAAGCTTGACGATTTAAAAGCTCTTGGAAATAATATAAAATAATTCATAGATGTTTAATCGATAAGCAAATTACTTAAAATATTTTTGGTAAAACCTGAAAGTTTAAATTTATAACACTTGTTAACCACAAATAAAGAGCTAGCAAAAAACAATTTTAAATTGTTTTTCCTTAGCTCTTATTTTATTTACACTACAAAAATTATCAATATTTCTATCTCTAAATAAATTACCACTACAGAATTCTATATATTAGTGAACATATTTTTTATATCTTTTGTTGCTTGAGCAATATCTTTTTGAGCAATGATAGCAGATACTATTGCAAGTCCATCAATCCCTATTCCTTCAAAATCTTTAACTCTTCCTTTATTTATGCCACCAATTACTACTATAGGAATAGATACATTATTTCTTATTTTTTCTAGTTCCTCTATACTTGTATGTTTTGCATCTTTTTTAGTTCCAGTTGAATACATTGCACCAACTCCTAAATAATCTGCACCATCCTTTTGTGCTTTCAATGCTTCTTCTAGATTACCAGTTGAAACGCCAATAATCTTGTCTTCTCCTAGAATTTTTCTAACAATTGTCAAGGGTAAATCACTTTGTCCTACATGTACCCCTGCTGCATCAACTGCTTGAGCAATGTCTAATCTATCATTGATTAATAATGGCACCTTATATTTATCAGTAATCTCCTTAACTTTAACTGCTGTATTATAAAAATCAAGGGAAGAGCAGTCCTTTTCTCTTAATTGAACTAAGGTACACCCTCCTATAATTGCCTGTTCTACAGCCTCTTCCAAAGTTTCTGTACTCATTAAATCTCTATCCGTTACAAGATAAATGCTATAATCTATTTGGGGCTTCATAAATTTTCCCTCCTCATATATGTCTTTATTATTTTATAGTTCTTTAGCTTTAGCCATCTCTCCAATTATTTCTAAGTTTAAATTGCTTATAGCATCTATAATTGCAATATGGAAACTTCCTGCTCCTACTTGGCCTGCCTTTTCAAATGCCATTTCTCCAGCTATCCCCATAGATATTATTCCAGAAACTGCAGATAAAAAATAATCTGTTCCAGCACCACAATATGCACCTACTAATGCAGTTGTCATGCATCCTGTTCCTGTGACATTTGCAAGCATTTTATGCCCATTCTCAATAATTACACCCCTTTTTCCATCAGCAATAATATCAGTTACTCCTGTTATTGCAACTGTACAATTAAGAATAATAGCCAATTCTTCAGCAACCTTTGCCCCTTCTTCATTGGCAGCATTAATATCTGCTTCTGATGCATCTACTCCCTTTGTAGTTGCTTGTAAGCCTGCTATAAACTTAATTTCAGACATATTTCCACGCAAAACACTTACTTTTACTTCTTCTAATATTCTCTTGGTAGTTGCATTTCTAAATTCAGATGCACCTGCTCCAACTGGATCAAATACAACTGGAATATTTAATTCATTAGCTTTCTTACCTGAAGCAATCATAGCTTCAATTGTTCTTTCATTTAAAGTGCCAATATTAATTACAAGTGCAGAAGAAATACTTGTAATATCTGCTGCTTCTCTTATATCATCCGCCATGATTGGCGATGCCCCTAAAGCAAGTAAGATATTGGCACAATCATTTACTGTAACATAATTAGTTATATTATGTACAAGCGGCTTCTTATTTTTAACCTCTTCTAATAACTTTCCTATTTCTTCAACTATTTTATTTTCCATAAATACTTTAGTAGGACAATAGCTTATAATTTCACCTGCCTACTAAACTCACCTCCATTTTATTAATTGTCAATGATCAGTGATCAATGCGAAAAATTTGATGATTAATTATCAATGATAATAAAAAATTTCAATGTTCAATTATCACTGCCGCAATACTCTATCGTCAAGGCTCAACTCATAACTCCTAACTAAATTACCTAACTCATACCTCTTAACTCTCAACTTTTAACTGAACTACCTCTCCATTTAATATCTTATTAGTAGTTCGTACTGCACACATTTTTCCACACATAGAACAACTATGCTGATCTTCTGGTGGTATACTTTCAAAGTATTCCCTTGCTTTCTTTCCATCAATGGCAATCTTAAACATACCTTCCCAATCAAGCTTTTGACGTGCATCTGCCATAGCATTATCTCTATCTCTTGAGCCTGGAATACCATTAGCAATATCTGCTGCATGAGCTGCAATCTTTGATGCAATAATACCTTCTCTAACATCTGATAAATCCGGTAGTCTCAAATGTTCCGCAGGTGTTACATAGCAAAGGAAATTTGCACCATGAGTTGCTGCAATAGCACCTCCAATTGCTGAGGTAATATGATCATAACCTGGAGCAATATCTGTAACAAGAGGCCCTAATACATAAAATGGTGCTCCATGACATAATCTCTTTTCAATTTGCATATTTGCTGCAATTTCATTCATAGCCATATGTCCAGGTCCTTCAATCATAACTTGGACATCCTTTTCCCAAGCCCTCTTCGTTAACAAGCCTAATTCTATAAGTTCTGTGATTTGCCCAGCATCTGTTGAATCATCAAGACACCCTGGTCTCATTGCATCTCCTAAACTTATTGTCACATCATATGCTCTTAGGATTTCTAATAACTCATCATAATATTCATAAAATGGATTTTCATTACCTGTCATCTCCATCCATGCAAATAACAAGGAACCCCCACGAGAAACAATATTTAATCTTCTCTTATCTTCCTTAAATAGTGAGACAGTTCTCTTATTTATCCCAGCATGAATGGTAACAAAATCAACTCCTGCCTTTGCATGTGCTAAAACTACATCAAGAAAATCCTTAGCCTTTATATCCATTAAATCTTTTTCAAGGTATCCAATTGCATCGTACATTGGTACTGTTCCTATCATTGCTGGAGAATATTCAATAAGCTTTTCTCTAAATTCTTGAGTCTTCCCATAATTACTCAAATCCATTATTGCTTCTGCTCCAAATTCTATTGCCATTTTTACTTTTTCCATTTCTCTGCAATAATCAACTGAGTCTCCTGAAATACCAAGGTTAACATTTATTTTTGTTCTAAGACCATCCCCAATTCCTTCTGGGCTAAGTGATTTATGATTAATATTAGCTGGAATTACAATTTTGCCTTCTGCTATAAGCTTCATTAATTTTTCTTCTGAAATATTTTCTTTATCAGCAACTACCTTCATTTCTTTAGTTAGCATACCTTTTTTAGCAGCTTCCATTTGTGTTTTATAATTCATTTTTCAACTCTCCTTAAATCTCATTTTAATATTTAAACTATTACCTAAACCAACTCTTACTTTAACAAAACAATAAATTTTTTATGAGTTCTTGTTTTCGCTTTGTGCTTTTTCTAAAAGTGTATAAAGTTCATAAAAATGATTAGTAGGCCCAACACCTTTCCCAAGTTCAAAACCATGCTCTATAGCTACTGTTATATATCTTTTACCTTCTTTGACAGCCTCCTCCATAGTCATACCCTTTGCTAAATTTGCTGCTATAGCTGAGGATAATGTGCAGCCAGTTCCATGAGTGTGAATTGTATTTATTCTTTCTTGTGGTAAAAATACAAAACTTTCTCCATCAAATAATAAATCAGTAGCTTCATTTTCTAAATGTCCACCTTTAACTAAGACTGCTTGTGGTCCAAGTTCCTTTAGCTTTAAAGCTGCTTCCTTCATTTCTTCTATATTATTTATTTTTAGCCCTAAAATTTCTTCTGCTTCTGGTAAATTTGGAGTTATTAAAACAGCCAAAGGAAATAATTCTTTAACCAAAGTGTCTTTAGCATCCTTTGATAGCAAATTGAATCCACTTTTAGAAATCATAACAGGATCTAATACTATTGGCGGTAATTTTTCAATTTTCCTCAAGGCTTTTGAAATAGCTTTAATTGATTCAATCTTTGAAACCATGCCTATCTTTACAGCATCAACTCTTATGTCCTCAAAAATAACATCTATTTGTGATTCTATCATTTCTGGATTTATGTCTTGAATACCAAAAACCCCCATAGTATTTTGAGCTGTTACAGCTGTAATAACACTCATTCCATAAACTCCATTAGCTGAAAAAGATTTTAAATCTGCCTGAATTCCTGCACCTCCGCAAGTATCTGAACCTGCAATAGTCAATGCTCTAAACATAAAATCATCCTTTCTCCTCATTAAATTATTTAAATGTGATCCACGCTATGTTTTTCATCAGATGGTACTTCATTATTTATAAGTATTTTCTTTATTATAGGAATATTTACAAAGAAATATGCTATAATTGCTCCAACACTGCAGCTTGATATAAATGGAATTACATATACAAATACTGCTACTTGCTTTCCTAAAATTAATGCTGCTACTGGATACGCTAATATTGCTCCTAATATTCCTGTACCAATTATTTCTCCAACCACTGCTATACTTGGCTTTCTAAATTTCTTATAAAGAATTCCAGCAAGGAATGCACCAACCATACTTCCCGGGAATGCTAATAAACTTCCTGTCCCCATAATATTTCTTATAATGGATGTAATAAATGCATTTGCAACTGCATACATTGGTCCTAAGGTCACTGCGCCAACCACATTTACAAAATGTTGAATTGGCGAGATTTTAGCTGCTCCAACTGGTATAGAAAAGGTTCCAAATATAACAGAGATACCAATTAAAACACCACTTAATGCAATTTTCTGTGCTTTACTTTTTTCTTTCATAAAAAATTCCTCCTTAAAAATCAATGAAATGATATTTGTGAAATTAAATTTTATAAAATTCTTTATAGATTTTATAATTGATTAACTTTAAGAAGTTATTATTTTAAACAAAAAAAATGTATCCCAAGGGATACATTAAATTATCTGCAAAAATATATGCACAAAAAACATCAATATACTTCCCTACGTTGGTACTAGCCAAATCAGGTTATAAGAGTCCAGGAAATCAATCTTTCCAATCTCAGCTAAAATATTAGCTCCCCTAGTTATTCAATTATAAAATTTTCATTCACAGCTTAAAGATTATACCAATCCTTATAAAACGTCAAGTAATATTTAATAGAAAAAGTGCTCCATCTTACAAAAATTAGCACTTTTTCTTATATTAACATTGTTATTTTGCTTGGCTCAGAGCATTCGCAACAGCACTCATTATTCCTTTTGAACTATAAGTTGCTCCTGAAACTGTATCTACTGCTGTTGACTGCTTCGAAATTATACTGTTCATTATAGTACTTTCAACTCTTTGATAAAATTTTGGAGTATCTTGATTAGATACTGTTTTTATATCAGTTATTTTTCCACCTGACACTGTAACTGAAACTTTAGTTATTCCTCCTCTATAGCCTTCTCCACTTTCTGTATAAGTTCCATCTTTATATTTTTGTGAAGAACTCTCTGATACTGATGAACTTTGAGTTGCATTACTCGATATTGTGCTATTATTTGATATTATTCCAGAATTACTTAACGCCTCTGCACCAAAATTAGTTAACCCATAAGCCCCTAACATTGCAGCCATTGCAACAGAACCAGCTAAATTTTGATTTACATCTTGACCTAGAATATTTATGTTAGCATTTTTTCTTGGGCACACTTCTGTACACTTTAAACAGTTAATACAATCGCCACCCTTAACACCATCTACCTTATAAAGGTTTAATCCCATAGAACAATTAATAGTGCAAGCTCTGCATTTGCCACAATCTGCTTTTGGTTTGTTTATTTTTACTATTCCAAATTTAGATATTATGGAAAATATTGCACCTAATGGACATAAGTATCTACAGAAAAATCTTTCAATAAAGGCTGCTCCTATTGTTATTAATATTAAGAGAATTAATCCTATTAGCAAAATTGAAAATAAAGTTGAAACATCAGTTATTTGCCCAAAAGCATCCCAAGGACTTGTACTTTCTAATATACTGCTTCCAAATGTCCATGAAAGAATTATTATAAATAGTAATATTACATACTTTGCATATTTTAATATTGAATCAACTTTTTCATCAACTTTATATTTCCCTTTAAAAACTTTTTTTGATAAGTAATATATTAAATCATTATATGCTCCAAAAGCACATATCCATCCGCAAAACCATCTTCCCATAACTATAGTTAATAGCATAACCACTACAAACTCCACTAAACTTGGAAATGCTTGAAGAAAGTTAAAATTACCATTAATAATCATTTGATAAACTGTTTTTACCTCACTAAACGTCATTGCATAAATTCCAGGCATTATTAGAAACATAATTAACTGTATAACATGCCTTAATACTTGAGATTTTTTTATTTTTTTACCCATATCTTTTTCTCCTTTTTAAACCTAATCTTTTATAAAAAATGAAATTATTCTTCTAAATTTTATAGGACAAAATAATTCCCATTTCTGTTTTTACATTTACTTATATAAATGCTTTAATTATTTCACTTTCTAAATTGTAACAAATGAGTCTTAGCATACCCTTAATGCTAGCTTAGAATTTGCTGAGAAAATTCGACATTCACTTAGTACATAAATAGTTGAAAAACTTATTCACAACTATCTAATATTTCAACATAAATATTGGCAAAAAATAAATACATTTGTGTATAACAGAAAATTTATCATGGTTCTGCATAACACAAATGTATTTATTTCAGTAATTTAACTCTAAATTTTATCTTCTACATTTTATATCTTTAAAACTAAGACATCCTTATTTTGCTTGACTTAAAGCATTTTGAACAGCCTCAATTATTCCTCTGCTGCTATATGTTGCTCCTGAAACTGTATCTACACTCCCTGATTGCTTCGAAATCACACTATTCGTTATAGTCCCTATAGCTCTATTATAATATTTTGAAGTATCCTCATTAGATACAGTTTTTACGCCTGTTATTTTTCCACCTGCAATAGTAACAGAAATTTTAGTTGTTCCTCCAAAGCCTGATCCAGTTCCTGTATATGTACCATCCTTATATTGGCTAGTGCTATTATTTTTACTTGTGTTAGCATTGCTATTAGCACTCGTACTTCCTTGACTACTAGTTGAATTTGATGAAGTACTTTTTTGAACTGGTGGTTGTGCTGAAACATTTTGATTAGCCACTGGTGGAGGTGTCATCGGTTCACTGTTAGCTGTATTATTGGAAGATGAGCTTGAACTTGTACTTCCTTGACTTGCTTTTGCAGTTGAAGTATTATTACTTGAAGCTGCTCCCCCAGCTTGACTAAGTGCATTTTTAACTGCACTTATAATTCCATTTGAACTAAAAGTTGCACCTGAAACTGTATCTACATTAGCTGATTGAGTTGATATTATATTTCCCATTATGCTGTTTGAAGCCTTTTGATAAAACTCTGGAGTATCTTCATTGGATAAAGTTTTTACATTAGTTATTTTTCCATTAGCAATAGTAACAGAAACTTTAGTTACTCCTCCAAAGCCTTGTCCAGTTCCAGTATATGTCCCATCCTTATATGTTTTTGAAGTATTATCTGTAGCTGTTGTCTTTGTATTATTTGTTGAAGCTGGGGCTGCACTCTCTGCTCCGCTTGGAGCTGCATTTTCCCCTGTAGCTATTGTATTATCATTACTAGAAGTAGCACTATCTGAACCTGAAACAGTGGCTTGACCCAATGCATCCTTCACTGCTTCTATTATTCCCTTAGAACTATAAGTAGCTCCTGATACTGCGTTAACTTGTGCTGTTTGATTAGAAATTATCCCCTTAGAGATTGTTCCAAAAGCTCTACTATAATAATCTGGAGTATCTTGATTTGATATAGTTTCTATGTTTGTTATTTTCCCATCTACTATTGTTACAGATACTTTAGTTGTTCCTCCAAAGCCATGTCCAGTTCCTGTATATGTTCCATCTTTATATTTTTGTGATGAATTATCTGAAGCTGATCCCAATGAAGCATCACTTAAAATAGCACTTTCATTTGATATAATTCCTGCTTTAGTTAGTGCATCAACTCCAAAGTTTGTAATCCCATATGCACCTAACATTGTTGTCATTGCTAATGATCCTGCTAAGCTTTGATTTACGTCTTGGCCAAGAATATTTATATTTGCATTTCTTCTAGGACACACTTCTGTACACTTTAAACAATTAATGCAATCTCCACCTTTAGCATAATCGCCTTTATAAAGGTTTAATCCCATAGAACAATTCATTGTACATGCTCTACATTTTCCACAATCAGCTTTAGGCTTATTAATTTTCACAATTCCAACTTTAGATATTATTGAAAATACAGCACCTAAAGGACATAAATATCTACAAAAAAATCTTTCTATAAATGCAGCTCCAATTGTAATTAAAACTAAAAGGATTAATCCAATAAGTAAGTTATTCACTATAGTTGATACATTAGTAATCTGCCCAAAAACATCCCAAGGACTTGTACTTTCCAAAATACTGCTTCCAAAGGTCCATGAAACAATTATTATAAATAATAATATTACATACTTTGCATATTTCAATATAGAGTCAGCTTTTTCATCTATTTTAAATTTTCCTTTAAATACTTTTTTAGCTATAAAATATATTAAATCATTATAAGCTCCAAAGGCACAAATCCATCCACAGAACCATCTTCCTATTAAAATTGTTACTAGCATTACAGCTACAAATTCAATTAAACTTGGAAACGCCTGAAGAAAATTAAAATTTCCTTCAATAATCATTTTATATACCGTTTTTGTTTCATTAAAGGTCATTGCATAAAGACCTGGTAATGCAAAAAACATAATTAATTGCACTATATGCCTTAAAACCTGAGATTTCTTAATTTTTTTAGCCATCTTTGTTTCTCCTTCTTAACTTTATCCTTTTCCACAATCTTTACTTAAAATATCAACTTTATTAACAACTAACTGTTTATTTATCTATTAAGGTAAATTCTTCATTTGTTAACATAAAAATTTCTTTAACACCTGAGGTCATATAAACCTTTTTATCCTCTGTAACAAGTATTGCATCTACTCCTCTAACTGCTTCTATAATATTTAAAGCTTTATCTACTCCAAGAATATAAACACCTGTTGATAACCCATCACCATCTATTGAATTATCAGATATAATAGTTGCACTTATAATTTTGCTTTCTGATGGATATCCAGTTTTAGGATCAATTATATGATGAAATCTCTTCCCATCTTTCATAAAATATCTTTCATAATTTCCAGAGGTAACAATTGATTTATTTTCAACATCTAATATTCCTAAAAAATCTCCTCTAGAATTAAATGGATTTTGAATACCAACTTTCCAAGGAGTCTTATCTTGTTTGCATCCCAACGCAAAAATATTTCCTCCTAGGTCAATTAAGGCACTTTTTATTTTACGTTTTAAAAATATATCACGAGCTTCATCAGCTGCAAAACCTTTTGCAATTCCTCCAACATCCAAAGCTTGCTTCTTTTGCTTTAACATTATCGAGTGTTTATTTTCATCTAAAAGCACATCCTTATAATTTACAAGCTCCATAGCAGTTATTATTTCAGCCTCTTCCGGTATTTTTTCTTCTTTTGTTCCTATACTCCAAAGCTTAACCAATGGCCTTATTGTAGGATCAAAGGTTCCCTCTAAAATTTTGCTATATTCTAAAGCCTTTTTAATGACAAAATAAGTATCATAGCTTACCCTTTCAGCTTTGTTTCCAGCACTAACGGTTATTTTTGATATTTCACTTTCTTCTTTAAAAGCTGACATTTTATCATCAATATCATTTAATCTTTCAAGTACTTCATCTACTGCCTTTTCAGCATTCCTTCCAATTGCTCTTAAATTTATTAAAGTTCCAAGTGCATAACTACTCTTTATATACTCATGTTTTTCATACTTTCCAGTAATAAATACAGAAATTAAAATAAATAGTATAACTGCAGAAAACATTATTAATAAAATGCTTGTTATATCTATGATAATCACACTCCTTTATGTCTCTTAATTTCCTCACTAGCTAAATTATAGCAATTAACTCTTAATTTATCCTTAGCATAAGCTTAGAATTTGCTGAGAAAAGTCATAACAGTTTTTTTGAACACCAGGTATAAAAAAAGAAGGATAATAGTCTTCTTTCACTATTATCCTTCCCTTAAAAACTTATTAAGTGATTCTTATATTTTTTAACCAACTACAACTAATATTTTTACTTAATTTTCTGTTTTAAGATAAACAGTAAATGTGGTTCCAACCTCCAACTGACTTTCTACCTTTATTTTTCCATTGTTACTATCTATTATGGCTTTTACTATAGAAAGTCCAAGCCCATATCCTCCATGTTCCCGAGATCTATGAGTTTCGCTTCTAAAAAATCTATCATATATTTTTTTAATATCCTTCTCTGGTATTCCTGTCCCATTATCACATATCTTTAATACTGCAAATCTTTGATTTTCAAATATTCCAAAATCAGTAGCTATAGTAATACTCCCTTTAGTCTTATCTGTATGCAGAACAGCATTTTGTGTTAAATTGAATATGACTTGCTTTATTTGATCTTTGTTTATAATAGCATATATATCCTCTTTTAAATCAAACTGCAGTTTCCTATTTTCACAAAGCACTTGAAGTTGAGGTTGAATTTCTTGTATCAATCCATTAATATCTTCCTCTTTCATTTCTACAACAGGCTTTTTATCAAGCTTTGTTAAAATTAAAAGGTCATTGACTAACTTTGTTAGCCTTTCACTTTCCATCAATATACTATTTAAAGCTAGATCTAATTGATCTTTATTTTTAGCTGCGCCTCTTAATAAGACTTCAACAAATCCATGAATCGAAGTCAATGGAGTCCGAAGTTCATGAGATGCATCTGATACAAAACTTCTCATCTTTTCCTTAATAAGTTGTTCCTTTTCAAATGATTCTTCTATCCTTGAAAGCATAATATTAAAGGATTTTGCTAATCTATCTATTTCAAATTGGCCATTCTTCTCTTCAAGCCTTGTATGAAGATCCGTTACCTCTATACCTTCAACCGTATTAGTTATTTTGTATAGGGGCTTTAAAGTCCTATTAAAAATTGCAGTTCCCATTATTATACCTATTATTAGTATAAAAATTGACAAAGTGCTATCTACATATAACTGTTTAAGCAATATGTCTTTTATATCTTGTATTGGAGTACTTAATTGAATTAAGCCTGAAGGTGAAGAAAGGTCACCAACCTTTATCCATACTACCATTTGATAATTATTATCTTCATCTTTTAAAGTTTTATATTCATGTTCTAAATTACCTGATTTATTCAAAAGACTACTATATTCATCTTTGGAAAGCATAGGTACCTTTAACCTTTTAAAAGATTTTTCATCTATTTCCTTGTTATCCTCATCACCATCATTATCATCTTTTTTGGTTATATCCTCTAAATTGCTGTATATTAATTCTCCATTTTTATTAATTAGTGAAGCTCTAATATTTTTACTTGCTACTCTATTTAAAATCTCCATTGCTTCTGTTTTTGTGATAGTATTTAAATCTTCTTTTGATAACTTACTAAAATCTAAATTATGAAATCTTTGTTGTAATACTTGCCTCTTATCTTCACATAGATACTTTTCCATACTTATAGATTGAAAAATCCCCATTGTAATTAATAAAATAACTAATATAATCATTAAGCTAAATAACAATTGCCACTTTAAGCTATTTATTTTAAACTTATTTTTCAACCTCTTCATTGTGCCACCATTTTATACCCAACACCACGAACAGTCTTGATAATATTGTGCTCATTATCTTCAATCTTATCACGGAGATATCTTATATATACCTCAACAATATTTTCCTCTCCATTGAAATCATATCCCCATACTTTTTCTAGTATGAGAGCTTTACTTAATGCAATTCCATTATTTATTAGTAAAAATCTTAATAAATTATACTGAGTTGGGGGCAATTCTAATGTATTCCCACAATATGTAATTTCATGTGCACCATCATCAATAGAAAATTCACCTATATGTACAATATCGTCTAATTCTGGATAGCTATTTCTAATTCTAGCATTAATACGCGCTAAAAGTTCTTTAAAACTAAAAGGCTTTGCCATATAATCATCTGCCCCAATATCTAGTCCCTTAACCCTATCATCAACATCATCTCTAGCTGTAAGCATAATAACTGATGTTTTAATCAATCTTTTAAGCCTTGAACACACTTCATATCCATCCATTCCAGGCAGCATAATATCTAGTATTACTATATGTGGATTTATTTCTTCAGCTAATTTAATGGCCTCATTCCCATCAAAAGCAGAATATACTATATACCCCTCTGATTCTAAACCCATTTTAATAAAATCAATTATACTTTTTTCATCATCTACTACAAGAATAGTAATTTGGCCTTTTGTTAATGGATTCATATTTTTTCTTCCCTTTCATAAACAGTTTATAATTTCATATTTTTTTCTTTAAGCCTTCTCCTGTTTTCTCCTGTTGAACTTTTACATTTTCCCCTAGGCATTTCTCTTTTAGACTTACATCATTAATTTACAATTAGACACTTATATTGATAATTGTTCATTCATCATAAATGTTAATAATTGATAATTTATCATCGAAAATTGACAATTGATCATTTTGTGCTATTTCCCGAACACCTGCTCTTTAAGTCTTAACCCTTCTTTAGTTACAGCTACGCCTCCCAAAGCTGTTTCTTTAAGAGCTTCTGGTAAGCATTTTCCCACTTTGTACATTGCACTTACTGCATCATCAAAAGGAATCTTTGATACTACTCCTGCCATTACCATATCTACTGTACAAAGAGCAGTTATAGCACCTTGAGCATTCCTTTTAGCACAAGGAATTTCAACAAGTCCAGCAACTGGATCACATACAAGCCCTAAAACATTTTTAAGAATTATTGCTGCTGCATCTAAACTCATCTTTGGAGTTCCTCCCATCATTTCAACAACAGCTGCTGTTCCCATAGCAGAAGCCGAACCACATTCTGCCTGACAGCCTCCCTCAGCTCCTGATAAGGTTGCATTTTGACCAATTATCATACCAACGGCAGCAGCAGCAAATAGACCTTTTACAAGTTCATCCTCATTTAAATTAAGTTGCTTTCCTGCACTTAAAATTACTGCTGGCAAAATCCCACAAGAGCCAGCTGTAGGACATGCAACAATTTTTCCCATAGATGCATTTACTTCTGCAGAAGAAAGAGCCATTGCCATTGCCATTGTAGTCACACCACCAGTAAGCGTCTTTCCCTTTTGAGCATAATTGTATAATTTATATCCATCACCACCGATTAAACCGCTAACCGAATAAACTTCTTTCTCCATCCCTTCATTTGCTGCTGACATCATAACTTTTAAATTTTTTCTCATCTTTTCTATTACTTCTTCTCTGTTTGCGTCACTTTCTTCCATCTCACATATTATGGCATATTCGCTCAATGAAATATTATGTTTTTCACAAATCTCTAATAATTCTACTCCCGACCTTGCTATCATAAAAAATTCCTCACTTTCTTCTTCCAACTGTAAACTCTTAATTCCTAACTTTAAACTATAAGCTGCTAGCTCCTAACTGTAAATTGCCCACAGGGTACCCTAAAGGGCATAAACTGTTAACTGATCACCGCTGGGCTGATTGAAATCACATTATTTACTAACTCTATCTTCCTAATCTCTTCAATTAATTCATCACTTAATTTATTGTCCATTTCACAAATCATCATAGCTTCTTCACCTTTTTGATGTCTAAAAACTCTCATAAATGCAACATTAATATTTTCACTGTAAAGTAACCTTGTTACACTATTTATGCATCCAGGAGCATCCTTATGGGCCACAATTATTGTTTCATACATTCCTGTAAAATCAACCTCATTATCATTAACTTCTATAATTTTAATATTTCCTCCACCAATAGATGAGCCTGTAACCTCACAGTGATTGCCTTTTACTGTTCTCATAACAAATTTAACTGTATTAGGGTGGACATCTCCTAAATCAGCTTCTTTAAATAAAAATTTAATTCCGCTTTCTCTTGCTATATCAATAGAATTTCTAAGTCTCTCATCACTTGGTTCCATTCCTAAAATTCCTGCAATTAGTGCCCTGTCTGTTCCATGACCTTTATAGGTTTTTGCAAATGATCCATGTAATAAAAATGTTACTTCTATTATATCTTCACCAGCAATACTTCTAGCAATTTTCCCAAGTCTTGCAGCTCCTGCTGTATGTGAACTTGATGGTCCTATCATAATAGGACCTAAAATATCAAAAACTCCAATTTTTTTCATTCTTACTCCTCTTTCTTAAACCCTTACAATTTCAATATATAGTTTTAATTAATATTATAAATTTCAATCAAAAAAATTCTATTCTTTCTTCTGACTTTTTCCTATAGAGCCTTCATCCTTAATTGAACATTGCTCTTTAGAACCTGCATATTACTATTTTTATATTAATTAAACCATAATATAATAAATTTTAATATATTTTATTATGAAATTTATTATATTTAATACAAAGCTATTTTCACTAATTGTAAATTGATAATTGCACATTGACAATAAAAAAGAACAACAGTAGTTTACTTTCTCCTACTATTGTTCCCTCATAAGCATATTATTAATATTAAATCCTAAACTTTTGAACTATTTCATTAAGTCTTTGTGCAAGTTCTGCTTGCCCTTGTACTGTTGACGCCACCTGTTCTAAGCCTTGCGTAGTTTCATTCATACTTTCTTTTATTTTCAGAGCGTGTTCAGTGGATTTTTGAGTTGTTCCTGCCATATTTTGAATTGCTTCGCTTACTTGTCCAACAGTTGCAGTAACTTCTTCTGACATAGCCGCAATCTCCTCTGACATATTACTTACAAATTCAGAATCCTCATAGTATTGAGTCCCCGTCTTTTCATAAGCTTCAAATTGTTTATTTACATCCTTATCAATAAATTCTAAAATATCACTTCCAGTATCGATGCTCCTCTTAAAAGCAGCCTGTACTTTAACGATAGTCTCCTGAATATTTTGTACTGCTCCTGAAGATTCCTCTGCAAGTGTTCTAACCTCTTCTGCAACAACTGCAAAACCTTTTCCCATTTCTCCTGCTCTGGCAGCTTCTATTGCTGCATTTAGTGCCAGCAAATTAGTTTGTTCTGATATTTCAGCTATAGTTCCTGCCATAACTCTTATATTATCTACAACTTTACCTTCTTCAATAACTTTCGCCATTCTTTGTTGTTTCTCATCCGATACTTCTTTAGATTCTTTCAAAGCTTTTTGACTATCATTTTTAACTTGTACTGCTCTTTCTTTAGCAGAATTTGCATTACCACTTCCATCCATAGCTTTTTGTGAAAGTACAGAGATACTTGAATCAACCTCTTGGATAGATGCACTTATTTCTTCTGCTCCTGCACTGGCTTCTTCCATATTTCGAGCAATATTATTTACAGCTTCGTCAACACTAACTGCCTTTGATGATAATTCCTGCACCGTTGCTGAAAGCTCTTCTGATGAAGCACTTAAATTTTGAGAATTATCAAGGATAGTCTTAATCAGTTCTTTAATATTACCTTGTGCCTTAAGTAAAGAACCATACGTTTGTCCAAATTCATCACCTCGGATTACCTTAGATTCATATGATAAATCATAATCAGCAAGTTTTTCTCCAAGTAATCTCATTCTTTGTAGTGGCTTATTTATATCACTTGATAATATTAATCCTATTACAATAGCTAATATAAGCCCAACAACACTCAATATAACCATAGTAGTATTTGCAGCTGTATAAATTGAAACAATATTATCATTTGCATCACTAGATTCTTTTAAATTTACTTCTATTAATTTATCTAAATAATCAAACAGATTATCTGTAATTTTCGGTATATCTTTATATTGCTCAGCAGCTCCAGCATACTGGCCTGCATCTATAAGTTTGATGGTATTTCCCCTTACTATACTGTACTGGTTTAATTGACTATTAAATTGTTCAAATAATTCATTTTCATCATTATCTTTAGGCAAATCTTTTAACTGAGCTATATATTTGTCATTTTCTGCATTATTATCTTCAATACTTTTTTCCAATTTAGCCTTTATATCTGAATCTTTTTCATCTTTTAAGTTTATTAAATCTGCTAAATTACTCTTTATCTCAGTTAAATTTTGTTTCATATCCGTTAACATATAAACACCTTGTAAATTTTGGCTATACATCTTTTTTGCATTTTCTCCTACATTTTTAAGCGAAATAATTCCTACTCCACCTACTATGCCAATTAGCAACGCAACAATCAAAAATGCTATAATTAATTTTATCCTTACCTTTACATTTTTTAATATATTCATTTGTTATCGCTTCTTTCTATAATAAATTTAATTATTAACAATTGTTTCAACTCATAATTTGATTAAGCATACCTTTTGTAATAGGTACTTTAAAAATTAATATAATTATTTTCTATATCTTAAAATATTGCTGAACCAGTGATACTCAGCTATACTAGTATTATCACCATTATTCATATAGTGAATATACAATAGGGAGGATTTTCAATTGGCTACTATAAAAGAAATTGCATCTCTTGCAGAAGTTTCTATAGCAACAGTTTCTCGAGTTCTAAATTTTGATGAAACCTTAAATGTTAGCAATGCAACAAGAGAAAAAATCTTAAAAATTGCAGATGAACTTGAATATGTACCTTTAAAAGCTAAAAAAACTAAAAATAAACTTTGTAAGGATGTTGGCATAATTTATTGGTACAATTACCAAGAAGAATTAGAAGATCCATATTATTTATCAATAAGGTTAGCTGCTGAAAAAAAATGCAATGAAAATAACCTTAACTTAGTAAAATTAACTGAAAACAGTTCTATTGATGATATTAGCAAAGTAAATGGAATAATTGCCATTGGAAAATTTAATTCAGATACCATAGAGAAATTATCCAATGGAAACGAAAATATAATTTTTGTAGATTTTTCTCCAAATGAAAATAAATTTGATTCTGTGATAGTAGATATGGGAAGAGCAACAGCAAAAGCCTTAAACTACTTATATGAATTAGGACATAGAAAAATAGGCTTTATTGGCAATAAAAACTCTGACAACCTATCTACTGAAGATATATATGCAGATGAAAGATCAATTGAATATAAAGAATTCATGCTTAAAAATAACATTTTTAATCCAAACTACATATATATAACAGAAAAATATACCTTTAAAGCTGGCTATAAGCTTATGCTTAAAGCTTTAGAATCGGATGATAGACCAACTGCATTTTTTCTTGGAAATGACTCTATGGCTATTGGAGCATATAAAGCTATTTCAGAAGCTAATCTATCAATCCCTAATGATATTAGTGTTATAGGCTTTAATGACCAGCCAAGTGCTAAATATATGATTCCAGCTTTAACAACTGTACGAATTCCAGGAGAATATTTAGCTGGTGCTGCTGTTGATTTATTACTTGAAAATCTAACTTCAAATAGAAATTATAATAAAAAAGTCATTATCCCAACAGAATTTAAAATAAGAGAAAGCTGTAAGAGAATAAAATAATAAAAAATAGTCTACGTAACTTTCAAATATAGAAGATGCATAGACTATTTTATATTTTTAATTAATTATCTTTCTTTAATATTTTAAATCCATATTTATTTAAAATAACTTCATTTCCTACTTTTGCATCCATCACTATGTCTGTGTATTCATCATTTCCTAATGAAACTTTTTTCTCTTCTTCACTAAAATTCATGATAAATATATATTTATTATCCTTGCTACAGCGCATTTGAGCAGTAACCCCTTCTGGCAACTCTGCATCAATTACACTCTTGATATTCAAATCACAAATAAGCTTTGAGTAAAAATCCTTGTTAAAAGTATGTTCTGTTCTAGCTGCTATATAATATGCTTTTCCTTTACCATAACTATTTACTGTTAATGCAGGCATATCTGCATAGAAATCATTTTTATATACGCCAAGAACTTCTGCTGTTTCTGCATGAATCAAATCGCAGTAATCACTTACTTTATAGCTAGTTTTTAACCCCTCTATTTTTTTGCCGTTAACTTCTATGTAATTTGCTTCATCATCATATAGTGAATCTATCTCTTCTGACCAAATTCCTGTAACTTCTCTTAATGGTCCAGGGAATCCGCCTAAGAAACAGAGATCATTTTCATCCACAATACCACTAAAATAAGTAGTTACAAAAGTTCCTCCATTTTTTACAAATTCGTTAATTTGTTCTGCAACTCCAAGACGTATCATATAAAGCATTGGAGCAATTACAAGTTTATATTTTGATAAATCACATTCCATATTAATAACATCTACTGGAATTCCCTTCTCCCAGAACACTTTATAAGCTTCTTGACAACTTTCTGCATAACCTTTTTTGTATTTCTTTAAGCCTTGTGCATCATCAATTGCCCATCTGTTTTCAACATCATATATTACTGCCACTTCTGGCTTTACAGTAGAACCTTGAATTTCCTTTATTTTATTTAAAAGTTCTCCAACTTCAGATACTTCTCTAAATACTCTAGTATTTTCATGTCCACAGTGATCTACTACAGCACCGTGAAATTTTTCTGAAGCACCTCTTCCTTTTCTCCATTGAAAATATAAAACTGAATCTGCTCCATGAGCTAAGCCTTGTAGTGATGACAATAAATGCATTCCTGGGCGTTTTAGTTTATTAGTATCATGCCAATTTACTAGACTTGGAGTACTTTCCATAACTAAAAATGGCTGGCCACCTTTCAGTGTTCTATATATATCGTGCACAAAACCCACATTTGCTGCTAAATCTGCAGTACTTTCAAAATCATTATGCCATGCAGGATAATTATCCCAAGAAGCCACATCTACTTCTTTTGCAAATTTCCAATAATCTAATCCTATAAATAACTCCATATGAGGATAATTTCCCATGAAGTTAGCTGTTACAGGTATATTAGGAGTAAGCTGTCTTATAGGTGCAATTTCATTTTTATAAAAGTCTATTGTTTGATCAGTAACAAATCTCTTCCAATCTAAATTATGTCCATGAACGAATATTTCACCTTTTTCAGATGGACTTTCTATTTGAGACCAACTGGTAAATTTATGACTCCAAAAACCAGTCCACCATGCTTCATTTAACTTTTCTAAATCATTATCGTATTTTTTCTTTAGCCAATTTCTGAAAGCTTCCTGGCAAAGTTCACAGTGACATTCTCCTCCGTACTCATTAGAAATATGCCACATTATTAGAGCTGGATGATCTTTATACCTTTTAGCTAAAATCTCATTAATTGCATAAGTTTTGCTTCTATATACGGGGGAAGTGAAACAATGATTATGCCTTTGGCCATGAAGATTTTTGCTTCTATCACCATTAACTCTTAAAACTTCTGGATATTTTTCAGACATCCATGCAGGCCTTGCGCCACTTGGCGTAGCTAAAATTACATGGATATTATTTGCTGCCATATCATCCATGATTTTATCTAGCCACTCAAAGGTATATTTACCTTCCTCTTGCTCAATGGCACTCCATCCAAAAATATTTATAGAAACACAATTGCAATTTGCAAGCTTCATAAGCCTAACATCTTCTTTTAATATTTCAGGATAGTTTAACCATTGATCAGGATTATAATCTCCACCATGCAATAATCCCTTTACCTTATTAATCCCTTTGAATTCTTCCTTCATGAGCTTTCCTCCTAAACTTTAAACTATAAACCTTGAACTGTGAACTAAATCAAATTCTCCACCAACAACTGTAACCTGAAAATTGTAAACTGAGAACTGAATCAATCTCCTCAACTGTAAACTGTAAACTACTTAATAGATCCTGTCATTCCAGCAACAAAGTGCTTTTGCATTACAAAGAATACTAGTGCTGTTGGTAAAGTTGTAATTACTATAGCAATCATAATTAATCCATAATCAGGTGAATAACTTGATGCTAATTTTGAAATTGTAAGTAAAACAGTCCATTTTTCTGGTGATTGTAATCCAATTAATGGCCATAAATATGCATTCCATGCACCCATAAAGGTAATAATTGCTGCTGCTGCATAAGTTGTTTTCATAGTTGGGCAGAATATTTTAAGAAAAATTCCAACTTCACCTAACCCATCAATTCTTGCTGCTTCTAAGATTTCTTTTGGAAAGTTTTTTGTATTTTGTCTAAAAAAGAAAATTAAAAATGCAGTACAAACACTAGGTAAAACTATAGCTCCCATTGTATTTACAGCTACAAATCCTAATGGTGAATTTTTTAAGCTTGAAAATAGTTTAAATAATGGAATCATTATAGCTGAAAATGGAACCATCATAGATAAAAGTAAAACTGTAAATACTCTATCTCTAGCCTTTGTTCTAAATATTTCAAAACCATAACCTGCTATAGAGGATACAATCAATGCAAGAATAGTTGTTATAATTGCAATTTTTCCTGAATTAATTAATGAAGTAATAAAGCCTAAATCTGGCTTTAATAAATTGTTTATATTTTCCATAAAGCTGCTTCCAAAGGATAATTTTCCTCTTGTTACATCAACTGATTTATTTGTAGCACTTACAATCATCCAAAAAAATGGAAATATGGAAATAAAAGATGCTACACATAGAAATATATATTTAATTGCCTTATTAAATTTGTTAGTCATTTTTATCGCCTCCTATTTTAAATTGAATTATGGCTAATATTATTACCATAACAACAATTAAATAAGCTACTGCTGTTGCATATCCAAAGTCTGGTGTGTACGTAAAGCATAAATCGTAAATGTATTTAGAAATGGTAGTGGTTGCATTTGCTGGACCACCCTTTGTAATATTCATAATTTCATCAAATAGCTGTAATGTACCAATTGTTGAAGTAATTGTTGTAAATAAGATTATAGGTTTTAATAATGGTATTGTTATAGCTGTAAATTTCTTAAATGGAGATGCTCCATCAATATCAGCTGCTTCATAAATTGAATAATCAATATTTTGTAAGCCTGATAAATAAAAGATCATGTTATAGCCTGTCCATCTCCAAGTAATTGCAATAATTATTAAAACTTTAGCCCAAACTGGATGTGTAAGCCATTCTATTGGAGCTCCAATTAAATGAAGGCCCATAAGCATTTTATTAACTAAGCCATCTGATGCAAATATACTCTTGATAATAACTGAATATCCAACCAAAGATGCTACACATGGTAAGAAAATTGCAGTTCTGAAAAATCCACTAAATTTTAAAGTTCTATCATTAAGAACTGATGAAATAATAAGTGCTAAAATAATCATTACTGGAACTTGAACTATCAAATAAATAAATGTATTACTAACTGCTTTAATTAACGTTGCATCAGAAAACATCCTCACATAATTATCTAATCCACTAAACTTTAAATTGTTTCCTTTTCCTGATTGTAGGGACATAATTAACGATTGAACCATTGGATAAAATACCAATAATCCTATTAAAAATGTACCACCTGCTATGAAAACCCATCCCCACATATTTTCCTTACTGTTGAGTCCCGCATGGTTGTTTCGTTTCATTTCTTTATCAACTCCTATTATTTATAAAGACCATTTGCTAAATAATCTTTTAAAACTTTAACAAACAGTCTTTATAAAATCTCATTTTCTATTATATTTAACTTATTATTATTTGCTTACAGCAGCTTCTGCTTGCTTTTGTGTATTCTTAAGTGTTGCATCAATATCTGCTCCACCTACGATAGCTTGCATACCTTCTGACATAACGCTTTCTAATTGATATGTGTAAAGACCATAGTTTACAGCTGGAACTTTAGTAGTCCATAATGCCATGTCTTTGTATACTTCTTGATTACCATAGAATTCTAATGGCTTACTGTAATTTGCACTTGAACTTGCTGATTTTAATGTACTTACTAAACCAATTGCTGGAACTAAATCATTCATTAAATCATTATCTGATGCAAAAGTAGTTGCTAAGAAATCTGCAGCTAAATCTGAGTTACCAACTTTATCTAATACATACCAGCTACTACCACCACTATTTGATGAATTTACTGATTTAGCATTTGCACCTAATCTTGGAATAGCTGTTACTGCCCATTTACCTTTTTGATCATCTGCTTTTTGTATTGAAGAAGAAATCCAACATCCACTTGGTACTGATGCAACGTCACCTTTTTGGAATGCTGCTAAGAAGTTATCCCATCCAGAAACTTGTTTAGTAATACCTGCATCAACCATTTGTTTGTATATTTGAACTGATTGTTTTAATGCTTCATTACCATCAATATTTACTGTCTTACCATCTTCTTTTACATACCATGAACCTGCTGATTGCATCATGATTCTAAGTTGATTTAAATCACTTGGATCAATAGTAAGCATTGCTTTTCCAGTTTTAGCTTTTACTGCTTTACCAATTTCTATGTATTTTTCCCAAGTAAGATCTTTCATATCTTCTTTCTTATATCCTGCTTGTTCAATTAAATCTGTTCTATAGAATAATGCTGCTACACCACTATCAAATGGTACACCATAGAATTTACTTCCATCTGACATAACATTTAATTTGTAATCTGCAAATTTAGTTTTATCAACTTTACCACTTAAATCTTTAATTTCACCTGGATAAGATTGTAGATAGTTTTGAATTCTATAATCTTCAATTAATACTACATTTGGAAGACCATCGTATGTACCTGATGAAAGACTTGTATTTAATTTTTGTACTACATCAGCTTGAGCCATATTTACAACATCTATTGTTACATCTGGATGATTTTTTAAGTATTTTTCTTTTGCCATATTTACAGCCTTAATATTGAAAGTATCATCCCATGCCCAAACTGTGATTTTTTTATCATCTTTACCTTTGTTTGCTGTTGATCCAGCATTTCCACTTGGTGCTGATGATCCACATGCCATTAAGCTAACTGCCATCATACCAGTTACAACTGCAGCCATGATCTTTTTAAGTTTCATAAATTTTTCCCCCTTGAAATTAAAATTAATTAATTAGTAGTTTTCTTGTTTATGTTTACATTATAACATCCGCTTCTTTGTAAACGTTATGATATAATTTATATTAATTTGTCATAATTTTATACGTTTTCAAAATATAATTGTTATTTTTTTATGCTTTTGTACTTTTTTAATATTAATATTAATATATACGAGTCATAATTCATAATTTAGTACAAAATTACTTCACAATTATGAATGTTAATCCAAAAATCTACAAATTTTTGCTATTAGGTACAATAAAAAAATAAGTAGCACATTGTGTTTAATTGTTTCATTAGGAATCATTTATTAAATCCCTAGAAACAAAAACACAATAGGTTACTTATTTCAATAAGTTATTTATTAATCTTATTTTTTGCTTTTAGTGTCTCCACTATTAATCTTCTTTAAATTCCTTTTGAGCAGGAATAGTTATTTTTACAGTAGTTCCCTCATTTAACTCACTCGTAATAATTACTCCATACTTTTCTCCATAAAGAAGTTTAATTCTATCATTAACATTGTTAATTCCAATACTAGTAAAATGCTCATGTTTTTTAGATGAATTACTAAACAAACTTTTTATATCCTTACTTGCTATCCCAACTCCGTTGTCTATAATCTCACAAATTAAAACTCCATTCTGTTCATTTATAAGCACATGTATAACTCCATTGTCCTTATCTGTAAACCCATGAAAAAATGCATTTTCAATAAATGGTTGAAATATTAATTTTGGAACAATATATTCTTCACAATTTGGCATTACAAAAAAATTCACCCTAATATTGTCTCCATAGCGAATGTGATTTATCAACACATAATTTTTCAAATTTTCTATTTCCTGCGCTATTGTTATCATTTCATTTTTATTACTAATTGTATTTTGTAATAAAGAAATAAATGCATCTATTGTTTCCGTAGATTTTTCTACTTTCCCCTGCCACATGAGCCATTTAAGTGATGAAAGTGTATTATATATAAAATGCGGATTAATCTGCATTTGCAATGCATGAATCTCTGCTTTTCGCTTTTCCTTCTGCATTTGCATTTGATTATTTACATAATTATTTAAACCATCTAACATATAATTAAATGTTGAAGATAATTCTCGAACTTCATAACTCCCTGAAATCTCAATATGATTATTAAAATTACCATCAATTATTTTAGGCATTGTTTTAACAAGGGTTGAGATTGGTGTTGTAGTTGTTCTTATTATAAAAAATGTGATAATAATAAACAATAATGCTATTATTGTGCTAGTTGCCATAATTTCTCTAGAATCATATATTTCATCTAAAACTATATTTTTATCAATAGTACCAACTATATTAAAATTATATGTAGGTAAATGCTTTGCCAATATTGCTACATCAGAATAATCTAATTTCGTGTTCACATATTTATAGTCATTATCTAAAATATTTTTTGATATATTATATAATTCTAAATTTTTAGTTCCTATTTTAGGCATATTATTAGAAGAAACGATAGTTCCATCGTCAGATATAATTGCAATATTATTGCCATTACCAACGAAGTGATCATAATATTTATTTAATGAACTTTGACTGATAAGAACATAAACAAATCCATAAGGCTCTTTTGTGAATTTATCACATAAAACCTTTATTGCTAACAATGCACTGGAATATCTAGTTGTATTCGTAAACCCATTAGCCAGATATTGATATGAAACCACATTCTTATTTGCTAATGCATTTTTTGTAATAGTACTATTTAATATTGTAGCAGGACTTAAAACAAGGCTGCCATCATTCGGGAAAAAAGTATTCCCATTAAATCCAATTACCACTACAGAAATATCATAAAAATCTTTTTGAGGTACAGTTTTGTCTACTAAATTTTTTTTCATATTATACAAAGTATTGAAATTAAGTTGGGGCCCCATTTCTTCTTCTGTTTTTGTTAAATATCTCTGGTAATCTGGAATATTATCGATTGCATTCATAATATTAATGATTTTATCATTAAGTTCATTAATGTTGTTTGTAATTTGTGTTAAAACCTTATAATTAGATTTACTGAAGGTATCAGCAAGGATGCCTTTTGAAATTTTAATTGTAATCACACTTATAGAAATAGATACTAATATAACACTTACAAGTACAATTGAAGCAACTCTAGAAAACAAACTAGTTGAGTGGATAAATTTCAATATTTTCGACATTCTTTATATTCCCTTCCTTAAGGCACATTCAGAAAATAGCAAATCCATGTGTCTAACTTAATCCTTTTATACTGTTTTTTCTAAAATTACTTGGAGTAACTCCAGTAAATTTTTTGAATACCTTACTAAAATAACTTTGATCAGAATATCCAACCATACTGCTAATATCTGAAATAGGTATATCTTTCTGTAAAAATTCACAAGCTTTCTTTATTCTTATTTTATTAAGAAATTCATTAAACCCTTCTTCATTATGTGAACTAAAGTATGATGATAAATAGTAATAATTGAAATTAAATAATTTTGATACATATGACAAAGTAAGCTGTTCATCATAATGATCATATATGTATTGTATTATCTTATTAAGCATATGAGAATTAATATTACTTTCTTGCTTATCTATAATTTTGTTAAATAAATCTAAAATTTCTTGATAAGCTTCCATAAGATCTTCCGCGTACTTGCTACTATCAATTTTATCAAAGCACTCTCGCTTTAATGAATTTGATGAAATTCCATCACTATTTAAATATTCTAAAGTAGAAATTACATTATAAAAACAATTTTGTATCAAGGTCTTTAACTCAAATTCTGTAAGAGCTTTATTGTTAACAACCTTATTTATATACTCGGTCAGCATTTCAAAAGCCTTTGGAATTTTTAATATTGAAACCAACTCAGAAAAACCCTTAAAATTAAATTTTTCTATTTCAGGTGATTTCTTTAAGCTTTTTGAAGCTAATAAATTAATATTCTTATTGTAAAAGTATTGCTGCGTTAACAACAAAAAATCAGTTTCATATATATCCTTAATATTTTCAATATTATAAAATTCTTTACTTAAAACAAAAAATGCTTCACTAAATTTAGAGGCAACTTCATTTGAAATTTTAATTAACTTATTTTCTACATCTGCATAGTTTTCACGTTTAAAGTTAATAATCATAATAACCATATCATTTTCAATATTAGTAACTTGTGTTACTTCTTCTTTAAAATCCTGTAAATCTATTTCTGATATAAGGCTGCTAAGCAATTTTTGCTTCTCCTCATAATTAGGATATACTTTTTTAGCATTAATTCCAAAGATACAAAAACATGGATTAATAAATAATTTATTCAAATGTTCAAAATCAATATCATAACCAAGAATTAGTCTATTTAATAAATTATCAATATTAACTGTACTTTTAGAAGGCAAATCCACACTTGATATTTTCTTTGCAATTTTCTTTAATGTGTCAAGGAAATCCAAAGGCTTTAATGAAGGTTTTAATACATAATCTACTGCTCCATTTTGAAATGAAGATCTCACATACTCAAAATCGCTATAGCTGCTTAATATAACAATTTGTATTTGAGGATATTTTTCTTGTACAATTTTAGTAAACTCGATACCATCTACTTGAGGCATTACTATATCTGAAATTATAATATGAGGAATATTAGTTTCAATTATTTCAAGTGCTTCCTGACAACTTGAAGCTTCTCCAATAATTTGAAAGCCTTCCTGTTCCCAATCGATCATATGTTTAATTCCTTGTCTCATAATAAATTCATCGTCAACAATTAATATTTTACAATATTCACTCAAGCTTCTACCTCCTAATGCAAATTTATTGATAAAGTTTACATAAATAATATAATTATATAATATATTTATATTCTTTTCAAATCGCAAAATATTTTACTAAACTTTTACTAAAACAAATTGACTTTTTACTTAGAAGTTTATACAATTGAATTGAAAACGATTTTGAGTCAGTTAACAGTTTTGAGTTAACAGTTTTGAGTTTTGGATGAAATCTCTAAATAGATTTCTAAATTTTATTTTGAAAAGCCCTAGGCTTTTCTTCCTTAACTCCTAACTCATACCTCCTAACTCTTAACTGCTACAAGAAGGTGAGGTATTTATATGAACAATATTAAACAACCATCTTTGGATTGGCTAGAAGATCCACAAGTTTTTAGAGTAAACAGAATAGATGCGCATTCAGATCATTGGTTTTTTGAAAAAATGGATGACTTAAAGCTAGATGATGATATGCCTCTTAAACAAAATTTAAATGGAAGCTGGAGATTTTCATATAGTGAAAATCCATCCTTAAGACTTAAAGATTTTTATAAAGAAGATTTTGACATTAGTGGCTTTGACTATATAGAAGTACCAGGACATATCCAACTTCAAGGTTATGACAAATGCCAATATATTAATACAATGTATCCATGGGAAGGCCATGATGAATTAAGACCTCCTCATATTTCAAAAACTTATAATCCTGTAGGAAGTTATGTGACATTTTTCAACATTAATGATGAACTTAAAAACAAACAAACTTTTATTTCATTCCAAGGTGTTGAAACAGCTTTTTATGTATGGGTTAATGGTGAATTTGTTGGCTACAGTGAAGATACTTTTACACCATCAGAATTTGATATTACTAGCTATTTAAAGGAAGGCGAAAACAAACTTGCTGTTGAAGTTTATAAAAGAAGTAGTGCAAGCTGGATTGAAGATCAAGACTTCTGGAGATTTTCTGGAATATTTAGAGATGTTTATTTATATGCAATACCAGAAACTCATATAAAGGATATGTTTGTTAAAACAGATTTATCAGAAGACTTCTCTAATGCCAAACTTAATGCAACATTAAAAATGATTGGAAATGAAAATGCGAAAATAAACGCATACCTTGAAGATGCTGCTGGAAATAAAATTGTTGAAACTAAGGATATTCCTTTTAACAACGAGCTAACCTTCTCCCTTGATGTTGAAAAGGTTAAGTTATGGAGTGCTGAAGAACCAAATTTATATGAACTATATATATTTGTTGAAAAATCAGATAACACTTTAGTTGAAGTTGTTAAACAAAAAGTTGGCTTTAGGCATTTTGAAATGAAAGATAAAGTTATGTATCTTAATGGAAAAAGAATAGTGTTCAAAGGTGTTAATAGACATGAATTTAGTGCAAGACGTGGTCGTTCTATCACAAAGGAAGACATGCTTTGGGATATTAAATTTATGAAGCAACATAATATTAATGCTGTTAGAACTTCTCACTACCCTAATCAAAGCTTATGGTATAGATTATGTGATGAATATGGTATTTATTTAATAGATGAAACAAATTTAGAAAGTCATGGTTCATGGCAAAAGATGGGACAATGTGAGCCATCTTGGAATGTACCAGGAAATTTACCAGAATGGCAAGCTGTTGTTTTAGATCGTGCTACTTCAATGCTTGAAAGAGATAAAAATCATCCTTCTGTAATTATTTGGTCATGTGGTAATGAATCCTATGCTAGTGAAGATATATACCAAATGTCAGAATACTTTAGAAAAACAGATCCTTCTCGTCTAGTTCATTATGAAGGAGTATTCTGGAATAGAGAATATGAAAAGATAAGTGATATGGAAAGCAGAATGTATGCAAAGGCTTTTGAAATTGAAGAGTATCTAAATAACGATCCTCAAAAACCTTATATCAGCTGTGAATATATGCATTCTATGGGTAACTCTACTGGCGGAATGATGAAATATACTGAACTTGAGGACAAGTATTTAATGTACCAAGGTGGATTTATTTGGGACTACGGCGATCAAGCTCTTTATAGAAAATTACCAAATGGTGAGGAAACTTTATCTTATGGTGGAGATTTTACTGATAGACCATCAGATTATAATTTCTCAGGAAATGGTTTAATTTATGCTAACAGAGAAGTATCACCTAAAGCTCAAGAAGTAAAATATTTATATCAAAATGTAAAACTATTCCCTGATAAAAATGGTGTTACTATTAAAAATCAAAATTTATTTATAAATGTAGATAAATTTAATTTATATTATAAAGTTGAAAAAGAAGGATCACTTTTAAAAGAAGGTATTACAAAGGTTTCTGTTGCCGCTGGTGAAGAAAAATATTTTGAACTACCATTTGGAGATCATAATTGTTCAGAAGAACTTGCATACACTGTTTCATTAGTATTGGCAGAAGATACCCTTTGGGCTGCTAAAGGTTACGAAATAGCTTTTGGGCAAAAGGTTTATGAAAGAAAAGAAATTGCTAAAACTGCTCCTACTTCTACTTTAAAATTAGTTCATGGTGATGTTAACATTGGTGTTCATGGAAAAGACTTTAAAGTAATTTTCTCAAAACAAGAAGGTGGGATTGTTTCTTTAAGATATAGCGGAAAAGAGTTCATTACAAGAACACCTAAAACTTATTATTGGAGAGCAACAACTGATAATGACAGAGGAAACAAACATGAGTTTAAATGCGCTCAATGGCTTAGTGCTTCAATTTGTCAAAAATATGTTGATTTTTCAATGGAAGAACAAGCTGATAAAGTTGTGCTTCATTACACTTATGAACTTCCAACAATACCAACTACAAAGGTTAAAGTAGATTATGAAGTTTCAGCTGATAATTCAATTAAAGTAAATGTAGCTTATAAAGGTGTAGAAGGTTTACCTATACTACCAGTGCTAGGAATGAACTTCAGACTTTTATCAGAATTTAATTCCTTCTCTTGGTATGGAATGGGACCAGATGAAAACTACATTGACCGTGCAGAAGGTGCAAAATTAGGTATTTACTCAAGTACACCACTTAAAAACTTATCTAAATACTTAGTTCCACAAGAATGTGGTAATAGAATTGATACTAGATGGGTTGCTATTAAAAATGAAAAAGGTGAAGGACTTAAATTCTCTTATGAAAAATTGCCATTTGAATTCAGTGTTTTACCTTATAACAATATGGAACTTGAAAATGCTCTTCACCAAGAAGACTTACCTCCAGTTAACTTTACAAATGTAAATATAATAGGAAAGCAAATGGGTGTTGGTGGAGATGACAGCTGGGGAGCTCCAGTATTATCTGAGTACTGTATAGATTCAAACAAAGATTTAGAATACAGTTTTGTAATTTCTAATATATAATAAATTTTCTTAATAAAGATATCCAAATCGAAAATTAAACTTATGCAACAATTACCTAAATCAGATACATTTATCTTCCACAGGACTAGTGAAATTTTCGCTGAAAGGTTCTAAGTGGAAGGTTGCACCCATTTCTGCATGTTCCTAAAGTAAATTTATGACAAGCAGAAAATGAAACAACCTTCCACTAAGAACCATCATCAGCTCAATTTCACATGCCTGCTTCCAGAAAAATGTATCTGATTTCTAGTGTAGTGTTACGATTATAATTTCTCAATGATGCATGTATATTCCATTTATAAGTTTGATTATTCATTTTGATATCTATATGGAACAAATATTAAAGCATACTTTGCTGGATTATTTGTTCCATAAATTATATATATTCGAATTAACAATTTTCAATTATTAATTAGCAATTTACTACACTCCTACTCTGCTGTTCTAAGCCTTATAATATTCTTATCAGTTGTCAATCAGTAATGAAAGATCGACAAGAAAAGTTAAAAGAACAAAATATAAAAGTCACGCATGGAAATTTCGAATAACGAAATATGAAAATCCCACATACAAAGTTCATGTAACCAAATTTATAAATTAAGGATGATTATTATGACAATAAGAGAAAAAATGAAAAATGGTATGCTATATATTGATGTAGGTGAAGGACTTGAAGCTGATCGTAGAAGATGCCAAGAATTGCTATATGACTATAATCATACGCGTCCAAGTGAAGAAATAAAAAGAAAAGAAATATTAAAAGAATTATTAGGTGATATAAAGGAGCACATTTGGATTGAACCGCCCTTTCATGCTGCATATGGTTCAAATATCCATATTGGAGATCATTTTTATGCAAACTTTAATCTTGTAATTGTTGATGATATCGATGTTTATATTGGTGAGCATGTTATGATAGCCCCTAATGTAACAATAACACCTACTGGACATCCTATTGATCCAACTCTTCGTAAGCCTGGAACTCAATTTTCTATTCCAGTAAGAATTAGCAATAATGTATGGATAGGCTCTAATGCAGTAATTTTACCAGGAGTTACAATAGGTGATAATTCAGTTATAGGTGCTGGAAGTGTCGTTACACACGATATTCCTGAAAATGTAGTTGCTGTAGGAAATCCATGTCGTGTATTGAGAGAAATCAATGAACATGATAAAAAATTCTACTATAAAGATAAATGTATTAAATAAAAATATGTGAAATGGATAGCAAAAATATTTCTATCCATTTTATTAATTTACCAAATAATTATTTATAGCCAATGTTGTAAATTTTAGTAAAAATAAATACAATAAAGTTATACGAACAATTTATGCGCAGAAAATTAAGGACGGTGAAAATAATTGAAACACATTTTCTTTGTTGAAGATAATTTGAGTTTAATTAATGGTTTATCTTTTGCAATCAAAAAGCAGGGATACGAAATAGATGTTGCCCGTACAATTCTTGAAGCAGAAGCACTATTGGCAAATAAGAAATATGATTTGGTGATTTTGGACGTGTCGCTTCCCGATGGCTGCGGCTACGATTTATGCGAAAAAATTCGTAAAACATCAAAAGTGCCAATTATATTTCTTACTGCTGCTGATGAAGAAACGGATATCATAATGGGGCTTGATATTGGTGGCGACGATTATATAACAAAGCCGTTCAAACTGGCGGTGTTTATGTCGAAAATAAATGCTTTGCTTCGCAGAAGTGACAATTTTATTCAAGCTGATACTGAATTAAATTCTAATGGCATAAATGTACAACTTCTAAAAGGAGAAGTCTATAAAAATGGAAAACAACTTGACTTAACAACAAGTGAGTATAAAGTGTTATGCCTGTTTATGGAAAATCCCCATATTGTTCTTTCTCCTGAACAAATTTTAAGCAAACTATGGGATTGCAACGAAAACTATATAGATAATAATACTATTACCGTATATATACGCAGACTTCGTACAAAAATCGAAGATAATCCGAGCGAGCCTCAAAAAATAGTGACTGTTCGACGTATGGGGTATAAATGGAATGCTGTTGATGGGGGTGTATGATGAAAATACTGGTAAACAGGAAAATCAAAAAACTTTTTTGTTTGGTATTGCTTCTTATAGTAGCCTTTACCTTGATTTCTGCTACCTTAATAGGTTTGAACTTTAAAAATGTAGCGCTATATATACTGGTATGTTCCTTGTGCATGAGTATCTTCATATTAGTAATAGTCTATATGTATTTCAGGGAACAAAATATAATCATGGAGAATGCGGTAACGCAAATCAAAGAATATATTTCTGGAAATCAAAGTGCACGTATTGAATGTAATGATGAAGGAGAGATATACAGATTATTTCATGAAGTAAATTCCATAGTTTCCATTTTAAATGCCCACGCTGAAAATGAGGGAAAAACAAAAAAATTTTTGAAAGATACCATTTCTGATATTTCTCACCAGTTAAAAACTCCGCTTGCTGCTCTTAATATATATAATGGAATTATGCAAGAAGAAGCCAAGAGTTTACCGACAATCAAAGAATTTACTTCTCTTTCAGAGCAGGAGCTTGACAGAATAGAAACACTGGTGCAAAACCTCTTGAAAATCACCAAACTCGACGCCGGAACAATCGTGATCAAAAAAAATAAAGAAAATGTATCTGAAATGATGGGCAGTATAGAAAGGCACTTTTCATTTCGTGCCAAGCAGGAGGAAAAGGAACTATATCTATCCGGGGATGATGACGTTACTTTATTATGTGACTGTACTTGGCTGATTGAAGCAATCAGCAATATTGTTAAAAACGCTTTTGACCATACGCAAAAAGGAAATGCTATTTATATTGAATGGAGACAATTCACATCTATTATTCAAGTCATCATAAAAGACAACGGAAGCGGTATTCACCCAGAGGACTTACATCATATTTTCAAAAGATTTTATCGCAGTCGTTTTTCTAAAGACACACAAGGTATCGGACTTGGATTACCCCTTGCAAAAGCTATTGTTGAAACACACAATGGAACAATCGAGGTTGATAGCGAATTGGGTATTGGCACTACTTTTACAATTAATTTTTTAATTCCTACAAAATTGTAGGATAAGTGTCATATAAAAGTAAGATTGATATGATAATATTTCAATATCAAGATAGAAAGAGGTGGATAACCTATGAATTTATTGGAAGTTAAATCAATTTCTAAAACCTATGGTAACGGTGAAGCTACCGTACATGCATTAAAAGATATCAGCTTTTCCGTTCCGAAAGGCGAATTTGTCGCAATAGTCGGAGAATCTGGCTCTGGAAAGAGTACACTTCTTAATCTAGTAGGTGCACTTGATATGCCAACTTCCGGCAAGGTATTTATTGACGGTAAAGATATTTTTTCCATGAAAGATAGTAACTTAACAATCTTTCGTCGCAGAAATATTGGATTTATTTTTCAGAGTTTTAATCTAATTCCAGAATTGAATGTTGAGCAAAACATCATATTTCCCGTACTTCTTGATTATCAAAAGCCTGATAAAAAGTATCTTGAAGAACTACTTACGGTGCTTAATTTGAAAGAACGCCGTCACCATTTACCTAGTCAATTATCAGGTGGACAGCAACAGCGTGTAGCAATAGGACGTGCGCTAATTACGCGGCCATCGCTTATCCTTGCCGATGAGCCAACGGGTAATCTGGATACGCAAAACAGCAGTGAAGTGATTACTTTGCTAAAAGAAGCTGCAAGAAAGTACCAGCAGACTATTATTATGATTACCCATAGCCGAAGTATCGCACAGGCTGCAGATCGGATACTACAAGTGTCTGATGGCATACTGACCGATTTAGGAGGTGCCGCGAATGAAAAGCTATCTTAGTCTAATTCCGATTTCTGCAAAAGTACACAGAAGACAAAACCACATGACGCTTCTGTGTATTATATTTGCCGTATTTTTGGTAACTGCTGTTTTTAGTATGGCAGATATGGGTGTTAGAATGGAGACATCAAGATTACTGGATAAGCAGCAAGACCTTAGTGTAAGATCGATGCAAACTCTATATTCTACAGCAGCTGTACTATTTGTGCTTATAATGATTGCAGGGATACTGATGATTTCAAGCAGTATAAACAGTAATGTTGCCCAAAGGACAAAGTTTTTTGGAATGATGCGCTGCATTGGAATGAGCAGACAACAGATTATCCGTTTTGTCAAACTGGAAGCCCTCAATTGGTGCAAAACTGCGGTTCCAATAGGTGTGATACTTGGGATTGTAGTCACATGGGGATTATGTGCTGGGCTACGGTTTCTTGTGGCGGTAGAGTTCTCTAATATACCCCTTTGGAAAGTCAGTCCAATTGGCATTATCAGCGGAATAATTGTTGGAGTTGTTACAGTACTCATTGCCGCCAGGTCTCCGGCAAAACGAGCTGCAAAGGTATCGCCTGTAATGGCAGTATCAGGAAATTTAGAAAACACAAAGAATGCAACCCATGGGTTGAATACCCATTTTTTAAAAATTGAAACTGTCCTCGGTATTCATCATGCAGTATCTAGAAAGAAAAACTTAATACTTATGACAAGCTCATTTGCTCTTAGCATTATTCTGTTTTTGAGCTTTTCAGTCTTAATAGAGTTTATCGGCTATATTATGCCTCAATTTTCAGATACTCCTGATATCAGCATTTCTAGTAATAACAGTTCAAATTCCATAGATAGTGTACTGCTTGATAAAATAATTGGTATGTCAGGTGTAAAACATGTTTTTGGCCGAAGGAGCTACTTTGATATTCCGGCAGAAGTAAATTCTCAAACAAACACAATCGATATGATTTCCTATGATGATTATGATTTGGACTGTCTTACAAAAGATAAGCAACTTAGAAAAGGCAGCGATATTTCAAAAGTTTATGGAGACAGTAATTACGTACTTACAATCTGGGACAAGGACAATCCTTTAGCAATAGGAGATAAAGTACAAGTAGGCAATAAGGAAGTAGAAATCGCAGGGCTATTAAAATGTAACCCATTTAGTGATAACGGTGCTCCAAATGGAAAAATAACACTCATTACTTCTGGGAAAACTTTTACTCGCCTTACCGGCGTAACTGACTATTCACTTATTCTTATACAGACGACAAAAGATGCAACTGACAGAAATGTTGAAGCCCTCCATAATGTCGTAGGTGAAAAGTACAAGTTTAGCGATAACCGAGACCTACGGACTATGCAATCCAGCACATATATGGCATTTACGTTTTTTGTATATGGATTTTTGACAATTATAACTTTAGTTTCTGTATTAAATATTATGAACAGTATTTCTATGAGCGTATCCGCAAAAATAAAGCAATATGGAGTCATGCGCGCAGTCGGTATGAATGAACATCAGATTACCAAAATGATAGCCGCTGAAGCGTTTATCTATTCTATATCAGGTTGTATTGTGGGAGTTGTAGTTGGTCTGTTCATTAACAAGTTACTATACGACAAGCTTATTACTGCTTATTTTAACTACGCTACTTGGAGTATTCCTATTATGCATATAATTATTGTGCTTTTGGTTGTTGCAATTACGACTATTGCTGCAATCTATGCTCCATCAAAACGTATTCAAAATATGGTGGTAACTGATACAATTAATGAAGTATAAGAGTGTTATTTATAGAAGTCAGGACCACCCGTAAAATGGGTGGCTTGCTCTGCGCCTATAAGCATTTGTTACTGGCTGTGTTGCCTGCACATTGAACATTTTACCAACCGCATATCTTTACTGGCTGCACCTAAAAAGTGCTTTATTTCTTGTCTTTATTTACTGGCTCACTTGTAAAGGGGGCAATATATTCCTTCAAGCTCATTTGTTCATATGCTATATCTTCTTATTTCTTCCTACGGTATCAACATAGTATCCCCTACGCCAAAATTGTCTATTGCTATACTTGCATTTCAAATTTGCATGTCTTCAAAAATTATCAGCGAACTCTTACATTTGAGATGTTACACAAATACTGAATTTAGGTAGTATTCTAAATACAATCATCTTCATGAAGTTTACACAGATTATTTTACACTCTCCCAAACACTAAAATCACCTATTAACTTGTTATTATTTCATGTTCCTTATTCGAGTTATTGATATCAAAATAGTACTTTTTCCCTATATTTTTTAGGAGATATCCCCTTCTCTTTCTTGAATATTTTAGAAAAGCCAAGGGTATCATCGTACCCTACTGATCGTGAAATATCCCCTATGGTTAAGCCTTGATTGTTCATAAGTTCACAGGCCTTATTTATTCTATATTTTATTATATATTGCTGAGGAGTTACTCCTATATTTTCCCTAAAAAAGGTACTGAAATAGTTTTTATTCAGGCCTACACTTTTAGCCATTTCAGATATACTTATCTTACTAGAATAATTTATCTCAACAAACTGAAGGCTCTTTTTTATGTACATTTCTTTATAATTACTGCTTATAATAACATTTTTTCCTGCTTCCTCAATAAGCTCCGATAAAAACATTATTAGCAATCCCTGCAATCTTAATTCTCTTCCATATTTTAATTCTGTAGACTTCCTCATATTTTCAAAACATTCCTGTACAAAAGCTACTTCTGTACATTCAAAAATAGGATTTTCTTGATCAAGATTTGCTAATTTTAAATATTTTTCAGCTTTTATACCTTTAAATCCAACCCAAGTATATATCCAAGGTTCTTCCTTATCAGCTTCATAATAAGTAACAATGTTAGGACAAATTAAGAATCCTTGATTTTTCTTTATCCTATATGACTTTCCACCTACATAAAATATCCCACTGCCTTCAAGTACAAAATGTATTAAATAGTGATCTCTAATTGCTGGTCCATAAGAATGTGATTTCTTACATTTTTCCATGCCACATTGATATACAGTAATATCAAATCCATCATCATTTATCGTCGAAAAATATTCCATATTAATATCTTCATTCATTTTCAATACCTCATTTATTAAAATGCATATAATTAATTTCTTAGATTATACCATAATAATCTTATTTTATTCCATTTCATTTTTTATCGATATCTTTATACTTTAATATATAGTTTCAGTTATCAATGATCAAATATCAATTGATCACAAAGCATAATATTCTGAAGCATCTTCAAATACATTAGGTATCTTTAAATATAGTATAAATTAGAGCTTCTATATGTAATTATTAAATCTTTTTAAAACTTTTTAATTGAATTGGAGGAATTAATTTGAGTATTAAATTTGATAACAACACAAAAGCCTTTCACTTAACAGCTAAAAATACTAGCTATATAATAAAAATCACTGACGAGGGTTACCTTTCACATGTTTACTTTGGAAGAAAACTAAGAACTTTTAATTCTGATAATTTATTACCAATTAGAGAAAGATGTTCTTTTTCACCAAATCCTAATCCCAATAACAAACTTCTTTCCCTTGATGCACTTCCACAAGAATATCCTTCTTATGGAACTAGTGATTTTCGTGTACCTGCATATTCAATTCAACTTGAAAATGGTACTACTATAACTGATCTCAGATACGAATCGCATAAAATAATTAATGGAAAAGTAAAATTAGAGGGTCTTCCAGCAACTTATGTTGAAAGCGATGATGAAGCTCAAACCTTAGAAATATCTTTATCCGATTCATTAATTGGTTTAAAAGTAATTTTATCCTATACAGCTTATGAAGATTTTGATGTTATAACAAGAAATGCAAAATTTTTAAATTTTGGTAAAGAAGATTTAAAGCTGCAACGAGCTTTAAGTATGAGTATAGATTTTAATAGTTCTAATTATGATTTTCTACACCTTCATGGTGCATGGGCAAGAGAAAGGCATATAGAAAGAACTCCACTTTTAGTTGGTACTCAATCTATAGAAAGCAGACGTGGTTCAAGTAGTCATAATCAAAATCCTTTCATTGCATTACTCAGCAAAGATGCTACTGAAGAACATGGTGAGGTATATGGCTTTAGCTTAGTATATAGTGGAAGTTTCCTTGCTCAAGCAGAAGTTGACCAATTCAAAACTACCCGTATATCAATGGGGATAAATCCTTTTGATTTTTCTTGGTTACTTAAACCAAATGAAAACTTCCAAACTCCTGAAGTAGTAATGGTTTATTCTTCAAAAGGTATTGGTGAAATGTCTAGAACTTATCATAGACTATATAGAAAAAGACTATGTAGAGGTGTTTATAGAGACAAAGCAAGACCAATTCTTGTAAATAACTGGGAAGCAACTTATTTTGATTTTAATGCTGAAAAAATCGAAAACATTGGCAAAGCTGCAAAAGAACTTGGAATTGAACTTTTTGTTCTTGACGATGGCTGGTTTGGAAAAAGAAATGGTGATGAATCTTCTCTTGGAGATTGGGTGGTTGATAAAAATAAACTTCCTAATGGTTTAGAGGATTTAGCTAATCGCATAAATAATTTAGACTTACAATTTGGTTTATGGTTTGAACCTGAAATGGTCTCACCAGACAGTGATTTATATAGAGCACATCCTGATTGGTGCTTACATGTGCCAGGGAGATATCGCACTCAAGGAAGAAATCAGCTAGTATTAGATCTTTCTAGAGAAGATGTATGTGACTACATTATATATTCTTTATCTAAAATTTTAAATTCTGTTAATATCAGCTATATTAAATGGGATATGAACAGAAATATGACTGAAATAGCTTCTGCTCTTCTTCCACCAGAAAGACAAAGAGAAACATCTCATAGATATATGTTAGGCTTATATAAAATATACGAAAAACTTACAACCGCTTTTCCAAATATATTATTTGAGGGCTGCTCTGGAGGCGGAGGAAGATTTGATGCCGGTATACTCTACTATATGCCTCAAATTTGGACTAGTGATGATACTGATGCTGTTGAGAGATTGAAGATTCAATATGGAACAAGCATAGTTTACCCAATAAGCACTATGGGTTCTCATGTATCTGCAGTACCAAATCATCAAGTTCATAGAAATACTTCTCTTAAAATGAGAGGGGATGTTGCAATGCTTGGTAACTTTGGATATGAACTTGATCTTACAAACTTTAATGATGAAGAAATAGAAACTGTAAAAAAGCAAGTTGAAACTTATAAAGAATTACGTGAACTTATTCAATTTGGAGATATGCATAGACTTCTTAATCCATTTGAAAGCAATGAAGCTTCTTTTATAGTTGTCTCAGAAGATAAAACTGAAGCTTTCGTGAGTTTTTTTAGTGTTCTTGCCATACCAAATGACCCAATAAGAAGACTATATTTAAGAGGCTTGGACCCTGAAAAGAATTATTCAGTTGAAGGCTTCCAAGAAATATTTGGTGGTGATGAACTTATGTATGGAGGACTAACTATACCTGATTTACAGGGAGATTATCAAAGTATTACTTGGAGAATAAAATCAGTTTAATCCTCTATTTTAATTTTAAATTTAGCAACTAAAATGGGATTGTCACGCTAATGACAATCCCATTTTTTAATGTTAAATCAATTATTTAACTACTACAGAAACTCCATCAGGAATAACTACAACTTTTGCAGTTTCCCCCTTTAATTCATAAGCTTTTTTTAAAGCTTCTTCAAAAGTATATGCATGGTCCATATGCATATTTCTAATTATTTCAGGGTCACACATATCAGTTACCATGATAACTTTATTTTTGCTTAATATTCTTGCTAAAATCTGAAATTCCCATTGATCTGGTTCTGTTTTGTCTTTTGAAACTTGGAGTACTTTATCGAGTACTGCCGCTGGACTTTCAGCTTCTGCCATGTTTCTGTAGAAGGATTCTCCTCCATGTCCATCATTGCAGGCTGATACCATTATTATTACTGATCCCTCTTTGCAACAAGCTTCAGCAGCTGTCATTCCTTTAACTGATTGATAAATATTTTGATCAAGAGGATATCCGCCATTAGAGCTAATTACTATATCTCCTTTAACGCTATCTATACTTGAAAGTTCTGAAACAAATTTACACCCTTCTTCATGTGCAAGCTTACTATGTCCACTAACTGCATGTATAATCTTTTTATCCTTGTCTATAACAACATTTAATATGAATGCTAGCTTAGCTTTTTCAGCTGCAAAAACCATATCCTCATGTATAGGATTTTTACCCAATTTTCCTGTTCTTGCATTACTGCTTCCTATAAATTCTGAATTATGATTCCACATTATAGTTTTGGCACTTGCAATTCCAGGAAGAACACTTTTTCTGCCTCCAGAAAATCCCGCAAAAAAATGTGGTTCTATAAACCCTTCAGATATTAGCAACTCAGTATCAGCCGCCAACTTATTTATCCATAATTCACCACCAGATGGAAGAATACCTGCTAAAACTTGATCCTCTTGTCTTTGCGAATAATGATTAATTATCTGTTCATTCTTCACTATTTCTTCTCCAAATTTATCAATCATTTCTTCTCTAGTTGTTGGTCTATGAAACCCTGTTGCTATAAGAATCTTTATATCTATATCTGGATTTACCTTTCTAATTCTTCTAAGAAGTATTGGTAACGTTATCTTACTTGGCACAGGTCTTGTATGGTCACTTGTTATAATAACCATGTTCCCTTTTCCTCTTACTAATTCTTCTAAACTCTTACTTTCAATAGGATTATCCAAGGCTTTTTCAACAATTTCTTCTTGAGTTAATTCTGATTTGTAATTATGTGCTTTAGATTCAAGCACAGCCTCAAGATTCTTATCAGAAATACTTGCTTCTAGAAATCTTTTATTATAGGGTATTTTTATTGTTGCCATAATATCTTCTCCTTTTTAATACTTACAATTTGGTCAGACCAATTTCATTAAGATAATATTATCACAATTATCTTAAGATTTCCATAATAGTTATTTTATTCACAATTTACTCGAGATAAATTTACGCTATCAACTAAACTCTATTTAAAGTTAAGTGTATAAAAAAAATAACAAGCCTATCTGCTGCTACACTCTAGACTTGTTATTTTCATCAATATGCTTAATTTATGTAAACTATTATTTAATCCATACACTTTTTACAATTTTCAAAATATCTTTAATTGTTTCAAGATAATTAGATATATCTTCTTTTGTATCAATAGCTGTAGAAGTGGCTTCAATGATTACATCACTTGTTGTCTTTAAATTTTCACTTACTTCAACTGCATTATTTGCTATAACCGGCATAGATTTTGCCGCCTCTGAAATCTTTCCAGAATTTTCATTCCAAAATACAGATATTTGTTTTAGTAATGAATTTAATTTGCTCAAGCAAAGTATTAAATAAACAAGAGTAACTACTGCTAATATCATCAAAATACCATAACATAAAGTTGAAACCTCAATATACATATAACCCACCACTATTTCTATTCTACTATTTTTTCTTCAACTACTTCTGTTTCTATAGCTTTATCTTCTAATTCTTCATTTTCCTCAGATAAAATATCGTTCTTTTCTTTTTTTGCTGCTAGGTAGCTATTAATTTTATTTCTTGTTTCATTTACACCACTAGATAGCTTTTCTTTTGTAGCTTCTATATCTTTTTTTAGATTTTCGTTAGCGTCATTCGCTGTTTTAGCTATATCTTCTCTAAGCTCCTTACCAGACTTAGGAGCCATCATCAAACCTCCAATAACACCACTTATTGCAGTTACTGCTAGTGATGCAGTGATTCCAATTATCTTTTTTGTTCTTTGTTCTTTTTGTTTTCTAAGCTTTTCTTTTTTTATTTCACATATCATATTTTTTAACAACATATCCTATACCTCCCATAATAATATTTAATTTCATTTATTATACAGGACTTTATATTAAAAGTCTTGTAAAAATCAGACAAGTTATGCAAATAAAATGTTAAGTTCAAACTTCCATACATTTAATTATTATTACTTAGCATGGTTTATATAAATACAGTTGGCGATACACCACAAAAAAATTTAAATTCTTTTGCTAAATGCGATTGATCATAATATCCATTCTCTAGTGCAACACGTTTCAAATCTAAGTTAGCATTATTTTTTATGAAATAAAGTGTATTTTGCAATCTAACTATTCTACAAAATAATTTTAGATTCAGACCAATTGAGCTGTCAGATATTCTGCCCAAGTTCCTAGAACTATAATTAATTGCTTTTGCTAATTCCTCTATGGATACTTGTCCCTTCTTATCATAAATGTATTTTGTTGCACTTCCTATTATAGTTTCATTTTTACATGCTGTTGAATTTGCTAAAAACTCTATACTATAATCATTTATAGATGAAATTAACATGTTTTCATTAATTTCTTGATAACCTTTAGGTATATGCTTATAAAAGTCATTAATTACATCCTTCAGCAAAAGTTGTTTATTAACAATCGATTTCATTGGAACATTTGTTAAACTAGTAAATTTACCTGGTAATATTCTTATTCCTAATAAATTTACGTTACCAGTCACTTCATAATTAGCACAACTTGTAATTGGTCCAATTATGGATATGCTTTTTTCTATTTCATCTTGATTTAAGTCTATTACAATATTTATACATCCATCAGGAATCATGGGCATGGTATAACTACCATTTACACTGTTTTTCGAAAAAAATCTGTAATAACAGGCTATAGTATCACCCATTTCTACACTTGGACTTATTTCCTCATAATTTAAATTGTTTGAAATAAATTTAGAATTAATTATTGGCATTTGAATTGATATAAATTTACTCATAAAACTCTCCATAAATGCATCTTTAATCTCGAATATTAATTTACTATTCACAAAACAACATTAAACCTACTTCTATTATATATTAGCTGAACAATAATAAAAAGCTAGGTCTATTAATTTATTTATAGACCTAGCACATCTCATAATATTATTTCAATTATTTATATACATTTTTTGTTGCAACAACATTAACACCAGTTTCAAGTATATTATTAACTACTATATCTCCTATCATAACAGGCGCTTTTATAGTAATATTGTTAATTTCCTCCATACACTTCATAATAAGTCCTTTTGGTATTGCCTTTTCAGTTTTTACTGGAACAACAGGCACTTCTCCTCCACTAACCTTAACTGTTGAGGTTACTATTCTAACTGGATTTGTTACTTCATTAATTCCGTATTCTGCTCCTTTAGGACAGCTATTTCCGCTGACTGTTAATTTCTCTTCATCAACTTTTAAATGACACCCCTTTGGGCAGCTTATGCATATTAATTCTCTTTCCATTCTATTCACCGTCCTCTAATGATATTGTAATATCATTATTAATTTTATCTAATAATACCTTACTCAAAACTACTTTTTCCATTTCTGATGGTGCTAAATGAGCTCTCTTAAATCTAGCTACAACTTCATCACCACTTCTAACTACTAAAGCCTTATCGTGATATATGTTATTTACTCTCATAAATATAGTTAATTTGTCTTGAACATCTTCTTTATTTAATCTTTGTGGAACTGTGTAATTAACATTTTGTCCATTTTTTATATTTACATATTTATCTTTTTTAAGTTCATTTTTAATATATCTAGCTGCTGAAATACCTGTACGCTTTGATTCTTCTGTTACAAAATCAACTAAATCATGAACATGAACAACATTACCACATGCAAAAATTCCATCTACAGATGTTTCCATACTTTCACTAACCATCAAACCATTTGTTCTTCTATCTGGTTCAATACCTGCATTAAAGGATATATCATTTTCAGGAATCAATCCAACTGATAATAGCAAGGTATCTGCCTCAAATTCTATTTCAGTTCCCTTAATAGGTTTTCTATCTTCCCCTACTTTTGCTATTACAACTTTTTCAACTCTATCTTTTCCTACAATATCTGTAACTGTATGTGATAAGTATAATGGAATATCATAATCATTTAAACATTGAACTATATTTCTATTTAAACCATTAGAATATGGACATAGTTCAACAACTGCTTTAACCTTTGCTCCTTCAAGAGTCATTCTTCTTGCCATTATAAGACCAATGTCTCCTGATCCTAAAATAACAACTTCTTTCCCTGGCATATATCCTTCTACATTAATATATCTTTGAGCTGCACCTGCACTAAATACACCTGCTGGTCTATCTCCTGGTATATTTATAGCTCCTCTAGTTCTTTCCCTGCATCCCATTGAAAGAATTACAGCTTTAGCTTCAAGCTCCATATATCCTTCTTCTGAATTTATAGCATAAACTTTTTTATCTTTAGATATTTCTAAAACCATAGTATTTAACTTAACTTCTATGTCCGTATCTTTCACCATATCAATAAATCTGCTTGCATATTCTGGGCCTGTAAGTTCTTCTTTAAATGTATGAAGTCCAAATCCATTATGAATACATTGATTTAATATTCCACCTAATTCATTATCTCTTTCTAAAATTAATATCTTTTTTATTCCATTATTATATGCCTCATATGCTGCGGCAAGGCCTGCTGGTCCTCCACCTACTACAATTAATTCATAACTCATAATACTATACCTCGCCCTTCTACTTAGTTTTTCCTAATAAAATATAAGAATTATCTTTTTCTAAGACAACACTTTCTAGTGAAACCTTATACTCTCTTGCAATTATTTCTTGAACTCTTGGTCCACAGAAGCCACCTTGGCATCTTCCCATTCCAGGTCTGCATCTTCTCTTTATACCATCTAAAGAAAGGACTCCAAAACTTCTCTTTATTGCATCTACAATTTCACCTTCTGTTATACTTTCACATCTACAGATCATTCTTCCGTATTGTGGATTTTTCTTGATTAACTCAGCCTTTTCTTGTGCTGGTAATTCCATAAAATGAACTTGTTCTCTATTTGCTATGAAGTTTTCTTTCTTTTCTAATTTACAACCTGCTTTTTCTAATATATCCACTACGCCTAAAGCTATAGCTGGTGCTGATGAAAGACCTGGCGACTTCATTCCTGCTACATCAATAAAGCCTTTAACTCCATCATTTTCTTCAACTATAAAATCCCCTGTATCTGGATTTGCACGAAGACCAGCAAAATTTCTTATACTTTCTCTAAAATTAACTTTCGTAGTTGTACGCATTGAAGTTTCTCTTATTGAATCTAAACCTTCTCCAACAGTTCCTAAATCTTCTTTATCGTCTATATCTCTAGCATCTGGTCCAATTAATAAATTTCCGTGTACTGTTGGCGTTACTAAAACACCTTTTCCTAGTTTTGATGGACATTGGAATATTGTATGACTAACTACATTTCCCTGACTCTTGTCCATTATGAAGTATTCACCACTTCTTGGAATTATCTTAAAGCTTTCTTTACAAATTAAATTATGAATTTTATCTGCATAAAGTCCAGCAGCATTTATAACATATTTTGCTTCAATAACTTCCCCATCTTGAGTTGCAATCCTAAAAGTGTCACCTTTTTCTATTGAAACAACTTCTTTTTTCAATTTGATTTCTCCACCATTTTGAACTGCATTTTCAGCTAGTGCAATTGTATATTCAAAAGGTCCAACTATACCACCAGTTGGTGCATATAATGCTCCTTTAATTTCTTCATTAAGATTTGGTTCCATTTCTAAAACTTCAGCTTTGCTTAATATTTTTAAGCCTTTTACACCTATCTTACATCCATTTTCATAAAGTTCTTTAACAGTTTGCATATCTTCTTCATCAAAAGCTAAAATTAACGATCCATTTCTTTTAAATGGTACACTCAATTCTTTACATAAATCTTCAAACATTTCATTTCCAGCTACATTGTACTTTGCCATCAAAGTACCTTCTTTAGGATCATATCCAGCATGTACTATTGCTGAATTTGCTTTACTTGTTCCCATTGAAACGTCGTTTTCTTTTTCTAAAACAACCACCTTTAAATTATATTTAGTTAATTCTCTAAATATCGAGTTTCCAAGAACTCCTGCTCCAATTATTGCTACATCATACATATTATATCCCCCTTGTATTCAGTTAACAGTTTATGCCCTTTAGGGTACCCTGTGGGCAATTTACAGTTAACAGTTTTTTTGGATGACAGATCCAAGGAGAAAGTTCGTGTTTCCAAATGTAAAAGCTCCAAATGAGAAAGTTCATGTTTCCAAATGTAAAATTTGGACATTCACTTTTTCAACACTTACTTTTTGGACATTTACTTTTCCTGCGGAATGTCTTTAAATTTATATTTTACTTTTTCTTGGCATTAAAAAAAGCCAAGCTAAAAACGGGCGAAAAAATCACCGATGTTTTTATGCTTGACTCTAAATTCTCTAAGCATTTATATTCAATTTACATTCAAATTATATCATGTAATTGTATACCTGTCTAGTCCTAATAAACTTTTCTAGACTTAAATAAACAATTTTCAACAAAGCTTATTATACAATTCTCTTTTTACCAGCTGCGCAATTCACTTCATAAATTAATAAATGAGTAAGGAATCCGCAAGGATCCCCTCAACTGTAAATTGTGCACTGTAAACAGCCTATTCTTCTTCCCAGCCTTCAGCTCTCTTAACAGCCTTCTTCCAACCTTTATATAATTTTTCTTTTTTCTCTTCTTCTAAATTTGGAGTATAAGCTTGGCTTACTGCCCATTTTTCAGCAATCTCTTCTTTTGATTCCCAGAAACCTACTGCAAGACCTGCTAAATATGCTGCCCCAAGAGCTGTTGTTTCAGTTATTATAGGTCTTACAACTTCTGCCCCTGTAATATCTGCTTGGAATTGCATTAATAAATTATTTCTACTAGCGCCTCCATCAACTTTAAGTCTTGTAAGCTTACATCCTGAATCTTCCTGCATTGCATCTATAAGATCTCTTGATTGATATGCAATAGATTCAAGAGCTGCTCTAATTATATGATTTCTATTAGCTCCTCTTGTTAATCCTAAAATAGCGCCTCTTGCATACATATCCCAATACGGAGCACCAAGTCCAGTAAAGGCTGGAACAACATATACTCCCCCATTATCTTCTACCTTTTGAGCAAAGTATTCTGTATCTGCTGCATCGTTAACTAATCTAAGTTCATCTCTAATCCATTGGATAACAGCTCCCCCAACAAATACTGAACCTTCTAACGCATATTGAACCTTTCCATCTAAACCAATTGCAATAGTAGTTACTAAGCCATTTTTACTTTGGATCATCTTTTCTCCTGTGTTCATAAGTAAGAAGCAACCTGTTCCATAGGTATTTTTAACGCTTCCTTCTTCAAAACAAGTTTGTCCAAATAGAGCACATTGTTGATCTCCTGCCATACCAGCTATAGGAACTCTAACTCCACCTGTTCCACCAAGATTTGTATATCCATAAACTTCTGAAGAGTTCTTAACTTCTGGTAACATTGATTTTGGAATATTAAGCTTTTCTAATATTTTTTCGTCCCATTTTAATTCTTTTATATTATAAAGCATTGTTCTAGATGCATTTGTATAATCAGTTACATGAACTTTACCATTTGTAAGCTTCCAAACAAGCCAAGTATCAACTGTACCAAATAACAATTCACCTTTTTCTGCTCTTTCTCTAGCACCTTCTACATTATCTAAAATCCATTTAATCTTAGTTCCTGAAAAATATGCATCTAATAATAATCCTGTATTTTCTTTTACATAAGTATTGAATTCTTCGTCCTTTTTAAGTTCTTCTACTATAGCAGCAGTTCTTCTACATTGCCATACTATTGCATTATATACAGGTTCCCCAGTATTTCTATCCCAAACTATTGTTGTTTCTCTTTGATTTGTAATTCCTATTGCTGCTATTTCATCTTGATTAACACTTGTTTTAGCCATAACTTCTTGCAATACGCCATATTGGCTTGCCCATATTTCTAACGGATTGTGTTCTACCCAACCTTGTTTAGGATAAATTTGAGTGAATTCCTTTTGACTTACTCCTAATATATTTTGATCTTTATCAAAAACTATTGCTCTTGAACTTGTAGTTCCTTGATCTAGTGCTATAACATATTTTTTCATTAAAATGCCCTTCTTTCTACTTAATATATTTTTCAAATTATAAATTTCCAAAATTATAGCCACATAAAACCTTCACCCATACAATAGTAATAGTATATTTTTCATCAATTACCATGTACAAATTTAAAATTCACTTAGTTAAACAAACTGTTTTCTAAATAAATTTAGTTTTATGTGGCTCTATTCTCTAATTCTCTATAGCCTACATTTCCCAAATTTCCTTTTTAGTTGTAGATACACAGGTAGCTCCTGAATTTAAAGCTTGTATTACCTCTTCTTTAGTTTCAATTAATCCTCCAGCTACAACTGGCTTATTACAATGATCTGCAATAATACCAAGCACTTTAGGAATTATTCCTGGTAATACTTCTACTGCATCACATTCAGAAATCATATGATTTTTAACATTATTTAGCGATAGTGTATCAAAGACAAACACTCTTTGAACTCCTAATAAATTGTATTTTTTAGCTAGTTTTACCACTTGTGGTTTTGTGCTAATTATTCCACTAAATTTTGTTTCTTCTTTTATATATCTTATTACTACTTCTTTATTAGTAAATCCTTCAACCAAATCTATATGAATTATTCCTATTTTATTCTTAGATGCTATAACATTACTTATCTCTTTCACATTCATTACATCTCCAAATAAAACAAATATAATTTCAGCCTCTGAATTTACTGCTAATTCTAATTGTTCTTCATTTTTTACTGCTGCTATAACCGGATTTTTTTCTAACAAGTCTTTAATATTCATACGTACTCCTATGTAATTGTTTTCTTTACATTTTAGTATTACATAATTATTATCTAGTGTCAAACTTAACTCCTAAATATTATAAAATCTAGTAAACACTTAATTTTTTTATCTATCAAGATATAACATTTAGAATATTTTTTCTAAAATATAGAGCTTTTATCATACATTTATCTTTTACTTAATTATTAAAACTATGAGCTTTATAAATTACATAATCATTGTATAACATACTGCACCTAAAACAGCACCTATTATTGGAGCAATTACTGGAATCCATGAATATCCCCAGTCTGAATCTCCTTTTCCTGGTATAGGTAATACTGCATGTGCAATTCTTGGCGCTAAATCTCTAGCTGGATTTATTGCATATCCTGTTGTTCCTCCTAAACTTAAACCAATTGCCCAAATAAGGAATCCTACAAACAATGTTCCTATTCCATTAGTTAAGTTTTGTGCACCAATTCCTAAAATCCCAAATACTAATACAAATGTTCCTATAACTTCACATATAAAATTAATTCCTGTATTTCTTATAGCTGGTCCAGTACAAAATACGGCAAGTTTATCGCCTTGACTATCAGTACATTTAAAATGATCATAATTAAAAATAAATACTAGCACAGCTCCTAAAAAGCCACCAATAAATTGTCCTGCTAAATAGATAGGAACTTGAGCCCAAGCCACTTTTCCTATTGTAGCAAGTGCAATTGTAAGTGCTGGATTAAAATGTGCACCACTATAGCTTCCAAAAATCAATGCTGGAACTGCTACTGCAAATGCCCATCCTGTTGTTATTACCATCCATCCTGAACCGTATCCTTTTGAATTCTTTAATACCACATTTGCAACAACGCCATCTCCCAACAAGATAAGTAATAAAGTACCTACTAATTCTGCTAAAAAAATTGTCATATTATTTTTCCCCTTTCGAACTACACAGTATTATTTTTTTGTATTAATTATTTTCAAGCATTAGATTAAGCCATTTTATAATTTATTCAGTATATCTGACTTTCTCTAACATTACTGTGCCCCAATCCACTTTACCCTTTCTTAAAGAACTTTTTTGCTTAACTTGTACCTCCCCGCCTCCTTGCCATATTTAAAGAAAACAAAATACCCTTTAATTATCAATATAAATGCTTTTTTATTTGTAAAAACTAAGGCAGAACTATCAGTGTATTCCTTAATTTTTTCCACAACAATAGCCACATAAAACATACTCATACTTTAATAAAATATACATTTAAATATACCTTAAAATATAAGTTAATTTACTTAGTTCTAAGTAAATTTAGTTTTATGTGGCTGTATTCTCTCATTCTCTATAGCCTACATTTATTTTGATTTGCGTCAGCTTCCAAATGTAATTGTTTTCTTAACAATTTTAGTATCACATATTTATTTTTAAGTGTCAAGTTTAGTTAATTATATAACGATTTAAATTCAATGAATACTAATTCGTAGCCCCCTAAACTCTTTTCAAATATACAAAAAATTATTAAAATTATTTTTTATTGTTGCTTATATAACTATTAATTGTTAATTACATAACAAGTTCATATTTCTTAATATTCATAGAAAATAGATCCTCCAATAAATTCTCTTAACAAAGAATTTTTAGGCACTTCCTCTATATCAATTTCATTAAAGAAACTCAAAAACGCTTTTAATCTTATTGCTTCAGAATATACTGGACTTTCTTCAGTTATTTTATTTAGTTCCTTTAAAGCATATGGTTTCAACACTCCAAGTTCATAAACTAAAGTTGAATTAAATGCAACATCTGCTTCTTCTTGATAAACAAATATATTTTTTCTTTCCCCTCTTTTAATTGAATCCCACATTTTTAAAGTTGATTCTGCATCATAGCCCCTTGATAAGGAATCTCTTACAATTCTTCTTACTTTTCTAACATCTGTTGTAGAAATTCTATTGTGATTATCAATATTTAATTGAGTTAATGCTGATATATATATTTTAAACACATTGCTATTTAGTCTATTAGAAATCAATTTTGGATTCAAACCATGAATCCCTTCTAAAAGCAAAACTCCATTTTTAGGTAGCTTAACTTTATAACCATTCCATTCCTTTTCTCCTTTTTTAAAATTATAAATCGGAAGTTCCACTTCTTCTCCACTCATTAAGGCTTCTAAATTCTCGTTTAATAATTTCAAATCCAATGCATCAATTGTTTCAAAATCATATTCGCCATTTTCATCCTTAGGAGTATCGACACGATTTACAAAATAATTATCTAAAGATAATGGCATAGGAATTAATCCATTAACCCTAAGTTGTACACTCAATCTATTGGCAAAAGTAGTTTTGCCAGAAGAAGATGGACCTGCTATAAGAATAATCTTAACATCTTTTCTATTTAAAATTTCATCGGCAATATTCGCAATTTTCTTTTCATGAAGTCCCTCTGAAACCATAATTATATTTATCAATTCATTATTAAGTATTCTTTCATTTAAACTTCCCACATCTTCAATTCCAAGTATGTTAAGCCATCTCTCAGTTTCAATAAAAATTTTAGTAAGACTTTTTTGTTCTACAAATTCAGCAAGTTCACTTAGATTTCTTCTCTTTGGCCTTTGCAATATAAAACCTGATTCATACTTAAATACATCAAAAAGTTTAATTATACTTGTAGAATACCCCATATGTCCATAAAAATAATCATATCTGCCTTCAAGTTCATATAAATGAACATATTTTATATTGTAATATTTTAAAAGCTTAACTTTATCATACATATTATATTTTTCAAATATTTTAATAGCCTCTTCTTTTGATGTCCTAATACTCTTTATTGGTACATTTCTGCTTATAAGCTCCTGCATTTTTACTTTAATCTTATCAATATCGCCCTTACTCAAAGGTGTCTCTTTATTTACTTCCCCATATACCGCACCACTTATAGAATGTTGTATTGTTATCTTTGAATCTGGAAATAAATCCAAAGCTGCTTTTATAAAGATAAATTGTAAGGTTCTAGTATAAATCTTAATGCCAAGTTCTGTATCAAACCCAATAAGTTCAACTTCTCCATCGTCTTCTATTATTTCAGTTAATTCATGATACTTCCCATTTAATTTGCATATTGCAACTTCATCAATTCTATCTTTACAATTACTAATTATCAATTCATAAAATGTTAATCCTTTTTCAGCCTTGATAGTATAATCTTTAAAATTCAACCCATTTTTATTCTCCATATAAATTGCCCTTTCTTTCCAATAATATTAAGTAATCCTCTGAAATCAACCTTCACTAAAAGTATTTACCGAATCACCCATTATTTCTAAATATATACTCAATTAATTTAATTTCTTCAAATTTAATAAAATACTCCAATTATATTATATACATTTTTTCTACAAAAGATAAACGAATTTTTTGAATACAGAATAAAACACCAAATACAAATGAATATAAATTTTATTTTTGTAGATATTATTTGGAGAGGTGTTTTTTTATGTTTGTAATATCAATTAGAACTGCAATTTTATATCTATTAGTTGTTCTTACAATGAGATTAATGGGAAAAAGGCAAATCGGCGAACTCCAACCCTATGAATTTGTAATAACTATTATGATTTCTGATTTAGCCTCCTTACCAATGCAGGATACAAGGCTTCCTTTGCTATTAGGAATTATTCCAATAATAACTTTATTATTTTTAAAAACAATATTAACTCAAATTGTATTAAAATTTCAATCCACTAGAAAATTTGTAGATGGCGAACCCTGCATATTAATCAATAAAGGCAAAATAAATTATTCAACCCTAAAAAAGCAACAATTAAATATTGATGAATTATTAGAAGAGTTACGTCTTGCAAATTATTTTAATCTTGATGAAATTCAATATGCAATTTTAGAAAATGATGGTCAGATATCTATACTACCGATGAATTATAATTCTACTAAAAAAACAATTTCAAACTCTGAAAATACTTCAAAAAATACTGAAGCTAAATTGCCTAAAGTATTAATTTCCGATGGCAAAATAAATAAAAACTCCTTAACTTGTATGGATAAAGATGAAAAATGGATACTAAATTTACTTGAAAAACATAATATTTCATCAATAAAACATGTTCTTATAGCCTTATATGATACTGAAGGTAAATTCAAATATCAGCTTTTTGATAAATATGAAAAGGAGTATATGAAATGAGGAATGCATTATTGTCAATACTTATATTTATATTCACCATGTTTTGTGTATACATTTTAAATAGCTCCATTCTTGCTTTATGTGATGATATAAAACTTGAAACTGAAAATATAGAATTAGAAATTACAGCTGGAGAATATGAAGAAGCCTATGATAAATCTCTTCAATTATTAAATCTAATCGGAGAAAAAAATCTATTAACATCTATTTATCTTAGCCATCAAGAGTTCGATAATTTATTAAATGAAGCAGTAAAATTATCTACATACCTAGTTCATGGCGATGAAATTGAGGCTCACGCCTCTTTACATTTACTCAAACACAATACAGAGCATCTAAAGAAATTGCAAATACCAAGTCTGGAAAATATTCTTTAAATTAATAATTCACTTTGCTTGTCCTTTTTATATAATTATGCATATCACTTGCATAGTTATACATAATAATTTTTCATGCATAAAATCATAGTTTTATGCATCCTTTCTATTCTTTTTCTGTATATTATTTAAAATTTCATGAATAATATTATATTTTTCCCTTGATTATTATTCATTACAATTGTATAATTATAAACAGAGACAAGTTAGAAATTTCTTTTATATATCTTCCATTATTAAGTATATGAATGAATTAAATACATTTTATCATTGAGGAGGGCTATTAAATGGCAAAGTATAACAAAGTAGTATTAGCATATTCAGGAGGTTTAGATACATCAATCATTATTCCATGGCTTAAGGAGAATTACGGATGTGAAGTAATTGCTGTATGTGGTAATGTTGGTCAAAAAGATGAACTAGATGGTTTAGAAGAAAAAGCAATAAAAACAGGAGCATCAAAATTATATATAGAAGATTTAACTCAAGAATTTGTTGATGATTATATCTTCCCTACTATTCAAGCTGGTGCTATCTACGAAGGTAAATATCTTCTTGGTACATCCTTTGCAAGACCATTGATCGGAAAAAGATTAGTTGAAATAGCTAAAAAAGAAGGCGCAGATGCAATTTGTCACGGATGTACTGGTAAAGGAAATGACCAAGTAAGATTTGAAATGGCTGTTAAAGCTTTTGCACCTGAAATGGCAATAATTGCTCCATGGAGAATTTGGGACATCAAATCAAGAGAAGATGAAATAGATTATGCAGAAGCAAAAAATATTCCATTAAAAATCAATCGTGAAACAAACTACAGCAAAGATAAAAACATCTGGCATTTAAGTCATGAAGGTTTAGATTTAGAATTTCCTGAAAATGAGCCTCAATATGATAAGATTTTAGAACTTTGTAAGACTTTAGAAGCTGCACCAAATGAAGCTACTTATATTACATTAACTTTTGAAAAAGGTATTGCAGTTGCTTTAAATGGCAAAAAGATGAACAGCGTTGAATTATTAGATGAATTAAATAAAATAGGCGGAGAAAACGCTATTGGTATTACTGACATGGTAGAAAACAGACTTGTTGGTATGAAATCAAGAGGAGTATACGAAACTCCAGGTGGAACTATTCTTTACAAGGCTCATAAAGATTTAGAAGAACTTTGCTTAGATAAAGAAACAGCTCATTATAAAGAACAAATAGCATTAAAATTTGCTGATTTAGTTTATAATGGCCAATGGTTTACTCCACTTAGAGAAGCATTATATGAATTTGTTAAAAAGACTCAAGAAACAGTTACAGGAGAAATCAAATTAAAATTGTATAAAGGAAACCTTGTAAATGCTGGTATGACTTCTCCTTACTCATTATATAGCGAAGAATATGCAACTTTTGGAGAAGATGGCGTATATGATCAAAAAGATTCAGCTGGATTCATAAATCTATTTGGTCTACCAACAGTGGTAAATGCTAAAATGAAAGAAAAAATAAAGAAAGAGGAGATATAATGAAGCTTTGGGGCGGACGATTTAAAAAAGGTACAGATAAATTAGTTAATGATTTCAATTCTTCTATTAATGTAGATTCAAGAATGTTTAAAGAAGATATCGAAGGAAGTCTCGCTCATGCATCAATGCTTGGAAACCAAAACATAATTTCCAAGGAGGCTAGTGATAGAATTACTTCTGGCCTTCTTGAAATACTAAAGAGAATGGAAAATGGAGTTATTGAAGTGGATGAAACTTCAGAGGATATTCATAGTTTCATTGAAGGTACTTTAACCTATTACATTGGAGAATATGGAAAAATGCTTCACACTGGAAGAAGCAGAAATGACCAAGTTACCTTAGATTTAAGATTACATTTAAAGAAAGCAATTGTAGGAATAAATGAGGATATATTAGCTTTAGAAGAAGTTCTTCTAGAAAAAGCTAAAGAAAATATAGATACAATAATGCCTGGATATACGCATATGCAAAAGGCTCAGCCAATTACCTTTGCTCATCATCTTTTAGCTTATGCTGAAATGTTTAAAAGAGATATAGGAAGATTATCCGACTGTTATAAACGTGTTGATGAAATGCCTCTAGGCTCTGGAGCCTTAGCTACTTCTACTTACCCAATAGATAGAGAAGCTGTAGCCCGTGATCTTGGTTTTTCAAAGGTTACCTTAAACAGTTTAGATTCTGTTTCTGATAGAGATTACGTTATTGAAACACTTTCGTGTCTTTCAATGATAATGATGCATTTATCAAGATTTTCAGAAGAAGTTATTCTTTGGTGCACAAATGAGTTTAGTTTTGTTGAACTTGATGATGCTTACAGTACTGGTAGCAGCATTATGCCACAAAAGAAAAATCCTGATGTGGCTGAATTAGTTAGAGGTAAAACTGGAAGAGTTTACGGGGACCTTATGACATTACTTACTGTAATGAAAGGAATCCCTCTTGCTTATAATAAAGATATGCAAGAAGATAAAGAAGCTCTTTTCGATGGAATAGATACTGTTACTCTTTCACTTAAAACTTTCTGTGGAATGATTAAAACTATGAAGGTAAAGAAAGAAAACATGAGAAAAGGTGCAGGCCTTGGCTTTACAAACGCTACAGATGTAGCTGATTACCTAGTTAAAAAAGGAATGGCATTTAGAAATGCACATGAAGTAGTTGGAGAAATAGTTCTAACCTGCATAAAAGAAAATAAAATGATTGAAGAATTATCTCTCGAAGAACTTAAAGTCTTCTCTCCTATTTTCGAAGAAGATATTTATCATGCTATAGATTTATTAACTTGTGTAGAAGAACGTAAAGTTATCGGTGGACCTTCTACAGAATCAGTTAAAATGCAAATCACAGCACTTGAAACTTTTATCGAAACAACAAAAGCAATGATCAATGCTTAATTATGAATTAATTATTTTTTATTTATGAACAGAGAACAATTAATTATAATTTATTGATCAACAGATAACTCAGAAAACAATTATTTATTGTAAAAAAACTCAGCGGTTAACAGTTAAGGAAAGATGCTTGTTTCTATAGCTTTTTCCATAGCTGTTAACTGTAATTATTAGTAATAAGCAACAAACTACAAACAATAAAAGCAATAATATTAATAAATTCAGAAATACCAACAGCCTACAACCAGCTTCACTACTCAACTGTGAACTGTAAATTGTTAACTGTAAACTGAACAAACGGGGGTTAAATATATGACTAAGATCGGAATTATTGGTGCTACAGGATATGTTGGCGCCGAACTTTTAAGATTATTACTATCTCATCCTAAAGTTGAAATTGCTGCTTTAAGCTCAGTTTCCTTTGAAGGACAAGAGATTAGTAATGTATATAAAAACTTTTTAAATAAAACAAATTTAGTTTGTGAAACTGCAGAAGATGTTATAAAAAAATCTGATGTAATTTTCACAGCTTTACCTCATGGCTTAAGTGAGGATATTGCCAAAAAAGCAATTGACAGCAATAAGATTTGTATTGATATGGGTGCTGATTTTAGATTATCTAACGAAGAAGAATATGAGCTATGGTATGGTAAAAAATTCACTCAGCCAGAAATTCATGCAAACAGTATTTATGGTCTTCCAGAATTAAATAGAGCAAAAATTAAAGAATGTTCTTTAATTGCTAACCCTGGCTGTTATCCAACAACTATTGAACTTGGATTAATGCCACTGCTTAAAAATTCTTTAATAAAATTAGATAATATCATTTGTGATTCTAAATCTGGAACTACTGGTGCTGGAAGAGGTTTAACCTTAAATACTCATTTCCCAGAAGAAAATGAGACCTTTGCACCTTATAAAGTTGGAGCTCATAGACATACTCCTGAAATTGAAGAAACTTTATCTGCTATGGCAAAGGAAAAAGTAAATGTGACTTTTACACCTCACTTACTTCCAATTAACAGGGGTATTCTTTCTACCATCTACTGCTCTACTAAAGATACTGTTAATCTTGACGAAATTCATAAACTATATGTAGCTGCTTATAAAGATGAACCTTTTGTTAATGTTTTACCACTTGGGGAAATCGCTTCAATAAAAAATGTACGATTAACAAATGATTGTCATATATCACTACATTTAAATCACAGAAAAGATCAAATAATTGTTGTAAGTACAATAGATAACATGGTTAAAGGAGCTGCCGGACAAGCAATTCAAAACATGAATATAATTCTTGGGTTTGAAGAAACAGATGGCTTAAATCTCATAGCTCCAGCCTTTTAACTATAACTACAAATTGATTTAGAGGGGGTTATAAATTTGGATATAACATATATAAATGGTGGAGTTACTGCTCCTAAAGGATTCTTAGCTTCTGGAATACATTGTGGCTTAAAGCCAGGTAGTCTAAAAAAAGATTTGGCTTTAATTTATTCCGAAGTGCCAGCAGCTGCTGCTGGGATGTATACTAAAAATAAAGTTAAAGGTGCTCCAATTTATATTACAAAAGAGCATTTAACTAACAAGAAATCACAAGCAATAATAATAAATAGTGGTAATGCAAATACTTGTACTGGTGATGATGGATTACAAAAAGCTAAAAAAATGGCTTCACTGCAAGCGAAGGAATTAAAATTAAAAACTGATGATGTTTTAGTTGCATCTACTGGGGTAATTGGGGTTCCATTAAATATAGATGCTATAAAAAATGGCATTCCACTACTTACGGAAAATTTATCAATGGAAGGCTCTAACGATGCATCAGAAGCTATTATGACTACTGATACTTTCCAAAAACAATTAGCTTTGGAATTTTATATTGGAGATAAAAAAATAACAATTGGGGCAATGGCAAAGGGTTCTGGAATGATTGAACCCAACATGGGAACAATGCTTTCTTTCATTACTACTGATTTATCTATTTCTCCAGAATTATTGCATGAAGCCTTAAAAGCAACAGTTAATGTGACTTACAATAGAGTAAGCGTTGATGGAGATACAAGCACTAATGATATGGTATTAATATTAGCTAATGGCTCAGCTGAAAATCCAACTATAACTGCAAAGGATGAAAATTATGATGCCTTCTTAAATGCACTTACTGACTTAAGTACAATTATGGCTAAAAATATTGCTAAAGATGGAGAAGGTGCTACTAAATTATTAGAATGTCAAATCTTAGGCGCAAAAAGTGAAAAGGATGCAGTTGTTTTAGGAAAAAGCGTTATTAACTCAAGTTTAGTTAAAACAGCAATGTTTGGAAGCGATGCAAATTGGGGAAGAATTTTATGTGCACTTGGCTATGCAGACATTGATTTTGATACAGAAAAAGTAGATGTTACTTTTGAAAGCTCTGCTGGAACTATAAAAGTTTGCGAAGCAGGAAGTTCTCTACCTTTTGATGAAGACATAGCAAAAAAAGTCTTAAACGAAAAAGAAATTGTTATAAAAGTCAATTTATTTTTAGGTAATCATAGCGCTTACGTTTGGGGTTGTGATTTAAGTTATGAATATGTAAAAATAAATGGAGACTACAGAAGCTAGTGCAGTTAGGAGTTAACAGTTATGAGTTTATTGATGAAATTCCTTCGGAATTTCTCCCAAACTCATAACTCAAAACTCATGACTCTTAACTGAACCAAGATTGGGGGATTTAAATTGGATCATACTGAAAGAGCTGAGATATTAGTTAAAGCTTTGCCTTATATTCAGCAATACTATGGAAAAACAATCGTTGTAAAATATGGTGGAAATGCAATGATAAGCGAAGAACTTCGTGAAACCGTAATAAATGACATCATATTAATGAAATGTGTTGGAATTCAACCAGTTGTTGTACACGGTGGAGGACCTGATATCTCAGATTTATTAAATAGATTAAATCACAAAAGTGAATTTATTAATGGCTTAAGATATACTGATGATACTACTATTGAAGTAGTTCAAATGGTCTTAGGTGGAAAAGTTAATAAAGACTTAGTTTCTTTAATAGGAAAGTTCGGTGGGAAAGCTATTGGTTTATGTGGAATGGATGGCTCTCTTATAAAAGCTAAAAAAATGGAGTCTGATAATGATTTAGGTTATGTTGGTGAAATAACCCAAGTTAATACAGAAATCCTTAAAACTACTATAAACTCGGGATATATACCTGTTGTTGGTAGTGTAGCTTTAGGCGAAACTGATAACAAGGCCTACAATATAAATGCTGATACTTGTGCAGCAAAAATTGCATCTGCTTTGAAAGCTGAAAGATTAATACTTCTTACTGACGTACCTGGAGTAATGAAAGATCCAAAAGATATTTCTTCTCTAATCAGCACATTAAGACTTCACCAAATACCTAAATTATGCCTAGAAGGTGTAATTAAAGGCGGGATGATTCCTAAAATTGATTGTTGTGTTGAGGCAATTAGAATGGGCGTTGAAAAAGCAACTATTCTTGATGGCCGGGTACCTCACTCTCTCCTTCTAGAATTATTCTCACCAGAAGGCATCGGAACAATAATCTACTAAAATGGCTGATAGTTGTAATTCAAAAGAATTTCCTAATTTCACTTTTAATTAAGAATTTTCTCAAAAACTGTTAACTATTAACTATTTTAAGTTCCGTATTGCAGCATAGCTGCTCTCTTTATAGGTGCATACCTGAACTGACAACTGTTAACTCATAACTCTTAACTCATAACTCATAACTGAACAAAAGGGGTGTTTTTATGTCATATAATTTCAATGAAGCAAAAGAACATATTGTAAATAGTTACGGAAGATTAGAGCCTGTAATAAGTCATGGCGAAGGTGTTTATCTTTATGATACAAATAACAATAAATATTTAGATTTCACTAGTGGAATTGGTGTTAGCAGCTTAGGCTATGGCCATGAAAAATGGGTTAAAACTACAAGTAAACAATTAAAAACCCTTGCTCATGCCTCAAATATATTTTACACAGAGCCAAGTGTTAAACTTGCACAAGAATTAACAGATAAAGCTAACATGAGCAAAGTATTTTTTGCAAACTCTGGTGCCGAAGCTAATGAAGGTGCTATTAAGTTAGCAAGAAAATATAGTTATGATAAATATGGTGCTAATAGAAGCAAAGTTCTTACCTTAATTCAATCTTTCCATGGTAGAACTATCACAACCTTAAAAGCAACTGGACAGGAAAAGTTTCATAAGTACTTCTTCCCTTTTACTGAAGGTTTTGATTACGTAAAAGCAAATGACATCCAAGATTTCAAAGATAAACTTTCAGACGATGTTTGTGCAATAATGCTTGAAGCTATTCAAGGAGAAGGCGGAGTTATTCCTTTAGATAAGGATTTTGTTCAAGAATTAGTTGAGATTTGCAAGGAAAAAGACGTTCTTGTAATCTTTGATGAAGTTCAATGTGGTATAGGAAGAACTGGTAAAATGTTTGGTTATAATAATTTTAGTGTCGAAGCTGACATAGTTACCGTTGCTAAAGGACTTGGAGCAGGGCTTCCTATTGGTGGAATTCTTTGTTCAACTAAAGTTGCAGACGTATTTAAACCAGGTGATCACGGATCAACTTTTGGTGCAAATCCTGTAGCTTGTGCTGGTGCATTAGTTGTTTTAGATGAAATTTGCAATGAAAAGTATTTAGAAAAAATAGCTAAAAGAGGCGCTTATGTAAAGGAAATTATAGAAGAAGCCAATAATCCTCAAATTGAAGCAGTTCGTGGTTTTGGATTAATGATTGGAATAAAGGTAAAATGTGAACCTGCATTAGTTCAAAAAGAAGCTATTAAAAAAGGTCTTTTAGTTTTAACAGCTGGAAAAGATGCAGTAAGACTTCTTCCACCACTTGTAATCACTAAAAAAGAATTAAAAGCTGGTATTGATATAATATTAGAAATTTTATCTAACTTAGAAAGTTAGTTTATTGTTCGGAGGCATTTATATGAAAAGAGATTTATTAAAAATAGATGATCTATCTAAAGAAGAAATTTTAGATATTCTAAACTTAGCTGATCAATTAAAGTATGAGCAAAAGCATGGTATAGATCATCCTCACTTAAAGGGAAAAAGCTTAGGAATGATATTCGAAAAAGCATCTACTAGAACTAGAGTATCTTTTGAAGTTGGTATGTATCAATTAGGTGGAAATTCGTTATTTTTAACTGATAAAGATTTACAAATTGGACGTGGCGAACCTATTGAAGATACTGCACGAGTGCTTTCAAGGTTCATTCAAGGTATAATGATAAGAACTTTCTCCCATGAAAAAGCTGAAAAATTGGCCAAATATTCATCAATTCCAATCATCAATGGTTTAACTGATGCTGAACATCCATGTCAAGTATTGGCTGATTTGATGACAATAAGAGAAAATAAAAATATCCTAGAGGGCTTAAAGGTTGCCTATATTGGTGATGGTAATAACATGGCAAACTCTTTAATGATTGGCTGTTTAAAAATTGGAATGAATTTTTCAATCGCCTCTCCTGAAGCTTATACAGTCTCCGAAACATATTTAAATAGGGCTAAGGAACTTGCTTTAAAAGAAGGAGTTACTTTTATAAATACTTCCTCTCCTCTAGAAGCAGCCAAAGATGCTGATGTATTAATCACAGATGTTTGGGCTAGCATGGGACATGAAAAGGAAATTGAAGAAAGAGCTAAAGCTTTTAAAGGGTTCCAAATTAATAAAGAATTATTAGCAGTAGCCGACAGTAACGTAATGGTACTCCATTGCCTACCAGCCCATAGAGGTGAAGAAATTACAGCTGAGGTTTTAGAAGAACATGCAGATTCTATTTTTGACGAATCTGAAAATAGATTACATGCACAAAAAGCTGTACTTGTTAAGTTAATGAAATAATAATAGCAAATAGTACAAACTTATTTTTGAAATTTATCTTATAGATATCCAAAGCGAGAATTAGAATTATGCAGCAATTACTAAATCAGATACATTTATCTTCCACAGGACTAGTGAAATTTTCGCTGGAAGGTTCTAAGTGGAAGGTTGCACCCATTTCTGCATGTTCCTAAAGTAAATTTATGACAAGCAGAAATGAAACAACCTTCCACTAATAACCATCATCAGCTCAATTTCACATGCCTGCTTCCAGAAAAATGTATCAGATTTCTAGTGTAGTGTTGTAATTTTAATTTCTCAAGAGTATATACATATTCCATTTATAAGTTTGAGTATTAATTTGGATATCTATAAAAATAAAGCAAATTAAACTATGCTAAGAATTTTCCTTAGATATTTTAATTTGCTTTTTCTTTAAACTTATATTCTAAGATAGTTTAGTTGCAACACCATTGCTTGAAAAGCTGTAGCCATAAAGTTCACAATCATGAGCCATCATACCATTGGAATACATTAAATAATCTTTACCATCATCATGTATCCAGCCTGTCTGCATAGCTCCAGTGTGATCTAAATAGTACCATTCACCATCTATTTTTTGCCAGCCAGTTTGCATAGCTCCACTTTCATTGAAATAGTACCATTTATTTTCTAAAAGCACCCAGCCTGTTTTCATAGCGCCATCCTCACTGTTGCCCATATAATACCAGTTGATTCCATCTTTCTTCCAATCATAAATCATCCATCCATCCGAATCAAATACATACCATTTACCATTAATCTTTTCCCAGCCGCTCTTGGTATAACTTCCATCTGAATGTTTATACCACCACTTGCCAGTAGGTGCATCTTCTAACCATACACCAGGATTTATTTGATCACTAATTAATGCAGCCTCTGTAAATACATTTATATCACATTTAGAAGCCACCCCATTAATAATGCCTAATTCAGTATATTGATGCCCTATTCTGTTGGCAAAAAAATTATCTGGCAGATTCCAAGGATCATTATTATAATTAGCTTCCCAGAAAGGCATATTTTCAATAGTATCACTAATGTCACTTATATAAGTTAAAAAACTTGTATAGCTATAGATTCCTAATTTCAAAGGACTAATCTGATTAAAAGTACTAATAAATCTAATAACATAATCAGATAAAGCTTCAAAATTTGTCTCTATATCCATCATAGGAACCAAGTCCCATTCATAAGCTTTTATTTTGTTATAGAAATTAGCTGCCTGTGTTTCAGGTGAGCTTGTGCCAACTAAGAAGTGATAGGCTCCAACCTTTAAACCATTATTTTTGCATTCAGTATAAAACTCTTCCATAGTGAGGTCCTGAAAAGTTGTGCCTTCTGTAGCTTTTACATAAACATACTCAACTCCGTCATTTGCTACTTCATTAAAGTTTATTTCCCCATTGTTATTAGATATATCTATTCCTTTTATATTTTTCATTATAATCCACCCCTTTATAAATATATACGTTGTAAAAATACTTATTTATTGCCAATTTCAAAAATCACATTATAATTTGGGCTATAATTGAGAATTGAGTAGTGAGAACTGATAATTTCAATATATAATATGAAAAGTATTTACATATGTTTATCTAAAATTTGAGTTTACAAAGAAAATTTTTCTTTAAGTTAAACTACTGGAAGCGCTGATTTAACATTGTTTAATTCACTTAAAAGATTTTCATTTTGTGCTTTTAAATTAGAATTTTCTTCAGTTAGTTGTTTTATAATTTCTGAATTTTTTATTACCTCTTCCTTGCCTTGATTAATTTCTCCCGCTATAGCTTGTCTTAAATTATCAACATCTTCTTGACTTAATTCTGGGAATTTTTTCAATATAGCTTCATTAAACAAGTCTACCTTTGATTTCAATTTTTCTTCTACAATTGTACTAATTCTAAAATTTTCATCTATCATATACCATATTTGTTTAGCAACCTTGATGTAACTTTCATTCTTTAAAATTAAAGTCTCCACTCCTGCTTTTTCAAACCTAGCTTCTGCTAACTTTATTAAAATTGCTATTAATGCTTTTATCATCTTAAATCCATCCTCTCTAAATTTTGTTATCAGATAAAGAAATGCTACAATCACAGCTCTTTATCTGATAACATTTAAGCTTCTATATTTTTATTTCATCAATTTTTCAATAGAATAAATAAAAAAGCCTACAAACGTTGTTGCTCCAAGTCCAATAAGACCTTTTAGCACACTCGTTAAGGCTTTTAAATTATCACATAAGTTTTTTATTTCTATTTTGAAACTAGCACTATCCTGCTCTAATTTATCTATTCTACAACCATGATTATTTAAGCGATTATCATGAGTTTCTAATTTATCTTTCATTAATTCTTCATTCATAGGCAAAGCCTCCTTTCCTTACGGTTTTAAAATGTGAATTTGTACATAAAAATTGGCAATAAAAAAGCACTTATTTGTGCTAATTTATTGCTTATATTCTTTATATGATGATTATTCTACAAATAATGTTTTCATATCATTTCTCTTATTTAAGAATAACACCTATAATTATATGTTACATCTGCATTTGAATTTGACTTAAAAGTAATGTTACCATAACCATCGTAACTTATAAGTTCTGATGTTATTGGAACAGTTGAATTATTTGTTGACCCATAAGCAGGGTAATTATGGTCTCTCCCGTCACTAGATGACAAATAGTTTGACCCCCCAAATACATTATATAATCCCAAACTAGTCTGTTCGATAATAATAGTCCCTTGGGAAGAACTATATGTACTACCGCTACTCCATGAAAAGCCATAAGATATAACAATAACATTTGGCTTCCATCCAATATTTACAACTGAACTTTGTGCTGATTTTGCAACTTTTAAACTTCCAGATGCGTGTATTGATTGATTTGCACTTCCAGCTACTCCAAATATATTTTTACCAGCTACAATATTTTGTGCCAACAAATCAGGCATATCCTGGCTAAGCCATGAAGTGCCATCATAATAACCTCTAGGGGGCAAAAAATGCACTTTTGCATACGTATTACCGTTTGTGTTCGGTGCCCAATAAGCAACATTATTTGGAGGTGTACCACCTGGTATTGCTGGGATGTTACCTATAACCTTATTCCCATTTATATAAGCACTTACTCCATTTAATATTTGTCCTGCTGATGCATTAGCATCTGCTGTATCTACAACACTTGATTTACCCTGTACACCATTAATATTTACACCACTTTTTATATTGCCACTTACTAAGTTACCTAAATCTAATGTTCCAACTAATCCAGTATCATTGTCATTACTAAATTTCTTTCCAGCTAGTACATTGGCAGCTACCGCATCACCTTCTGCACTAGCTTTGATAAAAAAACAGTCACCTGCTTTGTTATACCAAATTGTATATGCCTTTCCTGAAATTAAATTTGGTGCTACAGTTGTATTAGGTTTATATAATGGTTTTCCATTTATTTTGGTTGCAGCTCCAGCATTATTAGCACTTGCAATAAAAGTTTTAGAATAACCATCAGTTAACGGCTGCATTGAAAGAGTTATTACATTAGCTGTCCCACCAGCTAATTTAAATGATAAATCTTGAACTTGTGAATTAGTTATTTCTAAATCTGATTGTTTAGCAAAATCTATATTACTTATACCATCACCAATAAAAAATTCTTTTGTATCAGTTGTAAATGCTGGTTCTCCAACATCTAAAAGTGGTAAATTTGCTTTTAATCCTCTTTTTATCTGTATTTTATTTGCCATTTTCTTCTCCTCCTATACGTTTTTAATTAAAATGTTCCACCATCTATATTATTTATAGCGGCTACTATTGAAATATCAGTTGACCCATCAAAGCTAGCTGCTCCAACTACATCCCCAGTTAAGGCTATTATTCTTGCAGTTTCTAATTTTGTAGCTGTTCCAGCATTTCCAGATACACTAGTCTTATTTACTATGGCATTAGTCACAAATTCTGTAGTTGCAATTTGTTTTGTATTAGTTCCATCAGCTGCAGTTGTAGCTAATGGAATACCAGTGAAAACTGGATTAGTAAACATTGTTTCCTTTGATTCATTTGTTACATTTCCAAGACCTACATCAACGGCAGTAATGTTTGTTCCATCAATAACATTTCCTTTTTCATCAACTTTAACCTTTGTATAAATTCCAGCTGTTACACCTGAAGCTTTTTCTGAAGTCACTATTGTCACATCGTTACTTCCATCAAACAAAACACTTCCTGTCACATCTCCAGTTAAAGAAATAGTTCTTGCTGTTTTTAACTTATCTGTACTCTCTGAATTTGATGGTATATCTTGGTTAATTAAAACTTTATCAGAACCATTCCCTATATATAGTTTTCCCGAATCTAATACAAAGGCCGGCTCACCAGCTTCTAAGGTTAATCCTTTTAAATTTATATTATTTCCTCTTTTAATTTTTAATGTTTGTGCCATTTTTACATCACTCTCTTTCTTTTTAAATATCATTAAAATGTTCCACAATCAATAGGATTGATTTCTTTCTCTAAATTTAATAGCGAAAAATCAATTCCATTTAATCTGCTTCCTAAATCTGCATAAGTTCCTCTTGCAGTTTCAACTTCTGCCCTTAGCTCCTTATCCCTAATATCTCCTAACACTGAACCTCTTAAATTTTCATTTTGGCTGATTAAAACTAAATCAGCAGGATCTGGAACTACTTGTGTTAAATCTTTAATTTTCACTTCCATTTTCTTACCTCCCAAAACATTTATATATTTTATAAAAAGAACTCATTTATAAGTTCTTTTTATTTTTAATTAATAAGTTTTTCTATCTTTCATACTTCTCACTTAGAATTTTAATTTTTTATATCTAAACAAAAAGTATCTAGCTTATATATGCCAGATACTTTTTAAGTGGGTATTGAGAATTTTAATGCATAAAAAATAACAAATTAGAAATAACTTTAATTCCAATTTGTTATTTTTTTATAAGAAGAATTTATCTTTTGTTCCCACTTACTATTATAAGACTTATAAATATCAGTTTCTTATACAATTTATCTAATTTTCATATACTTTTCTTATAATTAATTACTTATAATATATAGTTACTTCGTTATTTAATAGTTTTTATTTATCCGTAGCAAGGTAGCTTTTTGTCACCATTTTCTCCTATGATGCACTATTAGTTGTATTAGAATCCTTAGTTGTATCAGTTGTTTGCTATTTGGTTTCTGTCAATTGCATTAACTTTGTATATTCATCTTGTGAGATTACATTAAATGCAAAGAATACACCTAACTTCTTTTCTACATCATCCTTAGTTTCATAAAATTTGTTATTAATAAGATTTTCCATAATTGAACTCATTTTACTTACCTCCATTTTCTTTTAATAATATTTGTTCTTGTAAATTTGCTAATTGTGCTTGAGTTTCTAACAATTGATCTTGTGTTTTTTCTAAATCTGTTTTAGGTATATCTTCAAATATCGGTGCATGGGGAGTGGCACTAATATCTACACCAGTTATTATTTTACCTTTCGGAATTTCAATTTCAATAAATTGTAATGCACCTTCTGGAGTTCTATAACTACCAGTTATTTGTACATAAATAAATCCTGTGTCGTCATAAATTAATAATGTTTTCATTTAAATCACATTCCCTTCCTAAAATATAATTCATTAAGAAATAGCTATCCAATATGCAGTGCCACTACCGTAAAGAGGCAAGCGGAACCCTGTGCTTGTTACACTTATTGGTGTCACATTTCCTTTTACAGCATACTCTCCATGTGAAAGTAATACAACGGGTTTATAAAGTCCGTTATTACTATAATTATCATATATCGTTGATCCTATATAATATACAGTACCATTTTGAACTGCGGTAGAAATTATATAAATAAAAGATGGAGTAAAAGTTAAGCCGCTTACAGTACATGAAGACAGTTTTATGCTTGTAGAACCACCACCAACAGTTGGATAGTACCACGCCTCTTGACCATCATAAGCGGGCGCTACACCGCTTGCAATTTGCCTAGCACTACCCCATAATCCAAATATACTTTTACCACTTACAATATTTGCCGGATTATAGTTTCCATCATCCACATATGAAGCAACTGAGCCATCATAATACCCTGCTTGTGGCCTTACATATATTCTACCAGCACCAGTTCCAGCTATGCTGTTTGCAGGACTATCTACTCCACTGTGATTAGGCATATTGCCTGTAATCTTATTCCCATTTATATAAGCACTTACTCCATTTAATATTTGTCCTGCTGATGCATTAGAATCTGCTGTATCTACAACGCTTGATTTTCCACTAACACCATTAATTGTTACACCACTTTTTATATTTCCACTTACTAAATTACTTAAATCTAAAGTTCCTACTAATCCAGTATCATTGTCATTACTAAATTTCTTTCCTGCTAGTACATTGGTAGCAACTGCATCACCTTCAGCACTAGCTTTGATAAAAAAACAATCACCTGCTTGGTTATACCAAACTGTATATGCCTTCCCAGCTATTAAATTAGGTGCTGTTGTTGTTCCTGGTTTATATAATTTCTTTCCATTTATAGTTGTTGCAGCTCCACTATTATTTGCACTTGCTATAAAAGTAATTGGATATCCATTCACTAATGTTCCTTTGATTGTTACAGTTAATGTAGTTCCTGTTCCACCAGCAGTTTGGTACACAATATCTGACAATTGCGTATCATGTGCTTTTAGTGCATTATCTATAATATCTGCATTACTATTAAAATCATCAATATTTACTACATCAGTTCCATCTGGCTTTTTCAACTTATAATTATTTGTTAATTGCATTTATATTCTCCTCCCCTATTCATATATTTTAAGCTCTTCCCAATTTTTTGTTTTTATATTGTTCCAAGTTAGCTTTTTTTCCATTATGAAATTCCAAATTGTATAGGTATATTTAAAGTTATAGGTGAGATGTGCTGGCTTAATATCTTCTAGCATATTCATAAACGCTTGCATATTTTGTGGGATACCTTTAACCCCAACAAACTGTATAATAAATAAGTAATTTTCATTGTCCTCAATTATACTTACTTCTCCACCACTAAAGGCTTCTGCTGCATTTTTTAGCATTGCTTTTGTAGTTGTACCCTGTCCACGTTTTTTAGCCTTAAGAATTTCTCTTCTTTGCTCATAACTTAAACTTAGGTTGGTTTCTATGCCATATTCATCTTCCCAAAAAATAAGTCCCCAAGTAGCAGTATCAATAAAGCACTGTTTTAATAAATCACTAATATAATAATTGAGATCACCTAATTCTTTACCTTGTACATCATATAAAGCCTTCATTTCATGAATTTGACATACAAAAGGTGGTACATATTTTGTTAGATCTAGAGAATATTTTTCTAAATCTTCAGAAGTTGGAGCAAGTTCAAAATAATTAACTTCACTTATTTTCACCTATATCACCCCTAAATTTACAGTACCTAAAACTGCAATATCTTCGTTATCTAAGGCTATATTAGCTAACTCTCCATTTACTTTTAAATTTTTGTAATCTATAACCCCTGCAGTACTAAGAAGAATATTCCCAATCTTAGCTATGCTTATATATTCTGTATCAAAAGCAATACTTTTGAGATATTCTGTAAGCAGGTTGCTAAATTCTGCTTGAACATTTGCTAAATTTACTCCTTTTATTATGCTTACATCAGCAGTAATATTTATAGGCTTTTCAATTGCACTTACAACAGTCACGTTAGCTCCAATAGGTCGTAACTCTTCTATATAAGTATCTGTCTTTTCTACAAGCTCACTTGAAGCCGCTTTTTTATCTGAATCTGCTATTACAACTTTTACTGTCCCTGGTCCATCTGCAAGTGGAAATACCTTAGCTGCTCCTACTCCGTCAACTGCCAACGCCCAATTCAAATAATGATATTTATTTCCACTTGTAGCTGGTGTCTTTATTTTTAACATAAGCCTATTAAATAATTTTTCATTATCTTCAACTTCTATACCTGACTCTAAGCTTTCATTAAGTTTAGCTGTTCCAAGCCCCTCAACATATTCAATTGGCAATAAAGTTCCTGTTGGATAATTTCCTACAGCCCCTAGAGTTTCACATTTCATTTTATATTTGCCTTTATCAATTTTTTCTATTGCTTCATAATTGATCTTATCTATAGAAAACCTTGAATTTAGTGGTATATCCATTAAATTGCCATCTGCATCTGTAAAAATTCCAAGCTTTACTGCATATGTCGCTGGCTTTCTTGTAAGTCCATATTCCATTGCTTTTAAATCCAAATATTCTTCAGGCATATCTTTAGAAGCGAAGCTATAGCTTAGAAATCTATCCATATCACTTCTTATTTTTGCTACTTCCTGTGCAGCTGGAGCTAAGGCATTATAAATTAAACTGCTGTCTTTTCTTTTATCTATGTTCTTGGGTATGCTTTCCAGCATTCTGTTTAATATATCTTCTTCCTTTACTTCAAACATCAGCCTGCCTCCTTTTCTATCTCTATATCCCCATAAATAGAAAAAACAGTGAATTTTACTAATACACTGTCTTCACTATAGGAAAATTCAAAATTACCAACGTCCTTAACTCTATCATCTTGGAGTATGGCTTCTGAAATTCTCCTCTTTAATTCACTTTTTGCTATATCTCTATCTAATTCAGATATGATATTAAGTTCACTTCCATAACTATTGGAATAAATCAAATAATTATATCTTTCTGTGTTTAATATAAAATATATTGTTTGTTCTAAGGCCTCCTTGCCATCGCAAAATCCAACTATTTTATTATCTTTAATTTTGTAGGTTTTACTAGGCATCTCAGCTTCATCTTTAATTTCTAGATTATCTATAATGGCACCTTGTGGCAGTATACTTACATAACTCATTATTTCACCACCTTATCAAGTATTAAATACCTTGCTCCACTTTCGATTTTTAATAATATTACCGTATCATTTATTTTTAAGCCTTCTCTTATGACCAATTTATCTAATTCAGAGGTTCCATCAGCAACTTTGCTATTTTTTAAAGTCACCTCATATCTGGTTAAACTTTCAGGCACAACAAAGAACTCTTTTGGTAGTATTTTTTTCTGGCTTATTTTTATAGTAATGTTTTCAGCATCTGTGACTGTTCCAAATTCAATATCTAATGGATTACTTGCATTTATGGCATTAACACTTGCTTGTTTTATCAATTCTAACATTTTTACACCACCTTCAAATCAAAATCCATTGTATGCTCATTTTTAGAAAACTTGTGAGTAGCTTCTTCAATTAAATAATACTGAGCTATGTTCCTTTTCTTAATAATCACATAGACTCCAGCACCACCTCTAAGCTTTAAATCTAAGTTTGTTTCTGTTCCTAGAACATCTTTAAGTTTAAGCTTTTTAGTTTCTTTATTTTTGAGCTTTAAATTTCCCATAACCATTTCTTCTATTTGAGCTTTATTTAACTTGCTATCAACCTTCTTAAAAAGTTGTAATTTACCCCAATTAGCAATATTTTGAGAATCCTGTCCAATATACACATCTCTTCCTTTAGTTTCTTCATTATCTCTAACAAATTTTATGCAGTTATAGCTTTCTTCAATTGAACTTTCCCAATCATAATTTCCTAAATTGCTATCATCTGCTATTACAACTTCTTGCCTCATATTGTTGATATCTCTGAGATTTAAATATCCATAATCATCATATAAAACAAACATTTTCGTATTAGAAACTATAGTCTTATCTAAAGCACTATAAATAATATCTAAATACTTCTTATCATCTTCTACAAACGTTGGAATTACATATCCAGTATCCTCAATAGTTCCAATCTTTAATTGAAGCTTTTCAAAGATCCCAGTAATTATTTCACTTGCCTTTTTGTTAACTCCAACACAAACATCATTATACATAAGATATTTAATTTGATCGTAAGCTGTGATTTTAATTTCTGGGCTATCATCACCACTATTTTTAAATACATAACCATAAAATACATTAGTGCCATTTACTTTAAAGCTTATTATGTTGCCATTGCTAATTTTAACCTGGCTATCTTCCAGCAATTTAATATCTAAACTTGAAGGACTGCCTTTTCTTTTAGTCTTCCAAGCAACCTCTTCTACTAATTCAGAGATATCAAATACATTTCCATTTTTATCATCAATTATTAAATTTATCTGCATATACTCCTCCTTTATGGAAGGTTTAATACCTGTCCAACATAAATTATATCTGGATTTGAAATATTATTTAAAGTTGCTATTTCTCCATATCTATTTCCATCACTTAAAAACCTTTTAGCTATATGCCAGAGAGTATCACCTTCAATTACAGTGTAAGTTTTGGGCTGAGGAGGATTGCTTTCTCTAGTGGCAGCTTGAGAAACAGTTGCTGTTACTGCAGTCACATCTTTCTTGATATCAATTTTTTTAGCTGCATAATTCTTATATTTTTTTAATTCTAAAGTGTAATATATATCCCCAACTTCTCCTCCATGTTCCTCATATTTAAAATTTTCTATTGAGAAAAGATTATTTATCTCTGTAGAAGAATTAAATACTGAATCTAAGGTACTACCTGTAAATATAAATCGTACTTTACAACATTTTTTTCGCCATTCTTGTATTTTTTTTATATATACACTTGGAGCATATAATTTTTCAGAACTTACATAAGGACCTCTATTCAAAGGAAAATAGCTATCAAAAGAAATCTTAGTAAGTTTAGGTAAATTTATTATATTTACTTCCCCTAGATTCACTATGTTATAACTCTTATTATCTCCACCTTCATCAATTTGAATTTTCTCTGGAAGTACAGGGAGTAAAAAGCCTTCCTCATCACCGTTAATTTCTAAATACATCTTATACACTATGCATACACCCCTTCTGCACTATTAGCTAACTCATTTTCCATATAATTTTCTATATGAGATATTATTTTATTAATATCTGCTTCTTCTTTTATGTCTCCAGTAGTGATTTGTACCGTTGGTGTCAAGGTTACAAAGTTTTGAATACTATCCTGCTCTGCTAAATCTCTTAGCATTTCTAAATGCTCATTTGAAATATCTATTGAATTATCCATATTCTTAAGACTATCAGCACACTTTGCTGAATTGTCTGTTAAAGCACTATTATTTCCAAGATTGTTACTTGTAAGGCCACTATCTCCAAGACTATTCATTGGAAGCTCACCTTTACCTTGATTTTTATTGAAATTATTTATTATATCATTATCGCCTAAACCAACCTTAAGTTCTGACATACTAGCTCCAAATTTAGAACCACCATTGTACCCATATTGAGCTTCATTTCCTAAATCCTTCATCTGCATTTTAGGAATAATAGTATAATCATCTGGTGGAGGAGGCATATTAATTTTAAAATTCTTTATTTCAAAATCACCTAATAAATCTTTCAAGAAAGGTATAGATTTAGCTTTATCTACGATATAATCTAATGCTCCACCAACAAATGACACAATTGAATTCCAAATGTTTGCAAATAACATTTCAACTGAATATAGTGGATGCTTAAATACATTTGCAAAAAATTCAACAAAGCTTGCAATTACATTCCATGTCATTGCAATTTCATTATATATATATCCAAAGGCTATCATGAAAGCTGCGCCTATAAAACCACATACTTGTTCACAAGTAACTCCAGATTGAATTAGTGCATATATAAGTAACGAAATTAATCCAATTATTAGCAATATAGGCCAATTTGCTATAAGCCATGCTGCAGCACAGGTTATCGCAGTACTTATTAAATATATGCCTAATGCAATTAATATTGATTCAATTATTGGCCAGTTTTGGATTGCCAAATTGTAAATAAATATTATAGCATCTGATACAGCTGTAAGTGCTGTTGAAAGTGCAGCAAAAAACGGCTGAAATGATCCATTTGCAAAAGCTTGATTTATCATTGCCATTACTGGAGTAAATGCTTCTAAAATTCCCTGTCCTGCTTGTCCTACCCCTGCATCAAGGTTTGATTTTAAATTATCAAATTGAGCTGTAGGTGAACTATTAAAAGTATTGAGCATGTCTGAGTCAAGACCTTTTTTGTCTAGTAATTTATCAAACTTAGCTGTAAAATCATCCATGTCCTTACTTGCTTTTAATATTCCTATATCATCATCATTAAACCCAAAATTCTCTTTAAGTGAATCTCCTTTTCCAGACATCATATCCTTGATTGCACTTCCTGCATCACCAAGTCCCTTAGAGGTATTACCTATTGATAATCTTTCTGATAAATTATTCAATTGATCAAGGCTATCTGTATTTTTAGTAATTCCTATAAAGTTTCTCGCATTATCCTGTAGATCTTGAAATGCAAATCCTGAATTATTAGCTTCTTTTTGTAAATGATTAAAATATGCTTTTCCAGCTTCTTTGTTTCCAAGCATTCCTTGCATTGAAATAATTTGATTTTGCATTTTTACTGCTTCATCAATAGTTGTACTTATTCCATTTTTAATAAGTTTCATTCCTAAATCAGTATTAAAGCCCTCTTTAAGCTTTCCAGCAAGTTCTTTAAATATATTTGTAGTTTTACTTGTTTTTTGACTTAAATTTTCTTCTTCCTTAGCTGCTTCATTTATTGATATTTGTAAGGTATTTGTTAAGGATATTTGCTGACTAATAATATTGGTTGTGCTAGACTCCTTATTTAAAAGCTCTGATTGCAGTCCACACATTTCCTTTAAGGTTCCTTCTATTCTACTAAAACTATTATTTAATTTATCTACACCACTTATTAACTGATCTACTTTATTATTGAAGCTATCCATTAGTCCTATGTTTACTGTAAGATTAGATGTCATGGATATTGCTGTCATTTCTATTGATCCCATACTTTCACCTCTTTTCTTTTTTTAATCCTAGTTATCCTTTTTAGTTTTATCTTTTACTTTTTATTCTTTTAGCTTCTTTATTTTCTTTTTCAACATGTAAATCTATTGATGCATAAACAAAAGCTTTTTCCTGTCTAGATAACTTCATTAATTCATGAGGAAGTATTTTCAGCTTGTGGAGGGCATAATGAGCATAGGCTGCTTCACCATCTCCCCCCTTAATTAGTTTTTTGCTTCTTCAACTAATTCACTTGTGCTCTTATCGTAGCCATTTACTTCACTTACAATGGTTGACCATTCTGAGAATTCTCCATCCTTCATTTTCGCTTTCATTGCATCCAAAAGTTCCACTGCTCCCATAACTCCCCATGAAGCTTGTAATTTTGAATTTTTTAAATCAGGGCAAGTTGTTGTTTCAATTATTAAATCTGAAATATAGTTGTCTTGATCTGTTTCAATTATCCTTTGGCCCTTCACAAGTTTAACTTTTCTATTCTTCTTTCTTAATTTATCTCCTAAATCAGCTGATATAGGTTTAAATTTCATTAATTTTTTCTTGCCTCCTAAAGTCACTTCTCTTTCTGTTTCTCTTGTTTCTTCAAAGCTTTCCATTAAAAATTCTTCAAAATTGTTACTCATAATAGCATCTTCCTCTCTTATATTTAGATTTAATGGTCGAGATCTAATTATTAATTTCTAAGAATTTAGCCTCGACCATTTACAATTACTTATTAAAATTTTATGTTTAACTGCCTAATTTCTTATGAAACAACAGGCTTTCCAAACTTATCTAATAAATCAACATCTTCAAAAGTGAAGGCCATTTCTTCTTCTAACACCTCATCATCCACATTAAACATTGCCATGCTCACCTTATCAAAATTGCATTTCTTTAATACAACGGTTTGTTTTCCAATTGTTGAAGATTTATCTTCATTTGTAACTGTTAAATCAAAATATACATCCTTACCAGTTTTAATATAGTTGATCATCATTTCTCTAAATAATGATGTCACATAATAAACCGTTAAGGTTCCTGTTCCTTTCCAGCCTGTTGCCTTATTTTGCTCAACTCTGCTACCTAAAGTCTTTCCTGTCTTTTTAGTTTTTTCTGCTGTTGATTCTAACTTTTTAGCATAAAATAATTCTTCATTTCTGCCATTCACAGTTATAAATCCCTTTGCTTCTGTTCCACTTAAAGTATCACTATAATTTAAAAAATTACTCATTTATATTACCTCCACTTTCTTCTTATACATATACTGTCATATAAATTTTTTCCATAGCATCAACTGGTTGTGCATTAATCTTAACTAAAACCGAATCTTTTGATGCTCCTATAGCTACGTCGATATCATCTATTGTTACATTTTCCAATGCACCTTCACTTTCTAAGGTTTCTAGAATTTTAAGTACATCTTTTTTAAATAGATTTCTTCCATCTTCATTATTGCTTGTCTTACCAATATAAACCTCTTCCCATCTTGTTTTAATCCTGTTATTAATTCCATCTAAAACTCGAATAACTCTATTCTTTCTAAAATCAGACTTTTTACCATCACTAAAAGTTTTTAAGGTATTAATATCTTGTTCCACTAAAATCTTTTCACCATTTTTAATAAAAACTATTTCCCCATCTTGAATAGCAGTAATTATTTCTCTGTCTGAATATTTGCAATCAACATTAATTGCTCCTTCATATTCAGCATAAGTATTTGAAGCTGCATATCCAGCACTTGCAGTTAAAGCTGCTACATATGAAGTAGCTTCTATATTTGATACATGAACATTATTTTTAATATAAACACCATTTTTAACTGATATTATTCCTTCATAATCAGCTTCCTTATAATCTGGTAAAACAGCTTGTATCTTTCTTCCATCTTCTTCTCTTAATCTTCTTACAAACTCTTTAGTAACTGCTTTTATAGAAGAATCACTAACTGGCATTGCAAGAACATTAAATTCATGCAATTCTAATTCTTTTAAGAAGTCTGCATAATCTTCACCTGTAGCTGTTTTATTTTCCCCTCCTGCAAGCTTAAGTCCAGCTGATACAGTAAGATCTCCTTTTCCAGAAAAATCAACAAAACTATTTGAAACGAGGTCTGCTGCAGTTTTTACTTTTTGAGCTTCTACCTTTATATCTCCTAAAAATGTAATTACATCAAAATATCCTGCATCATCAATATTACTTTGAATTACAACTCTAATATCGTTTCCTACAGTCCCACTAAATTTAGAGGTAATAACAAAGTCTCCTGCTGTGCAAGTTGCTTTAACACCTCCATTAATTCTATAAAGTAATACTTTATTTGCTTTCTTTAAGGCTTCTCTAAGCATTAAAAGACAAGCGTCCTCTTCTTGAATTCCTAAAACTTCAAATAAATCTGTGTTGTTATCTATTTCAATAATCTCTTTTTCAGGTCCAAAAGGTAATACTATTGGTAATCCAACAATACCTCTTTCACTAGCAACTGTTTCATCATATTTACCCTTAAAATTTATATAAGCCCCTGCTCTTACTTTATTTTGTTTTATCCATGTTCCTCCAGCCATTTATTTAGCCTCCTTATTATTAAAATTATTAATTATTTCTCTTACCTCATCAATGCTATATTCTCTATCCTCTAATAAGGCATTTAGAATATCCTTTTGATTAATTGTAAATTGTTTAGATGCTACGATTTGTTCTTTAGAAAACTTATTTTCCAAGTACATCTACCTCCAATTGTTTCATGCTATTTTCTTCAGTATTCTTTATTAAACTGATATCTAATTGAAATTTGAAATATAATACCCCATCTTTTACCTCATGATTCATATTAAGTGCTCTTAATTTTCTTTCTCCCTTTTCTACTATTTCTAGAAGTTCATATAGTTCGTCAGCCTTGTTTAAATATTCTTCATTAATATTGTCCTTATCACTTACATAACTAATCTCAAAAGCTATATTTCTTTTGTATCTTCTATTAAGCTCCTTAGCTTCACTTGAATTTGATATTTTAATAAAAAAATAAGGCTTATTAAAGCTTTCTTCCTTGCCTTCACTATATACATTACTTTCTTGAAAATTGTTTTTGATAATATTTTTAATTGCTAACAATAAATCATTTATATTACCACCTCCTCACTCAAATAAGTTTTAAAAATGTTCCTTAAATATAAGAGCATTTAAAAAATTAATCACAAAAAAGACATCTATATTTCTATAAATGTCTTTTAACAAAAGGGTATTAACTTCTTAGGAGAAAATTATCTTTCCTTCCCACTTACTATTATAAGGCTTATAAATATCAATTTCTTATACAATTTCTCTAATTTTCCTATACTTTTCTTATAATTAATCTCTTATAATATATATTCACTTCTTTATTAGGAATTTCAATTTAAGGTCACCACTTACCTTAATTTTTCAATTTCTTCTTTAGAAAAAAATAAGGCAGATTAAACTTTAATGCCTAATCCACCTTTAAAGATAATTATTGAGCTCGTAAAAACTTCTCATAGTTTTCTATTTTGTCCTCTCTATTGGTATTCCTTAACCAACTGTTATAATTTAATATAATCTCTTCAATCTTTTTAATGTTAACTTTGTTTTGCTTTTTGTTTTTAAGTTCTGCATAGAGATTAATTTTAATTAGGTTTCCCAATTCTCTCACCCACCTTTCTTAATACCATAATACACTACAAATGTTACATTTATATAATAATAATCTTAAGATAACATTAAATTAACTAATTTTTGTTTCAGAGCTATCAGTTGTACTATCTGATGATTTAATCAAATTTGTAAACTCTTCATACTGATCTGCTGCAATTTTATCTCCAGCTAAAAATATATCCATAGTTTCTTTTATAGTTGCAAAATTTTGTTCTGCTTTATCCTTTACTAATTCACTTTCAATCCTATTCTTTAAAATTTTCCCTAAAAGTTCCTGCATTTTTGTCATTAATATCACTCCATTTCATATATACAATTTTATTTTATAGTTTCAGCCATTTCTTTTTCTAATAAATAATTTTCTAAAGCTTCTATTCTTTCTCTATCAGTTGACATACTTGCTACTGGCTCTACTAAAGGTACTGGTTTACCATTAGGATAAGCAGCTTCAAATTCTTTAAATAAACTTAATTCATATTCAGTTGCATTTTCTCTTGGAATACATTTAATAGAATTATCATCATTTGTAATTATAAGAACATCATCTTTTAAATCTGTTTTCTCTAAATTTAAATTCATATTTCTGCCCCCCTAAATTCTTCCTCGACAGTCCGCCGTTATATTAATGTTTGAAAATTGTATACCGTAATTCTTAGCATTTGTTATTATATTTGAATCATGTGTTATATAAGATACTTTGACCAAATTATCGAATAGTAGTATACCTTCTAAACTAAATTTTGCTGTAATATCACCGCCAATTCCAGTACTATATATACTTACACCATCTAATGATATTATTGGTTTAGTTTTCTTCCTAGTAATTGGGATATAGGCACATATAACTACTTCATATGGTGTTATATATGGTGTGGGTACAAACCATTTAAGACTCTGTTTTTCATATATACTTAAATCCACAACTTGGTCAAGGATACTATCTTTATTCTGCTTATTATTTACTTCATCTTGCACTTTATTTAACACACTTATTATGTCATATACATAGCTACAAGCTAGTGTCCCTATTTGTGGGGATTGTGTTGCTAGAATCTTATAATCTACTGTGTAGGTTGCTGAGGTGTCAAAGTTGGCTACTGAGGTATAAGCGCTAATTTTACCATTGGTGTTTATACCACTACCAAATGCCCATACCGTATCAAATATCAAATTTTTATATACTGAATTTATGTTTTCAATTGGATTTTGATTTCGCACCCCTGAACCAATTGCATATTTGGGTTGATTAATGTAATAATAACCATTTCCAGGATTTATAGGATTGACCACTTCCCCAAAAACTATACCAGAATCCAAATATAAATAGTTCTCACCTACATCAAATTTAGGAACATCGCCATGAATATGTGTATTAACATCAGTAAGTGGTTCTGGATTTTGTAATTTGTAGTGTAGTTGGTATCCTTCATAACCTGGTGCCACATTGTTTTTGCAGTAGTTTAATATACTAGTGTCTTGTTTCACTATATAATCACCTGCTGTCCATGACGTTCCTTGATGAAGCGTTATATTATTTCCACTCATAGCATCTATAGCAGTAGAATCATAAATTAAACCAGTATTTGAATTATATAATGCAACAGCATCACCAACCGCAAATTTTGAGGCATTTGCAACTGCTACAACTGCTCCACTACCACTTGATGATATAGTTGAAAAAATATGTGCTGGGCATGGTGTTTTATCAACTACAGACTCCCAACACGTATATCTAACACTATCTTGATAGATAGCCTTCCACCCATTCATAAACGCTTTAACCTCATCATTATTTGGATTGATGCTTTCAGCCCAACCTGTGTCTGAGTCTGGTGCAGTAATACCTACTCCAGTATGATTTACACAATCATTTATGGTATAAGTATCATATTTAGTTGTAAGTATTTTCCCATCATATTTTACGCCTATTACTTTAGACATATCATTATTATCTATAGGTCTAACAATATAAGGCGGATTGCTCATAACTAGCCTTTTACCTCCCGTAAAATCATCTAAGAATTGCCAATCATAATCTTTGCCATAAAGAGTTTTATGCTTCCAGTTTATTTGTCCAGTTACTTCTCCATTCTCTAATACTAAAGAATCTCCATTAGCAAATTTCCCTTCCACAATGCATCTTTCTATTCTACAAGATTTATATACATTCGGTGCTGTTGTCCCTTCTACTAGCATAATAGAGTCATAATCTGCATAACCAGGAGAAAGTACTTCTAGCAATACTGCTAGTTCTGTACACGAGCCAGTATTAAAAAAATTCCCATTGAGAGCAAACATGGCTGAGAACTCCATATTGAAAACACCTAGTTTGGCTGTAGTTGTTCCATCTGTAGCCACATTCCCAGATAAATAGTAATTAGTATTAGGTTTAACACTACATTTCTGATAGTACCATACTGTACCACTAGTGCTATTCACTCTCATTTTTCCATTAGTTATAGATAAGCTTGCTCGGTCACCTGCATTATTTATCCACCAAGCAATTCCTTCTTCACCATTACCATTTCTTATGAGGTTATCATGTCTAACCTCAATATAAGGGTTTTGTAAACATGAATAAGAATCAACGTATGGATATTTGTCTAATAATGCTGAAGCTCCTTGAGCATATTCATCAGCAGTAACCTCAGTTAGCATTATCCCATCCACATATGCATACTGACCAACTGCTCCAAATACCTCTACTCCAAACATTGATGGAGTACTTAAATCTGATGGCTTAACTACTATTCCAATTCTAGTAAATGATGATGTTGAAGTTATTGTTTGGGAAGGTAAGTAATTTACAGGATTAGCAGCCACACTGTTCTTTAATATATTAATGCCTCCCGTAGCATTGCCATTCTTTACATATGCGCTTATTAGATAGTACTTTGAAACGTCTATATTTAGACTACTTAAAGTCTTGCTAATCAATCCACTTGGTAATGATGCTACAGTTAGTTTAATTCCATTGCTACCAAAAACTTTATTAGTTGAATCTAAAGAAGGAGTCACTTGGTATGTTTGCCACTTACTCACATCCTCACAATTACCATCCTTCCCAAGTAAATTAATAACTGTCTTACCTTGTATAGTGAACTTAGGTGACACACTTGTTTCCCCAACATTCTTAATTACATTATTCATTCCATATCCTATGGCTGGAGTTACTACAGTTTTATTAGAAATTTTATTAGCCAATTCTGATATCTGTTCAGAAAGCTTGCTATCTAATTCCTTTATTTCTTCTGCTGTTTGAGCATTTGATGCATCCATTTTAGCTTGAAGTATATCAATATCCTTTCTAGTAGCTACAATCACTGTAGGATCAATCTTTAAGGTAACACTTGACACATTACTAACTTCCAATACAATCTTTATGCATAAATCTTTTATGCTTCCTTCAGAAACCACTGGTTTATAGGTTTCTGATAATTTACTTATGGCAATCAAATCGCCATCCTCATCAAAAATACCAGCTTCCCTAATGAAGAACCCTCCAATAGTTGCTGGTATCAAGGTTTCTGCTACTATCCAATTTGGATTATTTTCATCTACCGAAATTGAGCTTACATTTCCTGACCATACCTCTCTTACTAAAGATGTCTGACTTTCTGTTGGCTCATAATACGATCCATTTCCATCTCCTACTTTTAAGGTTTTAAAATTAACTTTGCTGCCTAGAACTGCTGAATTTGCTAATTTTGCTTTTCCAGTTGCAGTTAATATTGTATAAAAATTTTCTGACATTATTTTCTCCCCTTTCTTGGATATATTGTCATACTTTCTGAAGATTTATTTTGACTTATTCCAACTTCTAATTTCGTATTTGCATTTATTGTTCTTGCAATCCAGGGATAAACTACTATGACTTCTCCTGTTGTTGCTGCCAATCTATAATAAGTTTCTGCTTTGGAAAGTGATGTTAATTTGTATTTTGTTCCTAGATGAGCTGGTTTTACAATATCTATATTGTCATACATACTTTCTAATTCATAAGGAAATCCTGCACTACTTAACAGATTTATTTCAAAATAATAATCTGAGTTATGTTGAATCACTTCAACTTCTGAAGCAAAGCTTCTACAGATTTGCTTTATTACTTCAACTGTAGTTGTTCCCTTATTTCTAAGTTTGGCTAAAATTCTTGCTCTTCTTTCTTCAATAGTTTTAGCAGTATTGGTTTGTATTCCAATTCTTTTTTCCCAAAGGTTTAAGCCCCATTCTGTTGCAGTTTGAGGTAATATTTGCAAAAGTAAATCTGAAAGCTCTATACCCAATTTATCAAACACTTCTCCATAAGAATTAAATATTTCATTAAAAACATTACTGTTTTGTATTTCATAAGGAACATAGCTTTTTAACATTTCTGCATTTTTACTCATAATCAATGCCTCCCAAAGCTGCCTTATTCTCATCTAAAGTAGTTATATTTTTAGTATCATCATTTATCTTAATTGACGTTATGTCATTTACTCCTTCTGTCATGACTATTACAGCTTCCACAGCATTTATTTTTACTGTTCCACCTGCTGGTACCTTTTTCAAATAATCTTCAAGAGCTTTTTTAATATTAAGCTTAACATCATCTAAATTATATTTATCTTCTATGACAAGCCCTGAAATCTTAACTTTTATATCTATAGGCATAACAGAAACAACCGTTACAGTAGCCCCTATAGGAGCTTTACCAATTCCAAGTCCATCTTGTGGATCAATATAAGCTTTTACTTTTTGAATTATAGTATCGTCTAATTGAGCACCATTTTCCCCAGCAACTATTACTTTCACAGTTCCATTTCCATTCCATAGTGCTTTTACCTTAGCATATTCAACGCCTGAAACTTCCATTGCCCATTTTTCATAGTCATAAATATTTCCACTGCTGCTTTCTTCTCTTTCCTTCGTTATAATTCTTTTCAATAATTCTTCACTAGTTTCAGTATCAGTTCCACTAGTAGTTGGTTCCAAATTACTAACACCTGTTACACCATTGATTTTAATAGGAATTTGGACTATAGAATTTGATGGTACATTGTACTTAGCTCCTAATTCCATTGCCTTAATCTCTAGGGTACATTTTCCATCAGTAATTTTTCCTTGAGAAGTAACCTTATATTTCAAGCCTTCAACCGTTTGAACAATACTATTTTCATAAACCATTGAACCTTCTAAACCTATAAAAGTCACTTTACCGACAGAATAAAACCCTTGCTTACGTTCTAAACCATGCCTTGCTGCATCTTCATCTATAAATTTATCGTAATCCTTAGCTGGTATTTCTGGTGCTGGCTCTCCAAATACTAATTTCAAAATTGTATCTAATGTGGAATAACATTCGGCTAACCTCTTTGCTGCTGGTGCTATAGCATCGTATACAAAATATCCTTCGCTTTTAGATATTCCAGAATCAATAGCATTAAGCATTTGTGTTCTCAAAGCTTCTTCAGTATTATTTTCATACATCAATTCTCACCTCCCCACAATCAATTACTGCTGTAAATGAAATATTTAATAAATCCTTTTCTTTACTGACTTTAAAATTTTTTATGTTCAAAATATGTTCATTTTCCTTTAAGCATTCCAAAGTCAATCTCTTTGCTTCACTTTCAATAAGGCTTTTGCTTAGCCCTTTACCTACTAGTTTTTCAATTTCTTGTCCATAAGTGCTGCTATAAATTGGATAGGTTAATCTACTTGTCTTTAATGCTTTCCATATCCAAATCTTTAAAGCTTCTATTCCTTCTACAATTTGAAATTTTCCATCCTTAAGCTTAAAATCATTTTTATCAAAATCCCAAGCATATTCTTTGGGCATTGTTACTTCTATTTGCTTATCTGAAAAGGAAGCAATTACTGTTGATAAATTTAAATTTGCTTTTGGTAATACACTGTTCATATTTATAATCTCACCACCTTACAAAGAACTACCCAGGTTTGATTATCTGCTGTAGGAAGCACTGCAACCTCATCTCCTACTTTTAATATTTTATGAAATTGCATTTCTTGCTTCCCTATATTAATATTTTGAAGCTGTCCCCCACAGGAAACACCTCCACTAGCAGCACTGCTTATGCTTATTTCCTGCTTATAATCCACTAAGCTTTCTGATATTACAATGTCATCCTTATAGAGCTGCAAATCATTAGTTTGAATTATTATTTCAGGTGGAGGAGCTATAATTTTACCTATATTAATAGTTGGTGAATTACTTTCTGCACCTTTAGTTTTCATTAAATTAAGCATTTTTACATAAGGGTCCATTAGCTATCAACCTCCTGTAAATCCATTTTGTTACTTAAACTCACTGTAAGCTTCATAGTATATTTTCCAGTTCCACATTCCCAAGTATGAGCATCAGCATTAATGTATACTGTTGCATTATTAAGCAAACCTAGATACCAGATCTTAGTTTTAACTGCATAGCCTGTTAAGCAACTATAATTTCCAAGAGCTTCAAGTTCAATTTCTTCATCAAAAGCATATAATTTATTTTGAGCTACATTATATGGATCCTTATCATCTTCTATTGAATAAGAGTCTTGAAAAATTCCATAACTGCTAACAAGGCTTGAGTTTTCTACTTTATCCACATAATTATTATTAGCATCAAAAATTACAACTCTGTTTACCATATTCTCTAAAGAATCCTTATAAGTCATATCAATCAAATTATTGTTGTAAGTATCATCCTTACTTGATTGAATAACATAATTTGAAATGATCTGCCCTTTTTCAATTATGCTTAACTTATCTGCTCTCATTATGGGAATATATTGTTTTCCATTTTGCTTACTAGCTTCACTATAGCATTCCATAATTATGTTATAGTAAGTCTTATTTGGACAAAGCCTATTTATAGGCATTCCAGTTGCGATTATCTCCCCTGGCGTTATATTAACTTCTTCACAAGCTTTAGTTGCAACGCCTTCTGGAGGCATATTCTTAATACTCATACTAGTTGAGGACTTCATAAGAAATCTCATATAATCATAACAAGTAAAGGACTCCTCCTGACTAGAACTTGTTAAAGTTCTATCTACAACTTCTCCTCTAAAAATTTCTCCATAATCTTCTTCAATAATACTAATTAAGGTTCCAGGTCCTATTTGAACTCTTGGTTGATTATTATCTGTTAAAGAATAAGCCATAGTAAAGGTGCATTTTCTTGCTGGTTGATCAACTGAGGCTGATAGTTCAACACTTTTACATACTGCTGTTATTTCTGTTAAATCCCAGCCATCGTATAAGCTATATATCCTAATCATAATTTTCACCTAACATTTCAGATCTATTTTCATTTAACCTAAGCATCATGAATTTCCCCCTAATATGTTATTTGAATTAGTAAAGCTAAAACTTGCCCCCCATTGCCCAACAATTTTTTCATTTAGCTTTAAAACCTTATATTGCTTTAGTTCCAAAGTAAAATATATATCTCCTGTTCCATCTTTTTCACCATATTCAAAGGATTCTATAGAAAATAAATCATTAATTCCTGTATCTGTAAGAATTACCCTTATAGGCTTCTTGCTCTTTCTCCAAGTTTCTATTTGAACTACACATTCAATAGGTGCAGGAATATCAGAATATGCGCAAAAATAATATTCCCGAGCAGGAAAAAAGCTTTCAAAAGATATTTCTGAAAGCTTTGATTCTCCTAAAATATTTAATTCTCCAACAGATTCAACATTAATTACTGTATTATTATTACCTACTTTGAGTGAATAACTAGAAGGGGACACAGGCAGCTGTAACCATTCATTATCTTGATTAAGCCAAAATTCTATCATTTCTAATTACCTCCTAACCCATTCCAAGTGCTGTTTGACTTAACTTATTTGCTAGGGCTGTTGCAATTTTATCTATATCGCCCTCTTCTCTGATTATTATAGAATCAGCAAGTTTAGCTATAGTTATTGCAAAACCATTTTGTGCACTATTGTCCTTGGTTGTATTTGTACTTCCTTTAGTACCTAAACTGCCGGATTTACTTCCACCAGATAAGCTACCATTCATATTAGTTTTTATTCCAACTGAAAGATCTTTGACAGGCTCAGTTACTAGATGAGTGTTAACCTTAATTCCATGTCCCATACCCTTCATAAAATCTGGCATCCAACTTTCATAATCTGTTACATTCGCACCCTCTCTTTCGAGATACTTTAACACTATTTAAATAGTGGGATTAGACTATATCATACTCTTAAAATTAAGAGCCAATGCACTTCGCAATAAGGAATTTCACCTTAAAGCTACTCTCTTTCGAGATAGTCGTTACACCTTCCTATTCCTAGGCTTGGCACGTGATTGTCATATTTTGTGTAATAAAAAAGCCACTATACCTATTCTAAATTGAATCTTATTATACCAAAACTTAGATTTCCCACGTTAGCAAGTTAATTAAAACTCACACCTTGCATTTGCAAGTTCACATTGTTTTTCGAAGAACCTCGCGATTCTAAGCCGCTAATTCTAACGGTCCTTGATCTGGGACTGAGAAGTGAAGGAATGATCTTATTTTGTCTGCTACACCTTTAACTGCATCTTCAATGTAGGTTACTCCTCCTTTTATTCCATCAACAATACCCATTATCATATCTTTTCCCCAATTAATTGCTGTTTTTGCTATATCTTTAAATACTGTACTAATTGCACTTATAACATTTTTAACAATATCAACGGCTCCATTAAATACCGTTGAAACTGTTTCTTTTATAGTATTCCAAGCACCTGACCAGTTTCCATTTATTATTTGCATAACAGCTTTAATTACTCCTGTAATTACAGCTAATACTGTTGTAATAACAAGCTTTATATGATTAAAGACAGCACCTACTACCACTTTTATTGTTTGTCCATGTGCATTCCAAAAAGACATTACTACATTTAAAACTGTTGTAATCACAGTTTTAATAGCTGTCATAACTGTTGTAATAGTTTGCTTTATAAGTGGCCAGTTAGCTGTTACAAAGCTGATTAGTTTCCCAAAAATTTGAATAGCAAAGGTTAGCACTGGTTTTAATATAGAATTCCAAACTGATTGAATTCCTTTAAATACATTTTGGATTATACTCTTTATTTTAGGCATATTAGCTTGAATAAAGGCTACTATTGCTTTAACTACTGCTATTATTTTATTAATTGTCTGTGTCACAATATTTCCAACCTTAGGTCCAAATAAATTAGTAAATAAAGCTCCTATTCCTTGAGCAGCGCTTCCTGTTTTCTTAAAGGTGTCTATTGCAGCTTTTACAGCACCTGAAATTTTATTAAATACTCCCATAACTATATCTCTTATTCCACCAAAATTTGTGGCAAAGGCAACTGCGAGTAGTCCAACTACTCCAGTTACTATTTGAAGAGGTAATGGCAATTTAGTAAAGATTCCAAATATAGATGAAAAGCTCTTTGAAACTACACCTTTAATTTTTCCAAAACTTCCAGCTAGACCTTGTAATGGTGCTGTTACAGAAGGAATTAATGAACCAACTTTGCCCATTGATTGTTTAGCTACATTTATTACACTAGAGACTTTACCGCCAATTCCAGCCGATTTTGCAGTATTTGATCCTTTAGCGCTACTTAATTTAGGAATTTTTTGAGCTACTTTGGAAGCCCGTTTCCCTATACCACCAGTAGCTTTTTTGACCAAATCATTATTTTTAAAGGTTGTATACAAATCTGATACCGTACTTTTTACATTTTTAATCTCATCTTTTGCATTAATAAAATTAGTTGCTAAGTCTTCAACTGTTTTTGATGCATTGGATATTGATTTAACTACCTCTGTAGCTTTCTGTCCAATATTTTCAATAGATCTTTCTCCATTAGTATTTGTAAGTGTTTGCATTAAATCAAAAACGGAAGTTTTTACATTTCCTACTGCATCTTTTGTATCATTAAAGCTGCTTTTAACTTTACTTACTGATTCTGATGCCTTAGTTATTGCTTGTACACTTTCTGTTGCTTTTGAAGCCACTGGTGCTAGACCTTCTATTGCCTTTTTAGTTTTCTGAACTCCATCAACAGCCTTTCCTATTACTTGTCCACCTTTATTTAAGACTACTGAGGCTTTACCTCCCTTTGATTTAGGAAGTTTTTGAGCTACTTTGGAAGCCTGTTTTCCTATAAAAACAATAGATTTTTTACCCAAATCTGTACTTGCAAAGGCCTTATACAAATTCGTTGCACTGTTTTTTACATTTTCAATCTCAGCTTTTGTATTATTAAAATTAGTTTTCATATCTTTAACTGTTTTTGATACATTAGATATTGATTTAACTACATCATTAGCTTTATCTCCAATATTTTCAAAGGATCTTTCCCCACTATTATCTGTACATGCTTGTATAAAATTAGAAACAGCTGAGGTTGTATTTCCTATTGCGTCTCTTGTATTTTTAACACTACTTTCAAGTTTATCTACTGATTCTGCTGCTTTAGAAATTGCTTTCACACTTTCTGATGCTTTTGAAGCTACAGGTGATAAACTATCAATTGCCTTTTGAGCTTTTTGAGCTCCATCAACAACTTTTAATAATGCTGAATCTAGTTCAAACGCCATTAATCATCACCTCCTGGATACAAGGCTTCCATTTGTTTCATTTTCTCTTCAATTTCTTGTTCAATAAAAGCACTGATGATAATTTTTTCTCCAAATCCCCTATTAATTGTTTCTGCTGGCCACTTATCATGAAGTTTCCAGCAGTAATATAAGAGATTTACAGTTTCATCAGTGCTTATGAGTTTTTTATATCTTCTTTTTTGTTAGTAGATTCTACTCCTGAAATTTCACTTACAGTATCAGCTAAAATATCAACTTCACCAGGTAAGAAGATCTTATTCATAAGTTCCTTTGGAGTTGGAGCTTTAAAGTGCTTCATAAGTTCTTCTGATCTAAGTTCTGGTACTCCTGCAAGAACTGTTTCTATCTTAGCTTGAGCTGTAGCAAAACCTTGAATATTTCCTTTCTTATCTACTTGTAACACTCTTTCTTGAATTTCATTGTATCTCTCCATAGAAATTGCATTACAAGTAAAGGTAATTTCCTTATTTCCTAGCTTAGCAAGCTTAAGCTTTACTTCCTTTGATGGAATTTCTATTTTACCTGCATCTATTTTTAATAATTGTTCAACTAAATTCATAACTTTCATCTCCATTTTCTAAAATTAATTTAAATCAAAAAACCTCACTATTTAGTAAGGTTTTTTGTGCTTTTGATATTACAAATTTTTAGGACCTCAAAATTTTTATTGAGGTTCAATCATATCTAAGAAATCATAGCCTGAAAAAGTGAATGGAAGTGATTCTTCAACATTCTTTTTAACTTCCCAGTCTGCTATTGTTAACTCATCAAAAGTAACATCCTTAAGTACAACTCTTTCTGCTCCTAAAGCATCTGGATCAGCCAATTTTGATATTATAGTACATACTGTTTGCTTTCCTTGTTTAATATTATCCTTCATTAAAATTGCCATTCTTGATGATACATGATGCAATTTCAAGGTTCCTTTTCCTTCTATCCCTGTCACTTTGCTTCTCTTCCATAAATCCCTTGTAAAATTAACATCTACCTTTGTTAAGGTAACCTTTGCTTGAAGAGCTGATACTTCTGAAACATACTCTCCATTAATCCATACTTCTCCCCATGTTCCGTTTATAACTTGTTTTGCTTGTGGCATTATAACCGCCTCCTATATATATATTTGAAATTTAATATCTTCAATTGCATCTAAAATAACAGCTTGTCCTTTAAGAAATACTTGAGAACCTGTGTTACTTTCTTTTATTTCTTGATCTTTCATACTTGATAAATCTGTTCCTTGACTCTTTAAATAAACCTTTTGAGCCTCTAAATCAATTTCAGCTTTATTTTGTCCTTCAATGCTGCTATCAAGTAAGCCATCTAATTCTAAGCCTTCAAAATATCCATTAATAGCTGTAATAAGTAAACACTTATGATCATAGTCATTTGGATATTTACCAATATAACTATCTTCAGCTGTTGTCTTAATATCATCATGAATTAAATCCATAATGTCTACGATTTTAATTTTCTTAAAATCATCACCTTTGTTTTCAATTGTAGTAACAAAGCTGTTTACTGCTCTATCAATTTTTACTTTCTTTCCATCATTAAATAAGATTAATTTTCCAGCATCAACAGCTGCATCTCTTTCTTCTTTCTTTAAATGTGGCACATCAATTACTTCTGCAAGTGGTGCAAAAGTAGCACTAATAGTTAGTGGTGTGCCAGCAAGCATCCCTGCAATTCTTGAGCAATATTCAGCTGCTGTATAAGTTTTATTTGCAGTTTTAATATCATCAGTACAGAAATTAATTACTCCTTCATTGTCTGCTGGACAATGTGGAAGCACTGCTTTCACTTTAATATCCTTAGTACTTCTTAGTTGCTTTATCCAAGTAGCAAAATCTGTTGCTCTTGAAGTAGTATTTGCTTCTGTATCAGGCTTACCATCCACAGTTAGGCCAATTCCTGGAACCACTACATAATCCCATTTAATAGTTTCTAAGTAGCTTTGAGCTTCTGAATAATCAGTTGCATCTGCTTTTTCTATATAAGCAATGACTTGTTTAGGTGGATTTTGATAACCTATCATTGCAAGTTTAATTTGTTCTTTGCTAAAATCTGATAATCCTTCTGGAATTTCATCTATAGTTTCCATTTTAATTGGATTACTATAAGTTGCTGGCATAGTGTCTTTTAAAATAAGTACCACTATCCCTCTTTCTCCTCTTTTAATTGCAGTAATACCTGCTTGCTTAAATACAATTTGTATTGATGGTTCTCCCATTTTTTATTCCTCCTTAAAAATTAAATTTAACTTTTTCTGCTTTTGGGCTTTCAGGAGTATTAAAGTTTCTGTCTTGTGTAAAGTCTATTTTAAGCTTTAGGTGAAGTTCTGTATTCTTCGTTCTACCTCTTAGCTTTCTTATCTTTGCAGCTCTATCTGAAACCTTTATATACCCACTACTAAAAATTTCTCGCATTTTATCAAAAACTTCATTTTGTGATACCAAGTCCACATTCATAAGTTCATCTAGTGGCGGAAAATAAATTATCTTTATAGTTATTACATTCAAATAACTATTTCTATTTAAATCCTTTTGCCTACTAGTAATATAGCGAATAAAAAAAGAAGGTCTTATAAAATCCTTCTCTGTCTTTGATAAATATACTTTTGTACTTGGAAAGTTTTCAACTAACATATTGTTAATTGAATTTACTAATTCATTAATCATGAATCGCCCCCTATAATTCCAATATTATTTTTGTTGTTAGTATATATTGCAATTATCAATGTTCAATCCTCGCTGATCAATAAATGTTGATTTCCTTCGGAAATCTTTAAGTATTGAACAATTACTTTTATAATATATACACATTTTAATCTGAACTTTAATTTTAAAATGTTAGTTGCTATGTGAGTTAAAGCTCAGCAAAAACATCACCTCCTTTTATAAGTCTCACTAAATCTTAAGAATTATAAAGAAAAAGCACTTATAGTATGTTATTCATCCAATAAGTACTTTAAAAGGAATTTATCTTTTCTTCCCACTTACTATTATAAGGCTTCTAAATATCAATTTCTTATACATATCCTCTAACTTTTCTATAATTTACTTATACTTTTCCAATAAAATGTTCTTTAGGGTTGCTATAAAGTAATATTGCAAATCCTAATACACATTTTCCAATTACATGGCAATATAAAAGACACCTACATTTCTCTGCAAGTGTCTTGTATCAACTTTAGTATTTAATTTCATATCAGCCATATTATTCTCTATTAATTATTTTTATCAATACTACTCTTATCAAATTTATAAACTGATGAACTTGTTTCATTATTTTCTTCGGCTTCATACCACTGAATAAAATCTTTAACTTGTGAATTTGGAACACTATACCTATTTCCATCAGTCATTTCAAAAAATATATCATCCCCATTGACCACATTTACAGCACATGTTGCACTCGCTTTAGTTCCATCAATTTTAGTTGCCGTTGCAGTAACAGTCGCTTGTCCTTCTTTTATACCCGTAACTTTACCAGTTGAATCTACTGTTGCTATACTTGTATCACTCGAATTCCATGTTGCTTCTCCTAAATATCCTACTGGATTTAATGTTGCTGTTAATTTCTTTGAATTATTAACTACTAATTTCATTGATGATTTATCTAATGATAAGAATCTCTCCATCATTTCGATACCTTCTATACGAGGTGCATATCCACCACTATTCATCACTACAATTCTATAATATGTATAAGCAGTTGTAGGTATAGTTGAGCATATAAATGTCTTTCTTTCACTATCTTTAAATACTAAATTTCTTCGAGTATCCAATGTTACTTCTTCACCATTAAATAAGCCAGTATTAGATGCTTGCAAACTAAAACTTCTTGGATACATATAATTAAAGCCACTAAGATTATGGATTGTATATTTTTCGATTCTTCTAGGGCTAGGGAATTCATATTCTATCCAACCGCTATCTACAGTATCCCCTATCCATGCATTATTATCATTTTGAGTAAAAGCGGAATAGGCGTGACTATTTAGCAAATCTTTAGAACTTGAACTTACAGCACCAGACGGAGCTACATAGCTTGTCATTCTAGGGATTTCGTTATCTGTATACACAATATCTTCTGCAAAAGTGATATTACTATGACCAAATATAATTATTATAGCTACTATAAACATTATACTAAAATTTTTAAAATATTTTTTCATTTATCATTTCTCCCCTATATTATATAATTTTAACAATGAACAAACGCGTTTATAACCATTCTAATATCATATATGGTAATTTTAAACAAAAATAGTAATACAAATTATACTATATATAATATATTAAGTAAATTTTTACCTTCATTCGTATAGTGTCTTTTAAAGTTATTACTATCTAAACACTAATGCATGTAATTAAAAAATAATTTTTTGCTGCCTAGTTATTATCTTCATTTCTTATTAAATTAATTAATCCTGTCTTCCAATTATGCAGAAATAGTAAAAGGTACCTGCATTGTGATATGCTCCCTTTATAAACTTTATATTTAATTATCTTTCCATAAAATCAATTTATGCTATTACTGTTGCAGGTACTTTGATTGTAACAGTCCCTGCAGGTGGAATATCTCCAACATTAACTATAATATATTTAGATGTTGATCTTGAATCAACACTTCCTTGAGTGGTTGTTACTCCACCAACATTAAAGTCAATATGATTAGGAGGTAGATCATTTACTACTACAGCTTTAGCTGTCTTTGCACCAGTATTAGTAATTACAAGAGTATATGTGAAATTATCTCCTACCCATACGTCTTGTACATCTGCTGTTTTTACTACACTCAATGTAGTATCAGCAGTTCCATGAAATATAATAGTAACATCTCCACCAGCATTGTTTGTGTTATCACCTTTTGCATGAGCAATATTAGTTATATACTCTGAACCTGCTTGTGCTGGATCATTTCCCTTTGGTACTACAGTTACTAAACATGATGCACTTAAATTGCTTCCATCTAATGTTGTAGCTGTTATTGTTGCTGTCCCTGCTCCTATAGCTATCACTTTTCCATTTGAATCTACTGTTGCAACAGATATATCAGATGAACTCCATTTAACACTTATACCAGCTGGAGTTGTTGTTTCAATTAAAGTTTCTGAATCATCTATTGTTAAATTTGTAGTTGACTTATTTAAGGAAATCGACTTATTTTCCTTATTCACAGTTACGGTACATGTTGCAGTTAAACCATCAGCAGTTGTAGCTGTAATTGTACAAGTTCCTACACTCTTTCCTATAACTTCACCTGTAGCTGAATTTACTATTGCTATTGAAGAATCATTAGATTTCCATGTTACTTGTACTCCTGCTGGAGTCGTTGTTGCTATTAATTGCCCTGATTCTCCTAATTTTAAATTCATTGATGATTTATCTAATGAAATTGTTTCAGCATATGGTAATAAATAACCAGTATCATCTATGTCTATACAATCTATGCCCCAATAACCACCAACATTTGATTTTATTATTACGTTATGATTCCCTTCCTGTAGATCAAGTTTTTGAAAATATATTGTTTGATATTGAGGTGAATTTCTGTACATAGATGTCGTGTAGTTAACTCCATCAATTATAATGCTCATATTATTAGACCAATCATAATTTAAAACATCAATTAATCTTAATTTAGTTCCTACAAATGAAAAAGACATTGTATCTATTGATCTAGACCTATTATCATTGCTTTTATAATCGGCACCATCCCCAACAACTCCAAAAGTGCGTCCATATACAAACTTGCTATCAGTTCCATCAATTCTCTTCCATCCATTTTCAGGTGATATTAATTGTTGGCCAACTGTAGCTGCATTAGCACATTTTCCACCATATATCATTCCAATTCCAATAATAGCTAAAGCCATCATAAGCATAATACTAAATTTTTTAAAGTAATTTTTCATTTATCATTTCTCCTTTAACTTTTAATTGTTTAATCACATCTTCATTTTAAATAATTAATTCTAAATTTACTTTTTCAGTTAATAATCAAGCCCCCCTTTTATTCAACAACACATTAATCCAATAACAAAAAGTACCTAGCCTATGGGGCAAACTAGATACTTTTTTAAACTGTATTTGATTTTTAAAAGGATTTTATCTTTTCTTCCCACTTACTATCTTTTCTATTATGCAGCAACACTAGCAAGTATTTCTATTTTTTGCTCTGCTGTAATCCAACTTTTACTTACGGCAACATCTAACATTATATCTGTAACCATTTTTTCTTTATATAAATATAATAATCTTTCATACATATTAATCACCTCCTAAATTACTTGTTAATTAAGTTATTAATTTGTGTTTGCATATTTAAATTATCTACAATAAGATTATTTATTAATTCTGCTTGTTTTTCAGCTTCTGTTGGTTTTGGTGTTGGTGGATTTAAATGCTCTTTATATACTTCATCAGCTGTTTTTATTATATTATAATTAAACTCTTGTACGCCATTAGCATTACTGACTATTAATTCTGCTTTAGGAGTATAAATAACTCCATCTATTTCTTTCCACATTTCTTTATATTCTTGCTCTGAAACTGTCATTGTTTTTTCCTCCTTATTAGTTTGCAACGTAAAATGATATACCTGTAAGAGATACCCAAGAATTTGAACTTGCTGTTATTATATAAATAGACCCATCCGGATAAGTATCAATACGCCCAACAGTTGTATTATTTGAATTCATAGTCGCACTTAATGATATAGCTGGTGGACGCCATCCTGCTGGCAATTGAGCACATACCGTTCCTATTGTCCCATTCTTTATTAAACCACTCAAAGTAACAACATTACCTATCCTTGTAGCTCTAGGGGTATCAAATCCTGCTGAGTAGGCAACCCAACCATTTAGAAGTGTTAAATCTACTGTTTCAGTTGTGGCTACTCTCTTCCAAGGTGTCCATATTGTTGTATTTCCTCCATCATATGAGTATCTTATAAATGTCTCTCCTGTTTGACCAATCCAAAATTGTTGAACCCATCTTGTATGTGCTATATACGATACATACACTGTTGCCCATTGTTTAATCGGATAATTAGCTGTAAGATATTCTAATTGAATATGATAGACTCCTGGTTCAACAACATTATTCATATCTGTATTTATTCCTTGTCTATTGTAAGTTTTTAATAATCCATTCCATTCTCCCCATGCAGCACCATTAGAAAATCTTTGAAATGTTCTACCTACATTTGCACCAAAATAACAATTCAACACTTGAGTTCCATATCCATTCTTAGTTACCCCATTAGGAATGTATGTTATCTGATAATATTGTTCTGCTCCATCATTCGGGGTTCCCCACGCTGTCCCATCAGTTTTAAAGCTCCCTGTATAACCTTTTAAATAGTTAGCATTTTGAAAAACTTCTTTAGGTAACGTGCCATAATATTCTGTTAGATTATCCACCTTTTTTCCACCTAACATTTCTGAATTTAATCCAATTTGCAATGTTCCATCTTTATCTGATTTATTTTTATTTAGATCTGACAACTGCAAATCAATCTTATCTAATCTACCATCTAAATCACTCTCCCCACCTCTAGCAGTTTCAACCTCTGCCTTAAGGTTTGTCACATTTTTAGATAATGCTGTAATATCTCCAAAACTTTCCATAGCCGTTATATTTGCTTCTGCTCTTACATTTTCAGCATCTAAATCAGTTTTAGTACTATTTGCTGTTGTATTTATATCAGTTAAATCTTTCTTAGTCACAGTAGCTTTGTCATTTACAGTAGTTAAATCTGCTTTGGTTACATTTGCTGTTGTATTTAATTTATCCAGATCTGCCTTTGTTGCTAATGCATTTGCATTACTTTTATCTAAATCAGTTTTAGTACTATTCGCTGTTGAATTGCTTGCATCCAAGTTACTTTTAGTCGTATTAGCTGTTGTGTTACTTGCATCCAATGCAGTTTTATTAGCTGCTGCATTGGAATTTGATGTGTCTAAAGCTGTTTTTGTAGCTAGTGCATTATTATTGCTTGTATCTAAATTACTTTTAGTTGTATTAGCAGTAGTATTTAAACCATCTAATGCTGTTTTTAAAGTATTTCCTGCTGAGATTGTTGTATTTAAGTTTGTATTACTTGTATTAGCATTATTTGTCGTTGCAGCTAAGGCTGTATTAGCATCTATTGCTTTATTTATATTTTCAAAGAAACTAGCTGCTTTATCTAATTTATTTTCTAATTCGTCCATAAGTGTATAAGTTGCTGTACTTATAGTTCTTTCATTTTCTAGTACACTAGGGATTACTTTTAAAGTTAAATTAAATGTAGCTTTCTTTTCACCTGTTTTTGTATTTATAAATTGTAATTCTATTTTGGTCGTTCCACTTGTAGTTGTAAGTTGTTCGTCAGGTATTATTGTTACAACATTTTTATTTATTGTATATTGAGTATCTTGAATAAGCAGCATATTATCAGCTTTCATTGCTTTTAATCTAACCTTGTAATTAGTTAAATCTGCTTGTAATCCACCATCAAATATATTAAAAATCAAATGAAGTACATCTAGCTGTTTACAATTTGCATATACACTTAAATTTTGTTTTAAATCTAAATTTGTCTCTAAAGCATGTATATCACTCATTTTTTTCATTCCTTTCTAAATAAAAATAGCGCCTACTTTTTTAGTAAGCACTTATTCCTCAAATCTTTTATTTATTGTACTTTCTATGACTGTTATGGCTTTTAATACATTTTCATCTAGCACAGCAAAACTTTCTTTTAAATTAGATTTAGTAACATTTCCTTGTTCATCAACTTCGCTAAATGTATAAGCTATCTTTTTTCCTACATCACTATTTATAACAGCGAACCCAGTTAATATTTTCATTTTAAATCCTTCCCTTCTAACAATATATTTTCAGTATTAATTACCTCATCTTTTAGCAAACTTTCTACCTTTATAAGATTCTCAACATCATCTTTTAAATTTATTTTCTCTTCAAGCCTTACATTTTCATAACCTTTTCTTTTTGCTTTTATTTCCCATGCAAACTTTGTTTCATTTTCTCCATATACTATAAAATAATTTGGATATCTATCAATTTTAGAAATACCGCCATTATAAATTTGAGTAAAAACTTGATAACTTATATCAGTATTAACACATTCCTTAAATATATCTTCAAAAACAATGATGCATTCACCATTTCTTATAACGCCTTCACCAATATCTCCAAAATAATATTCTGCTGTCTCATAAGCTGTGATTCTTCTTTTCCCATAGTTTAAGGTATTTTGAAGACAAGGTTTGCTACCCTCTACATCTAAGTCTCCTCCAACCCATAAATCTTTATTCACATCTAAGTCCTGATTAAAAAGTGAGTACTTGCTAACATTTAAATTACTACCAATATAAAGATCATCGGGAATAAATAATGCCGTTTTTCTAGAATGTGCTTCTATCCTTCCTGTATAACCATTTTCATTGGATATCTCCAAGCCTGTACTATCAATTAAACAATAAGTGTCTTCATCATTTCCTGAAACTTCAAACCCTCTTACTGCTCTAGCATAACCTCGCTTACTTACATTAAAAACTGTTTCTCCATCATGTCTAATTCTAAACTTACCATCATTAATGGTTATTCCATCGCCATTAATTTGAGTATAACCATCAGAAGCACCACTAAAAGCAACTTTAAAAGCATCTTTATTTAATTCCCACGAACCTTGAGTATTTCCGCCTTGTACTACAGCATTTATTTTATTTGCATTTTGTGTTATGCTTGATTGCAAGTTATTTTTAGTATCTAAAGCTTCCTGTCTTATTTGACTAGCAGTTTGGTTTATAGAAGTTTGTAACTGATTTTTGCTATTTGCTGCTTCTGTTCTTAAAGTATCTTCTGTTAATTTTATTTGAGTAGACAAAGTATTTTGCATACTTTCTACTCTCAAAGTTACTTCTTGTTTAGCAGTTTCAATTTGTTTAACTGTAGTGTTTATAAGATCTGCTATATCTTGTTTTGCGAATCCAATTTCTAACTTAATATATTTATCTGACAATACATCATAAATAGTTTTATTTATCCTTCCAACCAAATCTAAATTTAATAACCTATGCTTTATTTCTACTAAATCACCTAAACTCGTGTTTTCTAAAATAGCATATTCTTTATACTCTTCTGTCTTCCCAAGCGTCACCAAATCAACTGAATAATTAAAATTAATTTGATCAAATTTTTCTTCGGCAAACATCTTGCTACAAGTTTCCCTTATAATTTTATAAGCTTCTGCTTCTGCTACCTCATTTGAAGCTTTTTCACCTTTACCATCCCAAATTTTTAATTTTAATTCTATTTCTTTAAAATATTTTTTCTCATAATTATTTACCTTTGGAGATTCTACATAATATTCTGGAAGTCTTAAGTCTCCCACCTTTGGTATTAGAACAGTTACTAAGTCTGTATCATCTATAGTTTCTTTTATAGAAGCTATATTTTTACCATATGAAATAGTAAATCCGTCATTTGAACCTCTGCTGTCAACTATATCTATTGCATTATTGTTTATGATAAATTCTCCACCATATTCACCTAAAATACTATTTTCTTTACCTATTAAAGCTTCTAATGCAGAACCTTCTTTAACATCAACTATTACATTACTAATTGCATTATTATCTAGATTTCCAACAGTAAAATTATTTTTTTCCAAAGTATTAGCTAAAATATACTGTATAGCTTCCTTTCTTGTTTTACCTGCAATTGTCATTTTCCTTACTCTATTTGCTCTTAAATCTGCAATAAGTTTAGTTTCTGCATAAACTATTACTTTACTTGAGGTCTTTTCAACTTTTCTTATTCTAAACTGCTGTTCAGATCTAGTATCTTTCATAGGACAAGTAATTATATTACCTCTTACTATATAATTACTGATTCCTTTAGTATCTTGAAGAGGATACTCCAAGTCCAAAGTAAATTCACCATTGATTATTTCTGTTATTTGACATTTAGTACACTCACTTAAAATCCATTGATTACCTTTAAAATTCTTTTCTGCACTCTCCCACAGTCTAATCATCATATCACTCTCCAATTTGGAGTCACCTCTATTTTTGTAACATTTCCACTCCAAAAAATAATGTTTTTACCCGGATCAAAATATGGGAAATCACCCTCCATTAATTTTCCTTTACCATCTAATACTTCTTCTATTTCAGAGGCTATTGTTATTGAATCATATAAATTAGATAAAGTAAAAACTCTACCATTTATATTTATAGTAATGTTTCCACTACCATAAATAGTTATAATAGGTAAAGCTTTATGATTTCCAAAATTATTTAATATTGTTCCATTGGAATTTATAATATTTTTATTTCTTCCACTTATAAAATACTTAGATGGCTGACATCTAAATTGTATCAGAAAATTATACATTTGATTTTTTATTATCTGTTCAAGAGGAATTTGATTACTGATTCTTGCTTTATAATAAAAGCCTTCTTCATTACTAAAAGTTACTTCTCCATTGCCTCTAAGCCAACTACAGATAGAATATGGATCATCACCAAAATAATCTGCTTCAACTTTTTTAGTTTCACCACTATAGCCTTTGAATTCTGTTAAAAATCCATCTCTGCCCTCTATTGTAATTTCCTTTGTATTTTCAGCACTTAAAGAAACAGGTGGTAAAGATATTACCTTAACACCCATATCATCAGAGCTTATTCCATTCCATATAAACATTTTACCACCCTTTCTATACTAATTTTCTCTTACTTAAAAATGCAATTTCTTGTGCTAATTCTTGTACACTCTGCTTATCTGTTCCATTAAAGTTTTCTATATTTACATTTATTCCATTATCATTATTGTTAGTTATTCCTTGTGTATTAGCTCCTGCTTCCTTATTAGCTGATGCCACAATTCCTGCAGTAGTTCTTGCAGTTTCAAAACCTACACTAGCCTTTAATCTATCAGTTAAATTTGATACATTATAATCCAACTGATCTTCCAAATTCGGTGTTTCAAGTTCAATACCAACACCAATACCTTTTATTATATTTTTACCTATTTGATCTCTGAAAACTCTTGAAGGTGAATGTATATCTAAATTATCTTTAAAACCTTGTACAAAACTATCACAAAGACCTCCAATCCACCCAGTCATACTATCCCATGCATTTTCAATCCCCTGTTTTATACCATCAACTATATTACTTCCTATTGAAATCATTTGGCTTGGAAGATTAGAAATTGTATTAACAATTCCTGTAACCACATTTCCTACTGCTGCTGTTGCTGTGCTTAGCATATTTCCTCCCCAAGTTACTAAATTGCTTAAGGTTGAATCTAGCCAAGTCATCACTTGTGTTGGTAGTTGCATAAAAAAGTTAACTATTGAGGTTATTATACTTTCTGCTGTAGTCGTTGCTGCTGTCAGCATGCTACTCCCCCAAGTTGATAAATTTGTCAAGGTTGCATCTAACCAAGCCATTATTTGAGTTGGAAGCTGCATGAAAAAATTAATTATTGAAGTTAACATACTTTCTGCTGCTGTTGTTGCTGCTATCAGCATATTACTTCCCCAAGCTATTAAATTGGTCAAGGTTGTATCTAACCAAGTAGCTATTTGAGTTGGAAGCTGAGCAAAAAAATTAACTACCCCCTCTATCCAAAGAGGCACATTAGTTGATAGATATTCCCAAGTGCTTACACACCAGTTCACTATAATTGCTAATACTTCTCCTAAGCCATATGCCATTTGATTAGGTAATTCTGCAAGGAATGCTCCTATAGATTCTATCCATGCTGGTATTGCTTCTGTGAAAAAAACTACAATAAGATTCCAACCATCGCTACACGATTGAGCTACACTTTGCCATAACTCTCCAAAAAATGCGGGTAAAGTTTCTGTAAAAAAAGCTACTACTGAATTCCATCCATCACTACATAGCTGATATACAGTTTCCCACAAGGTTCCAAAAAATTCTGGAACTGTTTCTGTAAAAAATTCAACTAGACTGTTAAAAGCTTCTGGAATTGTTTCTGTGAAAATTAAGCAAATACTATCCCATACTGTAGCTGCCGCTTCTGAAATTGCAGTCCATGAACCTATTATAAATTCTCTAAAACCATCACTTGTGTTCCACAAATAAATTATTCCTGCTATCAGTCCAGCTATTCCGGCTATTATAATCCCAACAATATTAGCATCCATTGCTACATTCAGCAACCATTGCGCTACTGTTAATCCTTCTTCTGCCTCCTTAGCTTTATTAAATGCCTCAACCATCCCCTGAACTAATTCTACTGCTTTGAAAACTTCAAGTGCAGTCCCAATTCCAATGATTCCAGCTGAAACCAAATCACTATTACTAAGAAGCCAGCTAAGCCCATCTACAAGTGCAGGTAACGAATCTTTAACCACAGCATCTACACGTTCTGCAAAACCTCCTAAATTTTCAGCTATTGCTTGAACTTTTGAAGATATTTCATCAGAGCCTAAAGCCTCCTTTAAAGCATTTGCCATGTCATCTAAGCTCGGTAAGACCTTCTCTGCTATGGGAGTCACAAAAGTTTCCTCCAGTGTACCTTTTACCTTATCCTCCAGATCCTTAAGTCCTTTTTCAAAACTACTTGTATCAATAGACGTATCAATTTTAATCGAATTTTCTGCCATTTATTCACCACCTTTCCTAAGACATAAAATAAAAACTCTTATAATATTCCTCTTAAATCCCCATTTCCCATCAAAGCTTCTTCTATAGCATTAATTTTTTCTATTTCATTTTTGGATTTTGGAATTTCATAAAGTTTTTTCATTTTTCTATAATATTCTTTTTGTTCTTTAGACATTTTATTATCTATGGTCATTGCTCTATAACCCATTATTTTAACTATCTCATTATCTTCCTTAAGGGCTTTAAACATAGCCTTAAATTTCCACCAATGAAGCTCCTCTACATCCTGAAGATCCAAAGCGTATTGATCTAAAAAAGCACTATAAATATATTCATCATCATACTCAAAGGAATAAACTTTTTCACTCTTGCCAGTACTACTTTGAGATTTCTGACTTTTTATATCCTTGCCTCCTTGATAAAACCATAATGCCTTATCAATTGCTTCATTAATATTCTTATCAATATCTTTAGGAATAACAGGATAGTAGAGTTCTAACGTTTTAATAATCTTCTCCTTATCACTAAGTACTTCATCCTGTATCATCATTTCAAAAAGAATAGAAGTGCGGAAATCAAAATTTATTTCATATTCTGTGCCTGATATCTCTACTGACTTTGGCAATAGGTCAATTAAAATGTTCATTATTTTACCTTAGTTCTACGTTTAGCTCTATCCGAAGAGTATTTAGATGAAATAGTATTTAATTCTTCTTCTGATTGTTTTATCTGCTCAGAAATTCCATTTTTCAATTCATCAAATGCCTTCAAGCAAATTAATAAGTTGACCTTCTCTCCAAAAATCTTTTTCGCTGTACCTTCTCCAAAAAGTTCATTAAAACAATTAAAGACAGCATTGCATTGTTTCCTAATTGCAGCAGAAAGCTTAAGGCCTTTTGAGTCTTGAGCTTCCTTTATAACTTTATCAATTGTTTTTTCATACTTTTCAGAACTATCTGCATCAAATATATCCAATTGTCCTATTTCTACATTATTAATAATCATCTAAATTCCTCCTCAAATATCTCTTAAGGCAAATGAAAAAAATAACAAGTCTACAAATACCATTTTTATTTTTAATCAAGTGATCTATTAATATGGTATATAAACTTGCTATTTTTGAAGATGCCTAAATAAATTCTAATTATATTTATTTTTCTTAATCTTATTCTAAAGTTGTATTAAAATAAATTATTACTATAGTATTTAAAATTTATTCTATACAGCTGGAATAAACTTCTTTGTAGTAACATCAAAAGTCCCAAATTTTATATCTCCAATACCAAGTAAATTACCTGTTGCTCCCATTTGTCCATCATTATTATCAAAACTTGCAACTTCTATTGCCACTCTAAATTTTCTAGCTTCGTATTGACCTTCTGTAGTCCCCTTTTTGTCCAAGTCAACAATAATATAGTCAGTTTCACACTCTGCTCCAACCAACTGTTTTTCACCAACATTACAAATAAAATCAACTGCTTTTTCATCTCTTATTTGATCTGTAACATATGCTGTACTCCAATCATATCCAACTATACTTTTAGTTGCTGATTTATCATTTACATATTTCTTAGATGCTGTTTGAGCTGCTGGAGTTTCATTTAAATCCGTAAATCCAGCACCCATTAATACATATTCTTCTGTATCCTTCCCTACATTTAGATAATTTGCAAAACTCTTTCTTTGTTTAATTGTTCCCATTATATTTTCCTCCTAAATAATTAATTGTTAATTCATTTTTGGGTTAATAATCAAGAATCCTCTTCATTCAACAACACATTAATCCCCATAACAAAAAGTACCTAGCCTATGGGGTAAACTAGATACTTTTTTAAACTGTATTTGATTTATAAAAGGGATTTATCTTTTCTTCCCACTTACTATTATAAGACTTCTAAATATCAATTTCTTATACACATCCTCTAGCATTTCTATAATTTTCTTATAATTTATCTATAATAGTGATTTATCGCAAGTAATCATATGGAGATTCATGTAGTCAAAAACATTATATAAATGAATTTAACTAATGTTCAAAGTTATAACTTCTTAAAATTAAACAAAAAAATATAGGCAGAAATATCCACCTATATTGATTAATAATTTATTCAATTTAACAGATATACTTTTCCATTTTCCCAGCTGCTTGTTTCTCTAACTGCTTGATTCTTTGATATGATAAATTCAATTTATCCTGAACAACATAATACTTTCTATGTTCTATATGCACAACACTTATTATTTCTTTTTCCTCCTCTGTCAATATAGTTATTGCATTATCGATCCTTTGCAATTCTCTTTTTTTAGCTGCCTTTTCCCTATATAATTCCTCTTTCTTTTCCATAAGTATCTCAGCCTGCTGTTCCACGCTAGAGGTGAACTTATTAGTCTTTCCTGTTTTTTCACCCATACCTTGTCCACTTACACCAAGTATTTCTTCTTCTAATTCTTGAACTCTTATATCTATATATCCTATATCTGCTAGAATTTCTTTGTATCTTCTTATTCTATCTAATGTGTTATTCATATATACCCCTCCCAACAAATAAACCATTCTTTTAACGATTAATCTCTAAATTAATTAACCTTCCAATTGTTTAATTCAGTTCTAATCCATATTAACTTACTTCTTAACACCTCAATTTCCATTCTTAAATTTTCTAAACCATTCTTGCAGGAATAATAAGCACTTTCTGCTATATCCCTTTGTAATCTTAATTCTGCGACCTCTTCATTACCCTTTACCAATTCCATTATTAATGTAGCAGGATATTTTTCTGATTTAAGCTTCAATATTTCAACAGCTTGCTTTATTCTATAAGCTTTTTCTGCTTTTGCTCTCCTTAAGCCTAACGTCTTTAACTCTGTGCTTCCCTTATCTAATGCAACAATGCATAAATTTAAACTTTCAATTATTCCTTGTGAATTCATTACGTGTACCTCCAAATATACATTTTTCTTATCTATTAAAATATCTACTTACATGCTTACTGGTTTAAGCATCCAATTAACATAATACTTATAAGTATCACATCTCATTTCATCCAATTCTTCTTTTTCCTCTTCTGAATACCAAGTAAAGTTTTTAATTTCTATTGCTTCTGCTTTACACATTCCCTCATTATAGTTAACACAAGTTTTTGCTCCACACTTAACTAACAATTTAAATTCCTCCCTCTATTCGATATAAATAATGTTCATCTTCCCACCACTACAATCTCTATAGAAAGTTAATATAATTTCATATTTCCAATTTATTTATTATGTTATCCTTTAAAATTTCATTGCCTCTATTTTTTATTTTAATCCAATTAGTCATACTGATTATTATAAGTATATTATTTGATTGTGCCTTAGCCTGTTATCTTTAGATCCTTGAATATCTCATCTGTTGTGCAACTATAAGTAATTGAAAGTCTCTTTATTAATTGCGAAGAAGGAGTTAACCTTCCTTGTTCTAATTTGTAAAAGGTACTTTTACTTATTTTTAATAGTTCTATAACTTCATCAACTTCAAGACCTGCATTTAATCTTCTTAATCTTATTGGCGTTAATTTCATTTTTCCACTTCCTAACAATCGTATTCTAAAATATAGATATGAATTTTAATTCTTGAGTTTGTATTAGAATATTACTTTTTTTATATACATATTGTGATTTTAAGTCTTAACTCCAATCTTTCAAAATATATTTTTAACTTAATCTCCTTTGCTTCATCATATATATATTTTATCATAATAACCGATATTTGCAAACACTTGTTCTCGTACGTAAAGTGATAAATTTTCAAATTATGGAGCTAGTCCTCTTATTTTCTTTATTTTTCTTAAAATTTCCATTGATTTTATCGGCAATTATGATAAAATTATCATAAGAGGTGATTAAAATGTTAGGTGATAAAGTAAAATTTCTCAGAAAACAAATGAATATCACACAACAAAAATTAGCTGAAACTATTGGAGTAAGTCAATCAACTATAGGAATGATTGAGGGCAACAAACAAGGTGCTAGTAATGATACTTTAATAAAGCTTGCTAATGTATTAAATACTACTGTCGACTATTTATTGGGTAATTCAGTAGAGGAGATAACTTCTACTACTTCAGATGATGAGAATGAAATGAATTATGATAATGATATTAGAAGAATCGAAAGAGCTAGAAAGAAAATGGATGCAAAAAATAAAGAAAAAATGATGCAAATTTTAAGGACTGCTTTCGATGAATACTTTGACGATTAGATATAGATACATTAAAAATATAGTAAATGATATTTATATTAAATTAAATATCAAAGAATTTCCTATCGATGTATTAGATATAATAAATTCTTTTGATAATATAAAAATAGTTTCTTATCATCAATTCATGACTGATCATAATTTAACTACAGAAGAAACTTTTGAATTATTAACTTCATATGATGGTTGTACTGATTATTTTAAGCCACTAGATAGATATATAATTTACTATAATGACTTAAATGACAAATCTCCAAGCAGAATTAGATGGACTCTATCTCACGAATTAGGCCATATTTTATGTGGACATTATTCAGATAACACAAGGATATTTTCTGAAAATATGGATGAAGACGAATATAATTTTAAAGAAGCTGAAGCTAATCATTTTACAGCACTTTTATTATCTAATCCAATAATATTAGATAAATTAAAAGTACGACGTTCATCGGATATTGAAACTTATTGCTCCATATCTTATCAAGCAGCTAAATACAGATATAAAAATTATAAGAAATGGTGTAAGTATAAGATTTTAACTAGTTCTGATAGAGCCATTCTTAGAAACTTTCAAAATTATTTACATATGCAGGAACAAGAATATAATGAATATATTAATTTTATAAATTCCTTTACAAATTAATGTATTTTTTAATCAAATTAGCCTGTAATCATACTGGCGCACTAAAAATAGGAGTTGCTAAAATCTCTCCTATTTTCTCATTATATTATTCAGAGAAGCAAATTTTGTTACAACTTTTCAAAAGCATACAAAAATGAATACTTTTACTTTAGAAGTATGCCTTACTAAAGTAAAAGTACACTTTAAATATCTCAACTCTTTTTTATTTTAAGTCTCTAAACATATAATTTACTACAGCAATTCAAACGACAAATTTCACCCAATATTCAAACATAAATAATCCTATATTGCCATAATTAGTTATTAATTTTATTGATTCGACTTGTGCAGTATGATATCATAATTATAAAGCTAAATATTTTATCGAAACACAAATATAATTATAATTTAAAATATATAGATGAATTTACTAATCTATTTATATATTTTATCATTACATTTTTTTCTAATATAAATTTTTCCACAATTTTAAGTAATTATTTAATCTGTATTGAAAATATGAGAGGGGAAATAAGAATGAGATGGTATTATAATTTGAAAATTTCTGTAAAATTGTTAATTGGGTTTATTATTGTGGCTATTATTGCAGGTTTGGTAGGAGTAATTGGTGTTACAAATATTAAAAAAATACAAGCTCTTGACAGTGAGATGTATACGAGACACACTAGCACTCTTGATGACTTAGCAATAGTATTAAAAGATTATCAGGCAGAACGTGTTATTTTAAGAGATTTATTTATTTTAAAAGACAATACTGAAAAACAAAAGAAATTGACTCAATTTAATACAATAAAAGATGAAATCAAGATAAGTATGGCCAATTTTGAAAAAGGAATAAAAGACGATACTGTCAGAGAAAATTTTAATAACTTAGATAAAGCTCTTACTGATTTTTATGCTTATTATGAAAAAGAAGTAAATCTCATTAATTCAAATCAATTAGAACAAGCAAGTTCAAATCTATATACTGAAGGAATAAATATAGCAAATGCTGTGAACACAGCTTCTGAAAATCTTTTAAAATTAAAAGTAGAGCTTGCTAAACAAAGTGCAGATAACAATGAAGCAACTGCAAATTCTACAACTATGACAATGATTTTAATAATATCTTTGTGTACAGTTATATCCATCATCCTTGGTATTTTCATATCCCGTATAATAAGTAAACCAGTTAGTAAAATGGCTGAAGCCGCTGAAAAGCTTGCTTTAGGTGATGTCAATGTGAACATAGACTTCAATTCCAAAGATGAAATTGGCAGCCTTGCAAAATCATTTACGAAAATGATCACCACAGTTCGCGAACAAGCTATAGCTGCTGAAAAAATAGCTGCTGGAGATCTAACTACCGTGGTTACTATTAAATCAGAAAATGATTTACTAGGCAAAAAATTATCTGAAATGATTGAAAAAAATAATGAAATCTTGATAAACATAAGAAATGCTGCTGAGCAAGCAGCTTTAGGAGCTAAACAAGTCTCTGATTCAAGTATTGAACTTTCACATGGAGCTACTGAGCAGGCAAGCTCAATTGAGGAATTGACTGCATCCGTTGAGGAAATATCTTCACAAACAAAATTAAATGCTGAAAATTCTAATCAAGCTAATGAGCTAGCTGAATCAGCTAAATCAAATGCAGTACAAGGTAGTTTGCAAATGAATGAGATGCTTAAGGCTATGGAAGAAATAAATGATGCTTCTGGTAATATTTCAAAGATTATTAAAGTAATTGATGAAATAGCATTTCAAACTAATATCCTAGCACTTAACGCTGCTGTTGAAGCGGCAAGAGCTGGTCAACATGGTAAAGGTTTTGCAGTTGTAGCTGAAGAGGTTCGAAATCTTGCTGCACGTTCTGCAAAAGCTGCTAAAGAGACAACTGATATGATTGAGAGTTCAATAAAGAAAGCTGAAGGTGGCACAAAAATTGCTCAAGATACTGCTGATGCTCTTAGTAAAATAGTAGATAATATAGAAAAAGTAGCTAATCTTGTAAGTGATATTGCTGTTGCCTCAAATGAGCAAGCTTCTGGAATAAGTCAAATTAACCAAGGAATAATACAAGTATCTCAGGTTGTCCAAGCTAATTCAGCTACTTCCGAAGAAAGTGCAGCAGCAAGTGAAGAACTTTCTTCTCAAGCTGAACTCCTTAAAGAAATGGTTGGAAAATTTAATTTAAAAGATAGCTATAAGTCTTATAACAATACAAATGCATTAAATCCAGAAATATTAAAGATGCTTGAGGAAATGGCTGAAAAAAACACTAGTAAATCAACCAATGAAAATCCTAGAACTAAAAAGACAAAAATTATATTAAGTGATACAGACTTTGGAAAATATTGATAGCCTTCGTGAAGCAGCTATACAACTAATTAATTTAGTTGTAAAGATATCCAAATCAGAATTAGACTTATGCAACAATTACCGAAGTCAGATACATTTATCTTCCACAGGACTAGTGAAATTTTCGCTGGAAGGTTCTAAGTGGAAGGTTGCACCCATTTCTGCATGTTCCTAAAGTAAATTTATGACAAGCAGAAAATGAAACAACCTTCCACTAATAACCATCATCAGCTCAATTTCACATGCCTGCTTCCAGAAAAATGTATCTAATTTCTAGTGTAGTGTTATGATTATAATTTCTCAATTATGTGTGTATATTCCATTTATAAGTTTGATTATTAATTTGGATATCTATATAACAGATTCTTGACTTTTATTCTATGAATGTTTTTCTTTTACTAATATGCATAAATAAAAAAAGATAGTTATTACAACTATCTTTTTATCTTACCTCGCAACGTCCTACTCTGCCACACAGTCTCCCATGCAGTACCATCGGCGCTATAGACCTTAACTTTCCT